>CAYMGE010000076.1:12881-30805 GCA_964389925.1 uncultured Ardenticatenaceae bacterium
ATTCAATGGGCGACTATGCAGGGGCGCGACCGTACTATGAACGCGCTCTGGCTATCGAAGAACAAGCGTTGGGAGCCGACCATCCCGCTACCGCACGAAGCCTGAACAATCTCGGTATGCTGTTTTATCGTTTGGGGGAGTTGCCGCGCTGTGTGGCTTATTTGGAACGGGCGTTGCGAATCTATCAGGCGCGATTGGGGGACGCGCACCCAGATACACAACGCACGGCACGGAGCTTGGCGACTGTGCGCCAACAGCTTTAGGCGCACGCCGAGTACTTGCCAAATTTTTGGGTTGCGGATGGTCTCCGCCAGAGCGACCCGCATGATTTATTTCGCGGAATTTACGGCGTGGAAAGGTGCGCCAGCAATATGAAGTCGCCGCTGGCGAGCATCCAACTCAACTTTTACGGTGCTGTTGCCTTGCGAGAAACACCCCATCTGAAAAGATCAAAAATTTAGGTGCGCCGCCGACAGTGACATTGTCATTGCACTGACCGTGCGCTCATTCGGCCGATTCGGTTACGAAGCCGCGCATCTGTTTGCCTGTTACCCGAAGTGATACGTGGTGCGTGGTTCGTATGTGTTGCGGCCGAAGCCGTTGCATGGGTTTCTCGTTGCGAATCCTGTGACTGTGCCGAATTTCACGCTGACGGATCAAGACAGGGAGCGCGTGTCGCTGTTTGATTTGCGCGATAAGGTGGTGCTGTTGTCGTATGGCTACACAAGCTGTCCCGACGTTTGCCCGATCACGCTGGCTGTGTTGACGAACGCGCGCGACGAGTTGCCAACACGTTTGCAGGATGATGTGCAGGTCGTCTTTGTCTCCGTCGATCCTGAGCGTGATGCGGACAAACTCGCAGCCTACATGGGGCATTTCGACCCCGACCATCTTGGCCTGACGGGAATGGAAGACGAACTTGTGTTGGCAACGGCTCCGCTCGGCGTGCGTTGGGAGAAGGTCGCCATCGAAGACCGCGAAAACTACTTCGTTGACCACACCGCCACCGTCGCCACTTTGGTCAACATAATGGGCAAGAAGCCCTATGATTGTGGCTCAAACTGGCAATTAAAAAGCGGTTAGGCATTCTCCGCAGCCTTTTTTAATCGATGTTATGTTTGTGGGGTTGAACGGGGTGATGCAGCGGCCGAAAAACGCCAACGAAGAAGTGATGGTGACGCTGTTTGTCGATGAGGTGACGGTGTGGGAGGTGGGGGTCGATTCGGCCGATTTCTACACCCCTAAACCCATCACCGCCCGTATCCCCATCCCCGCTGGCGAACATCACATCAAACTACAGTGGTCGGACAACGGCATTCTCTACACCGCCTTTGATGAACGGGTCACACTTGAGCAGAGAGAAATTTTTCTGTTGCAGGACATAAAAAAGTAGGGGCAAATCCCGACGATATGACAATCGACCCTCCTCATCATTACATCTGACACTGCAAAAAATGGGTCACTCTGCTATAGTGATCTTGCGGTCTGAATTCCGCTGCTCTCAGGTGCTGCATCTGACGTTTGTCGTCCTCATCCGCAGCATGACCGTGGTGCAGTTGTGGGAACGCAGGAATTGCGGATGAAAGGAGAATATGATGGGACATCCTCGTACCTTTCAACTTTGGGTGCTGTGTTTTGGGTTGGCGATTTTAGGGCTTCTCACACTCTCATCAACACCGACGCAGGCTGTGGACACAGCAGTTGACCAACCGCTTTCAATTGAAATCGTTGCCACACCAGCAACCGCAATTGATGGGCAGCCAATCGAACTGACCTACACGATAACGAACAATAGTGATGAAGTAATTAGCAATGTACAGCTAACGGAACAGATGGGGGCGAATTGCGCGGCGACGTTTGACACACTCGCAGTGGGGGGCGTTGCTACCTATCGCTGTCAGCGAACGGCAATGTCGCCCCTGTTTGTCAGTCAGGCGACCGTTGCGGTTAGCGACGATGAGACCGTATCGGCAACGACGGGTGTCAAAGTGGCGGTTGCGCCAGTTGGGGTCAAGCTATCGGTGAGCGCATCGGCCGATTCCGCCGCACGCGATCAGGCCGTAACATTAACGTACCTCATCGAGAATACAGGCGAGAGCCGTCTTGAAAATGTGCTGGTGACAGACAGCGAACAGCCAACGTGTAACAGTAGTTTGGCGGCGATTGCGGGGGGAGAATCGGCCGAAGTGACCTGCACCGTCAGCGGCACACCCCCGATGCTCGCCAGCGTTGCCACTGTGTCCGCCGTGCCGACCAACGGCGGCTATCGCGGCAATCCGATCTCGTCCGCACCAGCTCACACCCTGATCCCCGTCAGTTCAACGCCAACCGCAGTTGGGCAGACAACCGTTACCACAACACAACGCCAAGTCGATTTGGCATTGCTTTGGGGTGTCATTGCAATTGTGACGGTGCATGTCCTCTGGCGCAATCGGCGGCACGCTGGCAAACGGGTGATGCTGTTTGCAGCGGTCGTGCTGGTCGGTGGCGTTGCGTCGATGGCACAGGCTGAAGATACACTAGATGAGGCGTGTTTCGGGAATTGCAATTCCCGAAACATCAGTCGCGCTGCTGGCATATCGTGGACATCAATCGGCGCGGTGGGTGCAAACTTGGACATCAACTGGGGTATCACAAGCGACCCAACGGATGGTGGCTTCTTTGAAGTCAGCTATGCCGACGCAGCCACTGGCTCCTACACCGTCGCTGGCACAACATATAACAACACACGCGGTCACTTTGTCATCACGGGACTCGCGCCTGAAACGTCGTATCACGTTCGCATACGCGAGTATCTGCCACAGAGCGACAGTTGGAGCAGTTACCACAATGTCGGCTCATTTTTGACCCCAGCACTGTGCCAAGTCCCTGCCGATTACTCGACCATTCAGGCGGCTATCGACGATGCTGCTTGTGCGGGAGCCGAAATTGCGACGGGTTACTACCCTGAGAATTTGGCAATTGATCGGCCGTTTGGTCTGCGTGGGGCGACGTATCAGACGGTGCTTGATGGCGGCAACGCTGGCTCCGTTATCACGGTAGCGGGCGGACATGCCTACGTCTTTGAAGGGTTGATCTTGCAGAGCGGCAAGGCGGAACGCGGCGCGGGTCTGCGGATGTTGCGAAATCAGGCGGGGTTTGGCGCAAACGTGACGATGGTTGACTCCGTTCTGCAAGCCAACACGGCAGAGGCGGTCAACGGCTCGTCGTGGGGTGGCGCGATCTTTAACGAGAACGGGCGGCTGACGACCCGCGATGTACATGTGGAGGGGAATTCGGCCGATTTCGGCGGCGGCATCGTCCAATACGCCGAAGGTGAACTCGACCTGACGCGCACAAGCCTGCTTTTTAACACAGCCGTCTCAGGTGCGGGTATCTTTAACCTACATGGCGACACCTACATCCGTGCAAGCTGGCTCGACAGCAACACAGCCAACGACAACGGCGGCGGCATTCGCCAAAGTGCAGGCAGCCTCAACATCAACACGTCGTCGGTTAACGCCAACTTTGCGACGAGTGGCGGCGGTATCTATGCGGATGGCGCGGCTTGCGAAATCGCCTATAGCTCCATCACGGGCAACAGCGCACAGAATGGCGGCGGCTTCTACAACCGCGAGGGTGAATTGACGTTCCGCGATGGCAACATCTCTGGCAACGGCGGTAATCTCGGCGCGGGTGGCTACAGCACGGGTGATAGTGCGTTTACCACCATTCGCAATGCCGCAATGTACGGGAACGGCGGCGGGTATGGCGGTGCGCTGTTTGCCGAAAAGGGTCGTCTCCACACGTTCTACATGAGCATCGCCAACAACACCGCATGGGATGGGGCTGGCATTTACGTCAACAGCGATTCGCTGACCTTTGTCAACATGAACGGCACAAGCCTGATCGACAATGAAGCGGGGAACGAGGGAGGCGGCGCAAGGATGGCTCGCACAGCTCTGACGGCCGAAGGCATCTACGCGCAAGGCAACGGCGCGGTGCGCGGCGGTATCTTCTACTTCGCGGACGGCGCAACCTCTGCACGCATCACCAGTTCACATCTGCTGAATGCGTTTGGCGGCGGCGAGGCGTGCCAACAGGGGTGCGGCATCTTTAACCAAGATGGGCTGCTCGAACTGGGCGGCGTACACATTCAGGGCGACGGCTTCTACACGCCAGCGCACGGTCTTGGCATCTACACACGCGGCGGCGAACTGACGCTGCTCGGCGGCGAGATCAGCGGTCAGTTGGGCGACTACTCGGTTGGCAGCGCAATCAACAGCAACGGCACCGATGTGACGATTCTCAACACAACGTTTAGCGACAACGTGGGCGGCGATGCGCCTGTCTTCCATCGGGATGATGACGATTCGGCCGAATTCACGATCACGTCCGCGCTGTTCCGCAACAACACCAACAACTTTGGCGGCGGCGGTGCGATCAATGTGACTGGCTCCGCCACTATCAGTGGTGGCTTCTTTGACAACCGCGCCTACAGAGGTGGTGGTGCAATTCACGTCAACGGCTCACTCGACATTGACGGCGCATCATTTGTCGGTAATGAGGTGCGGTCAAGCGGGGACGGCGGTGCTGTCTATGCAACGATTGCGACGATTAACAATGCGAGCTTCGTCAACAACGCGGCGCAGGGCAATGGGGGCGCGATTTCGGTCGGGACGCTCACCGTTGACAACAGCTTCTTTGCCAACAATCGCGCCTCGTTCGGCTCAGGCGGCGCGATCCACAGTCACAACGCCTCAGTCGATCACACCACGATTCTGCAATCCAGCGCCACCGCCAATGGGGGTGCAATTGCAACGAACGACCTAACGCTGCACAACAGTGCCATTGTCTATAACCGCATCCTGCCGAGCAACAACCGACTATTCGGCGGCGCAGTCTACGCGACTGGCACAGTTGAGATTGCGAACGCGACCGTTTCAGGCAATCGCAATGAGGCAACGTCGGCTCCCGGTGGCGCGGTCTATCTCGGCTCCAGCGCAACGTTGAAGGCGATCAACAGCACGTTTGCCGATAACGTCGGCATCAACAGCACAGGCTCTGTTCGCACCCAAAACACGCTGGCTGGCGGCACGATTGAACTGGTCAACACAATCGTTTCCAATCCAACGTCAGACGATCCAACTGTCGTCAATAGCGCGTGCTTCAACACGACCGTCACCAGTCTGGGACACAACATAGCGACTGATGACACCTGCAACTTGACGATGGGGAGTGATTGGCCTGCAACGGATCCGCTGCTTGAGCCGCTTCCAGGCACTATTAGCAACAACCCGTCCCCCGTCCACGCGCTGTCAGACGGCAGCCCCGCCCTAGACGGTGGCGACGACGCGGTCTGCCAAGCCGTGCCGATCAACGCGCTCGACCAGAACGGATTGACGCGCATCGGTCAGGATGGCAATGGAAATTCGGCCGATGGCAACCCATGTGATATTGGCGCGAGTGAGCGGCAGGATTAGTGGGAATAGTGCGGTTCGTGAAAATGAGATGTCTTCCTGAGAGTTGCCAGCTTTTGAAAAGTTGGCAACTCTGTCGGGCAGATTGGCAATCCGCCCCCTTCCAACAACCTGCGAGGTAAAACCGCTGCATGTCGCTACCCCTGCACAAACAGCGCGTACATGCCACCAACATAGACCAGCAAAATCAACAGCGCATCTAGCTCGATAAACCCAATACGCCGCTCGACGCGAGACAAATTGCCAAAGAGCGCGATATTCGTCATCAGTAACCCCAAGATGACGACGAGAATAAAGCTGGAGTCGATGCTTGCCAGCAGGTTGCCAGACGTAAAGAACAGATCGGCCACGCCCAACCCCAACATATTGAAAACGCTTGAGCCGAATAGATTGCCGACCGCCAAATCAAGCGCACCAAGGCGTACCGCGCCGATAGCCGCGATCAGCTCTGGCAACGACGTGACGACGCTAAGTAGTGCCGTGCCGATAAACGTGGTTCCCGCCCCCGTGATCGCGGCAATTTCAGCACTGGCACGCACCATGAACGGCACGACGACGACAAGCGTTGCACACGCAACGAGAAAACCGCCCACTCCCCGCCGTAGTGAGGGAAATGTTTCATCGACGATAGTGAGGGGTTGCGTCCCAATTTGTGTGTTGGCTTGCTCGCGCTGGATCAGCCACACGCCAGACAGGTAGAGCGCGCTCAAAAGGAGACTATCGACACCCATCCAGCCGATTGCCCAGCCAATATCGAGAACCATAAAACAGATGACGCTGAGCATGAGGATGGTGCTTAAGGTGGCGGTGAGCGTGTGCGTGAGGGCGATGCGGCGCAGTAGCGGAACGCGAAAGGTCAGCAGGTCGATCATGGCTAAGATCAACATGTTGACCATATTGCTGCCTAAAAAGTTGCCAGCCGCTAAGTTTGGTTCCCCAACCGCAAACGCGCTGAGCGATGAGAGCAGTTCAGGCAAACTCGTCGCTCCAGCCAGCAGAATTGTTCCCACAATCAAGCTGCCCATGTTGGTGCGAACAGCGATGATGTCGGCGTATTCAGCTAGCTTGATCGCCGCAATCACGATGATCAGGCTACTTAGAAAAAAGGTGAGCCAAACCATTGCGAACTATTCCTCTGTGTCGTGATGATTTTTGTAGCCCCAGACGGCCGAAAGGGGAAGCGTAAAGAGGATACCCGTATTGGGCTGGTTGAGGTCACCTAGCACAGATTCGGCCGCTGATTTTAGCTTTTCGGCCGATTCCTGACTTTCAAGCACTGCAAACAGCGTATTGTTCCCTGTGCGGTTGACCCCAACCAGTGTCGCAAAGCCACCGAAAATCGGTGAGGGTGCATCCCGTTGCAACACGCGATTGATGCCCGTACTTTCCAAAATCGTCACGCCGCGCACATCTTGCGCGTCCCATGCAGCCAGAATATCATTCAAAAACCGACTGTCATCCAAAACGAATACGAGCAGTATCATCGCTTAATTCCATACGTTTTAGTCAAAATACAGCTTGGCTAAAAAAGCCTTGGCGAGCAGCGTTTAATTGATTCATGAGCCAATTGGCTGAACAAAGGATAAAAACCCATCTCACGCGAGATGGGTTTCCATTTGGAAGGGAGAAGGGAAAAAAGAAGCGTTTTGTTAGCCGAGCAGCCACTTCAACTGTGGGTGCTTCTCGACAAATTCGGTGCGCTCAAGCGTTGCGTCTGCGCCGAAGATGCGACCTGCGCCGAATGCACCGAGCGCAAAGAGCAGAAGGGCGTACACGAGATGGTCGTCCATCACCCAGCCGTGTTCGAGCGGGAGTCCTTGCAGCAAGCCACCCGTCAGCGATGCCGCCCAGAACATCACCATCATGAACGCCGCCCAAAATGCGTTCCAGCGCACAAACGCGCCGATCATGAGGCCAATGCCAGTGAGCGTTAACCCCCACGGAACGAGGAAGTCAATCACAGGATTGCCAGCCATCGCTGCGAACTGGTTGATAAATGGGTTGCCTTCTGGAATCGCAAACTTCAAGAATCCTGCGGCCGTCCATTCAGAGTCGAGCAGTTTCACAATACCGCCTTGGAACATGATCCAGCCCATGATGAAACGGAGTCCAACGAGAGCGTAAGTTGCTGCACTGCTAGAGAATTCGATAGGTTGTGTTCGGCCGAAAGCCTTGCCTGTAAAAGTGGTCATTTTTGCACCTCTTGGTTGTTAGTAAGTTGTTAACTGCCCATAGTGTATGTCTGAACGAGTCACCGCCAGAGTGAGGAATGTCACTACATTCGTATGACATTTTGCAGTTAAGTTGGCTGGGGGAATCTTCTACACTAAACGTAAAGCGTAAAACGTAAAACGTAATGCTCTACGTTTTACGCTTCACGTTTTACGACGTTACTTATCGGCCGATTTATCGGCAAGTGAGTTCCCATGTTCACACACATTGTCGTTCCACTCGACGGCTCAGAACTGGCAGAAACGGCGATTGAGCCAGCAATCAATTTGGCACAAGCGTTTGACGCGAAGGTGACGCTGGTGCGCGTCGCGTCGTCTCCCCAAATACGCGCCTCTCGCTTTATGACGGGGCTGCCCGATGCGGCCGATCTCTATCTCTCTCTGCAACAACAGATTGTGACAGAGGTGCAGGGGTATTTAGAAGGAGTCAAAGAACAGTGGCAAACTGCCCCGATCACACTGGAAGCTCGCATGATCGAAGGCGCACCTGTTGCAGAGCGACTATTGGCACTGATCGCCGTGATGGATGCGGACCTAATCGTGATGAACACGCACGGTCGTAGTGGCGTGTCGCGCTGGCTGTTGGGCAGCGTGGCAGAACGGGTTGTGCGCGGTGCGGAGATTCCCGTGCTGCTATTACGCCAGTCAGAAAACTATATTGAAGAAATTTTGGAGCAACACGATGTTTAAGCAAATTATGGTTCCGTTGGACGGGTCGGCGTTTGCCGAAAGTGCGCTGAATGCGGCGCGGACGTTGGCGCAGAAGTTTGATTGCGAGATCACACTCTGTCATGTCGTGCATGTGACCGAGTATATGGCGGCTGAATCTGCCGAACTCATCATCGAAACACGCCGCCTAGCGATTGAACACGCCCACAGCTATCTCAATGGGTTGCAAAGCTCGCTGCGTAGCGAAGGACTGATCGTTCACAAACAGATTATCGAAGAAGGGCGGATTGCCGATGCGCTGGTGGGCGCGGCGAATAATGGCGTGATCGATCTCGTTGTGATGACGACGCATGGGCGCAGTGGTATCAAGCGTTGGTTACTGGGCAGCGTGGCGGAGCGGTTGGTACGTTCGGCCGATGTGCCTGTGCTGCTGGTGCGCAACGCAGCGCATAGCGTTACTGATGACATTTGATCGAACTTCACGGAGGTGCGGACGATGTACGACAAAAAAATACTCATCCCACTCGATGGCTCAACGTTTGCCGAACGCGCCCTGCCGTATGCAGCTTCGCTAGCGGAGGCGTTTGGGGCGGGTTTGGTGCTATTGACCGTTTTTCAAAAACCACGCCATGTCACCGAAGCCGACACCACGCGGCAAATGGTGGAGATGGCGGCGCATCTTCACACACATGTTGAGGCGTTACGCTCGCGGGGAGTTTCGGCCGAAAGCATCTTAATCGAAGGGGGTGATGTCGCTCACCTGATCTTGCAATCGGCCGAAAGTCACCTTTGCGATCTGATCGTCATGACGACGCACGGGCGTAGCGGACTTGCCCGTTGGCGGTTGGGCAGCATTGCCGAGCGCGTTGTGCGTCATGCGTCGCAATCTGTTTTGGTGGTGAAATCGGCCGATCCTGACGACGATTCGCAAGCCGTGCAGTACACAAAACGTGCGACTCCTGTATAACCAGCAGTCGTGCGTCCGCCAACTTTGGAGGCTGTATGTACCGACGTGTTTTGGCATTTGATTATGATGGCACGCTGGCTGAACATGGGGTCGTTTCGGCCGAACTGCAATTCGCCCTCACCCAGCTTGCCCATGCTGACTATTCGCTCTTTCTCGTCACAGGTCGTCAATATGATACGGTCGATTTGGGTAAACTTGCCGACCTTTTTACAGGCATTGTCTGGGAGAACGGCGCAGTCCTGACGATGCGCGGCCTAGATGACGTATTCATGCCGTTTGGACAGGTCGATCCCCATCTCGTCCGTGCGCTGGAGCAAGCCGGCGTACCGCTCGAATATGGGCTGGCGATTGTGTCCTCATGGAGCCAGCATGAAAAGACGATCTGGCATGTGCTGGGCGACTGTGGCAGTGATGCCGCCATTGTGCATAACAAAGGCGCGATTATGATTTCGCCACCGGGCGCAGCGAAGGGGTCAGGCTTGACGCGGATGTTGGAGCTTACAGGTTACTCGCCGCGCAATTTGGTCGCATTTGGCGATGGCGAAAATGATCTATCGCTACTCAATTTGGCTGAAACGGGGATCGCGGTCGCTGATGCGGTGGTGGGACTACGCAACGTCGCCGACATCGTGACAGAGTTGCCGGGCGCGGCGGGTGTTCTCGCCACGCTCGACACCCACTGGCTGGCGCAAACGCGCACGCCGCTCCCCCCTCGCGCAAGCATCAAATGCACATTGGGCAAGATGACCAAAACCGTCCTGTCATGGTCGCCTGCTCTGACCTATTGAACAGCAACTATGGGATTTTCGGGGATTCCGCAACCGGTAAATCGTGGGTGACAGGTCTGTTGGTCGAGGAGATGCACCTGAAAGGGTATCAGGTGTTGCTGATCGATCCTGAAGGGGATTTTCGCAACTTGCGTGCATTGCCCGGCATCATGGCGATATACGGCGATGCACAAACGCTGCCTACGCCAAGCGTGATCACGACGCTGCTCGATGAAGCGTCCATCTCTGTCGTTCTCGACCTGTGTGAATATCCAGTTGACCGACGCGCCGACTACATTGAGGAGTTGCTGCACGTCTTGCGCCCTCTTCGTGAACACAACTTGCGACCACAGTGGATCGTCTTGGAAGAGGCGCAACATTTCTTGACCCCTGATAACAAGCCGCTCATCGCCGCGTTTTTGCCGCTGCTGTTGACGCAAGGGTGTGCAATTGTCTCCTATCGCCCCATGCTGATCGCGCCCGACATCTTGGCGCAACTCAATTGCTACTTGCTCACACGCATCGAGCGGACAGAGGAAGCGCAGGTGCTGGGCGCACAGGTCGCCATCCCTAGCTTGGCGCGATTGGCGACGACACCGATGGGTAGCATTTGGCTGTGTGAGCAAACGCTGGTTCGCTTACGCCCCGCCGCACGCCGCATTCCTCACGTTCGCCACCTCTATAAATACCTCGACTTGCCCCTGCCGCGTCCCTACCGCTTTCGCTTCCGCACACCAGACAAATTCGTTGATGCAGAGGCGGCCAGCCTGTATGAGTTCAAGGAGAGCCTCAGAGAGTTGCCCCCTCGCCGCCCTCCACTATCATCATGAGCGCGGTGATTTTGTGAAATGGGTCAAGGCCGCCTTATACGACGATGTGCTGGCAAATCATTTGGACAAGCTGCGGCGGCGTGAGCTACAGGGGGAGACGTTGCGGGATGCGCTGGTGCAGCGGGTGCGTGATCGCTATGCGGAGGTGCATGAGATGATTGTGCGGGGCGTGCATCAGACGGTTTGAGGGGACGGTGAATGGCAAACCATCTGCCATTCACCGTTTGTGAGCGTGTTATGCGTTTATCGGAATTTCGTGTGCATCAACATCGGCAGGGGTCTTGGCAAATTCAAGTCGCAATACGCCATCTTTGAAGACCGCTTCGGCCGAATCGACATCCGTGCCTTCTGGCAACGTCAGCGAGCGGGAGAAACTGCCATAAGCGCGTTCGGTGTAGTGGTAGCCGTCGCGCTCCTTATCTGTCTCACTGCGCTTTTCACCTTCAATGCAAAGCCGATTTCTGAGAGTCGTCACCTTGACATTTTCGGGCGTAATGCCGGGCAGTTCGGCCGAAATCAGCAACTTCCCGTCCGCCTCACGCATATCAACAACAGGCGAAAACGGAGCCTCTGCCATCGTCCAATCCCAGTCAAACCCATCAGCAAAATTCTCAAATAGGCGGTTCATCTCGCGCTGCATTGTCAAAAATGGATGGCGTTCGACGGGTGGGTTGGCTTGTTTTCGTTGGGGAACTAAATCACGGAATTTCATGTTATACCTCCGAAGGTGTGGGGTCCAGAGTTGGAAAGCCACTGAAAGTAAGTCAATTTTCACGTCATTGACAACCTCAATCGCCCAGATCATTTCTGACCCGGACGACTGTTGGGGTGAAGGGTTGTGCGGCTGTCAATGAAATAAGCTTAACAGAATCAGCGTGTGTGGCAGAGTGCCAAATGACACATTTTTCGCTGCCATTTGTCATACTGTCAAAGCTATGGGCGCATGATCAACGTCGGCCGATCCGTCGCCCGCAAAACCTTCTCCATCACGTTACCAAAACCGCCTCTTCGGAATCGCGGAACCTCTACACAACTTACAAATCGCTGGGCCGACTAACCAACAATCCAACAGGCGCGTGATGTAGCACCTTGTTCGCAACACTACCATATCGCCAGCGAGCAAACCCCGTGTGACCGTGCGTACTCATGGCGATCAGGTCACACTCCAGCGTGTTGGCGATGTCAATGATGCGTTGTGCAGGTTTACCGCGTTCGACACATATTTCAATGTCTAACTCTGGATAACGCGCCGCGACGATTCGCAGATATTTGCGAGATTGGTCATAAAATTCGACGCGGTAATTGTCGGCTAGACTGGGGTCTGTCTTGGCAAGCTGCGCCTCAACCTCTTCATCGTGATGAATGTCCGCCTCCTCGACGTGCAGCAGCGTGATCTTCGCATCAAATGCGCGTGCAAGGGCGAGTGAGGGCGCAATAATATGCTCGGCAAAGCTAGAGCCGTCGAGGGTCAGCAGGATATGCTGGGGTATTTCTCCATCATGCACCACCAAAACAGGACACGGCGCAAACGGCATCACGCGCCCCGTCACGCTGCCATAGAGCCAGCGCTCAACCCAAGAATGGTCGCGTTTTGACATGACGATTAAACTCTCGCCCTCGTGTGCCGCCACGTCGAGAATGACCTGTGCAGGTTCGCCAATGTTGGCACGAATGTCGGCAGGGTGAGTGAGCGTTTCTGCAACTGAGTGCAAATACGCTTCGGCGTGCTGCCTTAGCTCTATTTCTGGTATGTCAGGCCAAAAGCTCACGCCGCCGTTTGGATCGGTCACGACGTAGAACTCCTTTTGAATCGCCTGTACAACCAACAGATTCGCCCCATAGGTCGCGGCGATTTGTTTGGCGGGAATCAGCGCGTTCTCAGCTAATTTAGACCCATCAAGCGGCACAATAATTCGTTCAAACATGATAACCTCCCATAGAAATCGTTGACCTTGACAAACACGGTCAACAATTTTCGGTAGCAATAACGGCAAACTTCACGTCGCGCTCGCTTTCTGCTGACGCAACTCAAAGCCACGCATGATGACGTAGGCGATCAGAGCGAAGATGAAGAAAACCAACAGCATCCACGCCACGCTTTGCAGGGTCGAAATGATGGTGCGATAGAGTTCGAGAATCCAGCGTTCCCAGTTGAGCGTCAGCGCAAGGTCGTCGCGTTGGGGCGTGATGTACTTCTCCAGTTCCCAAATCCGCACGCCACCAGAGATGCCAACGACGTAAATGGCAAAAATGATGTAGCGTCGCCACGATGCGCCCAACTCTTCCGTGACAAGCCGATTGAGAATGACCGTGATCGGGTTCTCGAACAGCTTGGCAACCAAGAAGCAGCAGAGAATGGCAACAAAAAAGGTGATCAACAGCAATGCGATAAACATAAGGTCTCCCATTTGTTGGATGTTTCGGGATTTGCAAATCTCGAAACACACCTCCATACACGACAAGCATAATCCTGTTCGCACTGTGACAATAGAGGCAAATTGCACCCTTTTGGGGTGACAAACATCACCTTTTGAAGCCCAATAGCCGCAAACCGTTGAGTGAAACGATCACGGTGCTGCCCTCATGTCCCAAGACACTGAGCGGGAGCGCAAGGCCGACACCCAACACAGCCGCAACGAGGACGACGATCACGCCCAGCGCAAACGTCAAGTTTTGCACCAGCGTGCGGCGCGTTGCGTGGCTAAGGGCGATCAGGTAGGGGATGTTGCTGAGATCGTCAGACATGAGAATGACATCGGCCGATTCCAAAGCCACATCTGTCCCCGCCGCCCCCATCGCAATCCCCAAATCGGCCGTCGCCAGCGCGGGTGCATCGTTGACCCCATCCCCCACCATCGCCACCGCTCCATACTTTTCGCGCAATTCTTTAAGCAGACGCAGCTTGTCGGCGGGCATTAGGTCGGCGTGAATCTCAGCGATCCCTGCCAGCTTGCCGACGTGTTTGGCGACACGCTCATTGTCCCCCGTCAGCATGACGACATTTGGGACACCCGCATTGTGGATATGCTGGATAATCTCCGCCACATTTTCGCGCAATACATCCGCGATTCCGATCACGCCCAACACGCACAGTTTTTCCTCAAGTCGCTCCACGACCACGACGGCCGTTTTGCCTTCTGACTGCAAGGCGGTGACATGTTGGATTGCGGCGGCTTCATTATGTGCGCTGAGATGGCGCAGATTGCCGACGAAGATGGGTCGCGCATCAACAGTCGCCCACACCCCTTGTCCCGTCAACGACTCAAATTCACCTACTGCTGGAATGGTGATGTCGCGCTGTACCGCTGCTCTGACGACCGCCTGCGCTAACGGGTGTTCCGACTTCTGCTCGACGGCCGCTGCGATTTGCAACAAATCATCTTCATGCAGCCCCACACGCACAACGCGCACGTCTGTCACCGCTGGCTTGCCGACCGTCAACGTTCCCGTTTTATCCACTGCCAGTACCTTGATCGTTGCCGCCCGTTCGACATAAACGCCACCCTTGAACAGCACGCCATGTCGCGCCCCGTTGCCAATCGCGGACAATACGGTGGCGGGGGTGCTGATGACGAGCGCACACGGCGACGCGGCGACCATCAGCGTCATGGCGCGATAAAACGCGCTGTCAAACGACTCCTGCCAGCCCAGAATCGGAAACACAATCGCCACAATCGTCAGCACGATCACGCCGACCGCGTAATACTGCTCTGCCCGGTCGATAAAGCGTTGGGTGTTCGCCTTTTCGCTGTGGGCGACTTCGACAAGCTCGATCAGTTTTGCCAGTGTCGAATCTTCAGCACGCTGGGTCACACGCACATCGAGCGAACCGTTTTCGTTAATCGTGCCAGCAAAAACGGTGTCGCCGACGTATTTTGAAACGGGTAGTGATTCGCCCGTTAATGACGCTTCATTGACGGCGCTTTGTCCCGATTCAATCACACCATCCAGCGGAATCGCCTCGCCGGGGCGAACCCTGAACTGCTCTCCAACACGTACCTCCTCAATTGGCACGGCGACCATTTCACCAGCGTGCAGCACGTTGGCTTGGGCGGGGCGTAGCTCCATCAGTGCTTCGATGGCGTGGCGGGTTCGGCCGAGTGCATAATTTTGCAGCACATTTGAGAGCGAAAAGAGAAAGAGCAGCATCGCCCCTTCAAACGGTGCGCCGACGATAACCGCGCCAATCGCGGCGAGAATCATCAGTAAATCGATGTCGATGCGCCACTCGCGCAGCGATTCAAATGCCGCCTTCACCCCAAACGTCCCCCCCGTGACGTAGGCGATGGTGTAGCTAATGGTCGCAAGAAGCGGCGCGGCTTGCCAATCGGCGATCAAGCCCGTAATCATGCTGACAAACGTGATGGCGACAAATGTCGCTGGGATGTTGCGGAATGGTTTTGTTATTGACATGGTTGTGTAGCGGGTACTTGGATAAATGCGTAACCAGTACGTTTTATGTACCCGCCAGAAACTCTCGATGATGCTTACTATAGGTGTTGGGCTGTGGTGAGAAAAGTGATAAATGTCACGTGACAGACAGCCAAATAGCAGAGGATTGCTCATCTTCGCTTGGCATGTGATGACATTTGGCATGTCAAAATGGTGCAAAATGACATTCGAGCAATGGTCAAAAACCGTCTACTCTTGAACTGTTCTGCATAAACATGGAGCAGAACGATGACAATTTATCAAACGACCTAAGAGCGTGTTTGAATATTCGCTCTTAGGTTTATGTGCAAGAGGAAGAACGAAGAACGACCTTACCATGCTCAAAGAAAGCAATACCCTGCTTACCCCCAAGACATGATGATAGAGAGGAGGCGTGCGAAAGCTTGTGCGCCTAATTTTGAACAGCTGCCAAAGGAGGTTTTACGGGTCACGACGGCAGGGCGGGCGCATCCAGAAGTAGGGGGATTAAAACGGCTTGGTGAGTTTTTCCAACCTAGTGAGGATGTTTGACAGCAAAATGAACCGAGATAAAGGTAAGAGAATGCAAATCAGACAGTGAAATATGAACAATAGGCCTCAGCCATAGAAACACATTTGACAAGGCGTAAAAACAATGTTAATATCGCACAAAGTTATGCAAACGTTTGCATAACTTGCCAAGAGGAAGAAAGAGAATGACGGTTACGATTAAAGACATTGCGAAAGCGGCTGGTGTCTCCTATTCAACTGTTTCAAGAGCATTGAACGGACACCCAGCCATTTCTGCCAAAACGTCAGAAAAGGTTGAAAAGCTCGCAATTCAAATGGGATATGTCCCAAGTGCTGCGGCACGGGGGTTGAAAACAAACCGCTCTTACTTAATCGGGGTAATCGTTAACCGCCTCGATAATCCCTTCTACTCAAAAATCCTCAGAGGCATTGAAGACACGCTCTATAACGTTGATTACAGCTTTTTTGTGGCATCATCAAACCGTGACACACATCGAGAACAGCAAGTCATCCAGACAATGGCTGAACGACGAGTGGATGGACTGATTATCACCGATGCTAGGATGAACCTAGAGCGTTTACAGCAGCTAAACCAATTTGGTATTCCGCTTGTCCTTATCAACAATCGTGACACGCTGGATCGGTCGAATTCATACTTAGTTCATCATGATGATATATATGGAATGAAGGCGGTTGTGCGCCACTTGATTGAACTGGGGCATCGCCGAATTAGTTATCTCGGCAGTTCAAGGTCGGGGAAGTTTAATGAGATGCGCTATCACGGCTATGAAACTGCCCTGCGTGAAGCTGACATCCCCTTATGCGATGAATACGTCGCACATGTCGAAGGTGGCATGTCAAAGTATGGACTAGAAGGTAGTCAGGCACTGCTTGCGCTCCCTGAACCACCAACAGCGATTGTCTGTTACAACGACTTGCTGGCAATTGGTGTGATGCAAGCGGTGCAAGAAGCTGGTCTGCAAATTCCAACTGACATCTCTATCACTGGTTTTGACAATATCGAATTTGCCTCTTACACCACCCCTTCGTTAACGACATTTCATCAACCCGGCTATGAGTTAGGGCGAGAGGCCGTGAAGATGCTGCTGGATATTCTGGCGCAACCCACAAATTCAAGCAATGGATCAAAAGCACTCACGTTGCGTGGCCAATTCATTGCGCGAAAATCGACAGCAAGTCCGCTGAACTAGCAAATCGACAATAGCTTAGACCTTTTAGGTAAGCAAAAATTTTTATTCGTGCAAACGTTTGCGTAACAAGAGTAAAGCATTAGTAGGATGCAAGCGACCTCAACTGGAGATTTTATCGGAGAGAAAGAACAACCCTTGTCAATTACCGCCGTTACTCAGTTTAGTCACCATGCTTGTTTTCCAAGTTGGTTCAATCAAAAGGCGAAATTTAATTGCCGCAAATACAGTGACAAATGGTCACAATCAAATTTGAAGGAGAATGACAAATGAACTCTAAAAGCCTATTACTAATCGTAGCAATGTTCATGTCTGTTTTCTTGTTCGCGTGTAGCACGCCAGAGCCAGAACAGGCAGATGCGACAGAAGCCCCTGTTGTGGAAGATGCCCCAGAGGTCGTCGATGAACCAACAGAGGAAATGGTCGAAGAAGACGCACAAGTTGCCCAAAATGACGATGTGGAAGCAGGCGGTGCGGGTGTGCGTGAGATTTGCGCTATCGGTGGTGCGGATGCGTTCTTTGCTGTCGTGAAGAATGGTGCTGACTCAGCGGGTGCGGCTGTCGAGGCGGCTGGCAGCAACTATACATGGATTCCGCTGCCAAACTACGACAACATCGGCCCCGACATGGTGAAGCTGATTGAACAGGCGGTTGCCCAGAACTGCACCGCTCTCGCCGTTCCCGTTTGGGACGGTGCTGCCCAGACTCCCGCCATCGTTGCGGCTGTTGAAGCAGGTGTCAACGTCTTCATGTACAACTCTGGTTTGCCACTGCTTGAGGACGGCTCTGTGCCAGCACTTGGCTACTTCGGAACTGACGAATATCAAGCTGGTCTCGCCGCTGGTCAGGCGC
>CAYMGE010000077.1:0-30680 GCA_964389925.1 uncultured Ardenticatenaceae bacterium
AATCCTCTTATGGTCTCAGCTTTGCCACCTTACCCTACCTGCGGGAATTGCTGCTCAGATCAAAGCCTAATTTCTCGATATGACTCATCTCCTCTTCGGTGGTCGCTCGTCGCTGGCTCAACATTTAATACCACTGCTTATGACACATTCTAACGTGTTAACAGCTGGACGTATGGACTGCGACATCAAAGCGGATTTAACGACACCGCTTGATTTCAGCCTGTTTCCGAGGAAATTAGACGCAATTACACTGACTGCAGCAAGTTTTGGTGGAAATGAGCTTAGTCATATGGTTAATGCCGTTGAGGTTAATGTTGCTGGCACACTTAAAGTATGTGATTTAGCCCGCGTGACAAACTGTTCATTGCTGACCATCATTTCTACAAGTTTTGTGAGCCTAGCGCAAAACTCTCCTTTCTATTCCATTTATGCGTTATCAAAGAAACATTGCGAGGAAGTTGCTCAATGGTACTGTCAAAAATATAACATCCCCCTACTCATCATACGACCTTCCCAAATTTATGGAGCAGGTGACTCATTCAAAAAGCATCAGCCTTTCTTTTTTTCAATTTTGGACAAAGTAGCTAACACTGAAGATGTGACGCTATATGGTCACCATGACCCAAAGCGCAATTACATCCATGTTGAAGATGTTGCGAGCGCAATCAACCGTGCGGTCAAACAGAAGCTCACTGGCTTGTACGCATGTGTTGCGCCAGCATCAACATCTTATGGTCAAGTAACAAAGACAGCGATTAAAGTGTTCAATAGTTCATCCAAGCTAATTTTTCTGAAAAACAAGCCTAACATTCCTGACAATGAGTGTGAGATTGAAACAGAATTGTATGAAGCACTCAATTGGTTTCCAGCCATCAGTCTAGAGGATGGAATACGAAGAATCGCGCAGAGTAGATCACTTAAGGGGATAACTCTTGATGAAACGAATCCTTGTTTCTGGTGCTAGTGGGATTGTTGGCTACGGAATCCTAAAATCTTTGCGGCTTGGCGACCCTCAAGCAACCTTAATTGGCACTACAATCTATTCTGACTCAGTGGCACCAAAGTTTTGTGACATCGTAGAGGTAGCACCGAAGACGGCTGATGTCTCTTACATTAGCTGGCTGTGTGAACTAATTTCACAATACACTATTGATTTACTTATTCCTGGGATTGAAATTGACTTATACACTTGGATGGCTCATCAGGAATTGATAGAGGCCACAGGCTGTCGGATCGCACAAAATAATCGTGACCTGATTGCTCTTTGCAAAGATAAGTGGTTATTCTATTCCGAATTCAGCAAGAGCAACCTTCCATACGTCATTGAAACAACGTTGACTAGCGATTTTGATTATCTTGAGGCACGATTTGGGATTCCATTTTTGATCAAACCAAAACGGGGATTTGGCTCTAAAGGAATATCCACTATTCACAATCGAGCCGAGTATGATTCTGTTGCTGGATTGATTGGGACATCTCATATCGCACAGTCATATGTAGGCAGCAGTGCCGAAGAATATACTTCATCAGTGTTTGGTGATGGCAAAGGTTCGTATACCACGCACATAAGTATGCAACGTTCTTTGTCAGCCCAAGGATTTACTGAAAAGGCAACCGTTTGTGATCTGGAAGAAGCTGAAAAAGTTTTTGGTGATCTTTGTGCATATTTCAAACCGTTAGGTCCGACAAACTTTCAATTCAGAAAAGACAATGGACAATACAAACTCTTGGAGATAAATCCTCGTATCTCATCTTCCACATCGCTCCGCACGGCATTTGGTTACAATGAGTGTCAAATGGCTGTTGATTACTTTTTGCATAGGGTACTGCCAGTTCAGCCAAAAGTCAGCTTTGGCTACGCAGTGCGCTATACAGAGGACTACGTCGTACTTTGATTGGTTTAATTTCTGATATTCACGGGAACTTTGAAGCATTGAAAGCTGTCTTCATGCAATTAGATGCCATGAAAGTTGACCAAGTTTATTGTCTGGGTGATGTAGTTGGTTACTATTCACAGGTCAACGAGTGTTGTGAGTATTTGCGTGAGCGAGGTGCGATCTGTCTAATCGGCAACCACGATTGGTACATGATGGGAGGAGGATTTTGTCCGCGCTCAAACAGCGTAAACGATTGTTTACGCTACCAAAGAAAAGTAATCACGGCTGAAAATAAACAGTGGCTAGACAGCTTTAGAGTACAGTTGCGGGTTGACAACCTTCGCTTAGTACATGCGGGATGGGCAGACCCAATTGACGAGTATTTGTGGGAACCTTCGGCCGATTATTTTGAACGTGTCGAAGGTCAATTTTTTGCGTCAGGCCACACGCATATCCAAAGCATTCATAATTTCGGTGATAAAGTCTACTGCAATCCGGGATCAGTTGGACAGCCACGAGATGGTGACCCACGTGCCGCCTTTGCAACCTTTGATGGAGAGTTTAGGCTTCATCGTGTCGAATACAATATGCAACGAGTATTCGACTTAATGACCGCAGCAGGTTTTGACGATTACTACTACGGCAGTTTGAAAACTGGGGCACGCAGACTGTGTAAGCTACCAAAGGAGCAACATATCAACCATCATGTTTAGCTGGAAAAAGTTAGGGCGAATCTTTAACCCTAGTGAAATTACAAATAGCTCTTGGATCCAAGAATTTTCACAATCTCCTTGTGCGTTGCCGTTTGATGAATTCGTCAGAATTTATTTCTCTTCTCGACTGGCACCAAATGAGAATGGGCAGTATGTGAGTCAAACAGGGTTCATTGACGTTGATCGCAACGATCTTTTCAACATCTTACGAATTTCTCCTAAGCCAATAATGGAGTTAGGTACATTAGGTGCATTTGACGAATTTGGGATATACCCAGCTTCAATAATACAAGTTGATGATGAAATACGAGTATATTATGCTGGGTGGACTCGTTGCGAAGCAGTTCCGTTTAATGCTGCAATTGGCGTTGCGACAAGTAACGACGGAGAATCTTTTGAAAGAATAGGATTGGGGCCAGTTTTGTCTTATGGTCTTGATGAACCCTTTATACATGGCAGCCCACGCATTCGTAAGTATGGTGACACTTGGGTTCTCTGGTATGTTTCTGGAAAAAAGTGGGTGCAAACAGTTGGTCGAGCTGAGCCAATTTACAAAATTCGGATGGCAACCTCTTCTGATGGGATTTGCTGGAAAAAGCATGGCAGAGATATTATGCCGAGCCTTTTGGAAGAGAATGAATGCCAAGCATGCCCAGATGTCTTTTGGAAGAACGGAAAGTACCATATGTTCTTTTCGTATCGTTACCATCTTGACTTCAAGTCTCGTGGACGCGGTTACCAAATTGGATATGCGACCTCTGAGGATTTGTTCAATTGGACTCGACAAGATGAACTAGCTGGGATTTCAGTTTCATCTAGCGGATGGAATGGCGATAGCGTTAGTTATCCGCATGTCTTTGAGTTAGAGGGTCAGATTTATATGCTATACCAAGGAAATCAAATTGGCAGATCTGGTTTTGGGCTAGCACAACTTGTTGGGGAACTCAACTAAGTTATGAAATGGGAAAAGCTGGGTCTTATTTTTGATCCCACAACTGTCACTTTGGCCAATAATTGCCATGAATATGCACAAGCACCACAGGCACTAGTGTTTGACGACTTCGTGAGGATATATTTCTCCTCTAGAGAAAAAGACGAGAGTGGAAAGTTTCTGAGTCATATTGCATATGTTGAGTTTGAAAAAGATTTGAAGACTCAACGGTATGTGTCTGAAAATACGGTCATACCTTTAGGCGATTTGGGGTGTTTTGATCAACATGGCATCTTTCCATTAAATGTGGTGCGATTTGATGATCAAGTTTATGGATACATTAGCGGAATCAGCCGAAGGGTATCAGTACCCATAGATACAGCCATTGGTGTAGCCGTTAGTTCAGATCAAGGAAAAACATTTAAGCGGTTGGGGGACGGGCCTATTCTTGGTGCTTCTCTTCATGAACCCTATGTAATTGGCGACCCGTTTGTTCTCAAGATAGATGACAAGTTTCATATGTTCTATCTCTTTGCGAACAAGTGGCTAAACGCTGCGGAAACAGATGGCGCACCAGCACGTGTGTACAAAATTGCACATGCCACGTCGGATGACGGCATCAATTGGCAACGAAACAGTATCCCAATCATATCAGATATGCTTGGCGAGAATGAGTGCCAAGCACTGCCGACGGTTGCTTGTTTTGATGGTAAATATCACATGTTCTTTTGTTATCGGGCAGCGATAGATTTCAGAACCAATTCGAAAAATGCATATCGGATTGGTTACGCTTGGTCAGAAAACTTAGACAAGTGGCATCGAGCAGACTCTATTGGGGGCGTTGATGTTTCTGAAGACGGTTGGGATTCGGAAATGATTTGCTATCCGCACATTTTTAGCATGGATGATGATTGGTATCTTTTGTACAACGGAAACCAATTCGGAAAGTATGGATTCGGTGCTGCCAAGTTATGCCGAGGAACTTAAAATTTGTAACCATAACCCATCATAACTTAGCAAATCACCTCATTCTGAACTGTAACTCATAGACTTCACTTGAGCTTTTAGTTCGGCAAAGTAAAGCATTAGCAAAACATAACTCAAATCAGGATTTTCAATGGATCGAGACTACAACTTAGAATCAAAAGACAATGCTGGACGGAAATACGCATACGGATTTGACTATGACGTGATGCACCCGTTCATGATTCGGTCATTTACACCCTTCTTCAAGTCAGGCAACTGTCTTGAGCTAGGTAGTTTTGAGGGGGACTTTACACGCAGATTGTTACCTTTCTTTGATAGAGTAGACTGTGTCGAAGCTTCTGACGAAGCAATCGAAGTTGCTAAAGGCAGATTAGGTGATCAGGTAACCTACATAAATTCGCTCTTTGAAGTCGTTGAATTGGAACACCAATATGAAAACATTGTGCTGACACACGTGTTGGAACATTTAGATGATCCGATAGGCTTATTGCGAAGAATCAACGAAGAGTGGTTGGCTCCTGGCGGACGCCTGTTTTTAGTATGCCCCAATGCCAATGCACCTTCTCGGCAAATTGCTGTGAAGATGGGGTTGATCAGTCACAACTCCGCAATTACGCCTGCTGAGGCAAAACATGGTCATAGGATCACATATACCTTAGATACGCTTGAACGAGATGCACAGCAGGCTGGGCTGAAAGTTGTCTATCGAACTGGTGTCTTCTTTAAGGCGTTGGCAAATTTTCAGTGGGATCGTCTACTGCAAACTGATATTATTTCAACTGAATATTTAGATGGATGTTATGCGCTAGGACAAATTTACCCTGACCTGTGTGCCAGCATTTTTCTGATGTGTGAACAAGGTGATTTGAGTATGCAGAATTGATTCAGGTATTGTAATGGTAAAGGGGGTATTCTGTATCCACTTGGAAGTAACACAGTGGTACCCGTTTCGCCTGACGAAATTTAGGGTTCGAGTCACAGTAAAGGCTATTCTTCAATGTATCACTCTACAATAAAAAACCGTCAACAAACTAACGTGATATTGCCCTTTCTTATCATAATTGTCATGTTTGTTGCCGTTTTATCTTCTGGATTTTCTCCATGGTATTGGCTTGCCATTATTTCATCAACAGGATTGCTTTTCGTCCTCTTGGTACCTTTATTTCAAATACTAAAGAATAATTCGCTTATTATTCAACCTTACACCTTTTTTGCAATGACATCAATGGGGTACGTATTAAGTAGCACCTTCCTGATGTTGGGCGGGCACAGCCGCTCATTAAATTATGTGCTAAACGATACAAGACTTCCATCTTTTGCCTTGGCGACTTTTTATGCTTTTATCGGGTCGCTTATGTTCTATATTAGTTATGCGATTGTTTTTCCAGAATACCATCGTGCCAAGATATTATTCAGTAAACGTTCAAGAGTTTCAAACACTAAATTGATCTTGGCGATAATTTTATTATCGATTGTTGGGTTGATTGGATACTATCTGTTTATCTCCTCTTCTGGTGGTATCCGGCATCTTGCTGAAAATATTTTGCACAGACATCGGTTGCGAACGACAGATTATTTTCGTTTCATCACAACGTTTCTTCAAGCTGCAACTTATCTTTGGTGGATGTGTCGGCCCCGGGCTTATAAGAGTATGCTATTTTGGGGGCATGTTCTCTTGAATTTATTTGTATTAGGGAGTATGGGATCCGCGGGGCCGGTCATTTTCTATGTAGCGTTTCTAATGTCTATTCAACTTCTTCGAGTGGGAAATCTCAACATTAACCGCCTACCTTATGGTCGTTATGTGCTAATTATGGTCATTCTCTACTTCGTGTTAATGATCGGTAGAATTGGTTGGCGTGAAGCAAGTGCAATTGCAGGGCGAGATTCAAGTCAACAACTAACTGTCGACTTGGTTGCGGCGCGTTCTTTTGCCTATTTTTCAGACTCGCAGCAATTTTTGTCTAGTTGGTTAGGTGGTGCAACTATCAATAGTATTGAATCTTTTGCAAATGTAGTAGAGCTTGTTCCTCAAGACATTGATTATTTGTGGGGGGAGACTTTTTATTGGGTAGTCATTACTCCAATCCCACGTGTTTGGTGGCCTGACAAACCGAGCGTAAATCTTGGTATATATGTAAAGCGTCAGATGACGGGTTTTGAGGCTACTGGTGGTGGCGTACCGATTAGCTGGTTTGGAGAATTGTATTTAAATTTTGGCGCATGGGGAATCGTTCCCGGCTCACTACTTTTTGGCCTGTGTTCTGGTCTTGTAGCGCGATGGTTCGTGCGCCGATCCCATATGCTTGTGACTTACTTGTTTTTTATTGCATTTTCGCTTGTATTTGTCCTATTTCTCAGTAAAACTGAATTAAAGACGGCTATTAATGGTGTGGCAGCGATACTTGTACCACTATTTGTCGCAATGCTCATATTACATACTAGAGTGCGAATAAACCCTAAATTGTAGTTTGTGAAAATAGCATTACAGAAGTGAACTTATGAAGATAGCCATTTTAGCGCGAGCAAATTACGTGACACTTCAGCGTCACGCTCAAAATCTGACGAAGCTAGGTCATGACGTTACTATCATAACTCTTCATCGTAACAATATTGAGGCTTCATACGAAGTGCGTAGTATTCGATTCCCAAAGATATTAAGTCGGTTCAAGCTTCACTATTTGTTTGCTATGTTTCAGGTATGGCGGGTCGTCAAGCAAGTTGCTCCAGACCTCATTGATTGCCACGGAGCAAGTTCTTATGGGCTATTTGCATTGTTACCTTGGAATGCTCCCGTAGTATTAACGATTTACGGTCCCGATCTATACGTTCACGCAAAGCAATCTCGCATTGTGAGGGCATACATAAAGCAAATTTTGCAGAAAGTAGATGGGGTGTGGGGGTCGTTAGCGACAAAAAGCCTCACACAGGAATTTGTAGGGGTTGATATATCTGAAAAACTGTGGATCAATAGTTGGGGAGTTCCAAAAGCAAAGCTACTTGAAAACGCAGAAAATAGAAGGATCTCTATCCGACATGAGTTTGGAGTTGATGAGGATATTTACGTTGTTCTACACAGCCGTCGTATGCATCCTTTCTGGCGTGTAGAGATTTTGATCGATGCTATCCCTAAAATCCTAGTATCCAATCCAAGAACAGAGTTTTGGTTTGCCTATCCTAATACAACACCTGAAGAGCAGACTTACCTAGAAATGTTACAAGGCAAGATTGCGGATTTAGGGTGTGAGCAGGCGGTGCGTTGGGTTGGCTACAATCCGCATTATCTTATGATATCTCTAATGCATGCTTCCGATGTGTATGTTTGCATAGGTGAAAATGATATGTTGTCATCCTCTGTCCAAGAATCTATGGTCACAGGCTTAGTGCCAGTCCTTGTCAACTTATATTCGTATCAAGAGGTGATTGAGAACAAGGTCAACGGTTTTTTACTAGACGAAGTTGATAAAGATTCACTTGCCAACCTCATGAACGCTGTACTTCAAAACTTTGATGAAATTCAACCAAGGGTTTCCAAATACAATCAGCAGCTTTTCAGTAGCGGACATGATCAGGAATCCAGCACTTTATGGTTGGTAGACAAGTATCGCGAAATAATTGACATGAATAAAAGCAAATATCAATGAAAATTTGTCCAAACATCTTATGGATAGTGTGGGATTGTGCCCGGTCTGATCGAGTCAGCGGACATGGACACCCCCGAAACACAACTCCTCACCTAGACAATCTTATAAAGTCGGGTATCGATTACTCTTCTGCATATTCTTCTGCCATTTGGTCTTTGCCCGGTTATGCATCTCTACTCACAGGGAGTTACCCTAGACAGCATCAGGTCAATTCACCCGAAAGCTATCTTGATCCTGAGACAGTCACGTTACCACAAACTCTCCGCGAAGCTGGCTATCACACAACGTGTTTCTCAAATAATGCGTGGCTATCGAATTTTACTGGGAGCTCAAATGGGTTTGCGGAGTTTAACGAGCTGTGGTTCTCTGCTCAAAAGACTTACCGAGACAAGTTTCAATTTTTATGGTCGCGTTTACAAGGCTATCTGGTTGGGGATGCTGATAAGAACGCGCGAATGACCAACGCACGCATTGTCAAACACCTAAAGGCAAACCGCGGAAAACCCTATTTTTTGTTTTCTGCATACATGGAGCCTCATTGGCCTTACACTTTTCATCCTAGAACATCAAGGCAAGTGCTTACGCGTGAAGAAAGAAATGTATTGAAAGGCAAATTGAATAACGACGTTATATCATGGTGGTGTTTGTCAGAATACGATCAAGAAGTGTTGGCTGAAACAAGAAAGAAAGCTGAACTACTTTATGATATTGAGATGCGTTATCTTGATACGCAGACACATAATCTATTAAAGCGGTTGGAAGCCGAGGGACTTCTGGAGAATACAATTGTAGTCATAACAGCTGACCACGGTGAATTGCTCGGCGAGCAAGGTGTGTTTGGTCATCAGTTCAATGTTCTTGAACCAGTACGACATGTTCCGCTGATCCTATGGTCACCCGATCTACTCCCAAAAGGGCAAGTCATCAATGATATTGTGCAGACAACTGATATTGCTCGCACAATTTGTGACCTATGCGATGTACCTTGGGAAGGTAATGTAGACGGCACGTTTTTACTACCCATGGCGGACGGTGAAGGAAAACGGAAAACGGCAATTACTGACTATCCTATTCCTTTGCTGGAACCTGTAACGCGAAGATACCCCGAAGCCGACTTGAGCAAAATTGACCGTGGTTTAACCACCATTTCTAATGCTTCTTATAAAATCGTTCAAACATCAAAGGGGGGGCGGCGAGCTTACCACGCTTCAGACTTTGATGAACAAAACGCATTGTCGCCAGATCATTCTCAAGAGGTTCGTGAATTGAGCACTCTACTAGACGCGTACTTGAGTTACAACGTGGCGCTGACTAGTCAAAGTGAAGAGCTTCCAGATGATTTACGCAAGCACCTAGAAGCATTGGGGTATTTGTAACATTTTCCAAGTCTGATGATGCTATTCAACACTGATCTGAAGAAGAGGAGTCCGAAATGCTAACCACAAATAGTCTAGCTTTAGTATCAAACGGGGCGCCAATCTTTGCAAGCGCTCTACATGTAGGCCGACCTAATATCGGCAACAAGGAAAGTTTCCTGGAACGAGTCAATGAGGCTTTTGATCGTCGTTGGCTAACGAATGACGGCCCCTTCAATAAGGAATTTGAGGCTCGCTTGGCTGAGTATCTTGGAGTCAAACATGTTGTCACAATGTGTAATGCTACTGTTGCACTAGAGATTGCCGTGAGAGCCCTTGACATGGAAGGTGAAGTAATCGTGCCATCTTTCACCTTCGTTGCCTCTGCACATGCATTACAATGGCAAGGTATTACGCCTGTCTTTTGTGACATTGACTCAGACACACACAATATTGACCCACAGCGTGTGGAAGCATTGATTACCCCTCGTACGACAGGTATTGTTGGCGTACATGTTTGGGGACGCGCGTGCGACATTGATGCACTCGAGGAAATTAGTCAAAAGCACAAACTGCCGTTGCTCTTTGATGCAGCTCACGCATTCGGTTGTTCATCCGGCGACAGAATGATCGGCAATTTTGGTGCGGCCGAAGTATTTAGCTTCCATGCAACGAAATTCTTCAACAGCTTTGAAGGTGGTGCGGTTGCAACCAACGACAGTCATTTAGCAGAGAAGATGCGTTTGATGCGCAATTTCGGCTTTTCAGATGGCCGGGTAATCTATCTTGGAACAAATGGCAAGATGAGTGAAGTTTCCGCAGCAATGGGGTTAACTTCACTAGAAAGCATAAATGATTTCATCAGCGTCAATCGTCAAAATTATCACACTTATATGGAAGAGTTGAACGCAATTCCGGGCGTTAAGGTTTGCGCTTACGATGAGTCAAACCGAAACAATTTTCAATACATTGTTGTAGAGATTGACGAGTTCGAGGCGGGTCTTTCGCGTGACACGCTTGTTGAGGTATTACGCGCCGAAAATGTTCTGGCACGCCGTTACTTCTATCCCGGCGTGCATCAAATGGAGCCATACTGCTCTTACTTCCCACATGCAGGGTTGCTGCTTCCCCGCACAGAAGTGTTGACCGAACGGGTTATGTCACTGCCCACGGGAACAGCCGTCAATACGGAAGTCGTACGTCAAATCTGTGATATTATTCGACAGGCGTTGCATGATCCGCTTACCGTTACAACAGCACTTCAACGGCGTTATACAAATGGGCAGCATTTACACAAGTGACGTTGTCATCGGTATGATTTTGTTCGAATTTGCAGACTAACCCGCATAACGACTCTGTTCGTAGTCAGGCTCCCTTTGGAACACCAACCCAAGTCTCAAGCAACAACATCTACCTCAGGTGTTGAGCAAAACTTGCCTACAGCTGGATTGGGAACTCTCGCCCGGGGCAGTACATACTCAATGGTTGGCTTGTTGGGCGGAGCCGTACTGCAATATGGTTACAATGTTTGGCTAGCACGGTATTTTGGAGCCGAAGCAACTGGAAACTTTGTCTTTGTTCTAAGCATCGTTAGTATTGCAACCATCATTGGACAACTTGGTTCGCAGGAGTTGCTCTTACGCTATGTAGGAGCCTATCGAGGTTCTGACGAGTCAAAATATATTCGCTCTGTCATCCAGTTTGGACTTTTGATGGGTCTTGTAGGGACTTGTGTTGCAACGTTAGTTCTACAAATTCTTGCAGAGCCAATTGCAAATTGGGCGGATAAAGAAACCACAGCAGATACATTGCGCTTGTTAGCGTGGATATGTCCGACGATGGGACTCACAAATCTAGCAGCTGCAACGTTACAGGGGGCGAAACGCCTAGATTTAAGCACATTTGTGAAAGAGCTCGGAAGGCCACTCGCAATCGTTTTGGCTCTAACAACTGCGATGGTTGCCTCCGCAACGTTCGATGCGTTCTTAGAATGGATAACTTGGTTCTTCTTACTCTTGAGTGGGGTCGGTGCTTGGATTGTTTGGCAAGAATTTACTGATGACTTTAAAGCTTCTCAGCTTGTAAAATTACAAGATACGCCATTTCGTGAATGGGCAAAGTTTGGTCTGTCAGTTGTGCTGCTAGATGTATTTAGAGCAACTTCTGGGTGGATGGACACAGTTATTTTAGGCTTTGTTGTGTCAGCGACAGATGTAGCATTGTATTTCGCCGCGATTAGGACATCTTTGCTCATCACGATTTCTTTAGGAGCATTCAACGCTATTCTCGCTCCAATGGTTGCTAGCAGTTGGCACAAAGGGGATATTAAAGGGCTTGAGAGTGCGTTTCGGATTGCCACAAAATGGACATGGTTACTAGTATTGCCAATTTCAGCTGCAACTCTCTTGATCAGACAAGACTTGATGCTGCTTTTCGGTGAAGAATTTGCTGCTGCTGGAACTATATTATTAGTCGTTTTGCTGGGTAGGATGGTGAATGGCCTAACGGGGGGTGTAGGCAGGCTTCTGATGATGACAGGGCATGAGCGAACCGAACTCATCAACTCAATGGTGTCTATCTTCACTGTTGTCGTGGGGACTATTTGGGCGGCCAATGAGTACGGCATCATCGGCGCAGCTGCCGTAAACGCTTCCGTCATTATTACTATAAACTTAGTCAAGCTTATTCAAGTCTATCTGTTCGTTGGGGTACAGCCTTATGATTTGAGTTACCTCAAACTGCTGGTAAGTGGGGTCGCTGGTCTTGCCTGTGGCTTCGCAATGCGTTCATTTATGGGGGCATTTGTTATTATCGGGGTTCCATTAGTGGTGCTAATTGGCTTTATGGCTACGTCTATTCTGATCGGCGTATATTCGATAGAGGAAAGAACCTTCTTAAAACGTACATTTGAAAGGGTACTCAGATGAATGGGTACTACTAATCTATTTTGCAGAACGATGTTTCTGCACTTGCAAAGTTTAAAGACGTGGTGTGTAGCACCTCGTGGATCAATCTACTAGATGTTAAAAGACAAAACGCTACTTATTACGGGTGGCACGGGAACCTTCGGGCAGGTAATGACCAGACGCGCTCTGTCAACCGAGGTAAAAGAAATACGCATATTTAGCCGAGACGAGAAAAAGCAAGACGATATGCGAAAACTTTATCGGGATGCTCGGCTTTCATTCTACCTCGGTGATGTTCGTCGTCGAGACAGTTTGATCAATGCGATGGATGGAGTGGGCTACGTGTTTCACGCAGCTGCATTGAAGCAGGTGCCTTCTTGCGAGTTTTATCCCATGGAGGCGTTGTTGACGAACTCGATTGGAACGGAAAACGTGATGGAGGCGGCCGTGCGTGCGGGTGTAAAGCGCATGGTTGTGCTGAGTACCGATAAGGCTGCTTACCCGATCAACGCGATGGGAATTTCCAAAGCGATGATGGAGAAGTTAGCAACTGCCAAATCGCGGGTGGCAGCAAATCGAGATTGTGTGATTGCGATTACGCGCTACGGGAATGTAATGGCTTCGCGTGGGTCTGTTATTCCATTGTTTATCGATCAGATTAAGGCGGGTCGGCCGATCACCATCACCGATCCCCAAATGACACGCTTTATGATGAGCGTTGATGATTCCGTTGATTTGGTTCTGTACGCTTTCGAACATGCCAAGCCGGGCGACCTCTTTGTCCAGAAAGCACCATCAGCCAAAATCGAAGTATTGGCGGAAGCGATTCGACGGTTGTTTGCGCCCGAACATCCGATTCAAATTATCGGCACGCGACACGGTGAGAAAGCGTATGAGACGCTACTGACGCGAGAAGAGATGTTGCGCTCGGAAGATCGGGGCGGATACTATCGCGTTTCGGCCGATACCCGATCACTCGACTACGAAATGTTCTTCACCGAAGGAAACGAGCGTATCAGCGAAGTAGAGGACTATAACTCACACAACACGGAACTTCTCGATGTTGATAGCATGATGGAACTATTGCGTTCGTTACCTTATGTGCAGCGCGAATTAGCGGAGTGGACGGCGTGAAGAAAGCAGTGATTACGGGAGCCAATGGGTTCATTGGTAAGAATCTACGTGTGCAACTTGGGGATGAGTATGAAGTGATGGGCATTGGCCGATCCCACACAGATAATGACTTACAAAATGCCCTCGCAAATGCCGATATTGTCTTTCATCTCGCGGGAATCAACCGCCCACAAGACCCCAGCGAGTTTCAAACAGGTAACGTCGGATTTACTGAAAAGTTGTGCCAAATGATGCGGGCAACAAGTCGCCCGATTCCGATTATCTTTTCCTCTTCGACACAAGCAGCGCGGGACAATCTATATGGCAACAGCAAGCGTGATGCTGAGGCGGTTATTGCCGATTACGCCGAGCAAAGTGGGGCGACGGCACATATTTTTCGGCTGACAAATGTGTTTGGGAAGTGGTGTCGGCCGAACTACAACTCTGCCGTCGCCACATTTTGCCACAACATTGCACGCGGATTGCCTATCACGATCTCGAATCGAGACAATCCACTCTTGCTCATCCACATTGATGATGTGATCGCTAGTTTTATGCGAGCATTAGGCGACGAATCAGCAAAAGGTGTCTGTTTCCCAGAGGCGATACCGACACATCCCACTACACTGGGTGAGTTGGTTGATACACTTCTTGCCATTCGAAATTCACGTGAATCGCTGCGTGTTGCAGACCTGTCTGATCCACTCATCCACAAGCTCTACGCGACCTATCTATCCTATTTGCCAAAAGATGAATTTGCCTATGATCTGCAACAACGCGTTGATCCACGCGGCAGCTTGGCAGAGTTTGTCAAGTCTGAACCATTTGGGCAGATTTTTGTCTCGCGCACAGTGTCGGGCATCACACGCGGCAATCACTTCCATCATCTGAAAACGGAAAAGTTTCTTGTACTAGAAGGGGATGCGATCATTCGCTTCCGCCACATTTTGAGTGATGAGGTGATCGAATATGCTGTGAAGGGGAGCGACTATCGTGTCCTTGATATTCCCCCTGGCTACACACACTCTATCGAAAACGTCGGTTCTGGCGAACTTGTCACCCTCTTCTGGGCGAGCGAGATTTTTAACCCCGACCATCCCGACACAACCCATCTCACTGTATGAAAGTCGCAACGATTGTTGGCACACGCCCAGAAATTATTCGTCTGTCGCGGGTGATGGCGGCACTTGATCGCTATTTCGATCATCAAATCATCCACACAGGACAAAATTACGACTACGAACTCAATCAGATATTCTTTGACGATCTGCAAATTCGCAAGCCCGATCACTTTTTAGAAGCGGCAGGTGCCACCGCCGCTGAGACAATCGGACTCGTCATTGCCCGCACAGATGCCGTTTTACGAGAATTGCAACCTGACGCGGTGTTGATTTTGGGTGATACGAATAGCTGTTTGGCAGCAATTTCGGTCAAACGCTTGAAAATCCCGATCTTCCACATGGAGGCGGGCAACCGCTGTTTTGATCAGCGTGTGCCAGAGGAGATCAATCGCAAGATTGTCGATCACATTAGTGACATCAACTTGCCTTACTCGACGATTTCGCGGCGATATTTGTTGCGGGAAGGATTACCACCCGACCGTGTCATCAAGACAGGCAGCCCGATGTACGAAGTGCTGCATCATTACATGCCACAAATCGAGGCATCAGATGTGTTGGATAGGTTGGGATTAGAAAGCGGCGAATACTACGTTGTGAGCGCACATCGAGAGGAGAACATCGACTTTCCCCTGCAACTAGCGCGGTTGGTGGAGACGTTGACGGAACTTTCGGCCGAAAATCGCCGCATCATCATGTCCACCCACCCCCGCACACGCAAACGGTTTGAAAAAGAAGGGGTCACACTGCCACCACAGGTTGAGACAATGAAGCCGCTCGGCTTTTTCGATTACGTCAATCTGCAAAAAAATGCGCGTGCTGTCTTATCTGACAGTGGCACAATCAGCGAAGAATCGTCTATTTTGAATTTTCGCGCCCTCAACATTCGACAGGCACACGAACGTCCAGAAGCGATGGAAGAAGGGTCAGTCATGATGGTTGGCTTGGAATGGGCGCGTGTGCTTGAAGGATTGCAGATTTTGCAATCGCAAGCCACCGATGAGATACGAACGTTACATCCTGTCGATGATTATTCGGCCGATAACGTTTCCGAGAAAGTCGCCCGCATCATTCTAAGTTACACTGATTATGTCAATCGTGTTGTTTGGCAAAAGTGAGTCAACGTGCGGATATTGTTACTCTCTCAATTTTTCTGGCCTGAATCACGTACTGCGCCTACTAACCTTGCTGCGACCGCGGCCGACTTGAATGCATTGGGGCATGAAGTGCTGGTGGTTACTGGATTTCCAAATCATCCGCTCGGCCGAATTTATGATGGCTATGTTCAGAAAATTTGGCAGCAGGATGAGTATGCCGGTGTCCCCATTATACGTTTACCTCTATACCCCGATCACAGTCAATCAGCTATCAAACGGCTCCTAAACTATGGGACATTTGCATTGACTGCATCGACGATTGGCTTATTCAAAAGTCTCACCTTTCGACCAGATGTTATCTTCACATATTTTGCCCCTCTGACAATGGGAATCACTGCCACTATTTATCGTTACTTCCATCGCGCCCCGACCGTTTACTGGATTACTGATATGTGGCCTGAAAACCTACGCGCAGTTGGTGCCCTCAAAGGAGAGAAAAGTTACAAATTTGCAAAAAGATTGGAGCTTTGGGCTTACGAACGGACAACGCATCTTTGTGTTGATTCCCCTGGCTATAAAACTAACTTGATTGATAAGGGTGTCCCAGAAGAGAAGATCACGGTCATTCCCGAATGGGCAGACGAAGCACTTTTCTTCCCGTCGCAACCCGATTCTACACTTGCAGAAACATATGGGTTAGAGGGTAAATTCAATATACTTTATGGAGGTAATATTGGAACTGCCCAAGCATTGCACGCCGTCATTGAAGCTGGTTGTCTAATTTCCGATCTACCAGATATTCAGATAGTTTTTGTTGGTGATGGTAACGCATTGCCTGAGCTAAAAGAATTTGTTCAAGAATACAATTTGAGCAATATTAGATTCATCCCACGGCAACCAATGGAAGATATCCATCGATTTTTTGCCTTAGCAGATGTCCTATTAGTCCACTTGCGACGTATTCCAATGTTTACGCAACAATTGCCATCAAAGATTATTGCATATCTTGCGTGTGGCAAGCCTATATTGTGTGCGGTTGAGGGAGCAGCTGGTGACATTGTTCTTGAGGCAAATGCAGGGGTTGTATGCCAGTCTGAAAATGTGGAAGCTATCGCACAACAAATGCGCCATATGTATAACATGGCACAAACTGGCGGTCTACAGCAACTTGGCATCAATGCCCGTCTAGCACACCAAGCGAAATTCACTCGAAAAGTATCTGTATCTGCAATTGAACAGGTGCTATTGGAAATTGCACAATGATAGAATCACCAATCATTATTGTCGGTGCTGGACGTTCTGGTTCAAAACTTTTGCGCCGTGTCTTAGGGGCAGCACCTGACACAGTCATCTTTCCACGTGAAATAAACTATATCTGGCGACACGGTAACATAGCCTTTCCAACTGACGAACTTAGACCAGAACACGCTCGTCCACCTGTGCAACAGTATATTCAAAAACGATTTGCACAGTTCAGTTCGCGCCATGACAATAAGCGCATCATTGAGAAAACCTGCGCGAATGCGCTACGCATTTCCTTCATTCATGAGGTGTTCCCTGATGCGCGAATCGTTCATATCATACGTGATGGCCGTGCTGTAGCAGAGTCAGCACGGCGCCGATGGACGGGCAAGACTGAGTTGAGCTACCTACTTGAAAAAGCCCGTTGGGTGCCTGCAACAGATGTACCATTTTATGCACTGCGCTATCTGCGTTACCAAGCAGGTCGCTTCGACAAGAGAAATGAGTTGAACCATCAATCATCTTGGGGGCCACGCTTTGCAGGATTTGATCAGTTGGTGGCGACAATGCAATTGATTGAAGTATGTGGTATTCAATGGCGAACCTGTGTGGAGCAAGCAGCACAGGCATTGGCGAATTTGCCGACAGAACAAGCAGCGACTATCTACTACGAGCAACTGGTTTCTCGCCCAGTTGAAACAGCCTATAGGCTTTACACTCAGTTCGGACTTAACTTTACTGAACAGGCAGAACAATATATAAGAGGGCATGTTTCTACCGATACGGTGACACGGTGGGAACAAGGATTGAGCGACCAAGATTTACAGCTACTAATGCCCCACATTGCAGATACATTACTGGCGCACGGCTACGCTATATGACATTATCTGAATATTTTGGTGAAGGTGATATTTTCTATACATGGAAAGGACGAGTGGCTCTCTATCTGCTTCTAAAAGCATATGGTATTGGAGAGGGGGATGAAGTCATCGTGCCAGGCTTCACGTGCGTAGTCGTTCCAAATGCAATTTGTTATCTCGGTGCGAAGCCCGTTTACGCCGACATTGAAGAACATACATTTAATGCATCTGTGGAGACAATCGCTCCTTGTATCACTGATCGCACCCGTGCTATTCTCGTTCAAAACACATTTGGCCTTTCGGCTGATCTCGATCCCATTATGAAACTGGCACGCGAGAGAGGGCTAATTGTCATTGAAGATTGCGCTCATGGCTTAGGAGCGACCTATAAAGGGAACAGAGCCGGTACAGTAACAGATGCGGCATTTTTTTCTACCCAGTGGTCAAAACCCATTTCGACCGCAGTTGGTGGATTTGCATTGGTCAAAGACAAGCATGCAGCAAAAGCAATGCATCGCATGATAGAACAGCTAGAAGAACCATCTCTTAAAGACGAGTTACTATTGCGGTTACAGTTATTGATTCGGCCGATTGCGGACAATCCCAAGTTGCACTACCCGATGGTGGGTGCCTATCGCTTTTTGACACAACAGGTTGGTCTCTCCGTTGGTTCGTCTAGTGGAGTCGAGTTAGTGTCAACGAAAATGCCTAATGGGTTCCTGAAGAAGATGGGAGAGGTTCAAAAGCGCAAGCTGGAGCGCGATCTAGAAAAAATATCTACCAAGACTCAAGAACGGTTGGCAATTGCGGCCGCATATGATCATTTCTTTGTAGAAACTTCTTTTGACACGCCGCATCGCTCTGACTATGCAAGACATGGTATGTTGCGATATTCGGTGATGGTAGAAGATAAGCAACAGATTCTAAAAAGGGCAATGCAGCGGCGAATTCCCTTGGGGGACTGGTTTATATCCCCGCTTCATCCTGTTGAGGGCGATCTAACACAATGGCATTATGTGACTGGAAGTTGTCCTACGGCTGAAAGGGTTTGTAATCACATTATCAATCTTCCCACTGACAAAGCACTCACACGAGAGCAACTAACACTCCTTTTCGACTAAAAACTTGTTTATTAGTCGTTAGTTGGATTCTAAGGTAACCGCAAGCCCCCACTAATTGGCAATATGTGTTTGCAAAGGCGCGAACGTTTCCTATTCGACATGCGTTTGGCTATGGGGTAAAGTATGGGATAGGTTTATTAAAAAAATCGTTCGACGCAGTAATGAGCATGCAGCGTCTATTTGGGGCGTGCGTTACGATGGTATCGCAGATGACCTTAAAACGCGCTCTTTGTTAGAGGTTTGTGCAAAGCAGTGGCTTGTTTGCGTAGAAGAGAGTCTCATGGAACTGCAATTTGTTTCGGCAGAAAATATCCTCACTGTATACTATGAGTCATTTGTGAATGAGCCTCACGCTTTCCTAGACAAACTTGCGAAGCGGATTGACATTAACAAGTCTGCATGGGATTCAGCCATCAACCAAAATGTCATTTCAAGAAAGAACGTTGGTAAGGGTAAATCAGCATTATCAGCACGGGAAATTGAACAAATCGCCCCGTATATTGAGGCCGGGCAAGGTTTGCTTGGAATGAAGGCACTATCCGGCGCATAGAGCGCGATGAGAAGTGAGTATGGAACACGCTACGAACCACGAACAATCAAACTGGGCAGCATTTAACGAATCAGAATCAATTGACCTGCAATACTATTTTTATCTATTTCGCTCCCAGTGGATAATACTCGTCTTGATGTCACTGCTCGCGGCAGCGGCTGCATTTGGAGCCAGCCAACTGATCACACCTGTTTATCGCTCATCAACAACCTTATTGGTCGATGTCGGCGGCGCGACAGATAACGTCGATCTCAACAACATTCGTACTAGCGAGCTGTTAGCTCGCACGTATGTCGAATTGCTAGAGTCACGAGATATATTAGAGAAAGTAATTATCGAGCTTGAACTACCGCTCTCAGTGAATGCGTTGAAAGGTGCAATCAGTGCATCACCAATAGGTAACACACAGTTGGTGCGTGTTCAAGTTGAGGATACAAATCCACAACGAGCAAGTGATATTGCAAACGCTGTCGCACAAGCATTGATCGATGATGTCTACGATGATGAAACGGCTCCATATATCGCATCAGAGCAAAATCTGAGTGAGCGATTGGATGACTTCGATGAACAAATAGAATCTATTCAGGCGCAACTTGATAGTCTAGCACGTGAAACAGGTAGTAGTGCCGTTTCGGAACGGGCGAGGCTAGATCAGATTCTTTCAGATGCCAATGCTGCCCGCACCGTCATTTTGCGAGAATATGAGGATATTCGCGTCAAGAAAAATGAGGCAACTTCAAATCTGCAACAGGTGGAAGAAGCCATCCCTGCAAGAAGTCCAATTCGGCCGCGAATCTCACAAAACACAATTTTAGGCCTCTTTTTAGGACTAATAGCAGCAGCAGCCCTTATTCTCGGCCGCGAACTTCTTGATGACACTGTCCATGATCCCGAACGCCTAAGCCGCCAAATAGGCATTCCGATTCTCGGCCGAATCCTCAACTTCGACGCAGACAACGAACGTCTCATTACCCTTCACAAACCCCGCGCACCGCAGGCCGAAAACTTCCGCTCCGTTCGCCTCAACCTCGATTATGCCAGCCCTGATGAAGAGCTACGCAGCATCTTAATTACAAGTGCAGCCCCATCAGAAGGTAAAAGCACCCTCGCCTCTAATTTAGCTATCGTCATGGCACAGGGCGGTAAGCGTACAGTGCTGATTGATGGTGACATGCGGCGACCCAAAGTTCATCGTATTTTTGATGTGCCAAACATGGTTGGTCTGAGTAATCTGTTTCTACCATCTGCAAATGGGGCAACGGATTCAATTAGTCCGACGGCTATAGAAAATCTCTTTGTCGTTTCGTCAGGTCCTTTGCCCCCTAATCCATCAGAGCTTTTTTACTCAAGGCGTGCTGGCGAGATTATCCAAAATACTGAGAAAGTATCAGACATGGTTATTGTGGATACGCCCCCGATTGCGACAATGACAGACGCGGCCGCGATTGCGCGACATGTTGATGGTGTTGTTTTGGCGGTGCGCTTCGGGCAAACAAAACAGCGCGTTCTTGACCAAGCACTAGAGGCCTTACAACAGGTTAACGCACGTATTCTAGGATTGGTCATCACTGACATTGGTAATAAAAATAATCGTTACGGTAACTACTATTACAATTACCGCTATGATTACAGTGGGTATAGCGTTTATTATCAAGAAGAGATCTCTCCGAAAAAGACAGGATTACGTTCACGCCTAAAGCAACGCAAGACCAAACAAAAAGCGGGATCAGGATAACATAAAAATGAAACGTCTACATTTCATCTCTGTTGTTAGCTTGTTAGGTTTGCTGTTAGTTGTGTATGCAGCAGTCACAACGACTCAAGCGGCCGAAAGCAACACCACAAATTGCGCCTCGCAAAATTACATCGTTCAGGAAGGTGATAATCTAGGCAAAATCGCATGGCAATTTGGCATCACGCTGCAAGAGTTGTTAGATGCGAATGATTTGGAAGATCACAATGATTACCATGTCGGTCAAGTGCTTGTGATTCCTTCGTCTGGCTGCTCAAGTGACACGACGACGTGTGGTTCACAAACGTACACAGTTCAAGAGGGTGATAATCTAGGCAAAATCGCATGGCAATTTGGCATCACGCTGCAAGAATTGTTGGATGCGAACGATTTGCAAGATCACAATGATTACCATGTCGGTCAGGTGCTTGTGATTCCTTCGGCCGATTGCCCCCAACAGACCGGCTTTTCCATCACCCAACGTGAGCGATTTGGCATCACAGGTTCTTCAGACTCGGCCGTAGCCGCCTACAATGCAGGTCTTAAATTTGGCTCATATTTAAGCTGGAGCGTCAAGGACGTTGGCACTCTTTTGCCACAAGTGAACACCAGTTGGCAAACCATTCGTCTTTCACAAAATGGAGTCAAAACAAGTTACAAGACAATCGATGCAGTTTTAGAATCCCGGCCGGGGGACACGTGGATTATTGGGAACGAACCAGATGTGATTTGGCAAGATAACGTTACTGCCGAGCGTTATGCCGAACTCTACAACGAGCTGTATCACTACATCAAGGCCAAAGACCCAACTGCTAAAGTAGCTATCGGTGCTGTTTCAACCCCCACCCCACTACGCAGGGCTTACCTAGATAATGTGCTTAAGAGTTACAAGAGTAACTATGGTGTGTCGCTTCCTGTCGATGTTTGGACACTTCATGCCTATGTTTTGCGTGAGGAACGTAATAGCTGGGGAGTCGAGATTCCACCGGGCATGACGGACGTGAATGCTGGCAACTTGTATGAGATTGATGAGCATAATGATGTAGAGGAAATTACACGTCTTATCACTGAATTTCGGGGTTGGATGGCACGTAATGGGTATCAGGATGTTCCACTGGCAATCACCGAGTTTGGTATTTTGATGCCAGCTGACTTTGGATTTCCACCTTCGGTTGTCGCAGAGTACATGCGCGGCGTTGTGGGGTTTTTATTGAACTCGGCCGATCCCGCCACCGGATATTCTCTGGACAACAACCATCTCGTCCAATGGTGGTTCTGGTTTAGCGTTTATGATGATGCCGGAGAATTTAATGTCAGTGATCTTTATGACCCAACTAACTTTACGCTTACACAACTCGGTTGGGCATACGCGAGTTATATTCGCTAAAATTTTCTCTATATGATGCACTAACATCATAAAGCTAGCCACGCATCCATCTTAAAAAAGAGGAGCAGACATTTGAAAGTGTCTGCTCCTCTTTTTTTATCTTATGACTCAAACAAGTTCACGAATAGCGTACCATAATGGGCGGCTCAAATAATCAAAGTATTTTGCGCGAGTCAGCTTCAACTTTTTTGGGGAAGCGATACCGTCAGGTAAGCAACCGTTGTAGATGCGTACCGTTTCATAGTAGTTGGGGGCAAAAACGTTAGCGGCCTGCGTGTGGGCGACACTGCGACTCCAATGTAATAGTCCCGCTTCATTTGCAAACAAAACAAGATTTGCGTAGTTTCCATCAGCTAATAGCGTTGTGCTATAGCTGAGAAGATCAGGCTGTTTTGGAAACTCGTTCAACAGTATTTCGTCAAAATGGGTAGCAGCAACAGCATCGGCCGCAATACGACGATTGCCAAAAAAGCCAACAGCAGTTATCGGCCGAGTTACCCTCAATCTCTCTGGCTGCACAAAGACAATCCGCTGCTCCCAATCTTGCACATCATGTGATTGTAAGCAAAAGGTACATGACGCACTGATCTGACGAGCAGGATGAGATAACAGCAAATGAAGTTGCTTTGCTAGATAACGTAGTAGAACCATATCGGTCGAAATGTGATCTGGATGGGTAAATGGACGACCTTGCACATAATCGTCTGCTTCAAGTATTGTGTTGGCTTGCATTGGACAATCTCTCTTTACATACACTTTGCTAATGTTAAATTCTACGCTTGTCCATATGCAAGAGCAAGCATAAATCGCTAAAATCATCAGCATGGATATTCACAAAATTGCAATTTCAACGGGTGGCGGAGATGCGCCCGGCCTTAATGCCGTTATCCGCGCCGTCGCACTCGCGGCGCACAAACGAGGGTGGGAGGTGGTCGGCATCAAAGACGGCTACAATGGTCTGCTCTTCCCTGATAAGTATCTTGATGGCGGGACAACGATTCTAACACGGGATAAAGTACGAGGTATCGCCCATCTGGGTGGGACAATTCTTGGCACAACCAATCGTGGAGATCCATTCAATTACCAGACAAAAGACGTGGATGGAAATATCGTTCATATCGATATTTCAGATCGGTTATTAGAGGGTTTGCGAGAGCAAAAAATTGATGCTCTGGTCGCATTGGGCGGAGATGGAAGCATGGCAATTGCCCACCAAATTGCAGAGATGGGTGTGCGTGTCGTTGGTGTGCCAAAGACAATTGACAACGATCTTGACCAGACAACAGCCACGTTTGGCTTTGATACGGCAGTCTCGTTTGCAACCGATTGCTTGGGCAGATTACACAGCACAGCTCATGCTCATGACCGTGTGATGGTGGTAGAGGTAATGGGACGGCATGCGGGCTGGATTGCGTTGTGTGCAGGTGTGGCAGGCTCGGCCGATGTTATTCTCATCCCCGAAATCCCATTTGATATTCAAAAAGTCGCTGAGAAAATCAAAAGTCGTAATGAGAACAGGCGCGAGTTCTCTATTGTCGTCGTTGCGGAAGGCGCGTTGCCTATTGGTGGAAAGCTGCAATATCTGGCACAAGGTGATGTCAAACGACTTGGCGGGATGGGTCAAGTTGTCACAGATCAACTGCGACTCCTTGTGCCAAACGAGGTTCGCACAGTGGTGTTAGGTCATCTGTTGCGTGGTGGGACACCAACAGCGCGAGACCGCTTGCTCTCACTACGTTTTGGCGCGGCGGCAGTTCGTGCGCTGGCGGAGGGTGAGAGCAACATTTTGGTCGCCCTCGACCCACCAACTGTACGCTATGTACCGCTTGAACTTTGCACAAAACGCACAAAAACGGTTCCACTTGATGGCGACATTATTGCAACAGCACGTGATTTAGGGATTGCTTTAGGTGATTAACAGGCTAATTCGACATGTAATTTTTTGAGATGTAGAGAGGACGACATTAGGCAAGGGCGGTAACTTCGGCCGAACTCAACCCCACAATCTGTGCAATTTGCTCAATTGACAACATCCCCAAGGCCAACAGATTGCGAGCCGTTTCTCTTTTCTCTTCAATCCTACCCTGAGTGACGCCTTCAGCAATCCCTTCAGCACGACCTTCAGCACGACCTTCAGCACGACCTTCAGCAACCGCATCTTGCTTGACTAGCTCATAGCTGTATTCGTCAAACATGCGAGCGCGTTCTTCGGGTGTAATTAAGTCTTTGGCGATATGGTCAAAAATACGTTTGACTTGTGGGTTTTCATAATCCGACTCATTAATCTCTTCATCTAAACTGTCTTGGATTGCTCTCAACCATTCTCGAAAGCTCTCTGGTGTGTTCTCATCGAGATACTTTGGACAGATGTAAATTATCTTGTGGTTGATTTCTCCAAGCGATGTGCCAGACAGAGTTTTAGGATCAAAGTCAATCATCGAGATGTCCGCCTTATGACGATCTCCTGATGTCAGGACAACGATTGTGAATACTTTTAGCTTCGGCCGATAATCTCTAGCATTCGCCACCTGCTGTAGAATCGCAGCACAATGATAGTGAAGAAAACGATGGTAGTGATCCGGAAATCGCTCATGTTGGATATCGACGATAATGCGGTTCTTTTTGTCTTCCGCATAAAGATCGTATTTGGTTGCAACGTAGCCAACGAGGGGATCGAATGACTTTTCTGTTTCAACCTCATCAATTTCGATTTCAACACCAATAACATCACGCACAAAGGCGGTAAAAATTTCGGGGTCGCAAAATGCTTTCTTAAAAACTACACCGTAGCGAAGGGAGGCAACTTGTTTCATAAGATAGATTGTAGCATATTGCGACCTACGTTTTGAGATTCAACAAGTCTTACCCTTCGCATCAATGATGTCTCTCTATCTGTAAGCGACTGCTTTACCCCTATTCACATCACGATGCTCAACTCATTGCAATGCTATAATGCGGGAAAATGAGCTTGCAACCGCCGCCTTTACCCACCCCGCCCACAGTTTCTACCTCGCAGGAGTCGATTGATCGGCTACGCTATCTGCGCTTGACCAGCTTTTTTGCTGGCGTGATCGCGCAGATTATTTTTTGGGATTTGTTAATCGGCCGCATCTGGATCATCGGCCCCATCGTCAAAAACCGTCGCCCAGAGCGTTTTCGTCGCATTGCGCGGCGTTTTCGCTTTCTCTCCGTCCGCATGGGTGGTGTGATGATTAAGCTTGGCCAATTTTTGAGCGCACGGGTTGATGTACTACCGCCTGAGATCATCGAAGAGTTAATCGGCTTGCAAGATGAGGTTCCTCCTGTCCCTCTCGATGAGATCAAGCGCGTCCTGCACAGCGAGCTTGGCGACCCGTTGCGAATTTTTGTGCGCTGGGAAGATGAGCCGATGGCAGCCGCGTCGCTTGGGCAAACACATCGGGCATGGCTACGGTCGATGGATAAGCCCGTAGAGGGATTGCCCGTCGTCGTCAAGGTACAACGCCCCGACATTGAACGACTAGTACGGACAGATTTAACGGCGTTACAGCGAGTCAGCGGTTGGGTCATGAAATATCGGCCGATACGCCGCCGTGCCAACGTCCCTGCCCTGCTCGAAGAGTTTGGAGCAACACTGTGGGAAGAGCTTGACTATCGACTCGAAATTGATAACGCAAAGCGTTTTGTCGCCATTTTCGATGAGACAGATGGTGTCTATACACCTCAATTTTTCACACGCTTTTGCACCAATCGTATTATCACGATGGAGAACGTCGAGGGTCTTAAATTAACCGATCCTGACGGCATAGCCGCAGCCGGCATCGACCCAAAACAAATCGCAGATCGCCTACTCAATATCTACTTTAAGCAGGTATTTGAAGCCTCCTTTTTTCATGCCGATCCACACCCCGGCAATCTCTTTCTCCGCACGCGCCCTGACAAGCCTCATCTTGACAACGAACCCACGCCCTTTGACATCATTTTCATCGACTTCGGCATGATGGGGCATATTCCAGACAAAACGAATGAACTGCTACAAAAGGTTTTAATCAGTGTCACAACTCGCAACGCGCAGGGATTGACCGACGCTTACGCTGATCTCGGTTTCTTTCTGCCCGATGCCGATCTTGATAGGATCACGGTCGCACAAGAAAAGGTTCTAAATCAGATTTGGGGGCGCGATCTGCTCGATTTGGCAAATCCAGATATGGCAGAGGTCGCTGAGTTGGGGTCAGAATTTCGTGATCTGCTTTTTGACTTTCCGTTTCAAATTCCACAAAACTTTATTTATCTCGGCCGCGCATTAGGAATTCTGTCAGGACTCTCCGCTATGCTAAATCCTGAAATTAATCCTTGGTATTATATCGAGACCTTCGGCCGAAAACTCGTCCTCAAACAATCCCTACGTCAAATCAGCCTAGATACAGTCCTCAAAACGCTACGCGAATATGCCACCGTTCCACTCCAAGCAAAGCGCGTCCTAGATAACCTTGAACGGGGTAAGCTCAAGTTCAACGTTGCACCTGATCGGCAGATGCAACGTCAGTTAGATCGGCTCGAAAAGCGCACTCGGCAAATCAACAGTACACTTATTTCGGCTGCTCTCCTCCTGAGCGGAACTGTCTTATATGTGGGGGAGGCAACACAAATCGCTACTGGCTTCTGGGTCATTGCTGGCGTTGTCTATCTTCTTTCAACGATTCGTTCAATTTAGCGGACGGCTTCACGTCGGATTCACGTGCCTTGTAGTCTGTTCAACATCTTTCATGTGGATTTCACGAATCCATTACGCTCTCTTTACGCTCTAGCCTGATCTATTCATGTCATCTTTATGCCCCTTGCCCTTATCATTCTGGCAAGTAACTGATGTACATAAAAATTGATATGGAGCAGCAATCATGACTAGAAAACGTGGTATTGTAAAGTGGTTTAATCGTTTGAAAGGCTTTGGATTTATTGAACCTGAAGAAGATGGTGGTGCGGATGTCTTCCTTCACTACTCGGCAATTGAAGGCGAAGGCTATCGCAACTTTATGCAGGGCGATTCCGTCTCCTATGATGAGGTTGATAAAGGTAAAGGGCCTCAAGCACGCCGCGTACTGCGTCGTTGATGCGGATAAAATTTACGTCACGAGCAAATATCAACAGAAAGAATCAGAGAGGCTTGTCAGTTGACAAGCCTCTTTCCGTATTTACCAGCAAAAGCGTCAGGCAATTAGTTATCCAACAGGGACTATCTGTTTGTTTGAACTGCCCCATGCTTCATAAACCGCTTCGACTTCTGTTGAAGCATTTAAGTTTGAAAGAGCTTGTTAGATGACGGCAAGTGGAATCGCTGTTCCCACCTCAATAAAATCAGCTTTGGGTTTATCAATAGATTCGCCAGAAAGACTATATGCGCCCGTATGGGTAATTTTTACGTCAACGATTTTGCCTTTCAGGGCGCGTGGATCATCAAAGAAAACAAGTCTCCCTTGTGGATTGCGTCCTTTCCAGCGCCCCTTGTGTGTCGTCTCCACAAGAACGGGCTGCACCGTTCCAAAATAGGCAGCGTTCATCTCTTCTTGCATTTCACGCTGCAATGCTTCAATACGATGAAAGCGTTCGCGCTTTGCGCTATTCGGCACATCATCTTCCATCCGTCGCGCTGAGACAGTTCCCGGACGTGGACTATAACGGGCGAGATGGACTTTTTCGAGCCGCATATCGTGCAGCAGATTGTAGGTCTCTTCAAATTGTGCATCACTCTCACCGGGGAAGCCGACGATAATATCACAGTGAATGGATGCGTCTGGGACAATCTGGCGAATGCGCTGCACGAGATCGCGGTATTGCTGTTGCGTGTAACCGCGCTTCATGTTTTCCAAAACAACATCATCCCCAGCCTGCACGGGAACCTCTATTTGTGGCATCACCTTTGGCAAGTCGCGGACAGCGTAGAGTATTTTGTCCGTCATGTAGTTGGGATGACTCGTCAGAAAGCGGATACGTTCCAATCCATCAACGTCGTTGACCTGTTTGAGTAAGTCGGCAAGATCGGGGCCGTCTGGCACATCATAGCCATAGCGATCCACAATTTGACCAAGCAGCATCACCTCTTTGACACCCTGTTTGACGAGGCCGCGTACCTCGCTGACGATTGTGCCAATCGGCCGACTCCTTTCAATCCCACGCTTCTGCGGGATAATACAGAACGAACAGGCATGTGAACAACCATAAACAATCGACACTGGCGCACAGACGATTTTGCCGCGCTCGTGTGCCGGCAAGATAACCGCCTCATCCTGCAACGCAGCGAGATGCGCCTTGTCCGCCTCGTCAATCTGTTTATCTTCACCACGCAAAATGTGCGAGATAAGTGGCGCACCGTCCGTCTGTGGTTCCATGAAGACATCAACGTAGGGAAACTGCTGCTGCATCGCCTTATTCCCGCGCACGCCAACCACGCATCCCATGACAGCTAACGTCAAATCTGGATTCGTCTTTTTGTTGGCATAGAGCGCACGCAGCTTGTTATACGCCTTGTCTTCCGACTGCTGACGCACGGTGCAGGTCTGTAGCACAACCACGTCTGCATCATCGGCCGTCGGTGTCGCGCGATACCCTTGTTTTTCGAGTGCGGTTGCCACTTGCCGTGCATCGGCATAGTTCATCTGACAACCTGTAATCCAGAAGTGATATTTCTTTGACATGGGAAAGTTGCAAGTCGTAAGTAACGATTAGCCCCTAGCTACTAAAATAATTCTTTGTAGGTAAAAGTGGATTCTATCGCTCGAAAATTCGGGGGTCAAGGAGGCATAAGCGTCTGGGGGAGCTTGCTTAAGTAGCACTTTGAGCCGAACACGGTCAATATCGCTGACATTCATGCGCGTTGCCCAGCTATCAAAGGGGATTTTCATGCGTCCCTCCTCGTTGTGAATTAGCTCAAAACCCGCGCCGTAGAGGTCTTGCTGCCACTCTTCGTTAGACAAGCAGCGCACGTGGCTGGGGTCGCGCAATTTCTCAAAGGCGTTGATGTAGTCGCCACCAGCACCTTCTGGCACGACGTTATCGACGATGGCAAGAATACCGCCCAGCTTAAGGACGCGCTTTGCCTCCTGCAAAAACGGGAAAACATCAGGAAAGTGATGTGGCGCGATGCGGCAAGTCACAAGGTCAAAACGATTATCGTCAAAAGGCAAATCAAGCGCGTTGGCAAGTTTATAGCTGGTGTTGGTGATATTCGACTGGGCGAGGTGATTTTCGGCCGACCTCAACATTTCCGCTGTCAAATCTGTCACTGTCACATGTTTGACGTATGGCGCAAACACACGCGACGTATGTCCCCCGCCCGTCGCCACATCGAGCATTTGCCAGCTAGCTTGCGGCTGAACTAGTTCAACGAGACGCGCCAACGTCCACCCTTTGGCGTGAACGTCACTCGTGACATAAGATTCGGCTGATCGGCCGAATTGCGCTCTAACTCTCTCTAAAATTTGTTCGCTCATTTGTTTAACCAACTCTTTCTGGATTAGCGTGGGAGTTCTTTCGGCCGATAAATTCCCTTCAACCGTCCGCGCATCCTGTCCTCTAAATCCTGCCAATCATCAATCGGTAATTCAAAGTGTGCCAATGCTCCTGTCGTCATGCGCTCATAGACACCGCTCAACTGAGCCACCAGTTCCTCAATGCCCGGATTATGTGCCACCATCAACACGGAGCGAAAGTGATTGTCTAACCCCTGCAAAATCTCGATAAACGCATCTGGATAGGCATGATAAAGATCGCGTGTGCGCGTCACATCTTTGCGATAATCGACCTCATCCGCCACTGCCTCGGCCGTTTTCCATGCGCGTTTCGCCGTTGATGAAATAATCAAGTCGGGAATCATATCGCGCTCGCGCATAAATTTGCCGATACGCGGTGCATCTCGTTTGCCGCGCTTGTTGAGCGGTCGGTCGTGATCTGCCTGAGATAAATCTTTCCAACTTGATTTGGCATGTCGCAAAATTAGCAATTTTTTCATTCTAAGATCAATACCATTCAAATAAGAGAAACAGCGTCACGAAAGGAAGAGCGAGGCTGAGGC
>CAYMGE010000078.1:0-30392 GCA_964389925.1 uncultured Ardenticatenaceae bacterium
GACTGCTCAAGGTGAGCCCAAAACGCCCAACTCCTGAAAAAAATACGCTGACCCGGGATTGGTACAACAACTGCGCCAACGGCTCACCGATGTTGCCAATAGAGTGGATGCTGTATTTCCTGAAAACAGCGACTTTTCCATCGATATAGATGGACAGCCACATCTGAAACGCACGCCCAAGCAGCCAACACCAGACCAACTAGACGAGTTCCGCGATTTGCTCGCAGACACTATGCCAGAGCGGCATTTGCTCGACATTCTCAAATTCGTCCATCATTGGGTGCATTACACGCATCATTTCGGCCCACCTTCTGGGTCGCTACCAAAAATGCACGATGCAGCTGCTAAATATTTGCTCACGATTTTTGGTTACGGTTGTGGGTTGGGGCGGCACAAACAGCCAAACACACACGTGGGTTGGTGACGCGACGCTCGATGAAGCGCATCAATGACCAGCACATTTCCATTGCTAAATTGGAGACTGCAACACGTGACATCATCAATGAGTATGCACGTTTTCGGCTACCGTTCCTCTGGGGCGATGGCAAACATGCGGTTGCCGATGGCACGCATGTCAAACTACTGGACAATAATTTGCTCGGTCAGCATCATTTTCGCTACGGTGAGTATGGTGCCATCGCCTATCATCATGTATCCGATACCTATGTCGCACTGTTCGCTCACTTCATCGCTTGTGGCGTTTGGGAGGCTGTCTATATTCTCGATGGGCTGCTGAAAAATGAGTCGGCCATCCAGCCTGATACGATTCATGCTGATACACAAGGACAGACGGTGACGGTGTTCGGTTTGGCTCATTTGTTGGGCATTCAACTGATGCCACGTATGCGCAATTGGAACAAAGTGACGCTTTGTCGGCCTGATGCTGCTGCAGTTTACAAGCACATCGATTCTCTGTTCACTGACACCATCAATTGGACCCTTCTCGAAAAGCACTGGCAAGATTTAATGCAGGTCGTGCTTTCGATTCAGGCTGGGAAGGTGCTTCCCTCGATGTTGTTGCAAAACTTGGGCGTTCACAATCGTCAGAACAAACTCTACAAAGCGTTTGCAGAGCTTGGCCGCGTTATGCGTACTATTTTCGTCTTGGAATATCTTTCCAGTCTGGAACTGCGCCAGCAGATTCAAGCCGCGACCACTTTGGTTGAACGCTACAATGAGTTTATTGGGTGGCTCAACTTCGGTGGGGATGGCGTGATCCGCGTTGATGATCCCGTTGAGCAGGAGAAACGCATCAAATATCTCAACCTTGTTGCCAATGCCGTCATGCTACACAATGTCGTTGACATCACCGATGCGCTTCAAACCATGCGTGCTGACGGTCACATCGTCACCAAGGAGTTGATCGCTCGCATCAGTCCCTACATTACCCGGCACATTAAACGCTTTGGCGAATACTTCCTCGACATGGACGAGCTGCCGCCACCGCTAGACCCTGACAAACCTATCTTACCCGAACATTTGTAGCAATTGAGTGGCAGGATCTGGGGCATATCCCGAAACATACCCTACTTTGCTGACCAAACTTTACCCGAATTATCGGACTTCTTCTATCGTCAAGCAGACGAGGAGAAGATGCACGCGATGATGTTTGTCAACTTTATGCTCGATACGGGCGTGAAGCCGATCATTCCCGCGATAGACGAATTGAAGAATGAGTTTGAGGATGCGGCCGATGCGGTCAATTATGCACTAAAGCAGGAGTTGAAAGTGACGGCTCAGATTGATAATCTCGTCACCATCGCAACGCAAGAGAACGATCACACGACCAATCAATTTTTGCAATGGTTTGTGACAGAGCAGGTCGAAGAAGTCAGTAGCATGACCGATTTGCTCAACACGATCAAGCACAGCAGAGGCAATTTACTTTGGGTTGAAGATTATGTGCGGCGGCAAGTGGCGGCGACTGCAACGCCACCGCCTGCATAGGAATGGTGATTCAATTTCTGTTTTTGTCCGTACCCCTCATTGAAAGGCAATTGATTTTAAGGAACTAAAATGAAAAAAACATTTCTAAGGCGAACGGGAATAATCGGCGCATTGTTGCTCAGTTTGCTTTTCGTGCAAACTGTTCTCGCTCATCCACTCGGGAACTTTTCGGTCAATCGGTATAGTCGTGTCACGATTGCAGATGAGACCGTCAACATCTTTTTTGTGGTAGATCGGGCAGAAATTCCAGCATTCCAGAATCGGTCAAATATCGACATAAACGATGACGAGACGATTTCAGAGGCTGAAAAAACCGCTTATCTCGATCAACTTATTCCCAGCTTACTCGAAAATTTGACCCTGACATTTGATGGCGAGCCTGTCGATTTAGCCGTTCAGGAGCGTACACTGGCGTTTCCAGAAGGGCAGGGTGGGTTATTTACGGAGCGGCTTGAAATGACGCTGACAGGGACACGACCTGCTGGAAAAGGGCAACTCTACTACGCTGACGGAAACTTTACAGATCGGGTTGGTTGGCAAGAGATTGTCGTTGAGGCAGATGGTGTCGATCTCGACACGGCTGGTTTGCCGACAGAAGATATGAGCCAAGCCCTGACCACTTATCCAGATGAACTTTTGAGCCAGTCATTGCGGGTTTCAGAAGTGACAGTTGGGGTCGGTGGTGCGGTCGGTGTGATAAATAGTGACTCAACGAATGGAACGATTTCGGCCGAACGCGGCACAGATGAACGCTTCATGGAATTGATCAATGCCGAAGTGTTAACACCACAAGTTATCGCCTTCGTCCTGCTCGCCGCATTCGCACTCGGAGCTGCTCATGCACTTTCACCGGGTCATGGCAAAACTATCGTCGGTGCATATCTCGTCGGCTCACGCGGCACCGCTAAACACGCCCTCTATCTCGGCCTCATCACAACTGTCACACATACGGCTGGTGTTTTTGCACTTGGTTTGCTCGTCTTGTTCGCCTCTCGCTATATTCTGCCCGAAGCACTCTACCCATGGCTCTCTGTCATGTCAGGGTTAGTCGTCGTTTCGATTGGTATTTCGCTGATGTTGGGACATGCTCATCGCCTGAGTGAAAAGAGAAGCAAGAGCGGTGAAGACGTTGAGGGATTGCACTCACATTTTGGCATTGAACATTCACATGTGCCGCCATCTGGTTCATTAAGCTGGCGTAACCTAACTGCTCTCGGTGTCTCTGGTGGTATCATTCCATGTCCCTCTGCACTCGTCGTCTTGCTGAGTGCAATTGCGCTCAACCGTATTGGATTTGGAATGATTTTGATCATCATTTTCAGTTTTGGACTCGCCACCGTCTTGACCCTGCTGGGCATGACGTTTGTCTATGCGGGTCGCTATTTTGAGCGTGTGACACGAAATCATACAGGCGTGATCAGCGCACTGCCGATAGTCAGTTCGGTGTTTGTTACGTTAGCGGGGATTGGCATCACGCTGCGTGCTGTTTTTGAGACAGGCATATTCTAAACTTCTTGTGAGTTTTGAGTAATTTAGCAAATGAAAAATCGAGTGGATGGGTTGCCATCTACTTTTTACAACAGGAATAGTGATGAAGAAATTAACCCTATTATTTAGTTTGATGAGTTTGATTTTGGCGGCTTGTGGTGAGGAGCCGTTAACAATACGCGAAATTGAGCAGACACAGGTTGCCGAAGCGACCGAGATCGCCATTACACAAGAAGCAGTCGAGGTGGGCGCATTGGATACTGTCAGAGCCGTTGCGCCCGATGGGGCAGTGGTTGCCGATGGACAGCCAGCGCGTGACCATGATGAATCGTTCAATTACGAATTTGAAGGATTGCCCCCCAATGGCGGAACACACAATCCGACGTGGCAGAAATGTGACATCTATATAGCCCCAGTTCGCGCTCAGTATGTATTGCATTCTATGGAGCATGGGGCAGTTTGGTTGACATACCAAGAAGGGTTATCATCGGCCGATATTTCAACGCTAGAACGTGCCGCCACCTCAGTCCAATCCGTTGTGATGAGTCCTTATCCCAATTTACAGAGTCCCATTGTCTTGACGGCATGGGCGGTGCAGTTGGAGGTGGATTCGGCCGATGATCCCCGCATCCAAGAGTTCATCAATGCCTACGCACGCGGCCCCCAATCGCCTGAACCAGCAGCCAACTGCTTTAGCGGTGTGCAAACGATGGATAGTCAGTAGACAGTGAGCAGTTTTATGGTGAACAGTATTCAGTTGAGTTAGCTCGATACTGTTCGATCTCACAGAAGGCATTTTTGCAATCTCAATCGCAGCAATATGGTTTCTCGCAATAACCTAACATATCTCAAGCCTGTTTGGGGCATCGTCATAGTAGGCACGCTAATTTTGTGGTTGGGAGGCTGCACGGCAAGGGAAGCGGTCGTCACAACTGTTACCCTGCCCCCATCCCCTACCTTGCCTCCCTCCCCATCCTCTACCCCTACCCGCCTCCCTGCGCCAGTCGTTATAGTAGTAACTGAGGCGTTTGAACCCGCCACGTTGACGGCCGTTCCTATTAACACCGCCACGGCTACCGCATCTCCTTTTCCATCCCCCACCCAGACACCTGTTCCGCCAACTGAAACGGCAACTGTCACACCCTCCCCTACCTCACGACCATCAAGCACGCCAGACCCAGCACAAACGGCTGTCCCCACTCCCACCGTTGAATCTTGGCCAACGACGAACCCCACGTTGCTGCGCCGTCCTCCTGCTGATATAGATGTTAGCCGCTCCCATATCTGGTTTTCTCGCCCAGTTGATGGCAACAATATCCCTTCTGCCCCCTATCGGTTTGGCATGACCTACAACCAGCGACTATCGCCTCATCGGGCGGTCGATATTTCCAACGGACCAGGTACGCCAGTCGTTGCCGTCGGGCCTGGCACTGTGTTTTATGCAGGTGAAGATGTGGAAACGCTCTTTGGCCCGAAGGCAGATTTTTACGGTCGTGTCGTGGTTGTGAAAATGGATTGGCAATGGGAAGGCCGCACAATTTACACCCTGTACGGTCACTTGGAATCTGTCGCCGTCACTACTGGGCAAACGGTTACCTTTGGCGATGTATTAGGTGGTGTGGGCAGTGCGGGTGTGGCACTTGGCCCACATCTGCATTTTGAAGTGCGCCAAGATGATCCCTATGATTACGGCAGTGTACGCAATCCAGAGTTATGGTATTGGCCGTTCACTGGGCGAGGTGTATTAGCTGGGCGGGTCGTTGATGCCAAGGGCAATTTTATGCCCGGTACACGTGTGAATTTGGCCTGTAGTGATGACGCGACGCGTATCGTAGAAACCTACTGGAATCAATATACCCCACCCGATGATGTGCTGGTTGAAAACTTTGTCATCAGCGACCTCCCCGCAGGCGTATGCCGTGTGTGGGCTGATTTGTTTGGCAAAGTTGTGCAGCAATTTGTCGAAATTCGTGCTGAGGAACTCACCGTCGTGGTGTTACAGGCACGACCGTAAGACCTAACAATCATGATGGATTGAGGGGAGACGCTTACCTGCGTTATGATCCATCAACTTTATGGCGAGTTAGCTTTATACTGCGATGAAGCCTGCCCAATAATCGTTCGCATCGATGCAGCGGCACTATGCTGCGTAAAGCTACCGCCGTTTGCGGGCATTGAGAATAGCCCTTCTGTGGTCGTGAAATAAAGCGTGTCGCCCGTTGCGGAGAAGTCGCCGAAGATGACGATTTTGCCTTCGGCCGATAGCTGCTCATGCTCCCCCCCTGCAACAGGCACACGCATCCATTCGACAGGGACATTTGCATCCGCATGAGCATACGCCGTCTTCACCCCAAACAGCCAGTCTAGCCATGATGTTGTGCGTCGAGGGAGAGCGGCAGTGAAGTAGAGATAGCGATTATCGGCCGAAAATAAAGGCGAATCAACATCAAAATAGTCCCCGTTCTTGACCAGCTCAACGACGTTTTCGCCATCCCAATTGGAGATGACCACACCGCGCTCCTGCGTTTCTGGATTGACAGTGATGTATGTCAAAAGCTCGCCCTCTGTTGAAACACGCGGCCACACCCCATCCTTGGCAATCTCGACCTGCAACCCCGTCGCCACCTCATGCCGCATCAATGTGACATCAACTGTTGCACTGGATACTATGTAGCGCACATAGAAAATATAACGTCCATCTGCTGTCCAAACGGGAGCATAAAATGACATGCCTGCCTGTTGTGACTCCAAAACGGGGATCAGTGATGCACCTTCCTCTTCCCACAGGAGTGCGTAAAGTCCTGCTCGCTGATACGGTTGTTCGTCCTCCATTGGTATGGGCGAATAGGACAAACCGACAGCATTTGCGTTGATGGGCGCAATTTGATGCACCCATGCCTGTTCTGGCATTTCCCACAATGCCGTGCGTACACCTGTCAGTACGTCGATGCGATTGAGCGCGGCGACCGTCATCGACCGATATTCCATGCCGATGATCTCGTTTGGAAGAGAGTCCGCAATCTCGGATGCGACAATCGCACTGTCGCCGTCATCGGGCGACTCCAATTTCTGCGTGCAGCCCATGCTCAACAGCCAAATACACAACATCATGCTCAAAAAAGTCGTCTTGTGAATAATCATATATGCTTGATAGTTTAGAGTCACCGTTAGATCACTCAACATTGGCTCACCAGATTCCTACAATATGGCTAGGATTTTAATTATGAATTTGATGATGAGACGCTTGATCGTTCTACTTTTTGCCTTGTTGTGGTTGACTGTTGGTTGTGGACAATCAGATGTGGAGGACAATTCGGCCGAAACACCCATCCCAACTGACACCGCCGCGCCAACCAATACCGTCACGCCGACTGATCCACTACCAGCCGTTGTTTCGACGGCAACCCCTTCATCAACAGAAGCGGCGACCTCGATTCCCGCAACGGATGAGCCAACCGCGACAAATGAACCTGTTCAATCAAATGCTCAAAATGGCGCACTGGTCAGCTTGACTTTGCAGGGCAATGTGGGCATTCTGCTTGATGGATTATCGGCCGATATGCGCGACCAAATCACGGAAGATTGGCTCAACGCACCCGCCGAAGAGTGGCAAGCGCGCGCATTGCGACAGGTGCGCCTATCTCGTTTACGGCTCAACTTCCGCAACTTCCACACCAGCAGCGCAGGGCAACTCCCCATGCCGCCACAAGATTTGTGGGAGTTTGAATTAGACCCAGCAGGGCCATCGCGCCAGACAATCGACGATCACGATTTGATCATGCACGCCTATACCTATCGCAGCACGCTGCTGACTGATGCTGTTTCGGTCGCAGAGGCAGAGCCAGAGCTTGCCGAGATTGGCGGAACGTGGGACGAGCCGTTTATCTTTCCAGCCGACCCCGACCATCTGCTGCAACGCACGGGCAACGCCTGTCTAAACGAAGGGGGCTTTCCACCTAACAGCTACGACGCGATCAACGCATGGCACTTTTATGATTACGCCTGCACGGCTGATAGTCGTGGTGAGGATGGCGGCTGTCATCGCACCAGTCTGCCCACGCTCTCCTGCCGCCAAGCCGTTTCGGGACGCATCGGCGAAGTTGAGGCGACGATGCAGTTTGAACGGCTCGCATGGGATTCTGATTTGGCCGATAGCGTTCGCACAGGCGACATTAGCAGCACTGTCGGCCCCGATTTGGTGACGTTGACGGAAGATATGCACAACAACCGCATCGTTTATCGCTACTTCAACTTAGCAGATTGTGCGTTTGAGGAAGGGGCGACGGGCGGTTTGGGCTGGCGGCGACTGCTGCTTTTTGATGCGACTGTCCACAACACCAGCACCGAGACGCTACATATTGGCAAGGCCAATGCAGAAGATGATGTCAACAACGTCTTTGTCTTTGCGCCGTGTCACGCCCACTTTCACTACTCCAACTACGGCGATTTCTTTGTGCAAGATCAAGCGTCGTTGACGAGCGGAAAACAGGCGTTTTGTGTGCAAAGCACCAACCGCGCCAGCAATAACGAAACCTCTCCACTGACCCACGAATACACCTGCGCCTTTCAGGGCATTCAGGCGGGTTGGGTCGATGAATATATCGCAGGACTCGACGCGCAGTGGGTGGACATTACCGATATTGAGCTTCCCGCAGAGGGGGGCGACATCGTTCTGGGCTTTGCGTCCAACCGAGATCAGTTCATCTGTGAAGGGACGTTGGTGACAGATGAAGACGGCGAGCAGCTTTGGGAGCCGAGCGGTGCGTTGACGGCGAACGGCGAGTCGATCAATCGGCCGCAGTGCGACTTTATCGACGATTGGGATGTGAATAACGAGTCACAACTGACGCTATTTGTGCCGCCAACGGGCAGCTATGTGACGCAACCGTGTGAAGATAATTTGTTGGGGCCATTGCGTAACTGTGGCTTTACACATGTCGAATTGGATGAAAGCGCGGCAAGCTGTGAGGTTGGGGAAGATGTGACGGTTTCATTGAGCGACGTTGAGATCAAGGGAGAACTTGTGGCGCGTGTTTGTGAGCGGAGCAGTTTGTTGGGGGATTTGGCGTGTGAGATGACGCAATCGGTGACAAATCGGGTGGTGACAAGTTCGGCCGAATCGATCACCTTCACCTGCCCATTTATTCGTGATGCAGAGGCACGCGAGGGTGGCTTCTCGCTTTACGTTGCGCCACTGTATGAGGGGATGGATTCGGCCGATTAACCCATCGCGCCGATTCCATCAACTACCCGATTGCCGCTTGCGACCTTGCCACCGTTTATAATCTTTCGCAAGTGGAATCACTGCACAATCGTCTCAGTTTTCTTCTCAATCACGACCGTTGGATCATTTCCTTTCGCGCCAGAGGCAAACCGCTTTTTGAGCCGAATAAACGGCGTTTCATAAAAGCGAAAGCTAATTTCAGCGATGATGTAGCTGCCAACCGAAACGACTACAAACAAAATAATCGATGTAGAATCAGTAAGTCCGACACGATGTAGTATTGCCGCGCTGATGGTGGCAACCAGCATGTGGAAAAGATAGACACCGTAACTGACGGTTCCGAGCCTCAAAATTGGCTTCCATTGGAAAAGCGGGACGAGGAAATTTTCTTCCTGCAACACAGCACTTGCGACAAATCCAGTCATTGCCAATTGAATCAACAACCGTACCGTTCCAGAGATGTCGGCAATTGGCAAATTGAACAGAATGAGCAATGCGGCTGACCAAACCAGAACCATCCACTTTTGTCCTATTGCAGTCTGAAAGCGATCAAACCACACTCGTTTGTGCAAGACGTGTGCTAATCCCACCCCAAGTAAAATAGGGGTGAAAGTTGATTGTAAAATTTCTAAGTGGTCGTGATAGCTAGCGAAAAGGAGACGATAGTTAATGAGCTGGTTTACAAACAGCAAGCCCACCCATATTGGCAGCAAAAAGCGTGACAGAAATTTTTCGATAGGCGGCCAAAACAGATAGAACTGCTCTTCTGTCGCCAAACTCCACGCCACCGTCAGCAATGTCAACTCATCAACAAAGTTACTTGTATAGGTGAGATAATAGGGGAGCGCGTCGAAAAATGGAGCCGCCATGTCGCTGCTGCGTGCCACCACGCCAAAAAGGACGATGAACAGCAAAATAACCCCATAGTAGAGTGGGAAAATTCGCAGCACGCGCCGCATGTAGAATTTTTTGAGGGAAATGGCGTTGGTGCGGTCTCTTTCGCGCAGGAGCAACGTTACGATCAGAAACGCGCTCATAACGAAGAACATGTCTACGCCGAGAAAGCCGCGTCCACTCATCGGCAGCCAGCCGATGCGGGGCGCTGAGTGATGCCAGACGACGGCGAGAATGGCAAGGCCGCGAATGCCGTCGAGCGAGCCAAAGTAGCGACGGTTGAGATAAGCTTGGTGTGCGGGAATGGGGTGGATACGGTTCATTTGTAACGTGGGGCAACTAAGTTTCTTGGAGGGTGTTATCCCTCATCCTGTGTGAGCCAATCGAGTGCAGTTTGCGCGGGATAGAAGTTGGCTTTGACCTCTAACGCATTGTGATACGCCTCCCCTGCCCCGACTGGATCATTGACTGCTAAAAGCGCGTGACCGAGCCAGAGATACGTCTCCTCGACGTTCTGACCGCCGCGTGTTTCGAGGGTGGCGTTGGCGAGATCGATCACGACTTGGAATCGGCCGATCTTGAAATAAACCATATACTGCCGATGCTGATACCACAACAGACATTAGCGTTTCAGTCAATTAGCAACAGTGTCGAACGCGGCTTCAAAATCCTCTGGCGAGACAACACCAAACCAACGCTCTGTTTCTACCCCGTTTTCATCAATCAAGATGAAAATGGGCTGGGTACGGATGTCGTACTTCTCAACGATTTCGGCATTGGCGGGGTCTTCACGGTCGATATATTGAAAATCAACGCGGTCACCGTGTTCTTGTTCTAACCCATGCACGATGGGTTCCATATATTTGCAAGTCCCTCACCAGTCGGTATAGAACTTGATCAGTTGGGGTTTGGCTTTTTCAGCCTCGACTACCGCGACTGCTTCTGGCTCGACACTGCTTCCACAGGCCACCAAAAACAGGGTGAGTAGTAATAACAAGCTACCTATTTTTTGCATTTCGTTCTCCTTGAAAAATGATTGTAGAGTTGTGAGTTAGCGTTTATTCTTCCCCGCTTTCGAGGCTTTGCTGCGTGAGCGTAGCCGCACCGTTTTGACAAACGCACCTGTTTGTAATAATGGGATTGTTAGGCTGAGAATCAAGAATGGGTGGCGGAACCAGTTTGGATTGTCTGGAATCTGACGATGGAATGATTCGGTGTAGTGCATAAATAAAAAGTAGACCGTATGCAGGACGACGAGATAGAAAACGGTATAGGAGCCGTATTGAAGCCACTTCCATGCGGATGAACCGAGTCGATTGACCGCGTAATTGGAAGATGTCGCCACCAGCGAAATAGTTAGCACAACAGCAACCATGCCAATTAGATTAGCCAAGCCAAATCCCGGTTCCATCCGCGCAACGCGCCCAAGCTGGGGTACAAAATCGTATCCTAGAAAACGCCACACATCCCAACGCGCCCAACCATGCCAAACAAGCAACGTGTGCAGGAAAGTCATCAGCCCAAACCAGATGCCTGTTTCGCGCCGCCATACAACCAGACGAGAGGCTTGCCGCCAAAGTTTAGCAAGCGGTCCGATAGCGAGCGTAAAGTACAGCAGTAGGAAACTGCTGTCACCAACCGACCGCCATAGGCGCATTTCGGGATCCCAGTCGAGACGACCGTACCAAAATGGGAGTGCGAGTATGATCGCAAGCGTGCCGATCAGTAGATGACGCAGATACGTGTTTCGCGCAATCATGATTCAGCGACAGCGTTCGCCACGAAGTCGAGTGAAAGTAACACCTCGTTAGCAACACCATGATAGTCAAACCCATTATCGTCATTGTTTAAGATGCCAAAGTCACGACGATTGACAGAGGTGGTTGCCGTACCAGTCAGCCGCTCGTCATCATGCACTGTCAACTCAACATCAAATGTGACAGAGCGAGTCGCCCCGCGCAGTGAGAGATCGCCCATCACTTGGAATGAGACAGGCTCCCCAAATACCACCTGGTTTGGCAGTTCTCCGATGGCCGTCGGCTGAAATTCGGCAAACTCATACTCATCACGCGCCGTCAGCAAAACACAGCAGCGAATTGAGCGGTCACGGGCTAGGTCGTTGGTGCGAAGCGTGCGTAGGTTAACCCGAATAACGCCAACCTGTGAGTTGACTGGATTTTCAAAATCAACAATGATGTCTCCCGTTACCTCTCTTGTGCGACCTATTGCGGTTCCTTCAGGAAACGTTTCATAGACGGAAAAGCTAGCCTGTGATTGCACGGGTGTAATACGGAAAAGCTGGGCAGAAGTGACAGATTGATTGGAGTCAGCGGATGATGACGTAGATTCGTTCACTGCCTGAGTTGTGTTTAGGAGCGGAACCAACGTCGCCTCTTCTACGCTTCCACTGGCAGAGGCATTGGCTACAACATTGGCAGGGTTAATGAACCCCCCTGTGATGCTCATGAAAACGAGAATGCTCGTGACACAGCCAAACAACATTCCAGAACTAAGCATCATCACGACGTAGAAAAAATTTTTCTGACCCGTATATGTCTGTCGTCTTGCCCTACTCACTAGCTGTGTCTTCCTGTGTAACAGCTTGCGCGACAAACTCAAATTCAAGCGTCACGTCGTTGGCGACACCGTGATAGTCAAAGCCGTTGTCAGCGTCGTTGAGAATGCTGAAATCACGTCTATCGACAACGGTAGTCGCCATGCCGCGCAATTCGGTTTCATCGATCACGCGCAGTTCAACATCAAACGCAACTGGCTGCGTCGTGCCGCGCACGGTTAAATCCCCTGTGACTTGGAACTGAACTGGTTCGCCAAACGCAATTTCCGAAGGCAGCGAATTGATGCCAGTTGGCACAAAATCGGCAAACTCATACGCATCTTGGGCAGTCAGCAGGACGCAGCAGCGAATCGAACGGTCGCGTAGCGGATCGTCCGTTTGGAGCGTGCGAAGATTCACGCGGATCGTGCCAAGCTGTGAGTTGGTTGGTGTCTCGAAATCAACGACAATATCACCCGCGATTTCGCTGGTAGAACCGACCGCCGTACCTACGGGGAATGTTTCATAGACGGAAAAGCGAGCCTGCGATCTGGCTGGTACGATGCGGAATAGCTGTGGTGGGATGGCTGTCGGCGGGGCAACGGTGGCGGTCGCCAGCACGATGGTTGGTGTGGGAGCGGATGGGCTTGGCTCGACCACACTCAATGCCGTATTTGTCGGTATGGGAGTTTGCGTCGGCCGATCCTGTGCCTCGCTAGGGGTCGGCTCTACTTGCTCGCTGCTAAACTCAGCCAGCGACAGCGTCGGCGCACTAATTTCTGTACTAGGCGTTGCCGACCCGCCCATGATCGCCAAAAATAGCGTGATACTTACTACCCCTCCTATAATCGCGCCAACAGTGAACAGCACAATGCTGAAGCGCAGATTTTTCCGCGTTGATGAGTTCCGAGTTGGATCAGAGTTAAATTGCATTGTTATCCTTCATCCCGTGTGAGCCAATCGAGTGCGGTTTGCGCGGGATAGAAGTTGGCGTTGACCTCTAGCGCATTGCGATACGCCTCCCCTGCCCCGACTGGATCATTGACTGCTGAAAGCGCGTGACCGAGCCAGAGATACGTCTCCTCGACGTTCTGACCGCCGCGTGTTTCGAGGGTAGCGTTGGCGAGGTCGATTACGTCTTGGAATCGGCCGATCTTAAAGTAAGCCATATACGGCCGATGCTGATACCACAACATGCGATAGGGCAAGTTTAGCTTACGCGCCTCATCGAACGCATTAGCTCCCTCTTCATAATACGTCGCCTCACCCGTCAAAATTCCCAACTCCGTCAAACTTGTCCCCAAATTGAACCACGCAAATTTGTCTGATTCGTCCGCGTTGATCTGCTCACGGGCAATGTCCGCACTGTTTTGCCACATCGCCATTTCGTCTCGCTCGCCCACAATCGCCACGACCTCTGCTTCACGCTCAACTGGATAAATGACGAAAAACGTGTAGTTGAAATCTTTCCACAATCCCAAGACATCAGCATAAGAAAACGGTTCCCCGTTGGGCGTCCACGGCTGTGCGTAGGTGTCCATCCCTTGAAAAATGCGTGCCTCGTCGTCGTATCCAAACAGGGTCAGATAATGCCCGTACCACCCTTCGCCATCACTGAAGTCGATCCCGCGCTCAACAACGGGCGGCAATCCAATGGCGATGAGCTGCTTGAGCATCTCCTCCGTGCCGCCGCTGCGAACGATGATGCTCAATCCCTCAATGCCGTTTGCTACGCTTGGTCCACCGTCGATCAGCTCGGCAATTTGCCATGGGCTAACGTTGCGGTCGTTGGGATTGGGTTTGAGCGTTGCGGCGACAACGTCCTGCTCGACCGTGTTGCCATGATAGTTAAGGACGATGGAGACGTTGGCGGGGCCACAATTGTTAAAGCTTTGCGGAATGTTTTGCAACCCGTCTAGCATGAAGCTGACTGGGAGCGGGGTTGGGGAAGGGGTCGGTGTGGGTGGAATTGGGGTGGGCGTGTTGGTTGGCGTTGGGATCGCTGTGGCAGCGGTGGTTGTGGTTGGAGAGGGTTGGGGGGTGTCCGTCGGCGGCAGCGTTGCAGTCGGTGGAATAGGGGTTCCTGTTGGCTCTATTTCACCGGGAATGGCGATTAGGTCTGCGCTGATTTCGGCCGATTCCTCACGCGGTAACGGCAATGCAGTCGCTGGAGGTGGCTCAAAATTCGGCAACCGTTGCGCGACTGCGGCTGGCAGCACAGACGGCATCGCCCACACTGCGGCGACTCCGATCATGATAAGGGTGATGATGGCAATAACAATGCGCGTTGGCTTTGTGAACATGAAGTCATCCATGCCGCGACCTAGATCGCAGCGATGGCTATTCGTTAATCTCGTAGGTTTTCAGGCAATAGTGAGCGATCTGTATTGTCGCCATATTCAAATATATCGCGCCACGGGATGTAAGAACTGCTGATAATGTCTTGGTCACGCAAGTTGCCGTCGGCGTTGTAGACATTGCGCGTAATTTGGACATCCGCGCCGCCTGTCGCCCACTCAATTTGATTGAGATCAGTGCCTTCCCACTCTGGGTTGTAGTGATATTCGGTCGGGCGCGGCTCTGTTTCATTCCAAACCGCCAGATCGCGCTCGACGGTGCGCCCCAAGCTGGTGCTGTAGAACTTGAAGGTGAGCGACTCGCTCGCTTCGTTGTAATAATTTTCGATCAGCAGGTGATAGGGCGTGTTGTTGATGAAGGTGAAATCGACGATGGGCGAGTAGATCGTTGCGTCCATGCCAACGTTGCTCAAGCCGTCGGGTGCGCTCGCATCTTCGTAATAGGAGACGCGATACCCATGCGGCCAGCGTTCACCGATTTCAAGACCGCTCCAAAATACTGCTTGATAGAGCGTCGTGCTAACTTGACACACGCCACCGCCGATCCCTGCAATTGTGCGATCTCCAAAGATGATGAGACCCGTTTCGTACCCTTGCTCCACGCTGATCTCACCGAGATATTGGTTGTAGGAAAACTCCTCGCCAGGCGCGATGACGATGCCGTAGAAATTGTCGGCCGAACGCGCAATGTTCGCCATCCGTTCTGGCGATGATCCCGCAAAGAAGGTCGTCGCTGACGTGATTAGCTCGGTGATCCCCAACTCAACCGCCGTCGAATTGGCGTGAATGGTCGGGATGACCTCCTGCACGACAAACGGTATGGAGCGGTCGTCTGTCTGCACCGCCGCTAATAACTTGGCGACGGTGGCATTGACATCGAGCGTTCGCCCAGCCGTGTGTGGCTCGACTAGAACGAGTTCGCTTGTGTAGTCGTCAAAGTAGAAACGGGCGCGTTCTGGTTCGCGGGTGAGATCGGCCGAAAATCCGTCAACCCAATTCCGAACAGCGACCTCATCGAGGAAGACAGATGGCGCGATGGTGTCACCCTGCTGTTGCCACTCGATCCGCAGCCACTCGACCAGTTGAGCGGTGGAGAGTGTCGCGCCTGTTAAATCGGCTCCATCGAGCGGCTGCTCAAAGTAAAGCGTCACGGGGCTGCCGATCATCGTCTGAATCTGTGCGGCGGCCTCACTCACATCGCCAATACGCGGCTCAACCGTTTCGATGACGAGCGGCAACGTTGCCGACTCAAAGTTGCGGAACGGTTCCAGCATGGCGGCGCGAGTCGCGCTGCGGTTAAGGGATCTGCCGATTTGTGGTGGTGTGTAGATCACGTCTTGCCCGACAATTTCAATCTGAGCGTCTATGGCTGGCACGTCGATCTGCGCGGCAATCTCCGCCAGCCAGCGGTCAATCTCCCCTTCATCGACTACGACGCTCGGCGTGATGCCAACGCCGTTATACCAGACGCGAAATTGGTCGTTTAGCTGGGTTTGGGTGTTTCCGTTTCGGCCGATTTCCGCCGCTTGCGCCACTGCCCCTGCAATATCATGTGTGACCCCCAACGCACTCAAATCGCGTGTCCAACTTTGCCCACTCTGTGCGTCTTCCAGCACAATTGTGCGCTCCGCAATTGTGGGGGCATGTTGCGCCACGTTTGCCACCGCTTCCTCCGCCGTCAAGTGGCTGACATCGATCCCCCAAACGCTCACGCCCGTGAAAATTTGTTCATCGCTATGCGCGGTCGCATACTGCTGCACGCGCCAAAAAAGCAGCGCGGCAACGACAATAAACGTCAACACCGGCACGATCAAAAACGCAAGCAAGCCGCGTAGAAAACGCTGGCTGTTAGATACGGGAAAGTTAATGGTTGTCATCGTTAATCTGTTGGCACGGCAGACGTGCGGACACGCATGGCGGCTAAAACCTTCTTTTCTTCTGGATCAGGCCACGTCGCAATAAACGTTCCCAGCGCAAAAACGAAACCGCCTGTCCACACCCAGTTGACCAGCGGATTGATCATCACGCGGAAGGTCGCGGCATCGGCCGTCACATCCTCCCAGTTGACCATGTGAGTGTAAAAATCTTCCGCAATGGTTGGATGCAAATCGGGAATCGTCATCGTCTGGCGTGTCCGTAAATGCAGTTCGCTACGTGGTGTTAACATGGTACGAAACACGCCATTTTCATACAAATCAATTGACGCGATACGTGCCAGCACACTATCTTGCAAATCCTCTTCCCGCGTTCCGTTAAACTGCATTCTGTATCGGCCGAGTGTGACCGATTCCCCGACGTTGAGGCGTACCTGTGTCTCTTGCTGAAAGAACTCAATTCCAATCACGCCCAACGCCATGATAATCACCCCCATGTGAATCATGTAGCCCCCATAGCGTTGGCGGTCACGGATAAACAGTTGCCGCAACGCAAACAGGAACGATTCACCGCGCTTCATGCGAGCGCGTGCCGCTTTCCAAAATTCAAGCAGCGTGAGTTGCGCCGAAACAGCTACACACCAAATTCCCACCAACGCCAACCATTGACGAATGCCCAATAAGGTCAGCACAACGATACAGATGGTTGCAATCAAAAGCGGCCAGCGCACCTGTTTGCCAATGCGCTGCAACGCCGTGCGATGCCACATTGTGAGAGGCGCAACGCCCATCAACAACACCAATGCGGCAAACAGGGGGCCGTTGACCTTTTCATAGTAAGGCGCACCCACCGTGATTCGATCCTGCCCCATCAACTCGCTGAGAACGGGGAAGTAAACGCCCAGTGCGGTCGCGGCGAGGATGGCGATAATCAAAAAGTTGTTGAGCAGAAACGCCGACTCCCGCGACAGCAGCGATTGCAACTGATTTTTTGAGGCAAGGGATGCCTGACGTTTACTGAGCCAATAGAACGAAAGCAGCGTCATGCCAGTGACAAATATCAAAAAGTACCAACCGATACTCGACTCTGCGAACGTATGCACCGACGAAACGAGGCCACTTCGCACGATAAATGTGCCTGTTATGACCAGCAGGTAGGTCAGGATAATCAAGAACATATTCCACACTTTGAACATGCCGCGCTTTTGCTGAATGATGACAGAGTGCAAAAAGGCCGTTCCCGCTAGCCATGGCATAAAGCTGGCATTTTCGACTGGGTCCCAGCCCCAATAACCACCCCAGCCCAACACGTCATACGCCCAGCGACCACCAAGGATGAGGCCAAGACTGAGAAACAGCCATGCGATCAACGTCCAGCGGCGCGTTGTGCGAATCCAGCCATCATCAAGCCGTCCACTAATCAACGCTGCCATCGCAAACGCATAAGGGATCGTAAAGCCAACAAAGCCGAGATATAACGTCGGTGGGTGGATAATCATGCCGGGATGGCGCAAGAGCGGATTTAATCCCTGTCCATCAAACGGCACGCTGGCGATGCGTGTGAATGGGTTTTCGACAAAGCCGCTCAGGAAAAGGAAAAACACCTGGGTGAGACTGGCAATGCCGATGGCATAGGGCATCAACTCGCGTTCGCCATCCCATTTGCGATACATTGCCGCTGCTGTGAACAAGGCTAACAACATGTTCCAAAAGAGCAGCGACCCCTTCTGACCGCCCCACAGTGCCGTGATTTTCAGATATTTAGGCGTTTCAATGCTGGTTGCATTGACGACATACTCGATGGAAAAATCATTTGTCCAGAGTGCAAAAACAAGAATACCACATGCCAAGAGTGTGAGGGGAAAGGTTGCAAGAGCAGCGTTGCGTGCGGATTCGATCCACCGCCAATCTTGGCGACGCGCCCCATACCAGCTTGCGCCCGTTGCAAATAGTGCGCTGCAAAATGCGATCAAAATTGTTGCAAAGCCAAAATCAGCTAGCATCGGTCGTTTCCTCTGTTACTTCTTCCTCATAGCGCGTCGGACATTTGAGCAATAACCCATCACGGTTTGCGACCATATTGCCAGTCGCATCGACGTGACCCTCGACAATCGCCTGCGCCTCATCGCGCAACAGGTCGGGCAAGGGCTGATTATGCGCCACGACGCGCAATGTGTAGGTCGGGTTGGCGAGATCATCGACGACATCAAATGCCAGCGTCGAGTTTTGCGCGTCGATCTGCTCAAACGCAATAGAGTCGCCAACGACGTACCCGCTGACGCGAAAATCACGCTCCGCATACTTGGCGGTGTCGGCGTGGTACTCGTCAATGGTGATGAAGTATTGGCTTTCGCTGCGAATCGCCTGCACGACAAGCAGGATGATGGCGGCAGCGATCACGCCACCCGCGATGAAAAACTTGCTACGTCCTGCTGATTTCGGCTTTTCGCGCAGTGCATCGGCCGTCCAGTTCGGTTGTGTCATAAGAATCGTTCCTATTTAAGATAGTCTTGCGAGTCAGAGGTGTGAACGTAGACCCAAAGATCATTGTCAGCATCGGCCGACCAGTTCCACGCCCATTCTGCATCCTTGATCGACATGTTGACACAGCCGTGACTGTGTTTGTAGCCAAAGCGGTCGTGCCAAAACGTGCCGTGCAGGGCGATCCCCTTACTCATTTCAAAGTACATGATGAACGGGATGTCGTCGATGAAGTAGTAATCAACCTTGCCTTCCGCGCCTGACATTTTGTATTCACGCAGACGATCACTGACTTGAAAAACCCCCTCTGTGGTCGGCCAGCGATTGAGACCAGAAGAGATCAGCGTTGCGTACACCATACGGTCGCCCTCGTAGGCGGTGAACGTCTGCTCGTAGAGATCGACCTCAACCCAAGCTTCATCCGCGCCGACCTCATCTGGTCTTTCTGTTACATCAACGACGCTAAACTGCGTCTGACGCACCCAGCGACCCTCTCCAATGTCGTACCAAATCCACTCTTCCTCACCGACAACCGCATCGTAGATTTCGACCATGTCGTATCGTTCGAGCGTGACAAAGTCGGGGTTGGGTTCGCCGTCGGGTGCGCTGCTGGGGCGTATCTCCTGCACGACCCATGCAAAGGGGCGCGTCGGCTGGCGGATTAGCTCCACGCCTTGAAAGGGGGAGGGTTGGGCAGTGGTGGCGTTTTCGGCCGCAACAAACTCCCCATGATTGATCTCCAGCCATTCCTCACCCGCGTCATTGGTCACGCGCCGCTGCACCGTCGCAAAGATGTACCCATCCCCGATGTTGCGAATGATGCCAGCGTTGTAGTTTGGCTGTGCATAGACGTTGGTAAAATCATCGAGACGAGCGTACCAGCGTCGGCCGAACAACGTATCCTCTGGCGGCTCTGCGGCGACAAACGGCGGCGTTTGCAAAATGGTCGCCTCATCGCAGAGGGCTGGCTCGACCGCATAGCGATAACATTCATTTGCCACCGCCACACGTACGCTTAACAGTGCAGTCAGTAATCCCAATACAACAAATAACGATTTCTTCATCAAAAATTCTCCACTAACAGCTATCTGTGAATGTACAGAGCAACGTTTCTGCTGCGCCATCGTTGCGATCCCCTGTGTTGATCTGCAATACAGCCGTGCCATCAGGCAGAATCAGTTCCGCGAACTCACCCAGCTCATTCGACTGCGATTCCGCCAGCAGGTTGCCATCGGCATCAACCGCAGCGAGTTGAAAACGATCTAGGGAACGCGGCGCAGGTGACTCGATGCGCCGCCCATCAAGTCGATATTTTGACCCGTGACACGGACATTCAAAGCGATCCGTCGCCTCATTCCAGTTGTAAATGCAGCCTAAGTGGGTGCAAACTTTGTAGATTGCGGCGACCCCCCTGATCGGTTGTTCTTCATCAGGTGCGAGAGACATCAATTCGTTAGGCTGTGTTGAGTCGAGATTGACGAGCCAGAAACGCCCTTCCGCATTTGGAACGGGTGGCTCGTTGATGCCCGGCAGCGCGTCGATGCTGGTGGTAAAGACACCGCCAAACTCCCCTTCACGGAACTTGGGAATCATAAACCAGATCAGCAGTCCAGTTAGCTCTGCCGTAAACAGAGCCATCGACGCACCCCAAATGTAGTACAAAAATTCGCGGCGGTTAATGCCTTCGCGCTGTGCAGGTACAGTGATTGTTGCCATCGTTTACTCCTTATTCGCGTAACAGTGCCTCGATCTCCCGACGATATTCCGCCTCACCCGCGGGGCCGACAAACACCTTGCGGATTTCGCCCGTGCGGTCAATCAGGAACTTTTCGGGGACACCCTTCACTCGATACGCCTCGTAAATATCTAAACCAATATCGGGGCCATTGGGATAAGTGATGTCAAATTCAGCTAGAAATTCTTTCGCGGCGCGGTCGGTATCGGCATACGCCACGCCGAGTAGCAAAAAGCCTTCATCCTGATAGTCGCGCCAAATCTGTTCGAGCATCGCTGCTTCCTCACGGCAGGGAATACACCATGAAGCCCAAATATCGATCATCACGATTTTGTCTCGCTGCTGGGAAAGCGTGATGACGCTGCCATCGTAGACAAGCAAATCAAAGTCAGGGGCGATACCCGCTTCGGCACGACCGCGCGATGTGCGAAGTAGACCGAGTGTAATCATGGCAAGAAAGGCGATAACGCCTGTCCAAATAAGCAGTTGACTGCGTCGCATTATGCTCGTGTGGCGTGACCGCTCAGATAGCCAACATAGGCTGGCACAAGCGGTAGCACGCATGGTGACAAAAAGGAGAGTAACCCCGCCACCAACGCCAACCCAAAGGTTGGGACGGTGACGTTGCCAAGCTGGGGATCGATGTATAAACCGCTGCGCTGCGCCCAAATCGCAAGATAAAAGAGGCTGTTGGTCAACAGCATCACGCCCATGCCGATCAGGAGTAGCCCGCTGAAAATTTGGACTTGGCGCGTGTAGCGACGCAGCCAGCGGGTCGCAGTGAAGGCACGGTCGAGTAGGAGGCTGATCAGTAAAAAGGGAATGCCAAGCCCAAGCGCGTAGAGACCTGCCAGCACCATCGCCGTGCTGCTGCCTTCTTGCGTAAAGCTGAGGGTCAGAATTGCGCCGAGAATCGTACCAATGCACGGTGTCCAGCCAGCAGCAAAGATGACTCCCATGAGCGAAGAAGTTGCGTAGCTGTTTTTCGGCCGATTTCCCCCCAAGTCCATCCGCGTATCGACATCCAGCCACTCCAAGCGTAAAACGCCCAACGTATGTAACCCAAACAAAATCACGACCACGCCCCCAATTCGCGCCAGCCACACTTTGAGATCGGCAAACAGTTCACCCACCAGCGTCGCCGCGCCGCCCCACCCGATCACAAAGATAACAGTGAAGCCAGCGACAAACGCCAGCGCGTGGCTGAACGTCAAGAGGCGGGTTTGTGGGGTGGAGGTTGCGGTCGTCATTGGTTAAGCTGTGCCAGTGCGTCGGATGCAGGAGCAAAGTACGGGTTGAATTGCGCGGCGGCTTGGAAGTCGGAACGTGCTTGCTCGATGTTGCCGAGTGCTTGATAGGCGCGACCGCGCCAGTAGAACGACTCCTCAAAGTAGGGGCGGTTGGCGAGCGTTGTGTCGGCGAGCAGGATGATGTCGTTGTAGCGACCCGTTGCGTAGTACGCTTCGTAGAGGCCGAATTGATACCACAACATGCGCCATGGCAAGCCGATGATGCGGGCTTTGTCGTAGATGGCGGCGGCTTCTTCTGTTCGGCCGATTTCCACCAGCGACGTTCCCATGTTAAACCACGCAAACGTATCCTCTGGCATCGTTTCCGTCTCCGCTTGTGCCACCAGCAAGCTCTCTTGCCACATTGTGCTGTCCTGCCAGCCATCACTGACTAAGGCGGCGAGTTCCGCTTCACGTTCTGGCTCATAGACGACGATGTAGGTGCGGTTAAACTGTCGCCAGTAGGTAGCGAGATCGTCATACGTATAGCGGCGACCTTCTGTTGTATTGAAATCTTGCAGGGAGGCCGCATCCCAGATCAGCGAGTCGTAGACCCACAGCCCGTTTTCGCTGTCATCGTAGCCGACCGCCAGCAGGTAGTGACCGTACCATTCAAGCCACGCCACTTCGCCGGGCGGATCCATGCCGATCTCAATGATGACGGGGAAGTTGTTGGCAAGTAGCGTTTTGAGCAAGGGCAGCGTGCCGTTGACGCGCATTTTGGCGTTGAGACCCGTCTCGGTCTGGATGTAGCCCGCCATCTGCTCTGGTGAGACGTTGCGATCTTCGGCGTTTGGCTTGACGATGGCGGCGGTGTCGTACTGCGTTTTTTCGATGTCAAAGACGCTCAACGCCATCGCCAGCGTGGCAGGGCCGCAGTTGTTCCAATCTTGCTGATGGTGAACGATTCCGTCGATGCGTGTTGAGGCGGGGAGTGTGCTGACGGAGACGGTTGGCGTAATCGTTATCGTCGGCGTGGCAGGTGTTGTCGCTTCGATGACGACGACGACGGTGGGCAGGGGCGTTATTGTTGGCAGAAGGGTCGGGGTCGGGACAATTGGGGTAGAGAGAATGGGGGTGATTTCGGCCGAAACCGCCGCATCCGCCACAATGACCACCGTCGGCAGCGTCGCGCTTTCAGGCTCTGGGATAACCCATGCCTGTACAAATTTAGGAAAACGCGCCAGTTGACGTGACGGCAACGCATTCAGCAGTTGCCAGCCGCCAAGACCACCCAATATCAAAACGAGAAAGAGTGCAACAAGCCATTTACGCATGGTGGTTTAAGCGTCGATGCGATAGTTTCGCATCATGCCGCCATCCTCATGTTCTAAGTTGTGACAGTGATAAACAAACATGCCCGCATGGTCGGAGAAGCGCATCAGCAGCGTCGCTGTCTCGTCGGGCATCAATAAAACCGTATCTTTCCACCCTTCATCGACATACCCTTGCGCCACCTCAGCAGGTGTGCCGCTGCGTTCGACTACCTGAAATTGGTTGCCGTGAATGTGGACGGGGTGCGGAAAACCGTTTGCGCCGTTGCCAACATTCGTAACGCGCCACAGTTCAGTTGTGTTGAGTTTGACGATTTCGTCGTCGGCAACTTCGTTCATCTCAAATTGGCGACCGTCAATCGTTGGGGTCATGTGATTGACGAAAAAATCGAAGGTGCGCGGATTGTCTGCGTTGACGACGGTGGCGGGGTCGAGCCAGTCGAGCGGCGCAAAGGCGGTGGGGAGCGGCTGATCGACCTGTTCAGCGCGGGTTACATCAAACGTCATGATGTCGAACGTGCTGTTGTTGGCTCCGCTGAGAGGGAGGGCGATAAGCTTAGGTTGGTCATTGAGCTGGTTTCGGCCGAAATCCCGCCACACCTCCACCCGCTCACCGGGCGAAAGCAGCACATACGGCTTCTCAACAGGACGCGCCAGCAATCCCCCATCGCTACCAATCACGGTGATAGGTAACTCATCATCCCACGCCAATTTATAAACTCGCGCATTCGACCCATTGAGCAAGCGCAGTCGATAGGGGCGCGTCGCCACCTCATGCCGATAATCGAGTTGTCCATTGACGAGAATGGTGTCTGCCCAAAACCCCTGCATCACTTGGTGCATGTCGCTGACGTAGGTGAGTTGGTTGTCGGCCGCAAACGTCCGATCTTGAATCACCAGCGGCACGTCAAATTCAGCGTGTGGCAACCCATAACTTTGCTTTTCTTCCTCCACGATAAAAAAGCCCGCTAGACCGTAGTAAACCTGCGCCCCCGTCATGCCGTGTGGATGTGGGTGATACCAGTACGTTCCCGCCCGATTGTTGACGGTAAACTTGTAGATATATTCTTCTCCGCTGGGAATGGCGTAGCGTGGATGACCGTCCATCTCGTCTGGCAGATGCAGGCCATGCCAGTGGGTGATCGTTTCCGCCTGTAGTTCATTGACAAGCCGAATGCGAACGCGCTGTCCCCGTCGCACGCGAATGGTGGGGCCGAGATAGCTGGGGCCGTCGGTCAGTGCAGAGGCCACCCCTTGATGCAGTTCGCCGACGTAGCGCAAAACGGGGGTGGCGTTGCCCGGTCGTAAAAGCTGTTGGGAAACGGTGGTACGCAGCGTGAAGTCAAGATCGACACCGCTAGTGGGAGGTTGGGGGGTGTGCGAGGTGAGGGTTGAGGTGGGGGCAGGGGTGAGAAGTTCGGCCGAATCTGACCCACTCCCCATCATGCCGCCGTTCATCATGCCACCGCCGCACGCGGTCAGAAACAACGCCCCCGCGCTGCCGCCTGATAGTTGCAAAAATTGTCGTCGTGTTAGTCGTTTCATTGGTTAAAGAGGCGTTCAAAACCCGCTCGCTCCCACGCTCGCATCCCGCCCTGTAAATTCTTGATGTTGGTGTAGCCCGCGTCGATCAGCGTTTGCGCGGCGGCGCGGCTCATGCCCCCACTCTCGCAGTAAAGGATGATTTCCGCGTCTAGGTCGGTCGGCAGTTCGCTGGCGTTGAGGATGGTGTTGTACGGAATAAATCTGTCTGTCTCTGGCAGTTCGCCGTTGTAGGGGATGTGGACGTTGATCAGGGTGGCTGTGTCGGAACGGTTGGCGACGATTTCGGCCGAAACATTTGCATAGGTCGCTGGTTCCTGCATATCAACCGATTCAATAACTGAATCAGCCGTCGGCGCACTGCATCCCAAAAGGGCAAGGAAGAAGGCAAGCAAAATAAAAGTTCGCATCCTTGCATTCTATAGAAGATGATGCAAGATGGACATTCGCCAAATGGCCTAACTTTGCGTTGGTCGGATGATCTGCCGCGTTGGGTGATGCGCGTCGGCACACGCTTTGCCGCACCGTTTGGGGTGAGTGAGGAGTCGTTGAAGCGGGATATTGTGGGTGAAATCGGCCGAAATTTTGAGCAATCAACCCACACATTTCACTATTTCAACACAGTTTTTGTTGCTGTTGGAAGGTCAGAAGCCGCTGAGTGAGGCCTATTACTGGTTATAGCTAGCGTAGATTTCCATATTGCCCTGTGAATCGAAGGCGATAACGTTATACGGCTCTACGCTAGAGCTTACCTCCATACCTGGCGAGCCAATCGGCATTCCAGGTACCGCCAGACCGACGATGTCGGGACGCTCGCTGAGTAATCTTGCTATGTCCGCAGCGGGTACGTGCCCTTCAATGATATAGCCGTCCACGACGGCCGTGTGGCATGATTGGAGTGTCTGTGGCACACCGTGTTCGCGCTTGACAGAGGAAAGATCGACAGTATCGACCTCTTGAACCTCAAAACCGTTGCGCTTGGCGTGTCCAATCCAATCGCCACAGCAGCTTCAAGTAGGCGCGCTATAGACGGTGATGACGTGTTCGGACGTCACACGTTCTTCTTCCGCGCTACACCCGAATGCGAGTGCAACCAGACCGAATAAGAGTAGGGTGATGATTTTTCTAGACATTGTTTCAATTGTAGCAGTTTTATTGTCCATCCTGAGCGTGCGCCCCATGATCGCTTACCTGCTGGTCAAACCAACTGTGCAAGGCAGTAACGAGATCGGGATCGTCGGTCGTGTAGAGAATTTGTGCGCCGTCTTCGATGTCGCTGTAGGTGATGTTTAACCTATCGGCTCCCGTTACTAATTCGTGCAGCCCCGCCATATCGTCTCCGTGAATCATGGCGGGATCATGGAAGTCACCGTTGCTGAACCGTTCAGCCTCTTCCGCTAAATGCACTCGAATTAGCTCGATTTGCTCCGTATCGCCATCGTCTGAAATGACCTGTTGCAGACCACCGTCGTCTTGCTTGTCAAAAATGTGGGTCGTGCGGTCGAGGTCAAACGGCATCACCATCGCGCCGCGCTCTGCGACCTCTGTGTGTCTGTCCGCTTCATGGCTGCCGCAGCCAACCAGCAAGAGTGCCAAAAATAGAATTGCGATCAATTTAGCTGTTACTTTCACCTATTTCGTCCACTAAAATCCACCTTTGGGCGACTTGATTTACAACCAACTGGAAAAAGCACTCAACTGATGGAAAATACGTCTACAAACAAGGTGATTTTTCGTTGTTTAAGCCTTTCTAGCTGCCCTTGGTGTCACCATTGCCACCTTTACCCCAATTACATTCAGCTTTGCTCTAACAAAGCTGTAGGAAACGTCACGGATGGTTGAATTAGCTAAAGGGAATCAGCGACGCGCTGCAAACGACTCCGTGCTTCGTCCACGACGACATCAAGCGCAGGATTGACCACGACACCGAGCATTGCCAGCGGATCGACAATCGACACGACGCTACTGTGTGGCGTGTCGCCTTCATAAACGATGACGTTGCAGGGCAGTAGCAGCCCAACTTCTAGTTCGTTCTGCAATGCCTGATGTGCCAGCTTGGGGTTACACGCACCCAGAATGATGTAACGACGGAAGTCGGCGTTGAGCTTTGCCCACAGCGTTGCCTGCATGTCGATCTGGGTCAACACGCCAAACCCTTCCGTCTTGAGGGCGGCCGTCACATGTTCGATTGCTGTTTCGTAGGGGAGGTCAAGCGTTTTGCGAAATTGGTAAGTCGTTGTTGTGTTGCTCATGATAGTTCCTCACATGCAAAATCGGCGGGAAAACGGTTGAATGCTTTCCCACCGATGATTGATAAGGTGTTGCTAGTCGTGGTCGTCTGCCGACATTTCGATGAAGTCGCCATGCCAATGGTGGACGAATACTTGTCCGCTGTAAGCGTTGACGCTCAGCATCCCTTCGATTTCACCATCGCGCTCGATGTGGAGCGTATAGTAGCCGGGAAAGGCGTCAGGTGCTTCAGCGACCGTGTTGGGGAGGCTGCGGTCGAGATAGCGTTGGGCAATGGTGACGGCGTCTTCGACCGAAATCACGTCCCCTGCCTCTGGAGCCACGCCAAATCCATCCATCATCCCGTCAAACGAATCGCCCATCATGTCACTGGATGAGTTACCCATCATCCCGCGCCCCATCATGCCCATGTTGCCCATGCCAGCCATTGGACTGTACGCCGTGTTCCACATCATGTTCGGCCCAGGTTCAGGATAGACGTTGCCCGTTGCATGGTCAACTAATACCTCAAACGCACCGCTGCCGTCGGCCAACACCTGTGCATACGCATGGTTGTCAAAAATCATTACCTCGCCGACCGCTAGGCTGCTGTCGCCAAGAGTGGTCAGGTAACGGTTGACGGCGGCTTCGGCCGATTCTATGGATAGCGGTTCGGCCGAAGTGCTACCAATCGGCATCCCCATCATGTCGCCATTTCCCATCATGTTGCCACCCATCATCGAACCGTAGCCCTGATTCATCATGCCGTCGAAGTTGCCACGTCCACGGAAATTTCCGTCCATCATGTCGCCATTATTATAGCCACCCATCGTGCCACCATTGCCCATCCAGCCCCAGCCGCCATTACGGCTTTGTCCGTAAGCGATGCCACCACCGAACAGCAAGCCTGCGATTAAGATTAAGCCGCCAATTGTCCAAAGTCGATTGTTCATCATGTACCTCCGCTAGCTGATTCAAGCCATTTGCCTTCCAAATCACGCCGCATCTCCGCATATTCTTCAGGGGTTACGTCACCCCGTGCGTAGCGACGCTGCAAAATTTCGAGTGCGGTTGGTTCACCAGCCGCGTTGTTCGCTTGTTTTGGCTGTGGAAAAAGAGATGCGATCAGCCAGATGCTGAGGGCAATCACGCCAATCCAAAACAGCCACATAAACACCATGCCAAATCCACCAAACCATCCAAAGTTCATCATCAGGTTAATCCTTGCCGATTGTGCGTCACACTGTTTGCGCTCAATCGGTCGTTGTTTGTTCTTGATGCTTACAGAATAGCGCACTTCTGTAACGAACCTTTCGCAAATGTATGACAAATCTGTAACAACTGGTCACGCTACAACTTCAAAATTCCGCATCATGCCCATGTCCTCATGCTCCAGATTGTGGCAGTGATAGACAAACGTGCCAGTGTAATTAGTAAACGGCATCAACACCGTTACACGCTCGCCCGGCATCACGATTACGGTGTCCCGCCAGCCTTCATCGACAAACCCTTCGTGCACCTGCTCCCAATCGGCTCGCGCCGCCGCGTCGATTTGGCGATCAACAACTTGAAATTGGGTTGCGTGGACGTGCATTGGATGCGGTAGCTCCATCATGCCGCCGCCCATCATGCCACCCCCACCACCGCCTTGATTGACGAATGTCCAGCTAGCGACCTCATTTGCCTTGACGCGCTCCTCAGCAGCAACGCCATTCAACTCATAGGTGCGCCCATCAATCGACCACCGCATCCGCGCCATTGCCAGCCCGACGTCACGTTGAGAGGTTGCGTCCTGTGGTTGCAGCGCGGTGATTGTGCTGAGTTGCGTTGGCAAGGGTTGCGTTTCGGCCGATTCCTGCACCACATTCACACGCACCACATTAAAGGTAGACGGACTGTTGAAGAACGGCAGGCTTTGCAAAATCGGGGTGCTGCCGACGGCATATCGGCCGAAATCGACCCACACCTCCACCCGCTGCCCCGGTGCCAACATCACATAAGGCCGCTCAACAGGCTGCGCCAACAAGCCGCCGTCGGTCGCAATCACCGATAGCGGCGATCTATCTGACCATCCCAATTTGTAGATGCGCGAATTGGAGCCGTTGAGTAGCCGCAGTCGATACGGGCGCGTCGCCACGTCGAGCGCATGGTCAACCTGCCCGTTGATCACCATCTGGTTGCCCAAAAAGCCCGTCATGCCGTCCATCATGTTGTTGGAATACACAAGCTGGTTGTTGGCGTCAAAGCTACGGTCTTGCAACACCAGCGGCACATCAAACGCCCCGCTGGGCAAATCGGCCGATTGTTCCTCCTCGTCCGTCACGATCAGCAGCCCCGCCAATCCATAGTAAGCCTGTGGCCCCGTTCGCATGTCAGGATGCGGGTGATACCAATACGTTCCCGCCCGATTGATCACGTCAAACTCAACGGTGTAGCGTCCGCCCGTGCCAACGACGTCACGCGGATGTCCGTCTGCCTCCTCTGGCACAATCAGACCGTGCCAATGAATGACGCTCTCTTCCGGCAGGTCATTTTGGAAATGAATTCGCACCCGCTGCCCGCGTTGCAAATGGATGGTTGGGCCAAGATAGCTGTTTTCTAATGGCTGAAGCGCATTCGGATCGCCTTGCAGCACCCGCCCTGCATATCGCCACACCGTCGTCGGCTGACCGTCAAATAGCTGCATCTGCGAAACGGAAGCAGCCAATTCCAGTTCAACAAATGACGGAACAGTTGTCGGCTGCTGATCAGTGATAAGCTGCGTTTTTGCTTGGGTAGGTTGGGTTGTGGCCGTTGGCGGCACTGTCGTTGCGGCGGCGTTTGTGGTTGTTGGCTGTACCGCAGTTGTGGCGGGTGACGCGCAGCTCACGGCAAACGCTGTGAACGCGCCCGCGCCTAGCCCCATAAATTGGCGGCGCGTCAGTCGATAGTTCGTTGCTTGCATTTGTTACTCCTCGTTAAGTTAACAGCCGCCATCTGTGAACGGCATAACATCAACTTAGCAGAGAGATGCAACGCAACTTTCTCAAAAGTATGACAAATTTGTAACAGCCAGTTGACCTCGTACCTTAGTACAGGGTTTATGACAGGGGTATAGCGACAAGACGCCCGATGTTTTGTCGAAGGAGCAATCTCATGAAAGGAACACTCGATTTTCGACCTGTTGCACTATCGTCTCCCTTTCATTGTCAGGCAATGAAAGCTTGCCGCTGTTCTGTCATCTTATCGATTGATTCTGCCAGCATTTCAGCAAACGGGGTATTCTCCGCAGTCAATTCGCGGAGGGTTACTTTGGTGATTGGCTTTGCCGTCGGTTCCCACTGCACCCAATGTGGTTGCACGGTCATGCTTAAATTGTGACCCGGGAATTCATAACGATAAAAGTCCTCTTCGATTTCCCGCTGAAATTGAATATGTTTGTCCTTAAACACCAATCGAAAGTCCCGTTCAATAGAGTTGTTCCTAAATAAAAAAGAAGGTTGAATAGGTAGCAAAAAGGCTGCA
>CAYMGE010000079.1:0-30087 GCA_964389925.1 uncultured Ardenticatenaceae bacterium
CCGAGCTGCTCTAACTCGTAAAACTGGACACAACCATAAGTGCAAACAACGCACGTCCTTACAGCGCTCTTCCACTCGCTGCGTAAGCGAGGCTAAAGAGCCACCGGCCCTCACGGGTGCTGCGTCCGACACGATTGCTAATTGACCAAGCGTGATTCCGGATGTCATAAATGTCAATTTGCCCCCTATAGAGTCTGCTATATAGGGCTAGAGGCGGTGCTTCGGCATCCAGCAGATCGCCCCCCAGTATTGAGCCAGTGTAACGGCGCACGGTGGGTTAAATGCACAAAGTAGTTGCACTAAGCTTGTAGAGGTTTATGCGCTAAATTTCACGGACGTGGGTTCGATTCCCACCATCTCCACTTAAAAGCACGTCAGCAATGGCGTGCTTTTTTTGCAGCGGGACGTTATTAACGTACAATGCTTCAAGCGTGATTTTACGCACGGCTAAATTGTTGAGTTGACATTGCAATTGCAGTATGCCAACGTTTCCACTTGTGTGGGACGTGATTTCCTATCATGACGTTGATTGAGTTTACAGAAGCATTGCGGGAGGCGAACTGGTTCGGCCGAATTTCCGACCCACTCCCAACGACCCCATTTCCCCCATTTCAACTAACCCGCCAGAAACTTGATAATGTTAGGATATTGCCGATTACACTGGCTGAACCTGAGCCGTTTTATCCTGTCGGGTTGCATAATCGAGCGTTGTTGGAGGGCAAAATGCGCCGTTTTCGGATGGCGACGCGGCGAGTTTATCAGTTAGCACTGAGTGAGGTGAGAGGTGTTATTCCCCTTAAGTATGTCTTAAATGGAGATAGTCGTGTTGCAACACCAACGATGATCTCGGCCGAAATGCGTGTTGCCGCCGCCGTAGCGATGCGGTGGGCGGCGGCTGAAGTTGTCTTGGAATTGGAGCAGTTTTGGTTGCCCATCGCACGGGTTTATTGGGCGGGGTATCGGCCGATTGCGGTTAGAAATGACTTGCTCATTGTTGAGTAAGCCAGCGTACAAATTTCTTCATGAGATAATCATCCCACATAATTTGCCAACGTTGATGTTCAGTTGGCTCTATCTTGAGTCTAGGAAGTTCCTTATCAGAAAGATTCCAGTCAGGAACTTCGTCGATGACAATTGTTATTTTGTTAGCTCAGTCGCTACGAAGTCGTCATAAGCAATGTAGCGTGGCATATTGGAATATGCACCGTTTAGCACCTGTTGGTAGGTGAGTGTGAGGGTGACCTTACCAGCTTTAGGCACAACAAATGTCAGCGGCACAAAAAATGAATCCCCCATCTCAAAGCTGAACACTTTCAAATGTTCGCTGTAAGGAGAGACTTCGATCTCAGGATTGGTGTTGCGAAGAATGCGCTGTGCCAGCCCAAGCTGCACATCATCTTTGGTCATGATGGGGGTGTGATATTTAATGTCCATAGTTATCTTCTGTTGCGCGAACGACGGCGTGAATTTGAGCGTTTATCACGTCGTTTGCTCGACTTTTTCTTCTCATCTTTTCTCTTTTGTTTTTGCTTTTTTGGTTTTTTGTCTAGTTGTGCGTGGTAGTTGTGCAGCATAAGCATGATGCCGTAGAAGCCATCCCCGCGCATCGCTAATAGTTCGACGAGTGGTTCAAATCGGCCGAGCCGCTCCAGTCGGAGTTTGTCCCGCTCCTGCATATCGTCATTGAGTGACTCAGCTATTTTCTGCATCACGATGTCATTCACGTCTTCCAATTTCGTTTTGACGGGAATATCGGGTGCGTCTTCGGCCGAGCCAATCGCAAAAATATGCTCGTGATAGTAATCATCAAGCAGCATCGCTAGCGCACGAATGCCGTCGGCACTGGTCGTCAATATCTCAGCCATCGCCTCGTATTGGGTCAGTTTTTGACGTTCTTCGGCCGATAATTTCCGCAAACGGGACTCCAACCGCGTCCGCGTTCGCTGTGCCACGATCTCCGCCACGTCACTATCTGTTGGCGACTCCGGCTCGAGCAGATCAATGTCGTACATTTTCACAATTTTACCTAATCGAATCTGGTCGAGTGTTTCAACCAGCATAATCGCTGTGCCAGCCGCGCCTGCCCGTCCCGTGCGCCCAGCACGGTGGATATATGGCTCAGGGTTTTCTGGCACCTCATATTGAAAGACGTGCGAAAGGTCAGGGATGTCGATGCCACGCGCTGCCACGTCCGTCGCCACTAAAAAACGTAGCTTACCATCACGGATACGTTGTAGCACTTGTTCACGTGCGGATTGCGACAGATCACCGCTCAACTGATCGGCGTTGTAGCCGAACCGCCGCAAAACGGTATCGACATAGTTGACCTTATATTTTGTGTTGCAAAAGATAATAGCAGAGTCTGGATTTTCGATTTCGAGTAGCCGCACCAGCGTGCGATCTTTGTCCAGCCCCACAATCGTATAGATGACATGCTCAACGTTTGTGACATGCACATGGTCACTGCTCAAACTGAGCGTCACCGCGTCTTTGGTGAACTCATGTGCAAGTCGCAGTACGTGCGGCGGGAAGGTCGCCGAGAACATGCACGCATTGACCTCTTTATCGGCCGGCAAAAATCGCTTAACCTGCTTCATGTCGGGATAAAACCCGACTGACAACATGCGATCTGCCTCGTCAAAAACGAGCATTCGCAAGCTGTTCAGATTAAAGTTGCCGTTCATCAGATGGTCGAGAATTCGACCGGGCGTGCCAATGACGATGTGCGTTCCCTTCTCAAATGCTGCCCGCTGTGGCCCATAGGCGACCCCTCCATAGACAGCGATAGAACGAATGCCAGAGCCTTTACCAAGTATCATCGCCTGCTCTGCTACTTGCTTGGCCAGCTCACGGGTTGGCACAAGGATTAACGCTTGACAGGTCGCCTCGTCGGGATCGATGCGATCAATCATGGGCAGCACAAACGCGCCCGTCTTACCACTGCCCGTTCGTGCCTGCACAATCACGTCTTGCCGATTTAGCACATAAGGGACTGCGCTGGCCTGCACGGGCATCAGCTTTTGCCACCCTGCATTCTGCACGGCGGCCTGTAAATTTTGCGGCAAATCCGCAATGGTCATCGGAGCGAGTTGTTCGGTTTCGGGCGACGGCACAGAGCCATTTTCAGAAGCGGTTTCAGTGATATGTTCCACGTAATTTCCTACAAGACGGAGCAGATTTTCGGCCGACGTGTTTTCTCAAGTCGCGTTTGCCACTGACCCATTCATGAGATGAGCTAATCGAAGTCGTTTTGCATCCGCCAATGATCGAATGCGGGTCAGATAAGTTCCCCAGTCTGCTCCGTCAAAAGCGTCATTGCTGTGGGGAGGAAAGTACACGTTGCCGATTTTTTACTGTGTTGAGGGGAATGATAGTTTATGATGTACTAAATTCCAACCGACTGACGTAAATTTCTTTCACTTTTGGAGTTGTTCGTATCTATATTGCCAAGTTGGTGTCCATAGATCTATCGGACGCTGTAACGAGTGTCGCGGAGTATTAAATTCGATGAATGACATAAAGAATAAATGGCTGCTATTTTTGTTTTGCTGGGTCTTTGCCTGTGTGGGTTGCAACATGCCGATCTCGCCGATTGATGAGTTAGACTCACTGCCTGTAGAGGATGCAATTGTGGGGGAAGGGATTTTGCAAGACGACTCACAAACAGCCCAACCCAACGCTGCTGCCGTCAACGAAAATACGCTGCGTCTCACTTACGAAATTGAATGGCGTGTCGATCCCACCGACCCCGGCTATGCGCTTGCCTCCGTGCGCCTCAACGCAACAGGCGGTGACGGTTTTTACACCTTCTACCGCGATGAAACGGTTACAAACAGCGCAAACTTTGTCTATCGTTGGGGGAGCTGTAAAGATAATTCGGGGACATTTCGGGTTGACTCGGCCGATGGTCAAACCACCATCGTCGAATATTTTGAACAACCCCCTTGCCCAGATCGCGGACAGGCTGAGGCCAGCAATCCATAAGCGAGCTGCTAGCGCAAGTTGTATGAATCATCACGCTTGCGATAGAGAGAGCCTGCACCAAAACAGCGGTCACATTGTGTCTTGCCGGTGCCACGACAGTGATGACACGTATAGTAGATATGTTCATTTGATTGAGAGTCAAACTGTAGCACTTCGCCGTCCCCACCACATGTCCGGCAGGTGACTGGTTTGCCATTACAGGCACAGTGAATCTCCACATACTCCTGTGAGGTCGGGATAAGCTGATAGCCACCGAGTCGTTGAACAGGAGCCTCAGCTTTGCGACGTGGTTTGCTGTAATACATCATGCCTAAAAGCAGTGAGGCATTTCCCAGTACAAATGCGACAATGAATGTGAGCATCAAACGCGAGCGGAAATCACTGGTTGTCATGACATTTTCGAGGTCAGACTGATAAGAAGCCTGTACAGTTGCCATGACTTGCGCTTGCAAAAAGGAATCATATTGCTCACGATAGGCTGCAACGGTTGCATTCATTTGAGCAACCGATGTGGCCTCCGCTTCAAAAATCGCCGTTGCCCGCGCTTCTCCAACGGCAATTGCTTGGCTTGTTTCCATCGCAACGACTGTGACCTGATAAAGAGAAATGGCACTTCTAGTTGCCTGTGCATCGGCCGCACCCTCTGCACGTGCGGCCGCAATTAATGTCGCTTCTCGTGCGGCAACGGCAGCGGCCGATTCTTGTGGTGGCTGAATCGGTATGATGGCTTGTGTTGGGGCAGGCTGCATTTGACTTTCGATTGTTGCAACAGCTTGGGCGATCACCTCTTGGCTTGTATCGTCTTGCTGATTTCGCACCCAGTCGCGCCCCCATTCGACATACGAAATATAACTGGCAAGTAGAAAAGACAAAGCCATCAGAAAAAATGTGATCTTCCTGAGTTGTTTTAGCGTTTGCTGGTTTCTCGATTGCACAATGAAACTTCCAAGGGTTCGATGGAACTAAGCCAGCGATTTACATACAATCTGCTACTACTGCCAAATTCTTTCTGTAAGTCAACTTGAGATTAAACCGTACCATTCTGAAAAGATCAATAAAAATAACCACAAATCGCGTGGATTGACGCAAAAAGATAGGTTCAAATAAGTCAGGTATAATGTTGAGTTGGTGAAAGCCCGCGCAACATGCGCGTGACTTGGGCAAGCAAAAAGACCGCCTGAGCGGTCTTTTTGGCTATGATAAGCCATTATTCACAATGAGATTTCTAAAATTGAACGAGTTTAGTCACCAGCAACAGGCAGCGCGTCGAATTGAGCTTCTTCCGTTGAGCCATCCATCGCTGTGGTTGAGGCTTGACCCTGCATGATCGTCTGTTGCACCTCATCGAAGTAGCCCGCGCCAACAAATGACTGATGCTTGATCGCCTTGAAGCCGCTTTCCTGTGCCGCAAACTCTTCTTGCTGCATTTCGCTGTATGCACCCATGCCACGCTTCGCATAGCCAGATGCCAAGTCAAACATGCCATAGTTGAGCGAGTGGAAGCCAGCCAGCGTCACAAATTGGAATTTGTAGCCCATTTTGCCTAACTCCTCTTGGAAGGTTTCGATGGTATCCACGTCGATATTGGCACGCCAGTTGAATGAAGGTGAACAGTTATAGGTGAGCAGCTTGCCCGGATATTTGGCGTGGATTGCGTCTGCAAATTTTCGTGCCTGCTCCAAATCAGGATGGCTTGTTTCGAGCCAGATGACATCGCAATAGGGCGCGTATTCGAGCGCACGCATGATGCCGAGTTCCAGTCCGGCCTCAATGTGGTAGAAGCCTTCGGCCGTCCGCGCCTCATCCTGCTTGATGAATGGATGGTCACGTGGATCGATGTCACTCGTAATTAGACCACCTGACTCTGCATCTGTCCGTGCCACAATGATGCTCGGAACGCCACACACATCGGCCGCTAACCGCGCCGCCACCAGCTTGTTGATATGTTCTTGGACGGGAACCAGCACCTTGCCGCCCATGTGACCACATTTTTTCGCGCTCGAAAGCTGATCTTCAAAATGCACTGCCGCCGCGCCGCCGTCGATCATATTTTTCATCAGCTCAAACGCATTGAGGTTGCCGCCAAAGCCGGCTTCTGCATCGGCAAAAATGGGCGCGTACCAATGGATGCTGTCGTCATCGTTGAGCGCGGCAACTTGGTCTGCGCGTTGGAGTGCGGCATTGATGCGTTTGGCGAGTTTGGGTGCGCTATCGGCCGGATAGAGCGACTGATCCGGGAAGGTCGCGCCGGCTTGATTTGCATCGGCCGCCACCTGCCAGCCGCTCAAGTAGATCGCCTCCAACCCAGCTTGTACCATTTGCACAGCTTGCCCGCCCGTCATCGCACCCAGCGCACGCACAAAGGGGCGTTCGTGCATCAGTGTCCACAGGCGTTCTGCGCCGAGTTTGGCGAGGGTATACTCAATTTTGACAGAGCCACGCAGCTTGACGACTTTTTCGGCCGAATAAGGCCGCTCAATCCCTTCCCAGCGTTTATTATTTTCCCAGTCCCGACGTAAGTCTCGAATTTCAGCTTGCTTATTCATGAGTTATTCCATTTTTGATTTACACTTTACGAAAGTCCGCACGTAAATCGTACATTGTTAGATTTTTTCGTATGCAGGCAGCGTCAAGAAGTCGGTAAACTCGTTGTTCAAAACAAGCGTATCGAGCAACTCTTGGGCTTCCGCGAATTTTCCGTTATTAAATTTGTCTAGTCCGACCGCCGTTTTTGTGCGTGCTTGTGCAACGGGGATGAGTTCTGTGTATAGGTCTGCGTCGATTTGACGGCCGTCTGCTAGGCGTGCATTGGAATGCACCCATTGCCATAGCTGTGAGCGTGAGATTTCGGCCGTCGCCGCATCTTCCATAAGGTTGTAAATTGGCACGCAGCCCACACCGCGCAGCCATGATTCGACATATTGCAGCGCGACATCCATATTGGTCAAAAAGCCATCTTGTGTAATGTGACCGTGTGGAATTTGCAGGAGGTCATCGGCCGAAACACAAACATCCTCATGCTTTATCTCAATCTGATTGACGGCTGGCATCAACTCGTCAAACACCTGCTTGGCAACTGGCACGAGCGCGGGATGGGCAACCCATGTTCCATCATGTCCGTTTTGCGCCTCACGAATTTTGTCCTGACGCACCTTCTCAAGCGCAAGCGCATTGGCCTCCGCATCTCCTTTGATCGGAATTTGCGCCGCCATCCCGCCCATCGCGTGGATACCGCGTTTGTGACATGTCTGAATGCAGAGCAGCGAGTACGAGCGCATCATATGGCTCTTCATCGTCACCTGAGCGCGATTGGGGAAGATATAGGGTGGATAGTTGCGGAACTTTTTGATGGCTGAAAAGATGTAATCCCAGCGGCCGCAGTTGAGACCGGCCGAGTGGTCGCGCAATTCATATAGAATTTCGTCCATTTCAAACGCGGCGAGAATCGTTTCGATCAAGACGGTTGCGCGAATGCTGCCATGTGGAATGCCTAGCTCGGCTTGGGCAAAGGTGAAGACATCGTTCCAGAGCCGTGCCTCAAAATGGTTTTCCAACTTGGGCAAGTAGAAGTAGGGGCTGCTACCTTTGTCGAGCAATGCCTGTGCATTGTGGAAAAAGTAGAGGCCAAAATCAAAGAGAGAGGCGGACATCGGCCGATCATCAACCAAAAAGTGCTTCTCTTCCAAATGCCAGCCACGTGGACGCACCATCAGCGTCGCCGTTTCTTCATTGAGCCGATAGGTCTTGTTTTTGGTTGGATGCTCAAACGTGATTGTGCCGCGAATGGCATCGCGCATGTTGATCTGTCCGTCTAGGCTGCCTGCCCATGTTGGAGTGTGCGAATCTTCAAAGTCTGCCATATAGACATTTGCACCAGAGTTAAGCGCATTGATGACCATTTTGCGGTCAACAGGCCCCGTGATTTCGACGCGCCGATCTTGCAGATCGTGCGGAATGGGGGCAACTGTCCAATCGGCCGAGCGAATCGCTGCCGTCTCTTCCAAAAATCTCGGTAGTGTCCCGTTGTCAATCTCACCCTGACGTATCTCACGCTGGGCAAGCAGCTCCAGACGACGTGCGCTGAATTCGTTTTCCAACTTGATGAGAAATTGAATAGCCTGAGCAGAAAGTATTTCTTGATAGGTAGGCGGCATCGCGCCACGAATTGTGTGGGATGTCATAAACTTAGCTCCGTATGCTATAATTGACTGCGAAAATAGATTTGTTTGCGAATGACGTGCATTCAGCGAATTTTCGCTAATTGTAACAATTCGCTTCTTGTTGTCAAGCTCTAGTTCTGGGAAAATGAACCTATGAAAACAGACTTAATGAATATCATCTTTGGCATGAAGGTGAAACGCGCCCGCACAGCGATGGGAATGAGCCTGTCGGCCTTCGCCAAAGAGTGCCGTTTGTCGGCCTCCTATTTGACTGAAATTGAAAAGGGTCGCAAGTATCCAAAGCGTGACAAAATCATGCGAATCTCACAGGTATCAGGCATGGACTATGATGAACTGGTGTCGATCCGTTTGGCTCCCTCGCTCCACTATCTTGAATCTGCGCTGAACTCACCGCTGATTAGTGACTTTCCGCTGGAAGAGTTTGGGGTCGAGATGGGAACGGTTGTGGAATTACTGACCAACGCACCGACAAAGGTCAGTGCCTTGATTCACGCGATCTTTGATGTGGCACAACGTTATGACATGAAAGAGGAGCATTTTCTGCGTGCGGCACTGCGTTCATTGCAGGAGATGAATGACAATCACTTTGCGGAGATTGAAGATGCGGCCGAGTCCACCTTCGATAAATACAATCTCACCGTCCCGCTCAACTGCCGAGAAGTCGAGCGCATCCTCATCGAAGACCACAGCTACATCATTGACCACACAACGCTTGCCCAAGATCAAGCCTTGCAGACATTTCGCTCCGTCGTTGTCAAAGGCAAAAAGCGCCGTCTGCTGCTCAATCCCAACTTAACAAAGGGTCAAATCACCTTCCAGATAGCACGTGAAATTGGACACCGTGTATTGGGCTTAAAAGCACGTGCCTACACCTCCCCACCACAAGTTGTTGAATCGTTTGACCAAGTGTTCAATGATTTTAAGGCTAGCTACTTTGCCGGCGCGATGATGATGCCACGTGAAGAAATTTTAGCCGACATCGAAGCTCTGTTTGCACAAGAGACGTTCCAGCCTGAGCGTATGTCGCGCATGTTGACAAAATATGACGTGACCCCTGAGATGCTTTGCTATCGTTTTAGCGAACTGATTCCGCAGTACTTTGGCATCGACCTACATTTCCTACGCTTTGACAATCGCAATGATCGCTATCGTCTAATTAAGCAGTTGAAAATGAACAACTTGCCGTTGCCACATGGGTTTGGCCTCAAGGAGCATTACTGTCGCCGTTGGTTGACCGTGCGGCTTTTGCGCGAAATAGAAGACAAACCCACGCCACCCGAACAGCCACATATTGGCGTGCAGATGTCCGAATTTCTCGATAAAGAGGATAGCCGCTTCTTATGTATCGGCTTTTCGCGTCAACTATCGCTGTCGCCGGAGATTGACACCAGCGTGAACGTTGGCTTTCGCATGACGGCCGAGACGAGCAACATCATCAAGTTTACCGACGATCCCACCATACCACAGGTCGTTATTCACGATGCGTGTGAACGCTGTCCGTTGACGGCCGAGCAATGCAACCTACGCGCCGCCCCACCAACGCTCTATGAACGCGAGCAGAAACGCTCAGAACGCCAAGCTGCCTTGCGCTCCCTGAAGGGTGCGCTGCGCGGATAGATGTCTGGAAAATGTAAAGCGTAAAGACCTCTGGCTATGTCTTGCGCTCTGCGTTTTACACTTCATATCCATTCCATTTCATAATCCATCTAAGGAAAAAGAATCATGACTAACCAATATCTCATTCCCCCAAACACGGCGGTCGCATTGAGCGGATTACCAACACGCGGCGGCGACGCAGCCAAAGCTGACCGCGACGAAATCGAAGCGGCGTTTGACGAGTTACGCAAAGAACTGCGCGACTGGCAGTATAAATTTTATGCGGAAGGCAAGCGCAAAATGTTGATCGTGCTACAGGCACTCGATGCAGGTGGCAAAGACAGCACAATTCGCAAAGTGTTTCGGGGCGTGAATCCACAGGGGGTGCGCGTCTCGTCATTCAAGGCTCCCACAAAGCAGGAACTAGCACACGACTTTCTTTGGCGCATTCACAAGGAAACACCAGCAAACGGCATGATTCGCGTTTTTAATCGCTCGCACTATGAAGATGTTTTGATTGTGCGTGTGCAGGAAATTGTCCCTGAATCAGTCTGGCGGCCGCGCTACGACCACATCAACAATTTTGAGCGTCTGCTCGCTGATAGCAACACGACGATTCTCAAATTTTATCTGCACATCTCAAAAGAGGAACAGCGCGAACGACTGCAAGATCGCATCGACCGTCCAGAGAAAAATTGGAAATTTGAGAGTGGTGACTTGAAACAACGCGCTAAATGGGATGCGTATCAAGCAGCGTTTGAGGAGTTGTTTTTACGGACTTCGACCGATATTGCACCTTGGTATGTTATTCCGGCCGATCAAAAATGGTATCGTAATTATGTAATTAGCAAAATTCTAGTGGAAAAATTCCGCGAGCTTGATCCTCAGTTTCCACCCGCAGAGGAGGGGATCGAAGGTATTGTGATCGAATAACTTACCTATTTGCGTTGAGGAGCTGCTTGACCCATTTTGTTTCTTCCTCGCTTAGAGTGGTTTCGGGCGGTTCATGATAATCGACGATCAAATCGTAGCCGCCTATTTCGTAGCAGCGTCTAAAAATGGAAGGTAAGTCTAACACGACATCTTTATCAGGATGCCTAAGCGGGACACTGATGCGCGGCAGACGCTGTTTGAGAGAAAACGCATAAACTTCCAACTTGACACGCTGTTCAGCGCGACTCACATTAACAATATATCGCCAATTTTCTGGTTCAGTGATGTTGTACTGACGGGCGAGAACAGTACTTCGACCATAGCCGATTAAATCAATTTCAATGAAATTAACGTTTGTCTGAAGCAGTTCGCTTTGTTTTCGGATGTACTTTTCGCGCTCGTTGCCTACTTTATTGGCTGGGCTGAGAACTTCGATCAGTGTAACAACTTCGCCCGTAGCGGCTTCCGCAATTTCGAGGTAGGGGACTCGGCGCGTATCATCGAGCGCGATATAAGTATAGGGTTCATCGGCAATGAGTTCAGCCATTGGGACTGCCGCAGAGTAAGTTTCTGTTGGCTCGCGCACGATCATCACATCTGGCACAATGCTGCGGTCGCTATTGAGTAACTGAACACGCTCACCAATACGAGCAATATATTTCGGCCGAATTTGCATTGCCAGTGCGTCAGAAATATAGCTAATCAGACGCTGATGTAAGTCAGGCCATGTTGCCCGATGCTCAAGATAGGGATCCATTCCAGGAAAAGGGCTTGACATAATAGGCTCATTATAGCATGTGGAAAACAAAAAACGGCGTGTACGCCGCTTTATTTGCTCCTCAGGTTGGATTCGAACCAACAACCCTTCGGTTAACAGCCGAATGCTCTGCCGTTGAGCTACTGAGGATTATTTGTTTGTGAAGCTCCGTAGAGCGAACGAAATTATAGCAAAATGATTTGTGATGTCAATACGATTTTTGGCGAAAATCGGCCGAATGTCGATAATCAGTCAAAATGAAAACGAAGTTCCTAGCAAGAGAAAAACAGATGAACACAACAATTATTGTACATGGTGGCGCAGGGGCGTGGGATTTACGGGCCGAGCAGTCTGAGATTGCGGTCGCGGCTTGTTGTGAGGCGGCCGCAGCCGGCGGCGCGATTTTGCAGGATGGTGGCTCTGCCCTCGATGCGATTGAGGCGGCGATTCGTATCTTGGAAGATTGCCCCGTGCTGGATGCGGGGCGTGGCAGCTACTTAAATCAGGCGGGAGAGGTTGAGATGGATGCGTTTATTATGGATGGAGCGACGCTTGATTTGGGCTGTCTTTCGGCTGTCCAAAACATCCGCTACCCAATCTCGCTGGCTCGCAAAGTGATGACCGATACGCCACATGCCTTTTTGACCGCACATGGGGCATCGGCATTTGCCGATTCGATTGGCTTTCCGCGCTGTGATCCAGCGGAGTTGTTGGTCGATGGAAAGTGGCAAGAGTTGGAGGTATCGCAAGATACTGTTGGCGCGGTTGCCGTTGATGCAGATGGCAATGTGGCAGCGGGGACTTCGACGGGTGGGACGCGGGGGAAGATGGTCGGCCGCATTGGAGACAGCCCGCTCGTTGGCTCAGGTGGCTATGCAGACAATCGGTCGGCCGCTGTCAGCGCAACAGGACACGGCGAGTCGCTGATGAAGATGGTCATTTCCCGTCGCGTTTGCGAGTTTGTCGAGCGCGATATGGATGTACAGCGTGCGTGCCAAGCGGCAATTGACGAGATGGCAGAACGTGTGCAAGGGAAAGGTGGTTTGATTGCCGTGACCGCTGCTGGCGAAGTGGGCATAGCATTTAACACGGTGGCTATGCCGCACGCGATTTGGTGTCGTGATTCAGGGATTGTTAGCGGGTTTAGGGCGCGTAGCGGGTAGAATTTATGAACGAAGTTTTGCTAATGCAGTTCGCTCACCACCTGTTGCCACAGTAATTCTCGTGACACAGTTGCGTGAGATTCTAGTTGAATGATGGCGTGATGCAGAGCTTGGTTGACCGGTGTCGGCACATTGAAGCGTTTGCCGCGTTGAACAACCGCGCCGCAAATTGCGTCGATCTCAGTTGGTGCGCCGCGTGAGATGTCTTGGAGCATCGAGGAGCGATTTGTGGCGGTCGCGCAGGCGACGGCGATGACTTCGTCTACAACGCCGCCAATCTCGATGCCTTGGGCATGGGCGACAGCTGCGACCTCTTGAGCGGCTTTTTGCATGATGGTGCGGGCGTTGGAATCGGCCGCAAGAAAGCCATTCGGCCGATTCAACAGTGCTGAAACGGGATTTATCCCCGCATTGAGCGCGAGCTTGCGCCATATCAAGCTATCTGCATCGCGTACCACGTGCAGCTCTAGGCCGGCCGCCCGCAAGTAGGTGATGAGTCCACCCGTGCGTTTGATATGACGCATTGACTGCGCCAAATGTGTCGCACCATCGCCCGCGTGACGCACAACGCCCAACCGTTCCAGCGTCGCCCCCTGCGCTGTGACCCCAACCGTTGCGCGATCTGCGCCAAACGTTCCGACAAGCAACGCTAAATTACCGAGTCCATTTTGGAACGTAACGGCCGCGCCATGTTCTGCCAAAATCATCTCGGCACGGCTAACGGCATCAACCGTCTGATAGCTTTTTGTCAAAATCAAGGCGACATCCACTGGCTCAACCTGTCGCGGCTTGCTCGTTGCCACGACGTTCACATGTGTTTCTGATCCATCCAGTTCAAGCAGCGTGAGGCCATTTTTGTTGATGGTGTCGATTTGAGCTTGCCATCGGCCGACCATCACAACCTCTGCTAACGATGCCAATCGAGCCGCAAAAAGTGAGGCGAGTGCGCCCGTTCCAATAATTCCAATTCGCATAAGTTTCTATCGGTAATTCGTGTTGACTATATGTAAAAGACCCAATCCCGCTACGTAACACCATCGAACAGGATATAGGTCTGCTTTCATATCTCATACTTCATGATTTATACTTACTTTTCGCTGACGCATAATTTCGCTGGCAAACATCGCGGCCGAAGCGGTTGTGCCGAGTGAATGAGGAAAATGGCGTGCGTAGGGGATTTCTAGGATGAGATCGGCCGCTCGCAAAAAAGAGCGCGTCACCCCCCGCTTTGCACCTCCAATCAGCAAGAAATGCCCCTGCCGCAAATCTGCCTCATAAATCGAGACAGAATTCTGCTTTGCCGCACACGCAATTTGCAGACCCTTTTGTCTGAAAAATGCGGCCGCTTCTTCTGCGCTATTCGCCTGTGCGATGGGGAGGTGTTCGCTTGCGCCTGCGCTGGCGCGGACGATGGTCGATTCGGCCGAGAACCATTCTCGCGGCCGCAACACCAGCCCATCAATTCCCGCCGCATAAAATGCCCGAATCGCCTGTCCCAAATTATAGGGGTCTTCCACGCCATCGAGCATGATAATTGAGGCAGGATGGTCAGTTGGCAGCAAAGCACCGAGCTGTACAAAGCGACGTGGGGAAGCGATGGCGAGAACGCCACCATGTGAATGTCCTGTGGCGAGCTGGTCTATCTCTTCGTGGGAGACAAATTCAGCCAATAAGCCTGCATCACGTACCAAGCGCAAAAAATGGCGCAACTTTCCTCTGTTGCGCCCCTCACGCACCAACACGCGCTTAACATCACGCACATTGCCACGCAATGCGGCCGATGCCGCGATCTGTCCTTCTAAAACAACTTGTTGAGACATTGAACTCTCAGGTCACCGACGATTACTGATGTCCAATTGTACAACAAGACTGTTTGTTGACCTAAAGTTAGCGATCCCTACCCATTGCCAACTTTAGGTCAACATAATGACTGGCGCTCCTAACGAAATGACACTTTAGGATGAGCGATTACCACTGTGCCGACTAGGAGCAACCCGACAAAGATCAGCCACCAGTAGCCCGCGATAGCGCTCGCATCTCCTGCTTGAAAGGCGACAGCGAGCGGCGCACGGTTGCATGATGGTGGTGTGACGATATTGCTGCTGAGACCATCGGGACAGGTTGTATTGTTCCAGATTGCGCCACTGTCCATGTCTGCGCTGATACCAATTGCGCCAGTTAGGTTGGCATTGGTGAAATTTGTGCCATTGAGCGTTGCGGCCGTCAAGTTTGCATTGCTCAAATCCTTGTTGCTCAGATCGTAACCAGTCAAGTCATTTGTGCTGAGGTCGATCCCTTTGATGTCGGCCGCACTGTTCAATTTTTCGCTTGTTAGACCGATTGTACCGACGAATGCGGCGTTCGTAAGCGTTATGTCTGTAAATGCAACATCGGAGATGACGGCCGTCGAGAAGATAGCGCCCGTTGCATCAGTTCCCGCGACGATGTCGACATATTGCATGTTTGTGCCAGAAAAATTAACGCCTGCTAGAGTTGTTGTGCCTGTGGCTGTTCGGCCGAGAGCAGAGACAGAAGGCGAATTCTCAAAATCCACGTGTGTTATGTCCGCGCCAGAAAAATTTACACCTGCCAGATTAGTGCCTCTAAACACCGCAAAGGCGTTTGAGCCAACAGGAAGGTCGCTGTTTGATAGATCACTATGTGATAGATCGGCGTTTGATAGATCGACATCAAAGAAAGTCACAATAAAGCAGCAATTCTCTGAGCCAACAAAGCTGATGCCCGATAAGTCCTGATTTGATAGGTTGACATTCAGATAATGCGTCTGGGCTAAGTTGGCTGTTTGAAAATTGACCGTGCGTAAATCCATAAAACGAAACTCAGAGAACCGCAGATCAAGCCCACCTAAGTCAAAGTCAGTCATGTCAATTGTGTCATACTTTGTGCCAATGATGACGGCCGCGCTGCGTAGCTGATTTTCAGTTAGTCCAACTGTTTCAATAAATGCAACATATTGCAAATCTGCGCCAGAAAAATTTGCTCCTGTCAGCGTTGTCCCTGCAAACACGGTAGATGCGTTTGTTCCATTGCCAAAATCGCTGTTAGACAAATTGGCATTTGTCAAATCCACATCCGAAAAAGAGGTAAGAAAACAACAATCATCCGAGCCAACAAAACTGACACCAGACAAGTCCTGACCAGACAAGTTGACATTGGAGAAAATTGTTTGTGCTAGATTGGCTCCGCTAAACTTTACCGTTCTGAGATCGCTATTCTCAAATATCGCGCCACTCAGGTTCGCGTTTGAAAAATTTGTGTTGGTAAGGATCGCATCAGTCAAGACAATACCCGCGAGATCAGCTCCGCTGAAGTCGCAGTTGCTCCAATCGACACCGAAGCCGGCAGGATCGCTACAGGCGGCGTGGGCTTGTTTCGGTAGCAGAAGCGCGATGCAGACAAGTGCAAAGGTTAAAAGTCGTATATGTACTTTTGTAATGGTCATTAGAATTCCTTCAGTTGTAGTTTACTTGCGAGAAGTGGGCTTAGTTTACGGGGAGATGCGATGATTTGTAATATCTGCTAGATGTTTGGTGCAGAATTGGTGCAATTGTGCTGACACGTGATGAAATTGACCTGACAACGGAAGTATAATGATGGCCATGCTGGCGGAATATCTACAACAACACATGCGGCGACGAGATGTCGGCTCTAAGCGACTAGCTGATTTAGTCAATGAGCAGTTTGATCTACATCTACATCGCAACACAATAGAGAATTGGCGCACAGGGGCGGTGAGGCGCGTGCGAGATTGGCGGCCGTTGTTGGCAATAGCGGTTGTGCTGCACCTCTCGACCGAGCAAGCCAACAATCTCCTCAGCGCAGCCAGCCAGCCCACTCTGTTGCAACTGCATCTGCTCAAACGCGAGGAGGCAACCCCCTTCCTCAACTATTGGCACAAGCAAGCACCCAATACACCTGATATGGCGACACCGGTTCCCCTGAGTGACGATACCGGCACACCACACGTCACGATAACATTGGCGGACGGTACATGCTTTGTGATGTGTGAGATAGGGACGTTTGGCATCGGCCGAACCGATCCTTCACAACACTGGTTTCCAACGATCAAACTAGAACATTATGGAGGCGTGGCAGCCGGCGTTTCTCGCAAGCATGGGGCGATCACGCTCACCGCACAGGCCGCCTTTGTCGAGGATTACGGCAGTCACAACGGGACACGACATAATGGGCAGCGGCTGTTGCCCCATCGTCGTTATGCGCTTGCTGATGGGGACGAACTGTCTTTTAGCCGTCTGGCAGCGAGCGTGCAAATCGCATGAAATTCGGCCGATACGAAGTTAAACGCCAGCTAGGGCAGGGTGGAATGTCTACCGTCTATCTCGCCTATGACCCGCACTTTAAGCGCGACGTTGCTATCAAGGTCTTGCCTTCGTCGCTGCTCAAAAACAAGACGCTGCGTCAGCGATTTGTGCGCGAAGTCCGCGCCATTGCGCGACTCGAACACAGCGCGATTGTGCCTGTTTATGATTTTGGCGCGGAAAGCGGGCAGCCTTTCTTGGTCATGCGTCTCATGCGTGGTGGGTCACTGCATGATCGACTTGCATTTAGCGCGTTGACGGTCGCTGAGGCCACAACTATCTTGACGCGCATCGCTGCCGCGCTCATGGCGGCTCATCAATCTGGTCTGATCCATCGTGACATTAAGCCGAGCAACATCCTGTTTGACGACCATGACGAAGCGTATCTGGCTGATTTTGGGATTGCAAAGTGGCTGGAGGGGCAAACGCAGTTGACGGGGAATCAGCCGATTGGAACCCCCGCCTACATGAGTCCGGAGCAGATTCGGCCGAATGGAAAGATCGACACACGCAGCGATGTCTATGCGCTCACAACCTTGCTATTTCAGATGTTGACAGGCGAGCCGCCCTATCAAGCCGAGACCTCTACGCAACTTTTGATGGCACATTTGTCAAAACCTGTTCCAGACCTCTACAAGGTGGCTCCAGATTTGCCAAAGCCATTGACCAGCGTGGTCAAGCGCGGCATGGCAAAGGAGGCGGCCGAACGCTATCAAACAACCGCAGAATTAGCCCAAGCAGCCCATCGTGCTAGCCAACTATCGCAGCCGACGATAAGCTTGTCACGCCGCTGGCTTTGGGCAGCCGGCATACTCGTTGTGTTTGTGATTCTTTGGCAACTGCGTCCAAGCGTGGCAACAGGGACGACACGTTATGTAGAACTAGACGGCATGGTGCAGAAATTAATCCCCGCAGGTGAGTTTGGTGTTGGCGCAACCGAGACTCAGATCGACGCATTGTGCGAGGCGCAAACCTATGTGGGTGACTATGGTGGTGATAGATGCGACCCGCTCGCCTATCCGCGCACGATTCCACGCCAAACAATGACAACAGAGACATACTGGCTTGACAAGACCGAGGTCACAAACACACAGTACCGTCTTTGCGTTGCGGCCGACATCTGTTCAACCCCCAATGTGACATATACTTATCAGCTTCCTGCCTACAGCACACATCCCGTCATTGGCGTGACATGGCAGCAAGCCCGCGATTATTGTGTCTGGGCGGGGCGTGATTTGCCAACGGCCGCCCAGTGGTATAAAGCAGCTTACGGAACAGAGCGGACGCTATTTGCATGGGGGGATGATTTTTCATGCAGAAAAGGCAATGCCGCCAACTGTACAGATGGGACACTGCCAGTTGGCTCATACAGAGGGGTTGGCTCTTCTGCTTACGGGGTCGATGATATGACGGGTAACGTCTCGGAGTGGTTGCGGGATCAGTATTCGGCCGAGTTCATGGCAACATGGGAAATGCCATTCAACACGGGCGTAGCCGAGCTAGCCGACCCCAGAGCTGTCACAGGTGGCGCATTTGGGACTGGGTTTCAGTATACCGTGCCGTTTTTCAGCCCTGCCTTTCTCGACTGGTTCCATGATGTCGGATTCCGCTGCGCTGCAACTGAGTGACCGAGCAGCGAAATTGCCAATTCGCCGCTTTGCAACGCTACTGTGTTACAACAGACGCATCGCGCTTTTGCCGCCAATACCAAAGTAACATGCCCACCGCGAGAGCCATCAAAATATATTCGTGTGGTTCAGGCACGCCTGTCACCTGAATGCCGAGCGTGTCATCAATCTCCTCAAATTCGCGCTCAAAGCGATCATCAGCCTGCTCCAACTCATCGAGCAGTTTATGCTGTCTGTCATTCACGAGGACGAGCATCGACGAGTAAGGGGTGACGATGCTGTTTTCGACGGCGATGGCGTGAAGTTGGTCGAGGGACTCCACCTGATCGAGGTTGGCGCGTTGACGCACCATTTCACTCAGGATGAGACGACGCGCCGCGAAGGGGGCGAGGTCGGGGTTTTGTTCGACTGCGCTCATTTTGTCCACTTCGGCCGATTCCATCACCAACCAGCGATACCCATCTACAACATCTGATACGCTGCGGTCAAGTTCGCCGCCCATGCGTGCCAGCGCGTCACTGACTGACAACGCCGCGCCGCCACCGCTCGCCTGAATCGCTTGCAGCGTCCCATCATCATAGCCGATAGGATAGCCGCCAAAGTGGATCATCCAAATCGGGCGACTGATCGCGGGGGCAGCGATGTCGGGTTCGCCCAGCTCATAACCCGCGTCGTCTGTGAGAACAAAGACAGCATCATAGGCTGTGTTGCTGCTCAACTCATTGAATTGGTGGAGGAGATCGGCCGAGTTCATCCCGCCAAAAAAGAGGATATCATCTATTTCATCAAGCGATGCCATGCGCGGCACGTCGCTGTGATATTCGCCAGCGGTTAGGAATAGCTCGGCCGACGCTGCCCGCCCCTCCAGTTGCGCGACTGCCGCCATGACCTCGCGCTCATGAACCGCCATGCTGCGCGACCGATCAACGACAATCGCAACATTTAGCTCTGGCTGGGGCAGTTCCCCATCCAATCGGCTGACCAACACAGATTGCCCATTGTCAAAGTCAACGCGCTGATGAATCCAGTTCGGCCGCTCTTGTGTGCTGGCTAACGTTGCTGGAAGCCACGCATCTTTTAGATTGAGTGTTTCCCCATTTAAGCTGCGCTCCGTCTCATCATCCCAAAAGATGTTGCGCTTGACAGACAGTTGCGGCGTTGCCCAACCGGTGTCACTTGCCAAAACGCGATAGTTCATCCACAAATAGAGCGGCGGCCCCGCTTGCTCTTCCCCTTGTGACCAGCGCACGGGTTCGATGGGAAAAATTCGCAGACGATACTGTGTCGGCCCCAGTTGCTCAAGCAGCGCGGGATCGGTGCGCCGTTGCACTTCGTTTTGATAGACGGCCTGCGCCGCGCCGCGCGGGGCGACACGATGCTCGAACGCCTCTGATTTGACATCGCTGTTGCCCAACCACAGCCCGGTCACGACCGCACTTTCCGGCAAGCTAAAGTAGTACAAGACCTCCTGCCGCTGCCACGTCACGTTTTGATATGCCTCATGTAGTTCAATCTCAGCCCATCCGTCATGTTCATCAACGGTCAAGCTCTGTTTGAGAAGATGCACCTCGCGGTCATCAACCTGTTGCCACTGATTCATCGCCTGCTCGACGTTCCAAGTCGATTTTGCAGCGCGAACAATCGCCTCTTTTTCTCCTTCAGCAATTGGCTCATCAAAGAAGCGGGCGTAGAGTTCGGCCGCTTCGTCCGAATCCCGCTGCATCACGCTGTTTCTGCCCCAGCGCGGCGTGCCGGTGCTCGCTTTATTGACAGGCTTGTAGAGGACGGGACGCGCAACTCGTGCATACAGATTTTCGACCTGATGGGCGCGGTCGGCCGATAGGCCTACACCATACTTATACATGTCCTGCACATGACGAACGCTGCCATCCGCGCTAACGTAGCGCATCGGGGAAAGATACGCATTGAGTAATCCTGCGCGTATCACGCTTTCTTGGTCGATCAGTGAAACGGCTGTCTCATTTGTCGTTGGGGGTATGCGAACAAGCTCAAAAGCACGTGTCTGCGGCTGGCGGTTGAGCATCGCAAAGGCAACTAGAAATACGGCGATCAACCCTGTTGCGATGGCATAGGTGGGGCGTGGGCTGCTAAGTTGACGATAACGGCGCAGGGCGCGTCGCCATGTGCGGATATAAATGAGTGCGGCCGCAATTGGCAGACCGATCAACAGCGTTGCCGTGTAAGCTCCCAGCACGATGCCCAACAACATCAGGACAACCCACTGAACGCCATCCTCCCACGCACGGCGGAGGTCACGGAAAAAGTTCTCCATATTCCATGTAAAGTTGCGGAAGAATTCTTCGATGCCCTGTGCAAAGATAGCAACCATTGCAACTGCGTAGAATGCGAACCAAACGGCCGCATAGATGCCCACAAGTAGCAAACAGGACGTGCCAATCAAGCGCAACGTCTGCCAGCCTTTGCCGCGTTTGTCGATCTCCAAATCCAGCAAATCCCACAGCAGGGTCAACATGCCGATACCTGCGGCGAGCAGCAAACCGGTCATCGCTGGATTTAGCTCACGAAAAATAAAGAGGCGGATCGCTATCAAGATCATGAGTGGCCCTTCCACACCGTAGCCGAGAGCCAAAAGCAATTTTGGCGCATAGCGCAGGCGGAAGAAGCCGATTGAGACAATGACGACAGGAATAATCGTCAAAATCAGGGCTGTGATGGGAAAAATAAGGGGTAAATCTTCCTCCCAAATAGCAGCTATCATCTCTGGCAAAATTGTCGGCGCAAAGCCAAAAATGACGAACGCGAGAAAAATGAGGTTCCACGACCAGAAGAGAAAAGCAGGAAGTCGTCTGCGTAGATTTAGGGTTCGTTTTTTCATCGTTGTAAGTGTAATGAGTAGTCATTAACGACTAGCCATCGTCTTGTCTAATTGTTTTGCAACTGTTGAATGTAACATTTCGTAGAAAGGCGCGACTTCGGCCGCCGTCGGCTCGCCCTTAAACACCATCGACACCAACACCCAGCGGTCACGCTCAGACGTAGCATCTGCCCAGATGCGCGTGGCGTAATCGTCTGTGGTGGTGGCGGCCGATTGAAACCAGTAGCTTGCCGTATAGCGTCCATCGTCCAAATCGAGGACGCGCAGTGGAAAGTCTGGGCGTATCAATGTCGTTTGCGCTTCGCCCAACGGGAGGCCATAGACTTCAAAACAGCGTTCGGGCTTGTGATGCGCTCGCCACGTTTTACTGGTGACGAGAATCATCGAGCCTTCGAGGTTGTTGTAGGTGAAGGTGTGACGCTCGGCCGATTCGGCTCCGTCCTTGACCAACCACTGTCGCTCCCATTCGGTCAGCGGTTCTGGCTCTGTCTCAAACGGAAAGACAAACGGCTCGCTCGTCGCCTGTAGCCCCGTTTGTGGTCGCTCGATGTAGAGAAATGAGCCACAAAACAGCACCGTTGCCAACCCAAATGAGAGCCAGCGGGGTTGAACGATGCGCTGTTCCCTGCTTGTATCCTCCGCGAGCGCGGGATGAGAGGGAAGAGTCTTCAACCCCCATAATGCCACAGCACAAGCTAATACAAATCCCAGCACGCCTAATGGCACATGTAGCATCTCAGCTAACAACGGCAAACCTGCCACTGAGCCTGCCATCACCAATGCCAACACGCGCACAAAATTGGAAGCAAAAAGCAAGACCACAAGAAGTATCAGCACGCCCAACCAACGCAAGCCGATTCGTCGCTCTTCTAGCCACGTTGCCGCCAGTAAAAACAAGCCACCTGTCCATAAGCTCTGCACCCCGCTGCACGGCGAGTCGATGTGCGACACACCATTTTCCAATACCAAAATCGTGTCAACCCCGACCGTTATCACCCCGATGCCCGCTAACACGTCGCGTACCAATGCGGCCGTTGCAATTCGCATCGGATAGCCAATAAAGGTCTGCATGTGATGACCATACGGCAACATGCCAACCAGCAAGAGTGCGGCCGGCAAGCCACGTCGCCAGCGTTGCGGCTCCATCCACAATCCTAGTAGCCCATAGCTACCCAGCGCAAATAGCGTTGAAGAGAGCGTATTCACGTCCAGTAGCCATTCTGTTAGCAAAAACCCCGCCGCGCCCAATGACATCAGTAACATTGGGATAATGTTTGGTCTTACGGGCTGACGGAGATGAATCGGCAGCTTGCCGCTGCGCCACTGCCGCACCAACAACACAATGATCGCCAAGCTGATAATTTGGCTTGTGCGAAAATCTTCATCGACGAAGACGATTCGTAGATAGGGAAACAGCGGCACAAATAGCCAGAGCCATGCGCCGATGAGCAACAGGTTGCCAGCAAGTGGCGGAAAATGAAACGAGCTTTTTAGCATTTGCATAACTTTGTTAGGCATTATACAAATTTATTTCGTCGATACAAGACGCGCAAGCGACGTTTTCCTAACGTTGTGCGACCTATGAGCGGCGCGACAACGTGCTTAAATCTGCCTTTTACATTGATAATCGACCGATGTCACAGTATTGTCACGATGACGCAAAGACTTACTGAATGCTCAATGAGCAAGGTAGATCGCTCGTTTTGAGATCGTCTATGAGGGTTTTTAGCGTAAGGTTTGGTGGAGTAGATTAAGACCTGAAAGATTGGATAACAGCTTCAGGCGGTTGGTAACCGATATTTAGAGGAAGATAGCGGCAGGATTGTAAAAATGGACAAGAAAGCGACCATAACGCGAACGCTACCACTATCTGGAAATGTCGCTGAAAGATGAGTCGCTTCTTTTGTATGTTAACGCCGCCGACTGCTGCCACGCGAAGAAGACGAACGACGCGATGAACTGCCATATGATGAGCGTGAGGAGGAGCGACGCGACGAGCTGCCCATCGAGCGATTGCTGCTGGAGCGGCGACTTGAGCTAGAACGTCGCGTCGGCCGACTCCCCCCTCCTGATGAACCACCCCAACCCCCACGACTATTTCCCCAACCCCCACCGCTCGGCACGATGACGGTGCGACGGCGTGAGGCTTCGAGCCGTCGCCGTCGGGCTTGTTCAATGCTGGCTTCGGCCGATCTTGTCGCCTCCAACGCCGTTTGATGCGCCTGATCCGCTAATTGCCTAACCTGCTGTAGTTGATTGATTAACATGCCTGACTGTGGCTCGTTGGGCAAATTACGTTGTGCTCGCTCCGCTAATCCTTTCCAATGTCGCCCCGCATCTTGATGTTGCCCTGCGCGAAACGCTGCGACAATCGCTTGACTAGCACGCGCAACGGCCGATTTGGTTTCCTTCAACTCATTGGTATAGGCCGCTTCCGCCTGTTCAACCGCTGTTTGTACCTGCTGAACTTCCACATTTGTCGTTTCAAATGCGCTAAGAGCGCTGGCTAATGCGGCCGCCAGCGCGACATCTTGTTTGCTTTCTGCGTTGTGATAGAGCTGTGACGCTTTTGATAGGTTGCGTTGAACCTCTTGGATTTGCCGTTGGAGTGCGGTAGGAAGCAAATAGCGGTCACGTCGCAGAATCTGTTGGAACTCGCGCTCTAATTTTGGCAGACGCTCGTGCGCCCAACGGTTGATGTCGCCTTGCAGCTTATTGATGTGTTTACGCTGGGCATCGGCCGACTTATACGCCTCTGTTGCCGTTTCTAGGCTCTGCGACTGTGCGTGCATGGCTTTGACAAAGCTGCGGGCAGCACGTTCTTTTTCCGCAACGGCTAGCCTTGAGCGTGCCTCGTCAATTAGGTCATCGACGGCTTCATCAATTTTTTCATCTTCAGCATCGCGCAGCTTGATTGTTTGTTGAATCATCTCGTTGGTGTGTGCAATGGCTGCATCGATATTTTGTTCGGCCGAAACGACCTCTTTAAGTCGATTAACGACAGCAGATGAGTGGACTCTTGCTGCTGTCAACTCGCTTTCTAAATAGGCCAACTCCTCGTCTGCTCGGTCGAACAGTTGTCGCTCAACTCCGTTGTGGTCAGCAATTTCGGAGATGCGCCGTGTGGCTGTATCATGCAGCACATTACCTCTATCCCAATCACCGCTTAGATCGTTCCAATTTTCTGCGGGGTAGCCGCGCAGGTGTCGCCATGCGGGGAACGCCTCTTGCTGCTCCTGTTTAGCGACGACGGCTAGCTCACGAATAGCTTCCAAGCGTTCCTCATTTTGCTTATGCAGTGTGCGCCACGCTTGGGCATTTACCAGCGCACGGTCACTGTCGTTGGCAAGCTCATCAATCCAGCTATCGGCCGTATCCGGATCACCAGTGGTCAATGCCTGCTCAATCGCCTGCAAGTCTTCATCTATCTCATCGTGATCTTTGTCGACTAACGGGGCATGAAAGCCTGCTCTGGCGATTGCCTCAATGTGACGCTCGTTTTCAAGCAGCTTCTCTTCAACATGACGTAGGGCGGCGATCACGTCGAGCAAATCTTCAGCGATTTCGATCTCTTCAACGGCACGTAAATAGAGACCTTCTTCGATTAATGTGCTAGCGGTTTCAAGCCTCGCGTCCACCCCGACGTAGCGACTTGCCCCCGCGACCACGAAAGGGCGGGTTGCGTCCTCCTGAGACGCTTCCAGTCGCTCTTGGTGACTGGCTTCAAGGGCAGAGGGGGCTTCCATTTGGGCGGCTTGGAGTCGGCCGATTTCCGCCTGCACCGCATCGACGTTGCCCAGAATGCCTTCCTCGTCCATCTTCGACGGATCAACCGCTTCCAGCACAACCTTGAGCGGTACGCCCTCAATACTGCGGGTCAACTCATCAAGCTGACCCGCCAGCTTGCTGTTGTCGGGCTTGCGCTCTAAAACGAGCAGCGGGTCGAGCAGGGTGCGTAACTCTTTATCATTTAGATTCAAGATAGAATCTTTTGATCCAACCAGTGTCACATAAAGCCTTTCCCAATCACTAATCAATTGTTCCGTTCCGCGCTCTTTCTGGACATTTTCTTCCAGCAAGCGGCTGCGAACGGCAAAAACGTCATTTAACGCCGCTTGGCTTTCAGCCAGCCACTTTGTCACGCGACCGTTGATCTCAACGTAGCGATTCCCGCCGTAGGCCTCAAAAAGCTGATAGAGAACCGTTTCTTCAGGCGTGCTGCCGTTGAGAAGCTGTTCCAATGCTAGCAACAGATTGGCGATGCGTTCTTGCAGTGTTTTGAGGTGCGCGGCCTGCTGTTCGCGCTTGCGACGTTTTGCTTGGGCGGGTTTGACATAGCGGGGATAGGCATACGCGCCACCCGCGCCAAGTGCGCCAACGCCGACGAGTGTGGCTAAAATTGTGCCGGTATTGTTACTGTCGTTACTCTGAGCGGTTTCTGCTTGGCTTGGAGTAACTGGGGAAGGGGCATTGAGATCGAGCAGATCGGCCGAGACCGCCAACGCTTCAACGACCCCTTCGGTCACATCCGACGACCCTTGCAATCGCTGCTTGACCCGCGCCGTGCCGCTGTCGGTATCCAACGCTGTCCCGATCAGAGCCTCGCCCAACGTCACGGAATGCGCCCACTCTTCGCTCGACAGCACGCTGCTTTCAAGTGCATACCCGTTGAGAAAGAAGTCGCCCGTTGATGCTTCGCGGAACCCCGTATCAATTTCCACCTCATCAAGGTGTGCAAACCAGCTATCTTCATTAACCGGCTCAAAATCGGTCAGATAGATGAGAATGATATAACCTGCGTCGGCAAGCGGTTCGGCCGCTTGGCAGATCGCGCTTGTGTCAACTTCGAGCATGGTGTCTAGGACAATATCGGCCGATGTGCATTGTTGTGCTGATGCGGAATGTGGCAATAAGAGGAAAACAAATAAGGTAAGTAGTAAAAGTCGTGATCGTCGCATAGCTAAAGCGTACAAGGTGAAGGGCTAATTGTAAAATATTTTGGAGGCTATATTAGGAACGATGTTTGGCTGTGAGAGTCTGCTAAACAGCAATGCCATCATGAAAACAAGGAATTGGATGATCGGCCGTGAACATCGCGTGGATTGGCATGTTGCACCTGAAATGGAGGGTGTGGGGCTGGTGCTGGTGTGCCAACCTGCTCGATTTTCCCTGCCTGCATCACCGCAATTTTGTCACCGAGATAGAGGGCTTCCTCCAACCCAACCAATGCCAACATTGCCAACGCTGTCTCTCGCCGCCAATGCGCCGTTTCTCCGGTGGCACGTGCAGCCCCCTTCGCGCCACGACGCGCCCTTTTACGGAAACAGTGCCTGCATCAACGCGCTCAAATCCAGCAATCAGGCGCAGCAGGGTCGTTTTTCCACACCCGCTCGGCCCCACCAGTGTCACAATTTCCCCTTCGCAAACGTTTAGCGTCACTTCCTGCACGGCAGAAAATGTCTCAAACGCCTTACTCACCCCTTGACATTGAACGGTTAGATTTTGCATAGCGGTCGATAGTTTACCAAACTTGCGATGGCCTACAATAAAAAAGAGATTGATAATAAAAATTAGGGCAGAGTAATCCACTATCGGGATTTGTGCAGCTCGAAACACGTTATCATTGTCCGTAAATCATGAATCAACGACACCAACCCAGCGCAACCATGCGTGAGTATCTGGCCGAAATTTATCGGCTGCAAGAAGATGAGCAACCGACTGTTAGCACAACTAGTCTGGCAGAGCGGCTTGAGGTATCCGCACCGGCCGTGCCGCGCATGTTGAAGCGGCTAAAAAGTGCTGGCTTTGTCAAACATATTCCGTATCAGGGGGTTGAGTTGACCGATCTCGGCCGAGAGGAAGCCTTACGCGAACTGCGCCGTCACCGCATCTTGGAAGTCTTTCTTGTGAACGTGATGAACTTTACGTGGGATGAGGCGCATGAACATGCCGATGAGTTGGGGGCTGGTCTAAACGATGTCGTTGTCAAACGCATGGCTGAGATGACCGACAATCCGACGCGCTGCCCACACGGAGAGCCAATCCCCAACGAGCGCGGCACCATCACAAAACCGCGAGATATGGGCATCATGAATGCCGGTGTTGGGTTCAAGGGGGTTATCAGTCGTGTACGGACGCATGAGCCAAAGAAGTTACAGTACTTTGCCCAACAGAAATTGACACCGGGGCAGCCATTCGAGGTCGTCGGCCGCGCTCCCTTTAATGGGCCGATGCGCTTGCGCCTAGAACGTGATGAGGTGGTGATCGGGGCAGAACTGGCGCGGTCGCTTTGGGTTGAGAAAGTTTAGACCGCGAGCAATTCATTCATCTCTGAAATCCTGTTATCGCACTACCGCCGGCGCGCCACAATCGTTCCCATCCCTATCAGCAACACAGCTAGCAGTGGCAAAATGACCGAAGGCGTAGCCGTTGCGCTGCTGCTCAATGAGACAGCCGTTGGCTGCGTCGTGCCACCTAGCACATACAGCGTGATCGACTCTTGTGGTAGCGTCGTTTCTAGCGTGCCGTCAACAAGTATTTGCTCTGCTAGGGGCGTAATCGCGCTGGGGTTTGCGTCACTGTAGCGAAATGGTTGAGCAACGGTTTCTACTGTACCGTCAAGCTGGAGAGAAACGGTCTGCGCTTGCTTGGTTTTGTTAATGACCATGATGGTCAGTGCGCCATCTTCAGCACGAGTCGTGGCAAAGACGGAGACATCAAACTCATTGGTGGTCGTAGCTGGCAAGCTCAAGTTGCCAAATTTTGCGCCATTGCCATCATAGTTGCGGTACATGCGGATGGCAAAATCGACTGGTTGTCCGACGGTGGGCGGGTCGAACAGAAAAGCAGAGTGGAGGTTTTCTCGGCCGAATATCCCAAATACATCTGCCTGTGCCAGCGCCCCATTGATATGTTCATTTGCGCCCCAGCTATATTCTGAAATGGTGATTTTTGTGCCGGGGTATTCTGCATCGATCCAGTCGTGAATGCGCGGGATGACGTATACCTCTTGGTTGACCCAACTTTCCGACACCCAGTTGCGATCCCACAGTTCCCGCGTCGAGCGCAAACGTAACGCTTGTGCCTCATCATCGCCCGCCTCACTAAGTGCGAGCAGCGTGTCACCGACGTAGGTTTGTGGATAGTAGTGAACATCGACGTAATCGAGCAAGCGTGTGCCAACTTCGGCCGATTCGGCCGCCATCTCCTGCAAATACCACGCCAAAAACGGCTTCTGTCCATGCGCCTCATAATCGGGGTATGTCCCGTCGATGGCGTATTGCACCATGTCCACACCTGAGTAGGTCATGGGTAGAAATCCCCATACGCCGGGTCCCATCGTCTGAGCATTGCTGTCAGTCGCCTTGACCATCTTTGCATAGCGAACACCTTTTTCCGTCACGTAATCATAGCTGGCAGGCTCTTTATGCACGTCACCGTGATTGGTGTGCCAAATCATTGGCTCATTGCCCAGCGCATAGTAGTTGACCCCATCTGCGCCAAACTGTCCCTGTAAATGCTGAATCCAGCGTTGGCTGAATGTCTCGTCAACCTGAATGCTTGTGTCTTCTGGATCATTCCACGTAATCGGCCGCTGTTGCACCTCACCATTCTCATCTTCGTAAAGCTGAATGCCTGATCCACATCCCCAGTGATACCACCAGTCAGCGTCTGTTTGCCAGCCGTATTTATCCCAATGATAGCCACACGTCTCGGTGCGGTCCTTGGGAACCCAGCCCATCAGCGGCAGTTGGATGAGTGACTCTGCCCCACCCGCGAGATTTTGCTGCACAAAGTTGTCAGACTGTGCGCCGACGGGCAGCGTGCCGGGATCAGGGTCGTTGATGTTCTCAAAGAAAAAGTGGTCGCCCGTGTTCCAGACGGCAATCTCCCAGTTGTAGCGCGACTGTGGATTGCCACCATAGCGACTGATAGGAACTTGCCATAGGGCGATTTGCGCTGGGGTAGCAAGGTTCACGCCATAGATGTTTTCTTCGATGATGTGTTGTGACTGTGATGCGTCTACTGTGAGCGTGATAGTGTCGCGTGACTCATCGCTCTGTGCCGTGACCGACACATTTTCTGCAAACAAAATGATACAAATAATAAATATACGATACAGTTTCATGGCGTGTCCTTATCATTGTTATTCGGCAAGCTCCCGAAAAATTCTGTTGATGATAGTACTCAGCTACTAATGACAGTATGCACACAGCGTCTTACAGGTTGGCTAACTTATTGATACGATGACGATAAATTCGTTCAGAACCGAAATTGTGACTACTCAGGCTGTCATTCCCGCGTAGGCGGGAATCCAATCTTGTGCATAGAGAAGAATAGATACCTGCGAAGGCAGGTATGACAGGGACAACGTTCGGTTCCTGCTACCTTAAACGTGTGCAAAAGTGTGCAACACGCGATAAGTACCTGCTTCATCCACCGTCGCCGCAAGCGGTCTTACATGGTGTCCACAGGCGTTACGCCGCTGTAGCCCAACGGCGGCGACTTTTCTGGGGTCGCCTTCCTTTTCAGACTTCTTCTATGTTTTCATCTATCATCTTGGTTTTCAATGCCGATTGCCACATATCATCCATCCATAAGTGTCAACTTAGGCATTAAGGTGAGCAAAAGAAAGCAGAGGATTGGAA
>CAYMGE010000080.1:0-29923 GCA_964389925.1 uncultured Ardenticatenaceae bacterium
GACTGCTCAAGGTGAGCCCAAAACGCCCAACTCCTGAAAAAAATACGCTGACCCGAAAATAGAGAGCTAATTGATTCACGGGCAAATTACAGCTTAGATGGTGTGAAGACTGCTGTTTCGGCCGAAAATCACACCTTTCGTTACCAGCAAAACTCATTTCAATTCACGGACAAAAAAGGCAAGCAGGGCAAGCAAGGTAATATCTATCTCGCTCACCAGCTTCCCAACTCTTACACTGCACACTATCCAACCGCATCTCGCGGTAGAAAACGCAAAATCAATCGTCAACTTAACCGCGTGAACCAAGGGGCGCGTGGCACTGGGTGGCAACAGGTTGAGATCGTTTTTTGCCAAGATGGTGCGGCGGCTGTGCAGCGGTTTGAGCGTTCAACAGTGGAGGTGACTTACCCTATCCTTTCGGCACGGTATGGTACGCGCATTTGGATGACTCTACAACATTGAGTGCTGGAACTTTTTCGCTGGCGTTGTTAGGGTTTTTCTATGCTATTTGCATCTATGTGACAACGGTTTTCAGTGTTTCCTTCACAGCGACCTCTGGCACATCACTTGCCACAAAAACATCGCCGACATCGCGCAAAAGCACGTACCACATCTGTCCATCCCGTCGCTTTTTATCGTGCTGCATCGTGCGGAAGAGGGCTTCGGCCGAAATCCCCTCTGGAATCCGCACTGCCAACCCAACTTGTGTTAGCAATCGCTCGATGCGCGTTTGCAAGGCAGCCTCACAATAGCCAAGCCGCACAGACAGATTCGCCGCCGCGACCACCCCCATCGCCACCGCCTCGCCATGTCGAATCGTGTAGCCACTGACCTGTTCAATGGCGTGGGCGAAGGTGTGACCGAGATTGAGGATGTAGCGAATGCCCTGATCGTAAGGGTCTTTTTGTACGACGGCAATTTTGACCTGAATCGTTTGGGCGATCAGCTTTTGTAGCGCGGCGAGCGGTTGATAAGCAGACTCAAATTGCCAGTTGCCGCGTTCCACCTGATCCAGCAAATCGGTATCAGCTAATAAACCGTGCTTAATCACCTCTGCCATCGCCGCGATGGACTCCGCACGAGGGAGTGTCTGCAAGGTAGCGATGTCGGTGATGACCGCTTTGGGCTGTTTATAGTAGCCGATCAAATTGTTACCTTGCGGCAGATCGAGGGCGACTTTTGCGCCAATGCTCGTATCGACCATCGCCAGCAGGCTCGTCGGGCAATGCACCAAGTCGATCCCGCGCATGTAGGTGGCGGCGACGTAGCCAGCGATGTCGCCGATGACACTGCCGCCGAGAGCGACGATAGTTGCGGTGCGGTCAACGCCCAACGTGACCAACTGTTCGCAAATCGACTGGACGGTGGTGAGCGTTTTCTGTTTTCGGCCGATAGGAATCGTCACCACATCATCGACCTCGCGCAAACTCGGCGCGTAAAGCTCTGCGACCCGCTCATCAGAGATGACGACAAGGCGACCACCGATATTGCCAAGCTGACGCACAAACGGCAGGATACCACCGCCGACGATGTACTCATATGAATCGGTATCTTGCTCGATAGCGTACCGTTTTGGGTCGCCGTCGAGCAGGGTCAATAAATCGCGGGCGACATCGGTCGGTTGTTTTTCCGTTGTCAGCAGTTGTGGGAATTGCCGATACCCCCGCTGACGCGCCGCCAAAAATTCAACGATGCGCTCACCGGGATTTGGCACTTCGAGCAATGGGCGAATGTGATCTTTATCTCCCTGAATGCGTGAGAGAATTTCCTCTGGCGTAGCGACGAGACAGAAGATGCGACCATTGCGACTCAATGCGGTTACGTTGGCGGGATCGAGCATCATGCGCCCCCCCGTCGAGATGACAAGTCGTTCGCGTTCGGCAAGCTGTTGTGCAACATCGCGCTCACGTTGACGGAATGCGTCCTCGCCCTGTTCGTGGAAAATTTTCTGGATAGAACGCCCCGCTTGTGCCTCGATCAACTCATCTGTATCGACAAATTCATACCCTAACTGCGCGGCGATCAGCTTGCCGACGGTCGTTTTGCCCGTTCCCATAAAGCCTGTTAGAACGATGTTTTTCATAGAGCCGCCAATTTATCCGTTAGTTCTGCGGCGAGTTGTGAATTTTGACGTTTTGCTGCGGCTAATGCGGCCGTAAGATAAGGGACGAGTTCACCCGATGGAAAGAAGCGCATTTGGCCGAAAAGCAACACGACTTCCGAGAGCTTTAGCAACAACACATCGCTCGATTCGTCATCCTTCACGCGCAACCAATCGGCAACCCGCTTAAATTCTGCCTTCACATCGTCAAAGGTAAGCAAACTCAACAACAGTCCATCTGAGCTACGTCTTGCGAGGCGAACAAAGTCATCCGCCATTTGCGCGTGATAGGTGGCCGTTGTGATGTCGATGGCACGCTCTGGCTCTCGCTTAGGTGGATTGTCCGTGTGCGGCATCGAAAATGTGTGAAGATCAGGCAGCGCGATCTGCGATTGACCCGCCAACAAAATAGCACTCTGTCGTGGTGGAAACAGGTACTCGATATATTCGTTTGCGACCACATCATTGACGATGAGGAGCAGCCGTTTGTCGTCAATCAGCGTATGGCAGATCGCCTGTAACGCCGCGAGATCATCCACCAAATGCTGATAGGGATCAATGGCGTGAATGACCGTCTCCAAAATATGTTGAATCGCTCTTTTTGGTGTGCTGGCGTGATCAAACTGTAGCCATAACTGCCCATCGGGAAACAGTTCGGCCGATTGATGCCCCACCCTATTCGCCAACCCAGCACCACCTTGTCCCGCTATGGCAACTTGGCTGTATTGTCGAAGCAAGGCCAGCACGTTTGTCACGTCTGTGTTGTCTGAAAAAGAGTTAGAAGGAGGCAGTTGGTTGCGCTTGGTGATATACATTATATTGTTCTCCGTGTTGTCGTTTCACCGATGATGAGCTGGCACGGCACGCGCCGTTGCTCAAAGCCGACTAGCTCGCCACGCAACCGTTGCAGCAATCGCTGAACGGCGATTTGTCCCGCCTGATCGCGGTTGAGTTGGACGCGAGTCGGGTTGGAAAACGGCACGCCCCACACGTCGGAGAGATAGACGAGCGATAAATCGGTGGGAACGCGCAGAGATAGCTTTTGCAGGCAATCGGTGAGTTTGGCGTAGAGGCTGCGATCAGCGCACAGGAATGCGGTGAGGGCGTGTTGCTGGATCGTTTGATGGAGTATTTCGGCCGAAACCAACCCTTCTCCCGACACCTGCACCAGCGTCGCCCCACCCACCTCTGCAACGGCTCGCAAACTCCCCGCCAGCCGCTCCTGATGGTGCGAAAAGTGCGTCTCATCGACTAAAAAGCCAATGTTGCGATGCCCGAGTGACAACAGGTGTTGCGCCGCCGCATAGCTGGCGGGTTCGTGGTCGCTCTCCACACTGTCGATTTCGTCAGGCGGGATGTCGCATGTTCCGAGCAGAACGAAGTTGTACCCCTCCGTTTTTAGGCGGCGCAAAAAGGGGGTGTCGGGCTGGTTGCCTGTGAGGATCAGGCCATCGGCAAGACGGAGGGAGCCGAGTCGGTTGCGTTGATTTTCGGCCGAATAGCGGCGCGTAAACAGCAGAACGTTGTACCCCTGCTCCCCCGCTTCACGCTCCACCCCCACGAGATACGGATTATAAAAATCGGTTTTTGCGTAAGGGAACGTCTCATCAAACGACAAAAAGCCGATGATGTGCGTCTCTCCTTTCGCCAACATCTGCGCGACGGGATCGGGGAAATACCCCAGCTCCCGTGCCGCCGCCATGACGCGCTGGCGTGTCCCCTCGCTAATCGGCACTTGTGTCTTTGCCTTATTCAGCACCAGCGAAACAGTCCCGCGTGAGACCCCCGCCTTGCGTGCTACGTCTGCCTGTGTCGTTCGCTTTGACTTCATGCACTGGATTCTATTCTGTTTTACCGTTTTAACCATAATGGCTTGGTTTGTGTGGTTGGTTTTCGGCCGAAAATCATCAGGCTTGAAGAGGGGCGAAAGGGATGTGAGCGGGCATAATACGACAAATGTAGCTTTTAGAGGAACATGCGGTATGTAGTGTCGAGATGCGTACCTCTCTCATGCTTGCCATCGTGACACATTGGGTGAAAACGGGCAAGCGGCAAGCCCCTGATGAGCTTGCCGACAATCTGAAAGCGATGTTGAGCAATATGGTTACTGTTGCTCAATTGTTTTGAGGTGAGTGTTGCTAATCGTGTTGAGGGGTTCAATTTCGGCCGAAATCTCCCCTCAACGCAACCGCTTCAAATAACGACGCAGCTCTAACAGTTGGCGTTCGGCCGACCAATCATCAGGGTTGAGGATGGCACGTAGCGCGATGCCGTTGATGAACGCATCAACGCCAACCACCTCTGCTGGTACATCTATTTCTGCCCCGATTTCTCCGCGTTCCCGCATCGCCGCCAGCACATCGGCCAAATTCGCCAGCCACGCTTCCCGATTAACCCGATGCCGCTCCGCCAGCGTCGGGCTGTGCAGCCCACGCAGCCAGAAGTGAAACCAGACCACGACGGCGGTGCGATTTTCGGCCGAAATCGGCAGCAGTTCACTCAAATAACCCACAGTGTCTGGTTCATCCTGCGCCAGCCGCAGCGCCATCTTCTCCTGAATCCCATCCCACGCATAGTCGCACGCCGCTCCCATCAGCTGATCCTTGTTCGCAAAATAGTGCGTCAACACCCCCGTCGTGCAGCCCGCCACCTTCCCCACATCCTTCATCGTCAACTTATCAATCCCAAACCGCGCAATCGCCTCACAAGCGGCGGCGGCTAATTCAGTTCGGCGGGCATCATGATCAACAACTTTTGGCATAGGGGGATTATACGTTGGTTTTTCCGAATAGCTATTATATAATGTTTGTTATATAAAACAGTTTTCAATTTTCAGTTCTTTCAAATTTCCATTTTCAATTGAAAGAATTAAAAATTGAAGCAATTGAAAATTGAAAATAGGATGGACTATCCCATGACCAACCGACTCAAAATCGTCGTCAAAGCGACGTACGACCCGACCGCACGCCCCAACGAACTTGCCCGCACGATGGCTCCGCATCCGCTAATTCATCAGGAACTCCCCTACGATCCCGAATATTTTGTCTACAACCGCCGTCTCGCCACGTCGAGCATGAACAACTACACGCCCGACGAGGTGTATTGGCAGGTGCGCCGCAACGTGATTATGCGCCACACGGGCGAGTTGCCGACCGAAATCAAGGGGCCAGACGCGGTGAAGCTGCTCAACAAAGTGTTCACGCGCCGCATCGAAAAAGTGCGCGTCAATCGCTGTAGCTACCAATTCGCCTGCTACCACGACGGCGGGATGATTACGGACGGTGTGCTGATGCGGCTCGCGCCCGACCGCTTTTGGTACGTACAGGCAGACGGCGACCTGTTTTCGTGGCTCAAGGCGCACGCGGCGGGGCTGGATGTCGAGGTGTTTGATCCCAACGTGTGGGTGACACAGGTACAGGGGCCAAACGCGCTCAAGGTGCTGGAAGCGGCGGTTGACGGCGACTATCCAGAACGCTTCCGCTACTTTGACGTGGCAAATGTGACAATTGCAGGGCAGCCCGTCGTGATTGCGCGGTCTGGCTTTACGAACGAATTAGGCTGGGAATATTATCTGCTGCCCGACACTGACATTCGTGCCATTGGCGACAAAATCATGGCGGCGGGTGCGCCATTTGGGATGATGCCGACTTCGGCCGAAGCGTTCCGCACGCGCCGCATCGAAGCGGGGCTGCTTAACGCTGGCTCCGATTTTGACGAAACGACAACGCCCTTTGTGGCGGGACTCGGTCACATGGTCGATTTCAGCAAGGACGATTTTGTGGGCAAGGCGGCACTTGCTCAAGCGGACAAGCGCAATCGGACATGGGGGCTGCGTGTCAAGGGGGATGGAGATCCTGTGGGCGGCCTTGCCGTGCCACAAATCGGCCGAACCCTCTCACGTAACGGCACACCCGCTGGCAAAGTCTGCTCCAGCGCATGGTCGCCGTTCCAGCAGTGTGGGGTTGCGCTCGTGCGCGTCGATGATGCGGCAATGCAAGCGGGTGACACGATTCAGGTTGAATGTACTGATGGGGTGGTGAGATCGGCCGAATTGTGCGAAACCCCAATGTATGACAAAAAGCGTCTCATTCCGCGTGGTAAATTGGTTGATATTCCTGAAATTCGATAGCAGATAGAGAAAAGAAAAGTCTTTGAGACTTTTCTTTTCTGGTAAAATTATGAGTTCAGAAATTGTGTTTGGGGATGTGTTGTATCAATCGGCCGAAAGAGTGGCGACGATTACGCTGAATCGGCCGAAACGCTTCAACGCCATCAGTGCCACCATGCCCGACGACATCGCCAATGCTGTCGCCCACGCCGAAAACGACAACGATGTGCATGTCATCATTCTAACTGGCGCAGGCAAAGGATTCTGTGGCGGCTACGATCTTAAAACATATGCAGAAGAAGACTCCCCTGCTATCCAAGAAATGCCTTGGGATCCGATGATCGACTACAAATTTATGAGCCACTGCACGCGCCAGTTTATGTCGATCTGGCACTGCAACAAGCCCGTCATTGCCAAAGTTCACGGCCACGCCGTCGCGGGCGGTAGCGACATCGCCCTCTGTGCCGACATCATCATCATGAACGAGGATGCTAAAATTGGCTATCCGCCCTCCCGCGTCTGGGGCTGCCCCACAACGGCGATGTGGGTGTATCGGCTCGGCGCGGAAAAGGCGAAACGGATGCTGTTCACAGGCGATCTCGTCACGGGCAAGCGAGCCGAAGAGATGGGCTTGATCTATCAAGCCGTCCCACTCGACCAGCTTGACGCGACGGTGCAGCAACTCGCTGACCGCATCAAAGGCGTGCCAAAAAACCAGCTCATGATGATGAAAATGATGGTCAACCAAGCGTATGACAACATGGGCTTACACAGCACCCAGCGCATCGCCACCATCTTTGATGGCATCACGCGCCACAGCCCAGAAGGTGTCTGGTTCAAGGAGCGTGCCGAGGAAGTCGGCTTCAAACAAGCCGTCCGCGAACGTGACTCTGGCGACCCGATTCCTCGGTAGAAAAGAAAAGTCTTTGAGACTTTTCTTTTCTGATAAGAAACCATGCCAATAGAAGCACTCAAGTTCGGCCAGTACTATCACATCTATAATCGAGGCAACAACGGTGAGAACCTGTTTAAGCAGGAGCGCAACTACCCCTACTTTATGAAACAGTACGCAAAACACATCTTGCCTGTGGCGGAGACGTTTGCTTACTGTTTGTTGCCCAATCATTTCCACCTTGCCATCCGCACGCGAACTGAAGAAGAGCAAGCTCACTATTGGGCAACTGAGATTCAACCGTACACAGAAACTCCGAAACAGTTTAGGCTGCGCGAACCCAGCAACGCTTTCCAGAACTTGTTTATCGCCTATACCAAAGCGATCAATAAAGCGGTTGGGCGTACAGGCTCGCTGTTTGAAAAACCATTTCATCGGAAGCCAGTTGACAGCGAAGGGTATTTGCTGACGCTGATCGTCTACATTCATCAAAATCCACAAAACCACCGACTCATTGATGATTTCCGTGATTGGAAATGGTCTTCGTTTGGTGCGTTTCGATCAACTCGACCTACAAAGATCGAACGTGATGTCGTGTTAGATTGGTTTGGGAATCGGCAGATGTTGCGTGATGCACATAAAGACGATGTAGATGTAACGAGGATTGAGCCGTTGCTGTTTGATTGAGGCAACTAGAAAAGAAAAGTCTTCAAGACTTTTCTTTTCTTACTGCGTCCGATATGTACAACCTATCCCTAACAACCTCTTTAATCCCCGCACAAACAGACGACACCGTGCGCGAAATCACTGTTGGCGGCCTGTTGCGCGAGACGGCGGCGGCACATGCTCAGAAAACGGCACTCGTTGAAGTCGGTATGACGGGCGAGATCGGTCGCTCGTACAGTTACGATCAACTACTTGGTCAGGCCGAAAGCCTTGCCCTTGCCCTCAGCACCCGCTATGCACAAGGTGAACGAATCTGCGTCTGGGCGCCCAACATCCCCGAATGGCTGCTGATGGAGTACGCTTGTGCGCTGGCGGGGCTGACGCTTGTTACGGCCAACCCATCTTTTCAAGCGAAAGAGCTGCGCTATGTGCTGGAGCAATCTGGCTCCGCTGCGCTGTTCTATATCAAGGAATATCGTGGTAACCCGATGGCGGAGATTGCGGCTAGGGCAACGACAGGCAACAGCGCGATCCGTGAGTTGGTCGATATGGAAGACATGGCGGCGATGTGGCAACATGGGGAAGATTCGGCCGAATTGCCAACCGTCCACCCCAGCGACCCTGCTCAAATTCAATACACCTCTGGCACAACTGGCTTCCCCAAAGGGGCGGTGCTGACCCATCGCGGGCTGGTCAACAACGCCCGCTACTATGCTGGACGTTTGCAAACAACCGAGAAAACGGTTTGGGCAAACATCATGCCGATGTTTCATACGAGCGGCTGCGGCATGGTATCGCTGGGCTGCCTGCAAGCGGGCTGCAAAATGCTGCTGTTCAAGCTCTTTGACCCCACCGCCGTCCTGCGCCTTGTTGAGAGTGAGCGCGTGACCACCATTTTGGGCGTGCCGACGATGATGGTTGGCCTGTTGGAAGCGCAAGCGCAACAACCGGGTGATGTCTCTTCAATTACAATGCTCTCGTCAGGTGGATCGATGGTTGCGCCTGAACTGGTACGCAATTTACGCAGCACCTTCAACTGCGACTTTGGCACGCTCTACGGACAAACGGAAGCGTCCCCCGTCATCACCCAACACCATCCGACCGACTCACTCGACGATATTTGCCACACTATTGGTCAGCCTGTGCCGCAAACGGCCGTCTCGATCCGCAGCGTGGGTGCAAATGAAGTCGTGCCGCTCAACACGGTGGGCGAAATCTGTGCCAAAGGGCCATGCAATATGCTCGGATACAACGCCAATCCAGAAGCAACGGCGGCAACGCTCGATGCAGAGGGATGGCTGCACACGGGTGATTTGGGCGCGATGGATGCGCGGGGGTATGTACGCATTACGGGGCGCGTCAAGGAGATGATTATTCGTGGTGGGGAGAATTTGTTTCCGGCCGAGATCGAAAATGTACTGCTAGAACATCCGCTGGTGGTTGAGGTTGCCGTCGTTGGTTTGCCCGATCCGAAATGGGGCGAGATCGTCGCCTGCTTCTATCGCACCGATGGCGATCAGGCGGTTGCACCTGACATGCTACACCGCCACTGCCGCGAACATCTTTCACCAATCAAAACGCCCGTCGTGTGGCGGCAGGTTGAGGAATTCCCGCTAACTGGTTCGGGCAAAATTCAGAAGTTCCAGATTCGGGATCGCTTTTTAGCTGGGTTGTATCGGTAGCGTGTTGAAAAATCATCCGACCCAAGAATAGAACGTCGCAGGGCGAGGCCGTTGATGAAGGCGTCAGGGGCAATTTCGGCCGAATAGCACACTAACATCCCAATCAGCGTCGTACAACATGGCGCACGTTGGAGAAAAATAGTGTATGCCTCAATTTTGGTAGTCGCTGTTTTCGTCGGTGAAAATGGCAGTGGTAAATCAACGTTTGTTGAGGCATTAGCAGCAATTCCCGCAGGTTCCTTACCTCTGGTAGAGGGTTGCTCTGGAAGAAGTGTTAATCAGCCCTGAGACCTGATTTTGCCGACGATAGTGGTTTTGCTAAAGTCTAAAGTCCTATATATGGGCAATATCACGTGATTGAACCACATATGGGCTTCAAGCTGCGGGAATTGCTGAGGCATTAGCTATCTTGGCGGGCTTTAATTCAGAGGGCGGTACAAAAAACTTCAATACGCGACCCTAAGTTCTTGTGCAGTTTGGCGTGACATCATTTGCCACTAGACAGGTGTAGCTTGCGAACAAATCCAATTGCGAAAGGCCTGTAAGGCTTCATTATTTATTGCACTATCTGAATACACCAAATGATAGCCATACGTATCCAGTTGTTCTGGAGAAATCTGGAACAATCGACCACGATCAATTTCTGATTGAATTAACCTATCATTCAAAGCGATACCCTGTTCGCTAATCACCGCCTCTACTCTCACATTAGGGTCTGGTATTACCAATGGGTCTCTCTTTGAACGATAGGGATACCCTGCGGCATTAAACCACTCCTTCCATACAGGACTGCCTTCACGATCATGCAACAAAGTTAGGGTCGGGAGAACGGCATCAAGGCCATGTTTTTGGATGGCCTTAAATGTAGCGGCTCCGGCCGTGGCGATGGCTGGACAGAGAAAAAGCACCTCTGTTTGTGCATCTAACCAATCCCCTTTGCCCCAGCGGATCATCATGTCTAATTGGTCTGTTTCTAAATTACCCAGCCCAATCACTGGTTGTAGGCGTAAGCGCACACGAGGGTACGCCGACATAAAGCTCATGAGTCGAGAGGTCAGCCAGTGTAAGGCAAAATAAGTTGAAGCTCCAATCGTGATGGTTGGAGGCTCTGCCTCACGTAGATGATTTACCGTATCTTCAATTTCTTGAAACGCACTTTGAACGACTGGGAGTAGCTGCTTTCCTTTTTTGGTTAAGGCGATGCGATTATGCAATCGGTGGAATAGTTTGAAACCACAATCTTTTTCAAGTTGCTTAATCTGGTAGCTCACGGCTCCTTTCGTGAGGTTCAATTTTTTGCTGGCGGCAGTAAAGCTCTGATGCTGGCTAACAATAATAAAGAGGCGGAGCTCGTCGTAGGAAACAAAAGGAGGCATGGTGCAAATTTTTTGAACGCTATGCACAAATCCTTTTACTTGCTTTACAAAAACAGCAGAGGGTATTATCGCACAAATACCACCATCGAGTTGACAACATTAGCAACTTATTTCTGTATGGTGAAAACCAAAACCTTTGCCTCAATCAACCCTTGTTTTGCCAAACACGAGGTCGTGATGAGGAAACGAATGAAAAGGATATCCCAATGACTAAAGAACTCTCACGTACATCCGCGCTGGCATCACGCCATACAGCCCTTGGTTCTGGCCTAGAAGATTGGAACGGAATGGGTACCGCTTGGAGCTACGATACAAATCCAGAAGATGAGCATGATGCTGTCCGAGAGGCGGCTGGCATGTTTGATATGTCACCACTTAAAAAAGTGTGGTTTCGTGGCCCGGATGCGGCAAAAGTGGCGGATCACATCATTACACGTGACATGACCAAAATTTATCCGGGCAAGGCCGTGTATGGTGCTATTTTGACCGAGCAAGGAACAGTGTGTGATGATGCCATCTTGTATAACTGTGGTGGTGATGAATACTTGCTGGTTCACGGCTCTGGTGAAAGTATGGCGCGTTTGCAAGAATCGGCCGCTGGTCTAAACGTCGAAATTGAGTTCGATGATGACTTGCATAACATTTCGGTTCAGGGTCCAAAAGCACTCACGTTTTTGAACCCCAACACCTCACTCGACTTAGACAAGCTAGCTTATTTTCATCACGCAGATACTGATCTTTATGGTCATCCGGTTCGACTATCACGCACTGGGTATTCGGGAGAGAAAGGGTATGAAATTTTCTGCAAAGCGGGTGCCGCTGGTGACATTTGGGACAAATTAGCTGACGCTGGGGTTATGCCCTGCTCCTTTACTGCGCTCGACAAGGTTCGTATCGAAGCGGCCCTCCTATTTTTTGGCTACGATATGACGGCCGAACATACCCCGTGGGAGGTCGGTTTAGGTTTTACACTTGCCGAAAATAAAGGCAATTTTCGGGGGAAAGAGGCGGTTCTGGCATCTAAAGGGAACGAGCGTTTCGTGGGCGTAGGCATCGTGGTTGATCATAGCGACATGGTCGCCGGCGGCGAAGTGCTAAAGTTAGATGGCGAAGAGGTTGGCGTTGTTAACAGTCCGGGATACTCCCACAGGATGAAGAAATCGTTGGCACTCTGTCATATACGGCCGGATGCGGTTGCGCCCGGCACCAAGTTAGAAGTGGTCGGCGAAGATGCAACCTACTCGGCCGAGATTAGCACCATCCCATTTTATGACCCGAAAAAGACACGGGTGCGATCCTAATCTGAACAATTAGTAAAGTGGCCTTTAGCTCTGCAAACGGTGGTTGGATGGTTTCTCTTCCAGCCATCATTTGCCGATTCCCCAATCTCATGAAAATCAAAAGCAGACGTCGCCGCAAGTCGGCTAATCCGACCTTGCAATCGGCCGTATCAAATAATCAACCTTATATCAAACGTCAAATCCCAGTCTATAACCTTCTAGACGAAGAAGGGATTCACAAACTTGAAGAGCAAGTTGAATGGATTTTGTCCGAAATCGGGATGGAATTTCGGGGAGACCAAATCGCCCTTAATTTATTCAAAGAGGCCGGAGCAACCGTAAAAGGAGAGCATGTTTGCTTTGATCGGGGCCATGTGCGCCAGTTGTGTTCAACCGCTCCGAGTCAATTCACGATGCACGCTCGCAACCCAGCCAAGTCAATAGAGTTTGGCGGGAATAATGTTGTTTTTGCTCCTGCCTATGGCCCACCGTTCGTGAGCGATCTAAAGGGGGGAAGACGCTACGGCACCATTGAGGATTTTCAAAACTTTGTAAAATTAACTCATATGAGTCCATGGTTACATCATCAAAGCGGGACGCTGGTTGAGCCAGTTGATGTACCGGTGAACAAGCGCCATTTAGATATGGTTTACGCCCATTTACGCTTTGGAGAGAAACCATTTATGGGCGGCGTGACAGCCCCTGAGAGAGCAGTTGAATCGGTCGAGATGGCTGAGATCGTCTTTGGCCGTCCATTTATGGAAGACCACTGTGTCATTCAGGGGAACATTAATGTGAACTCCCCGCTCGTCTTTGATGATGTGATGTCAGGCGCATTGCGGGTCTATGCCGCTGCAAATCAGGGATTGGTTATCTCCCCCTTTATCTTGGGCGGGGCGATGAGTCCGGTGACGATGCCGGCCGCTATCGCCCAAGCACATGCAGAGGCAATGGTTGGGATTGCTTTAGCCCAGCTCGTTCGGCCAGGTTGCCCTGTGGTCTATGGAAATTTTTTAACCACGATGGATCTCAAAACGGGTGCGCCCACATTTGGCACACCTGAATCTGTTCTGGCGGCGCAGGCCATTGGTCAATTAGCACGAAGGCTAAATATTCCGTTTCGCTGTGGGGGCCATTATACTGCGTCTAAAGTTAGCGATGCACAGGCTATGCAGGAATCGGCCGATAGCATGTTGGCTGGTATTCAGGCGGGTGCCCACTTTATCTTTCAGGCGGCTGGATGGTTAGAAGGAGGCCTGACGATGGGGTACGAGAAGTTTATTCTTGATGCTGATCATTGCGGTCAACTGGCTCGCTATTTAGGTGGATTGACACTTGACTCCAATCATTTAGGTCGTGATTCATTTTTAGAGTCTGGTATCGGAGGAAATTTTTTAGGGACTGCTCACACATTGACCAATTTCCGCAGAGCCAACCATCGCGCAGAGATGGCAGATAATCATTCTTTCGAGCAATGGAGCGAAAACGGCCGTAAAAACTCAGAAGAGCGGGCGTTTGAACGTTGGCAAGAATTGCTTTCAAATTATGAAGCACCAGCTATCGATTTAGCTGTAGATGAAGCTCTACAAGATTATGTGGCGCAAAAAAAAGCAAGTCGGCTCGATGAGTGGTATTAAGATGGAAATTATACGTCTCTTTGTTGACATAAAAGGGCGAATTTTCAGACGTGTCACGTATTTACATAGAAACTCTGGAAAAATTATAGCGGTTTTGCAGAAATAAGTTGAAGATTGAGGGGTGGTTCTTTGATGTTGGGAACGGTTACTCAATAATCGGCCGAAAACGTGTGAAATCTAAAACAAATGATTCCAACTCACTGTTATCGCAGGGAACGCGCAGAGATAGCTTTTGCAGGCAATCGGTGAGTTTGGCGTAGAGGCTGCGATCAGCGCACAGGAATGCGGTGAGGGCGTGTTGCTGGATCGTTTGATGGAGTATTTCGGCCGAAACCAACCCTTCTCCCGACACCTGCACCAGCGTCGCCCCACCCACCTCTGCAACGGCTCGCAAACTCCCCGCCAGCCGCTCCTGATGGTGCGAAAAGTGCGTCTCATCGACTAAAAAGCCAATGTTGCGATGCCCGAGTGACAACAGGTGTTGCGCCGCCGCATAGCTGGCGGGTTCGTGGTCGCTCTCCACACTGTCGATTTCGTCAGGCGGGATGTCGCATGTTCCGAGCAGAACGAAGTTGTACCCCTCCGTTTTTAGGCGGCGCAAAAAGGGGGTGTCGGGCTGGTTGCCTGTGAGGATCAGGCCATCGGCAAGACGGAGGGAGCCGAGTCGGTTGCGTTGATTTTCGGCCGAATAGCGGCGCGTAAACAGCAGAACGTTGTACCCCTGCTCCCCCGCTTCACGCTCCACCCCCACGAGATACGGATTATAAAAATCGGTTTTTGCGTAAGGGAACGTCTCATCAAACGACAAAAAGCCGATGATGTGCGTCTCTCCTTTCGCCAACATCTGCGCGACGGGATCGGGGAAATACCCCAGCTCCCGTGCCGCCGCCATGACGCGCTGGCGTGTCCCCTCGCTAATCGGCACTTGTGTCTTTGCCTTATTCAGCACCAGCGAAACAGTCCCGCGTGAGACCCCCGCCTTGCGTGCTACGTCTGCCTGTGTCGTGCGCTTTGATTTCATGCACTGGATTCTATTCTGTTTTACCGTTTTAACCATCAACCATTTATGCTGAAATTGATTTCTGCTCACTTCATTTGTACAATTCAAATGTACGATAAAGTAGATAATACACACCCACGGAGGCGGCTATGACGACAGTTGCAATGAGCGAATTTCGCGCACGGATGAGTTATTTCATGAAGAAAGTCCAGAATGGTGAGATTCTTAGCATCACCCAGCGTGGAACAGAGATCGCCCGACTCGTACCACCTGATTTTGCTCAACTCTCTGCTCGTAAAAGATTGGAGGAAATACGGAAGACAGCCATCGTAGGGGATGTTCTATCCCCAATTGATGTTGAATGGGATGCAATGAAATGAACGACGCAGTTGTAATTGATACGCACGTTTTTATTTGGCTTGCACTCTCATCGTCACGTCTTTCGCAAAAAGCTACGCAAGCTATCGCGCAGGCCAATCAATCTCAGGGTATCTATTTGGCTGGCACGTCTCTTTGGGAAACCGCTATGTTGATAGAGAAAGGTCGTATCCAAGTTGAGATGGATTGTGAAGCGTTTCTCAACCTCGCTCTACAAGCATATGCGATTGAAGTCAAGCCGATCACATCACAAATCGCTACACTTGCTGTTCAACTACCGACCACGATCAACAAAGACCCATCAGACCGTCTCATTGTTGCGACGGCTCTTGCTGACAATGTGCCGCTAGTGACGGCTGACCGCAATTTGCGGAACGCTTCAATCATCCCTACGATTTGGTAAGCCTACTCAAAATGTTGATAATGTCCACTTATTGCAAAAAACGAATCGCTTAAACATACAGAGCCGATTCCACATTTGACACCCCTTCGATCTATTGTTAGAATCTCGCCCGTTAACCCGCGTTAGTAGACGCGAGTTAACGGAAAATATAACAGATTTCAGAGCAGACGTAAAGCTGACCGCGAGAACTATCTCGACGGGCGGAGCGTGAGTAAGCACATCGTTTACGGTGTAAAATGCGATGAGGTCTCTTTTTTTGCCAAATAATTAACTCGCGTTAGTTGACGCGAGTTAAACACCAAGAGGAAGTTAAATTGGGCGAACGCTATTGGGAAACCGCGCTTTCCGTCACGACGGAAGACGGCATATCAATTCGAGGGTATGACCTGATCGAGATGATCGGCCGAATCCCCTTTTCCTCCGTCCTCTACCTGCTCTATACGGGCGACCTACCCACCCCCAATATTGCCAAAATGATCGACGCGCTGATGGTCGCCAGCATCGACCACGGCGCAGGCGCACCCTCCGCACTGGCGGCGCGGACAGCCATCTCAGGTGGCGCACCGCTCGGCGCAGGCGCGGCGGCTGGCCTGTTGACGCTGGGCAACTATCACGGCGCGGCGGTTGAAGATTCGATGGAAGCGATTCAGCAGGTCGTGGCGATGACGCGGGAAGGGCAGAATGTTGGTGATTCGGCCGATCATGTCGTCCAAACATGGCGCAGTGCCAAACGACGCATCTCTGGCTTCGGACATCGCCAACACAAGACGCAAGACCCACGTCTAACCCGCCTCTTTGGTCTCGCCGACGAGTTGGGGATCAGTGGTGAGCATATCGCCGCCGCCCGTGCGATTGAGGCGGCACTTGAGCGCAATCTCGGCCGAACCCTCCCCATCAACATCGATGGCTTAATGGCCGCCATCCTGCTCGAAATCAACTTCCCCACGACACTCGCCAACGCCCTTTTCATGGTCTCCCGTATCGTCGGCATCATCGCCCACGCACACGAAGAGAAAACGACAATGCCGCCGATGCGACGGATTGATCCAGTGGATCACGGCTACAGCGGTAAACGTAATCGAAACTTTGAAGCGGCTAGTGGCTAGTCGCTAGTGGCTAGTAAGAAACCATCACTAGCAACTGGCAAACTAGCAACTATCAACTATGTCTGAAACAAGAATCCTATCCTACCAACTAACCGACTACCTCGAAAAGCTCGGCGTGGAGGTCGTTTTTGGCCTTTGCGGTCACACGAATATCGCTTTTATCGACGCGCTCGATAAGAGCAGCATCCGCTTTATCATCACGCGGCATGAGCAGATCGCGTCGCACATGGCGGACGGCTACACGCGGGCAACGGGCAAAGTCGGCGTGATGTTGAGCCATCTCGGTCCCGGCTTGACCAATGCGGCGACGGGGGTTGCCAATGCCGCGCTCGACGGCGTGCCGATGGTCGTGATTGCGGGAGATGTGCCGTCCCATTACTTCGGCCGACACCCACATCAAGAGATCAATCTGCACATGGATGCTGACCAGTTCGAGATTTATCGGCCGTTTTGCAAGCGCATTTGGCGCGTCGAGCGGCCGAGTGAGTTTCCGCGCATCATCGAACGCGCCTTCTACACGGCGCAAGCGGGCAAGCCCGGCACGGTGTTGGTCAGCGTGCCGATGGATGTCTTTTCGGCCGATCTCCCCATCAACGCCTTTGACCAATTCCCACCGCGCAAAATCGGCCGACCGACGCTCGACAAGGCGACGGCAACCGACATCGCGGCGGAGTTGATTGCGGCCGAAAACCCCGTCCTCTACGTCGGTGGCGGGGTCATCCGCGACGGCGCGACCGCTGAACTGATTGCCCTAGCCGAACACCTCGACATTCCCGTGACGCATTCGCTGATGGGCAAGGGCGCAATCCCCGATTCGCACCCGCTCCGCGCAGGAATGACGGGCTTTTGGGGAACGCCGATGGTGATCGAGTTGTGTACATCGGCCGATGTCGTTCTCGCCGTCGGCACGCGCCTCGCTGAAGCGGACAATAGCTCATGGGATCGCCGCTTCACCTTCAACGCGCCCCCCGCCAAAATGCTGCATGTGGACATCGACGGCGCAGAACTCGGCCGCAACTTCCCAACCCACATCGGCGCAGTCAGCGATTCCAAATCAGCCCTGCAAGCGATTCTCGACGCGGCAAAAGAGCTGCGCCCAGACGGAATCGACCGCGCTGGCCTGCGCGAGAAAATCCGCGACGGCATCGCCGACTTTGCCGAGCAGTTCGCCAATGAGCGCGTTTCCGACCAGTTCCCACTGCGCCCTGAACGCATTCTCGCAGACGTGCGCGAGGCACTGCCCGATGATGGGCTGCTCGTCACCGATGTGGGCTGGAACAAAAATGGCGTGGCGCAACAGTTCGACATCAACGTACCCGGCACGTTCATCACGCCCGGCGGTCTGGCGACGATGGGATTCGGCCCCGCTGCCGCGCTTGGCTCAAAAGTCGGTGCGTCCGAAAAGGCGGTGTTGGCGTTGATCGGTGATGGCGCATTTAGCAGCAATATGTCGGTCGTGGCGACAGCGGTTGAGGCCGACATCCCGATCACGTGGCTGGTGATGGACAACCTCGCGCACGGAACCATCGCCCTGCTCAAAGATCACCATTACGAATCACAATTTGGCTGTCTCTTTGAAGCCAACGGCGAGCCATTCGGCATCGACTACGCGGCAGTGGCACGCGCATCGGGTGGGGTTGGTGTGACGGTCGAATCGGCCGATCAACTCCTCCCCGCGCTCAAGGAAGCGTTCGCCTCTGGCAAGCCCACCGTTATCCACTGCCGCATGGACAACGTCCCAACGCCAACACCGGGACATTGGAATATCAACGACATTTATCGAGAAGGAAACTAAAAGAAGAAAGAGAAAGAAAAAGAGGTCAAGCACATTCTTTTTCTTTTTCTCACCTCTTTTTTCAAAAAATCATGGAAACCAAAATACTCAAACCATTCAAAGACGGCGAAGAAATCTGGCTCGGTCTCGACACGCCCGGCTATCGACGCAAGGTGTTTCGCCTGATCGACGCGAAGCTGACGGGGTCGGAGCATATTGTGGCGGGCTTAACGATTTTTGATCCGGGCGAAGCGAGTTCCTACCATAACCATCCCGAATCGGAAGAGGTGGATATAATCATCAAAGGGCAATGTAAAGCCATTTGGGGAACTGCGGACGAGGAGCAACATTCGGCCGAAATGGGTTCCCCCGATTTCATGACCATCGGCAAAGGGGTCTACCATAAACACATCAACATCGGTGATGAGCCGCTTTGGTTGGTGTGGTTGTATACGCCGCCGGGTCAGTTACCTGTGGACTAAAAAGAAAAAGAAGAAAGAAAAAGAAACACTTTTCTCCTCTTTTTCTTTTTCTCCCTTCTTTTTTAAGCATGAAAACAGCCGTCATCACCACCTCGCACACCATCGAAATCCAAGACCTTCCTTGCCCACAACCGAAGTCGGGCGAGGTTCGCATCCGCTTACATTATGTCAGCATTTGTGGCTCTGATGTCCATTTGTACACAGGGGATTGGCAGATGCGAACGCCGTTTCCCGTGCGGGCGGGGCATGAGGGGCTGGGCGTAGTCGATGCGGTGGGGGATGGCGTGACGCGGCTGCAAGTTGGGCAGCGCGTGGTGATCGAGCCGAACATTCCGTGTGGCAACTGTCGCACCTGCTGGCGCGGCAAGGGAAATATCTGCCCCAACAAGCGTATTACAGGTGTGTTTGAGGCGGGTTGCTTCGCCGAATATGCCGTCTATCCCGCCGAGTTTGTGTGGGCGATTCCCGACAACATCGGCGACGAAGATGCAGTGTTGATCGAACCAACGGCGGTCAGTTTACATGCGTTGCAAACGGCGACATTACGACCGGGTGACACGATTGGCGTGATCGGCTTGGGCGCGATTGGACTCCTGTTGACCCACATCGCGCTGGCGGTTGGCTACAACGTCGTCGTCAAAGATCGGGTGCTGGAAAAGATGGCATTGGCAGAGTCGTGGGGTGCGACGGCGATTGGGTTGGACGGGAAACGGGATGTGATTGAGCAATTGACGGAGCAGTTTGATTCGGCCGATGTCACCGCCATTTTTGAATGTGGCGGCACGGCACGCACGGCCGAGATGTCAATTGCCGCCGCCCCTGCTGGCGCACAAATCGTCATTGTCGGTCTCGCCCACGAACCCGTCTCCTTTATCCCGCTCGAACTGACACGGCGCGGACAAAGCATCATCACCTCTATGATTTACGACCACCCCACCGATTTCAACCGCACCATCGAACTGATCGCCAATAACACCATCCAGCCCAGCCGCATCATCTCGCGCCGCTGTGATTTCAGCGAAATTAGAGACGCATTGGCACACGCCGCAACAGGAAAAGAGACAAAGGTAATTTTGAAAATATGAACGATGAACCCATCTCACAAAAATGGTCGTAGGGGCTAGGTAAACGGCTTCGGACGCTCAATCGGCGCACAAGCTAACGTCGTTTATCTCGCCCCGAATGGATAATGACGCACACAAGGGCGAGACAAACGGCGTTGACATCGTATCCGTTAAGGGCCACGCGCCGTTTGCCTAGCCCCTACGATGCAAGGCGTGAGATGGGATCGTTTCAAGATTTTTGCGGAGCAAACAATGGCACGACCCATTACAGAAGCAGAAAAAGCATACGCGGCTGAGTTGCTGGCAAAGGCACGCGCCGCGATGGAAGAAATTAAAGATTACGATCAAGCGCGGGTTGACCGACTGGCGCAGGCGATTGGTTGGGCAGTCGGGAATGAGGCGACGTTCACGCGCCTGTCACAGATGGGTGTGGATGAGGGCGGCATTGGCGACCGCGAGGGTCGGCCGGGCAAGCGGTTCAAGATTCAGGGAATTTTGCGCGACGCACTGCGCCAAAAGAGCGTCGGCCTGATCGAGGTCGATGAGGCAAAAGGTCTCGCCAAATATGCGAAACCTGCTGGTGTAATCGCGTCGCTGATTCCAATGACAAATCCCGCCCTGACCCCGCCCGGCACGGCGATTTACGCTATCAAGTGCAAAGATGCGGTTATCTTTTCGCCCCATCCACGCACGCAAAAGACGACGGCCGAGACGGTTCGCATCATGCGCGACGTGTTGGCGCGGGAAGGCGCACCGCCCGACCTGTTCCAATGTGTCGAGAAGGCGAGCATTCCACTGGCGCAAGAGCTAATGGCGATTTGTGATCTCGTCATTGCGACGGGCGGCCCCGGCATGGTCAAGGCGGCGTACAGTTCTGGCACACCCGCTTACGGCGTGGGTCAGGGCAATTCGACGATGGTGATCGACGAGACGGCGGACATTGAGGAGGCGGCACGCAACACGCGCCTGAGCAAAACATCTGACTTTGGATCGGGCTGTTCGGCCGATGGCAACCTCGTCGTCGCAGCATCCATCTACGACGACTTTCTCGCCCAGCTACAAAAGGAAGGTGGCTATCTCGCCGACGATGATGAAAAGGGCATGATGGAAGCGGTTTTGTGGGATGAGGAAGGACGACGCACGCTCAATACGGTCGCCGCTCCCCCGCAGAAGATCGCTGAGATTGCCGGGTTTTCTGTTCCCGACGATGCGAAATTTATCATCGTCAAAGAGGAAAATATCGGTGTGCAACACAAATTCTCTGGCGAAAAGCTGTGTACTGTCCTCTCGATCTTCAAATATGAAGGGTTCGCTCAGGCGATGGACATGGTGGAGCGCATCTACAACGTGATGGGCAAGGGGCATTCGTGCGGCATCTACTCGTTTGAAGACGACCACATCGACCGCCTCGCGCAAGTCGCGCCCGTCAGCCGCATGATGGTGCGCCAGCCACAATCGAAGACAAACGCGGGATCATTCACCAACGGAATGCCGATGACTTCTAGCTTGGGCTGTGGGACGTGGGGCGGCAACATCATTAACGAGAACGTCAACCTCAAGCATTATATGAATGTGACTTGGGTGAGTCGGCCGATTGAAGCTGACCGCCCTAGCCCAGAAGAGTTGTTTGGGGAGTTTTACGGGACGGAGACGTTTTAAGGTATTCGGTGTTCGGTATTCGGTGTCACTTTACCGAATACCACATTACGCCGCATATTTCGCGGCAACTTCTTTACCACTACGAATATGCTTTTGCAAAAGCGCGATCAAACGGTCACTGTCTTTGCTCAGCGCGGCATCTCGAATGATGAGATGATCCTGCTGAGAACGTTGCAATGCTGCGGTTAGCTCATCTCCGGTCATCGCATCGAGCGAGTGCGAACGGTAGCGTAACATCTGGTCGTACATCAGCGCGTGGAAGTGCAGAATCCATTGGGATTGACACCCCGCGATGATCGAGCGGTGGAAGTCGCAATCGTACGCTTCGAGCAGGTTACGATAGCGGGTGTGGTCTTGATAGGCCAGCTCCTCCGCTTTTGCCAGCTTGTAGTGGGCGGCCATCACTTGGCTCTCCCACTGCAAATCGGCGACCGCCAGCGAGAGACGCACCGCCTGACATTCTAGCAGGATGCGCGTCTCAGTGATGTCGTGCAGGTCTTGGTGCGAAACGGCCGCCACACTTGCGCCGCGTTGCCCTTCCGCATCGACTAGCTTTTCGGTGACGAGACGAGCGAGTGCTTCCCGAATCGTGTTGGCACTTGCCTCGTAGCGACGCTTGAGATCATTGAGTCGCAGTTTAGAACTCGGCTCATATACGCCAAACAAAATATCTTGGCGCAGTTGGCTGTAAACCGTGTCAACGAGACGTTCGCTACTGTTCTGTTCATTATCGTCCACGGTTGGGTAGGTAATCAATGTTTGCCTCGCTAAAGATCAGGAAATAATCACTATCTTACAGATTTATGCACAACGTTACAAAACTGAATTATGTACGACGAAATCAATTATAGTGAACATTATGCGTTTTGCACCATCTAATATAAAATAAGTGTTGTGTGATCTATGACTAGATGTGAAAAAAGAATGGAGAAAAAGAAAAAGAGGAAAGTTCTTTCTCTTTCTTCTTTTTCTTAAACAATGGCACGAAAAATTTTGGTTCTCAACGGCCCCAACCTCAATCTGCTTGGCACACGCGAGCAGTCGGTTTATGGCTCGGATACCTTGGAGACGATCCTCAGCGATGTAAGTGATTATGCGGCCGAGCGCGGTGTGGAGATTGAGACGTTCCAATCCAACTCGGAAGGAGCGTTAGTAGACCGCATTCACGCAGCACGCAACACGTGCGATGGCATCGTGTTCAACGCAGGCGCATACACCCATTACAGCATCGCCCTGCGCGACGCAATCGCGGGAACACAAGTTCCGACGGTGGAGGTGCATATCTCCAACGTCCATGCGCGTGAAGAATTTCGGCATAAATCGGTGTTGGCTCCCGTGTGTGTGGGCGTGATTGCGGGTTTCGGCCGAAACAGCTACTTTTTAGGTGTTGATGCGCTGATCAGACATTTGTCTGATTAGCTAGATGACAAAACGGGTTTTTTGCCCACCAAATCACTCTCATAGGAGAAGAAAAGATGAATGAAAAAATGAAGTTACATCACTCTATTTTTGGGAAGTCAACCCGTTGGTTTTCCATTTTACTGGCTGTGCTGATGCTCGCCGTCGTTGCGTGCGCCCAGCCAGAGCCAGAATCGGTTGATCCGACGGCTGCGCCAACAGATGAGCCAGCCGAAACCGCAACCGAAGAACCCGAAGACGAGCCAGAAGATGAACCTGAAGACGAACCTGAAGACGAGCCAGAGGCCAGCGACGATACCGTTTACCTGTTTGTGCCTGCCGAATTGTCTGGCGGTGGTGCGACGGTTGGCAACAACTGGGCGGATGGCGTGAAGTTGGCAATCGCCGACATCAACGCGGCTGGCGGTATTTTGGGTCGTCAAATCGAATACGATATAGGGGACACGCAAAGCGATCCGCCAACCTCTAAAGCAGTCATCGCGCAAGGTCTCGAAAACGATCCGTATGCGATTGTAGGGCCGCTATTCTCTGGGTCGATCATCGTCAACATGGTTGAGGCAGAACGCGCCCAAGTGATGCAAATTGTCGGCGGTGAAGCGGCAAACCTGACGCAACAGGGCAACCAATACATCTTCCGTACTTCTTTCGGACAATCAACCTCGATGCCGAAAATTGGTAACTACTTGGCAGCCAGCGGGATTGGCTCGGTCGATGTAATTTATGTCAACAATGAGTTTGGCGCGGGTGGTCGTGATGCGTTTGTCGCCGTGATGGATGATTTGGGGATTGAGGTGGTGAATGATATTTCGGCCGAAGAACAACAAGCCGACTTCGCCCCCGAAGCCCTCACCGTTCTTAGCAGTGATGCGGACGCACTGTTCGTTTACATGAATGAAGAGGAAAGCGCACGCTTGCTCGTCGAACTGGAAGCACAAGGCTTTGACAAGCCAATCTATGGCGAAACCGTTCTGCTGGCGCAGTCGGTCATCGACTTGGCAGGTGAAGCAGCTAACGGCGCACAAGGCCATGTCGGCCTTTCCGCCAACGCACCTGTTCCTGCAATTGAAGAGTATAAGGCGCGTTTTGAGGCTGAATATGGTTACACCCCCGACCATAACGGCTTGAAAGGATACATCGCTGTGCATGTCATCAAAGAGATGACAGAGCGCATGGGTGAATTTGACACCGCTCGTATGGCTGAGGAACTGCACTGCACCACCATCACAACCGAAGACGAACCCGGCGTTCTCATGGACATCGTTTACGACGAAAACGGCGACGTTGACCGCGAGAGCTTCCTCGCTGAGGTCATCGACGGCGCACAAGTCATCACCGAAGTTCTGCCACGTCTCGGCACGACCTGTGGCGAAATGGCGATGGAAGAAGTGGAAGAACCCGTTGTAGAAGTCAGCGATGAGCCAGTTTTTCTGTTTGTGCCTGCTGAACTCTCTGGTGGTGGCGCAACAGTTGGTAACAACTGGGCAGATGGTGTGACCCTCGCCATTGAAGACATCAACGCGGATGGCGGTATCTTGGGTCGTCAAATCGAATTTGACATCGTTGATACGCAAAGTGACCCGCCGACCTCAAAGGCGGTCATCGCCCAAGGTTTAGAAAATGATCCCTACGCGATTGTGGGGCCGTTGTTCTCTGGGTCGATTATCGTTAACATGGTCGAGGCAGAACGCGCTGAGGTGATGCAAATTGTCGGTGGTGAAGCGGCTAATTTGACGCAACAAGGCAACCAATACATCTTCCGCACGTCGTTCGGGCAATCGACCTCCATGCCCAAAATTGGTAACTACCTCGCAGCCAGCGGGATTGAATCGGTCGATGTGATCTACGTCAACAACGAGTTTGGTGCGGGTGGACGCGATGCGTTTGTCGCCGTGATGGATGATTTGGGGATTGAGGTGGTGAATGATATTTCGGCCGAAGAACAACAAGCCGACTTCGCCCCCGAAGCCCTCACCGTTCTTAGCAGTGATGCGGACGCGCTGTTCGTTTACATGAATGAAGAAGAAAGCGCACGTTTACTCGTCGAGTTGGTGGCACAGGGATTTGAAAAACCGATCTATGGCGAAACCGTTCTCTTGGCGCAATCGGTTATCGACTTGGCAGGTGAAGCTGCCAATGGCGCACAAGGTCACGTCGGCCTCTCGGCAAACGCTCCAATTCCGGCCATTGAAGAGTATAAGGCTCGCTTTGAAGACCGCTTTGGCTATACGCCGGACCACAACGGTCTGAAAGGGTACATCGCCGTGCATGTCATCAAGGAGATGACGGAGCGCATGGGTGAGTTCGACACCGTTCGCATGGCAGAAGAACTGCACTGCACGACCATCACCACCGCAGACGAACCCGGCGTTCTTATGGACATCGTTTACGATGAAAACGGCGACGTTGACCGCGAGAGCTTCCTCGCCGAAGTGATCGACGGCGCACAGGTCATCACGGAAGTGTTGCCACGACTTGGCACGACTTGTGGTGAGCAGTAATCGGTAATCGGTAGTTCGGTATTCGGTAACATATCTACCAAATACCGAACACCGAATACCAGAATGAGTTAACGAAGGAGAAACACATGGCAATATTCTCGCAATTGCTCATCGCTGGCGTTGCAACGGGAGCAATTTATGCCTTGATTGCAGTCGGTTTCGCACTCTTATGGCAGACATCTGAGACAATTAACTTTGCTCAGGGCGAGTTTGTCATGTTCCCCGCCTTTATCATTTTGGCGATGATGGGCTTGTTCAATGTGGGCGTGATTCCCGCATTTTTGATCGCGCTGCCCATCACGCTGTTTTTGTTTGGTTACGTCTTCAAAAAGCTGTTGGTCGAACCGCTGATTCCATATGGCGACTTTCCACTTGTCATCGCCACGATTGGGCTGGCGATTATGTTGAAGGAAGGAGCCAAGCTAATTTGGGGGGCCAACGCGCTGCCCTTCCCCGATGTCGTTCCCGACCGCATCATCACATTTTGGGGGCTGCGTGCCTCCGTCGCTAGTTTGGCGACGTTGGCGATTGCGATTGTGATTATCATTGCGTTGCAGTTGTTTTTGACGCGGACGTTTATCGGCCGATCCATGGAAGCAACCGCCCAAAACCCCGACGTAGCCCGCATCTTGGGCATCGACGTAGATCGCATGGTATTGTACACCTTCATGATCAACGCCGCGCTCGTCACGATTGCCGCCCTGCTCATCACCCCCTCCTATCTCGCCAAATTTAGCAACGGCGAAACGCTCGGCTTGCTGGCGTTTATGGCGGCGATTGTCGGCGGTTTCAATCAGGTACGCGGCGCATTGATCGGCGGTTTCATGATCGGTATTCTCGAAAATTTAGGCGCGTTTTACATCTCGACGCAGTATCGCACCGCCTTTCCCATCATACTGTTGATTTTGGTGATTTTGTTTCGACCAGAGGGATTATTCGGCCGAAAGGAGGAACGCAGCATATGAGCCAGCAAGACAACCTCCAACGTACCATTCAAGGCACGCAACTCACCGATCTGGGCGACAACAAGGCGTGGAGCTACATCACCAAGATCGGTCTCGCGCTTGTCATTCTCGCCCTGCTGGTCATGCCGCGCTTTGTCGGCAACTACTTCCAATTTGTTCTCAGCCTGTGGGCGGTGACGGCGATTGCCGCGCAGGGTCTCAACCTGATGATGGGCTACGCGGGCAAAGTGTCGCTGGCGCAAGGGGCATTTATGGGCATCGGGGCTTATGTATCCACGTTGTTGATTCAAAACTGGGGGGTCAATTTCTGGCTCGCCATGATTATCGCCATCATCGTTTCCATTTTGATCGGCGCGGCAATTGGCTTCCCCGCCCTGCGCGTTGAAGGCCACTATCTCGCCTTTATCACATTGGGCTTTAACGAACTGGTCGTCCTCTTTCTCCGCAATGAACAGGAGTTGACAGGCGGTACGCTAGGTATCTTGAACATCGAGCGGCCGAGTATCTTCGGCTTTTCACTCTTTGAGCCGACACGCTTCTACTACTTCTGTCTCGCTATGCTGGCGATTTCGTCGCTCGTTGTCTGGTACATGATTCGCAGCCCGTGGGGACGTGCCTTCAAAGCGTTGCGCGACAACCCCAATCGCGCCGAGAGCTTAGGGCTGTCCACAACTGCCTACACGTTGATGGCGTTTGCGATTGGGTCAGGTCTGGCAGGATTTGCCGGCACGCTAATTGCGCCGCTCGTCGAGTTTGTCGAGCCGAATCAATTCCAACTGCTCAAGTCGCTCGAATACCTGTTGATGGTGATGGTCGGCGGACGCGGATTCTTGGCTGGGCCGTTGATCGGCGCATTCGTCTCCGAAGTCGTGCCAGAGTGGATGCGCTTTGCCGATGAATACTATCTAATCTTTTTCGCGCTGTTCGTCATCCTCTCGATTCGCTTCTTCCCAGAGGGGATCGCGGGCTTTGGCAAGCAGATTCGCCGTCGTTTCTTTAGCGAACGCAAGGAGGTAGAGGCATGAGCGCAACGGGTAAAAAAGTTCTCGAAGTCCGCGATATTCATAAGTCATTTGGAGCGGTTCAGGCCAATCGCGGCATCTCGTTTGACGTGTATGAAGGGGAGATTCTGGGTGTGATTGGGCCGAATGGGTGCGGCAAAACGACGCTCTTCAACTGCATTTTGGGACAACTGCTGCCCGATAGCGGGTCAGTCATCTTGCGTGGTGAGGATGTGACGGGACGTAAGCCAGCCCAACTCGCCAAGTCGGGATTGAGTCGCACGTTCCAACTGTTGCAGGTATTCGACTCGATGACGGTGGAAGAAAATCTGCTGACGGCGGTGCAGGCACACGTCGGCACGATTTTTAGCCGTCTGTTCATGCCCCCCGACATGGGCAAAATGGATGATGTCAACCGCGTTGTGGAGGCGTTTCGTCTCGGACATCTCGCCAAAGAGGACGCGGGGATGCTCAGTTATGGGCAGCAAAAGCTGCTCGACATCGCAATGGGGCTGATGTCGCAGCCAGAGGTCGTGCTGTTGGATGAGCCAGCAGGGGGTGTGAACCTCTCAATGTTGGCCGATGTCAAAAAGCGACTGATCGAGTTGAATCAAGCTGGCACGACGTTTGCCGTGATTGAGCATAACATGGAGTTTATCTTTGAGGTGGCACATCGGATTGTGGTTATCGCCGAAGGGCAGGTGTTGATGGTCGGTTCGGCCGATGAAGTTCGCAAAGACCCGAAGGTAATTGAGGCGTATCTTGGACACTAATGCAGACATCATCCTGACAACACGCGACTTGGTGGGCGGCTATGGGCGCACCACCATTCTGCACGGCACAAACATCGACGTGCCACGCGCTGCCCTGACGACGGTGATCGGCCCCAATGGGGCTGGCAAATCGACGCTGTTCAAAGCACTTTTCGGTATGTTGGACATTCGCTCTGGCACGATCATGCTCGACGGTGTGGACATCACCAAAATGAAGCCGATGCAAAAGCTGCAAAATGGCATGGCGTATGTGCCGCAGGGTCGCAACATCTTTCCGCAGTTGACGGTCGAACACAATTTGGAGTTTGGCGGGGTCAGTCTGCGCGACTTGAGCGAGACGCGCCGCCGTATGGAAAACGTCTACGAGCAGTTCCCGATTTTGAAGGAGCGGCGCAAGGCACAGGCAGGCACGTTGAGCGGTGGGGAACAGAAGATGCTGGAAATCGGCCGAGCGATGCTGCTCGATCCGAAATTCCTGCTCATCGACGAACCTTCCATCGGCCTCTCCCCAATCCTCGTTCAACAAACATTTGATCTCCTACTCGCCCTGCGCGACAAAGGGGTGACGATTTTGATGATCGAGCAAAACGCCAAAAACGCACTTGGTATTTCTGATTACGGTATCGTCCTCCAGCAAGGTCGCCTCGCCCTCGACGGCACGGCGCACGACGTTCTCAACCATCCTGAGATTGGGACTTTGTTCTTGGGTGGCGTAGCCGATGTGAAGCAGGGTGAGCCAGAGTTAGCGGAGGAAGTCTAAAATGCTTTTATTCGACCAACGCATACGCATAGCTCATGCCATCCCAAGCCAGTAGCAGATTATTGATGTGTACTGGCTTGCTTGGTTCCTGAATGGCGGGGTCATGAATTAAAAAATGGTCATCACGATACCCAACAACGACAACGGCATGTTGTGTATCATTTTCCCAATGGGGTAGCGGAAGCGTTTGCAAAAAGAGGATCGGCGGGATTGACTTTTCGAGCGCATCAATCAGCGAATGCTCATCGCCAAATGACGAAACGGTGACGCGCACGCCGAATCTGCCAAGTCGATCAATGCGAGAGAATGGTATGCCAAACGGGGTCGCTTTGAAGACACGATTCAATTGTCTTTGGCTTTTGACAATGCTGCGATACGCTAGCACCATTTGAGAGCAAGCCGACAAACATCCCGTTTTGGTTTCTTGTGGGTAATGGTTAACTGACAGCGAAATCATCGGCAAGTTCGGTCAGGTCTTCGATCAGTTTGGTGCTTGAAGGGATCGAGCCATCTTCTGCATTGAGATAGAGTCTGCCAATTGTTTTTGATTTTGCGCTATCAGGAGAAGTCAGCAAAATGTCTAATTGCCACTTGAGTGATTCCTTGCCCAATAGCAGTAGCGGATTGTCGGCACGTAGGAGATGACCGACGTTCATGGCGAGGAAAAATGATGCTTTACGACGGGCGGTTTCGGCCGAAATCACCTGCTCCTGCACGTCGATTTGCGTATAACTATCAAGTGCGCTTGGTTGCGCTAAAATAGCAGTTGTCATATTACAAAGTATCTCATCTAAAAGACAAATTCTGATTCAGTATAGAAGGTATGACAAAATCGGTCAATCCACACGATCACTTTTTCAGCAAGGCGTTTTCGCAACCCGCGTTGGCGCGTGACTTTA
>CAYMGE010000081.1:0-29123 GCA_964389925.1 uncultured Ardenticatenaceae bacterium
ATGAAGCAGGTACTTATCGCGTGTTGCACACTTTTGCACACGTTTAAGGTAGCAGCAATCTAGTTAACTCAGGTTTCTTTTTACCTGCGGTTTTTACAAAGGAGTAAGTACTCATGACGCATATTGTTACCCGTCTTTGCCTCCGCGACACCGCGTGCGTCGATGTCTGTCCCGTTGAATGTATGATTCTCGGCAAGCCTGAAGATGAATGGCCGTGGCTCTACATCGATCCGGACACCTGCATCGACTGTGGCGCGTGCGTCCCAGAATGTCCCTTCGAGGCGATCTTCCCTGAAGAAGAAGTTCCCTTTGACTATGAAATTCCAGACAAGCACGGTGGCGGTTTGTACATCGCTATGAAGAAGGAAGACATGTCTGGCGTGAAGCTAGACGGTGTGGAGCTTGAAGGCCATACGGTCAATGTGCTAAATGCCGTTCTCATTCCTGCTGGTGAGGTTCTCGATTTGACAGAGGACATTATGCCAAACTATGATTTCTTCTCTGAGGGGCCAGGCTACGACGCAGAGTAACCACCGAAAGATAAATTGACAAACAAAAAGACCGTGTGGGCAATCACACGGTCTTTTTGTTTGGTGAACAACGATGCACCTATACATTATTCGACACGGCGAGAGCCTCACAAACCTGCCTGATGTGATTGAAGATGGCGGAATTTTTGACTTAGGATTAACAGAGCGCGGTCATGTACAAGCAGCAGCATTGGCAGCGTGGTTGCCTATCAACATTTTGCCTCCCGACGTACTGTACAGTAGCACGTTGATGCGGACTCGTGAGACGACTGAACCAATTGAAAAAACGTTGGGTCTGCAAGCGATCTATGATGATCGGATTCGGGAGATTGGCAATAATTCGTCGGATGGTCGGCCGATAACAACAAAAGAAAAAATCTCTTACACGCAATACTGGGCAAGTGGTCAACCCTTTTCCAGCAGCACGAGCAGCATTAACGGTGAAACACTGCTGCACTTTCGCGCCCGTGTTGGCATTTTTCTACAAGACATCATCGACAAACATGCCGATCAAACCGTCATCGTTGTCTGTCATGGCTTTGTCATCGACACGATGATAGACACTGCTTACAACGTCGGCCCCTTCCGCAACTGTGAAGTGTGGACAAGCAATACCGGCGTGACGCATCTGCAATACATTCAGCATCCGGGTCGTGAACGCTGGCGAATGCACTACCAAAATCGCGTTGAGCATCTGCGGGGGATTGGGGGTTTAGGATTGACGGTAGAGAAAATGTAAAGGAACCAGCTTCAAAAGCCGTATTGCACAAGCAGAACATTTGATCTATAATTCGTTTTACCTCTTCCGCTTCCCAAAGCTAAAAGGACACCGCTTGTCTTGGCGGTGTCCTTTCGTTTTTGATGGAATGTTCGCTATTTTTGCGCGGCCGTTATTGACCACGACAGAAACCGATGTCTAAATGCAACTGATTACTTAGGAACGCGACTTGAATAACTGCCCAGATTTGGAGACAGGATTCCCGCCTACGCGAGAACGACAGTGTTGCGGACAGGCTGTCTGTAACATCGGGAGCATCTATTATGCGATTCGTGATATTGAGTTTGCTTTCATTCTTACTCAGTTTGCAACTCTTTGAAAACGGCACGACGGCACAAACACCCAATTGGCAAACAGAAATTTATGACAATCAATGGCTTAATGGCGAACCTGTTGTGCGACGCACTGATGGTCGAATTGACTTCCAATGGGGAGGAGGCTCGCCAAGTGGTGGGGTTGAATCTGACTTTTTCTCCATTCGTTGGACATCATCGCTATATCTAAATGACAATAGCCGTATTCGTTTTAATGTTCAGGCGGATGATGGGATTCGCGTTTTTGTCGATGGGCAGACGGTGCTGTATGCGTGGGAGGGGCAAGCGAAGGCGGGGGCGGCGGCCGATAGATGGCTATCGGCCGGCAACCATACAGTTGTGGTTGAATACTACGAACATAGCGGGAATGCGTATGCTTTTTTTGATTATGTGACGGTGGAGACGGATGCAGATCGGCCGGACTTGATCCCAACGGTCACGCCCTCTGTCCAGCTTCCGACATCGACTCCCGTTCCATTTGTGACCGAAACAGCACATCCTCAATTAACATCGACGCCCGTTCCGTCCACGACAAACACACCGTGGCCGACATCAACCTCTGCCCCAACTATGACGAACACGCCGTGGCCAACATCGACATCAACCTCTCAGTTAACGTCAACCGCGACCCCGTTTGTGACCGAAACGCCACATGCGACCCCAATCATAAATCTCACCCTGTTTCTCACAGCGACACCACGCACCATGTCGCCGGCCGCGACCACAACTTACAAAGGCATTCACCACTGCAATTTCATTCCATAGGATTTAGTCTCGTTGTCCCATTAACAAAAATGCGTAGTAGGCCAGCGTGCTGAGAGCTTGGATGGCGGCCGCAACATAAGTGAGAGCGGCCGCATTCAAGACCTTATTAACCCCCACCATCTCGTTTTTGCCCAAGATATTTTCCTTGATGAGCAACTCTTTGGCTCGCTTGCTTGCGTCAAATTCGACGGGAAGCGTGACAACGGCGAAGGCGGCCGATGCGCCAAACAGAATCACGCCAATCCACGCAATTGTTGTGCCAAACGGCCCAACCAAAGCGGTCAAAAAATAGCCTGCCATAAACAGAATCGGTCCCAACATGCTGCCAATCCGCACTGATGGAACCATCGCCGAACGCAAGCCAAGCGGCGCGTAATTCTTTGCATCCTGCAACGCATGTCCCATTTCGTGGGCGGCAATGCCGGCAGCGGCGACGCTGGGTGAGCTATAGGTTGCATCACTCAAACGCAGCGTCTTTGAGCTTGGATCGTAGTGGTCAGTTAAGTTGCCAGCAACGCGCTCTACGGCGACATCAAATAGTCCATAAGCATCGAGCAAATGTCGGGCGACCTGTGCGCCTGTGACATTGCGCTCGGTGCAAACTTTGGCATACTTATTGAAATTGCTCTTAACACGAAATTGCGCCCACATTCCTAAAAACATCGCAGGCAGGGCAAAAAGTAGATACATCGGACTAAAAAACATGACGTTTCTCCCTTGAAAACACGGTTATGACCCGTGTGATAGTTAAACTCAGTACGTGGAAAACCCACAATTGTTTTCATTATATGGTAAATTCGTATGAAATTGATGGGTGAATTGTAAAATATCTGTTGTGTCTTGTTTTCATGCCATAGAGAGTCGCTTTATCCGCAACTTACAAATCAATCATGTTTCATAATCTATTTCGACGCAAACCACAGTTTATAACGGTTGTCTCTGGCTTACCTCGTTCGGGGACTTCGATGATGATGAAAATGCTAGAGGCAGGTGGGATCGCGCCTGTGCAAGACGGGGTACGATCGGCCGATGCCGACAACCCACGCGGTTACTACGAATTTGAGCGCGTCAAACAACTCGACAAGGGAGACACCGCATGGCTCCCCAGCGCACAAGGAAAATCAGTCAAGGTCATCTCAGCCCTTTTGCAACACCTCCCCGGTGAGTATGACTATCGCATTTTGTTCATGCGCCGCAACTTGGATGAGGTGCTAGCGTCACAGGCAAAGATGCTCGTTCATCGGGACGAGGAAAAAACGGTCAGCGACGACAAAATGAAGCAACTGTATCGCCAGCACTTACAACAGGTTGAATCATGGATACGCCGCCAGCCAAAAATGAAGCTGTACGATGTTCCATATCACATGCTAGTGAGAGAGCCGATGTCGCACTTGCCGAACATAAACACATTTTTGGAAGGGCGGCTGGGCGTGCTTGCCGCAGCCAAAGTAGTTGATCCAACGCTGTATCGCAACCGCAACCGCTAGCTGAAATGACCGTTTCGAGCCGCCCCACCGTCGTTATGCTATGATCGCGCCGATGCAAGCTCCTATCCACATTGAACTCCCCACGCCCTTTATGGTCGGCCCCGTCAACACTTTTCTGCTCAAAGTGCCAGAACCCGTCCTTGTAGACTGCGGGCTGAATGTTCCGATGACGCACGAGGCATTGACTGCTGGCTTGGCAGAACACGGGTTGCACGTCAGCGACATCAAACGTGTCGTCATCACGCACGCCCACGTCGATCATATAGGTGCAGCCAATTGGATTTGCCAACAAAGTGATGCGGAGGTGTGGGTTTCTGATCTAGTCTATGAGTGGGCAGTTGACATCAAAGAGAAGTGGGAAGAGCGTGTTGAGTTTATGAAGCAGATCGTGGCGAAGACGGGGTTATCGGCCGAAGCCCAACACAACGTCCTACGCTATTTTCGCTCCGTTCCTGACCTGTGGGACAGCGTGCCTGCCGATCGAGTGCGAACATTTGCGCTTGACGCTCGATTGGAGCTGGGGGGTAGTGAGTGGGAAGTCATCCATCTTCCCGGTCATTCGACGCATCAGACGGGGTTTTGGAACGCAGAGAATGGGTGGCTGTTTTCGGCCGACTGTCTTCTCCACCGCACGCCTGTGCCTGTGATCGAATTTGACCCGGCCGATCCCACTAAACGCTCACTCGGTTTGCCGCTACACATCGAATCGCTGCAACGGCTGGCTGAGTTGCCCGTTAACTGTGTTTATCCGGGGCATGGTGTGCCGTTTTGTGAGCATCGGGCGATGATAGAGGGGCAGATCGGCCGAATTCACAAGCGCAAAGAGCAATGTTACGATCTCATCGCAGCGGGCATAGATACCTTGCCCGCCCTCACCGATAAACTGTACAGTCACTATCCGGCCGCAGGTCGCTTTACAGGTCTTAGCACCATCGTTGGCTATCTTGATCTCCTTCGCGCCGAAAACCGCATCATTGAAACCGAACACGATGGTGTTTGGCATTATCATCTTGCCCACTTGGACGGATAACTACATTAAGGTGGCTTATGTGAAAGTCGATAGCTGCCCATATTTGGAATTGCTGCCCAATAATCTTCGCAAAGATAAATTTGTGAGGTAACAAAAGCAAGGCGAATACTCAAACATCCTCTAAATTGATGCCAACATTTTTGTTAACCTGCTTGCCGCAACGTGAAAAAGGTGGGGATTCTTGCACACATAGACGCTGTGGTTGTGTAGAATTTTTGATGAACGTTCAGGGACGTTGAGGACAGCACCGTTTTCCGTTGGCTATAATGCCCCTCGTTTTGAATTTGATTAAACCATTAGCCATGGCAAGTCTGACACAGAGAAATACCTTGCTTTGCTGCCGAGAAAAGGAAGCGTTGGTTTATGAACCAAGCATCACGCGCTAGACGAAAAGAGACAAATCCGTTTATCATCGGTGCAATTACGCTGGTCGCGTTCGTTGCGCTAGGAATTATTGGCTGGAACATCTTACGAACCATTCCATCACGCTATCTTTCCCTCTTTCCAACTTTTGTCCAAAACTGGGTGATCCCCGAACCGGAGAGTGCTGTTTTGCCGTCTGTCGAATTGCCTACTGATACAGAGGTAGGTATTACACCAATTCCCTCTCCAACGGCAGCGCAGGCGCAACTGTTGCCAACATCGACCCCCATTGCAACCGCAACATTACCAGAGGTGGCAGCCGTCGTTGAGGTATCGGCCGTCGATGATGCCGTCACTATTACGCCTACCGTGACGCTCCCGCCGGAGCCTACGCCTTTCCCCGCCTATTCGCGCATCGAAAATGTCACGCATCATCAACAAGATTGGAATAATTGTGGCCCCGCAACGTTGGCAATGGGGTTAAGTGTTTTTGGGGAACAGTTAACGCAGTATGACACGGCCGCAATTCTCAAGCCAAACCCAGAAGATCGCAATGTGACACCCTATCAGATGGCCTCTTTTGTTAATGAACATACGACCTACCGCGCATTAGAGCGCGTCAACGGCACAGTCGAACAGTTAAAAGCATTGGTGGCAAATGACTTTCCCGTCATTCTTGAGATTGGGCTAGACCCGCCGGGCGAGGTCGCTTGGTTGGAATGGTATGGGCATTATGTGCTTGCGGTTGGCTATGATGATGCGGCGCAGGAATTCTGGGTGTTTGATTCGCTGATTTGGGATGCGGCTTCGCTGGCAGATCAAAATTCGCCTCTCGGCCGAGCCTTTCCCTATTCCGAACTGCTCGCTTATTGGCCACAATTCAACAACACATACGTCGTCTTATATGAGCCTGAACGCCAGACAGAGTTAGCGATGGTGCTGGGCGATAATTATGATGATACCACGATGTGGCAAGCCAGCGTTGAGCGCAATGAGTTAATCACGCAAAATCAGCCAACCAATGCATTTGCGTGGTTTAACGTCGGAACATCCTACCTTGAGTTAGGACAATATGAAGAAGCAGTGGCAGCTTATGACAAGGCGCGTTCGATAGGGCTGCCGTGGCGTATGCTATGGTATCAGTTCGGCCCCTATGAAGCGTACTATCAGCTAGGCCGCTACAATGACATCATTCTGCTGGCAGATGCAACACTGGCAGGACGACCCTACTTTGAAGAGTCTTTTTATTGGCGTGGGCGTGCTTATGAAGCATTAGGCAATATCGAAACCGCACGTTCTGATTATGTGGCAGCGGCCAATTTTAATCCCTATTTTCAGCCAGCAAATGAAGCACTCGCACGCCTTGACGGGTAAATTATGAACTCCTTCGCCAAAGTCCTCATCGTGATTATTGCAGGTATCTTTCTTGGTGCAACGGCGTTTCTGCTCACATCTGATTCATTGTACACACGTTTACCGCCGCGCATTGCGCTAATGCTGCCCGATTTTGGGCCAACACCTGCGCCACTCCCCGCTCCGGCTCAATCCAGCAGCCAAACAAGTGACACATTGCAGGCGATTCCGGGTCGGCAAGAGACGCTCCCAACTGCAACGGCCGAACCAACAGCCACAGCGACAGCAACTTCATTGCCCCCCACTGCAACACCTGCCGCAGTCATCATTGCGAACACAGCTACACCTACGCTTGAACCGACGAATACGCCGACACCCGAACCAACGCCGACAAATACCCCCACCCCTTCCCCAACGCCGCTACCCGCCAGTGTGACATTGCCCAATATCGTCAATGTGCCACAGGCGTTTAACAACTGTGGGCCGGCTAATTTATCGATTGTGCTAGCCTATCACGGGGATAGCACAACTCAGCTAGATGCGGCCGCCTATCTCAAACCCAATCAGTACGACCGAAATGTTAGCCCATGGCAAATCAATGACTACGTAAATGACTACACATCACTTAGCTCAACGGCTCGCAGCGGCGGGACACTGGAACACATCAAGCATTTTATCGCAGAGGGTTATCCGGTCGTCATTGAACGCGGGGCAGACTTTAATGATGGGGAAGGTTGGTATGGTCATTATCTGACCGTTTATGGGTTTGACGAAGCGACCCAAACATTTTTGGCGATGGATACCTATGGTGAATATGGGGGTTGGTCGCCGAATGGCATTTCCGTTAGCTATGATGAGCTATGGACGACGTGGAAAGACTTTAACTATACATTTTATGTAGTTTATCCAGAAATTGAAGAGGCACAAGTTGATGCAATTTTAGGCGAAAATCTCGCGGATGAGATAACGATGTGGAACTATACGGCCGACCGTGCGCGTGAGCAAATTGCAGAAAACCCAGATGATAAGTTTGCATGGTTCAATCTCGGCACGAGCCTAACGGAGTTGGGCTGGCTGACGGGTGAAGCGGTCTATTACGAGGAAGGAGCGGCCGCTTTCGACACGGCGAGAGGCTATGAGCTTCCCTATCGGATGTTGTGGTATCAGTTTAGACCGTACTCTGCTTATTATAAAATCGGCCGATTCCAAGACGTAATCGACCTCGCCAACGCCACACTCACGACAACTGGTGGCAAAAATGTCGAAGAGACTTACTATTGGCTCGGTAATGCCCTCTCGTCAACGGGTGACGCGCTCGGCGCAGGCGATGCGTACCGTCAAGCACTCGCCGTCAATGAAAATTTCTTCTTCGCACAGTGGGCATTAGATTATTTGACGCGAGACGAATAGTTACTTGCTTCTCAAATTCAAGCCAATATAGATTCACATTCACCCAATATGGGTGTGGCTGGGGCGCAGCTTAGTCTTCTTCCTGAAAGTCGATAGCCTATATCTGAGAAAAATAGCGAGAGGAATCACGCACGATAAGCGATGGGGCTAGATCAATAGGTGGCAACGTTTTTTCTTCCCCCTTAAGTAGCTGAAAAATACGCTCAAAGGCCAGCTTGCCGATCTCATACTTGTCAACATAAATAGAGGAAAGAGCTGGCACGACTGTCGAAGTAAGCTGAATGCCATCAAAGCCAACGATAGCTATATCCTGTGGCACACGTTTGCCTCTTTCCTGACAGGCACGTAGCGCACCAATTGCCATCATGTCGTTATAGCAAAAGATTGCTGTCACATTTGGATGATTGTCTAATAAGGCCAGCGTTCCCAGATACCCACCTTCGCTGCTTGTGGTTGTGCTGTGTAAATAGTCCCGTAACTGATATTTGGCTAATGCGCGAAGATACCCCTGCACGCGACGAACATGGCCGGGTGCGAAAGAGGCATTGTTCAACATGGCAATGTGTTGGTGGCCTTGCTCGACGAGATGCTCGACAGCGAGTTCTGCTCCTGCCCCATTATCGACGGTCAGAAGGCTAATGTTCTGATGCTCGATTGAGCGGTTAATCATGACAACTGGCCAATAGCTGTCCGCAAAATCAGATAGCTGCTGATCGGTAATGTGGTGCGTAAATGAGATGATGCCGTCAACGGCTTGTTCTGCCATCAATTCCAACATCCGCATTTCCTGTAAAGGGTTTTCATCAGTATTGACAATCAGGATGGTGTAATCTTGTAGCATTGCTGCATCTTGTGCGCCGCGTGCGACCTCCGGGAAAAAAAGATTTGTGATATCAGAAACGATCAACCCAACCATACGAGTTTGCTGAGAGTTCATTGCTTGCGCGAGACGATTCGGCCGATAGCCTAACTCGCGCACGACTTCCATTACACGCCGTTTCGTTTTTTCGCTAATTTCACCTTTGTTGTTGATTGCCCGCGAAACGGTTTGTTTAGAAACCCCTGCGGCTGCTGCGACATCGCCGATTGTTACTCGTTTCTTCATCATTTACTGCTCCGTTGTGATACATGATCGACCACATAACTATAGACAGTCTGTCCAACTCTGTCCATTAAACAATGAGCGACCCACAGTGAACCGCAAGAATTGCTGCCCAAACGGTTTACTGTCCACTGTATGCTATAATCACCCTATGCTCGATCAGTCAAAAATCCGTAATTTCTGTATTATCGCCCATATTGATCACGGCAAGTCTACACTTGCCGACCGCTTGCTTCAGATGACAGACACCGTCGCTGACCGCGACATGCAAGAGCAACTGCTCGACAGCATGGAGTTGGAACGTGAAAAAGGTGTCACCATCAAGGCATCCGCCGTCCGCATGACCTATACCGCCACCGACGGCGAACAGTACATCATGAACCTGATCGACACGCCCGGTCACGTTGATTTTGGTTATGAGGTTAGCCGCGCATTGCAGGGGTGTGAAGGCGCAATTCTCGTCGTGGATGCAACACAAGGCATAGAGGCGCAAACGCTGGCAAACCTCTATCTGGCGGTTGATGCTGACCTCGAAATTATCCCTGTTATCAACAAAATCGATCTGCCAGCTGCGCTGCCCGATGATGTTGCGGAGGAGGTTGAGGCAATTACGGGGATCGATGCGCTTGACTGTATTCCTGTGAGTGCAAAGACAGGCGAGAATGTGGAGATGATCTTGGAAGCGGTGATTGAGCGGATTCCACCACCGGAGGGATCGGCCGATAAACCTCTCCGCGCCCTCATCTTTGACTCTCATTACGATAGCTATAAAGGCGTGATTGCCTACGTGCGCGTTTTTGAAGGTCACCTCAACGACCGCGAACTTGTTTGCATGATGTCAAATGATGTCGAAGTCGAACCAATCGAAATTGGCGTGTTTGAACCTGTCATGAAGGCGACAAAATCACTCTCGGCCGGCGAAGTTGGGTACATTGCAACAGGTTTGAAAGATGTGCGGGATTGTCGTGTCGGGGACACAATCACGTTGCGGAAAAAGTTAGCGGCCGAAGCCCTGCCCGGCTACCAACCCGCAAAGCCCATGGTCTACGCTGGTTTTTTCCCAACTGACAACGAAGATTTTGAAGACTTGCGTGACGCGCTAGAAAAATTGCAACTCAATGATGCAGCACTCGTTTATGAGCCAGAAGTCTCGAATGCGCTCAATTTTGGTTTTCGCGTTGGGTTTCTAGGGCTTTTCCACATGGAAATTGTCCAAGAACGACTTGAACGTGAATATGATCTCGACATCACGGCAACTGCGCCTAGTGTGCGCTATGAGATCGTCACGCCCAGCGGAGATGTGCAGGAGGTGAGCAGTCCGGCCGATTTGCCCTCTGAAGGAGAGTACATCGAAATTCGTGAACCGTGGATGCGCGTGCAGATATTTACGCCTGCTGACTACTATGGTGTCATCATGGAATTGGCAACGCGACGACGTGGTGTGTTGATTAGTCAGGAGTATCCGGCCGAGGGACGCATCGTCTTTAACTATGACATTCCGCTTGGTGAACTAATTATTGATTTCTATGACAAGCTCAAAAGCGTCACACGCGGCTATGCGTCGATGGATTATGATTTGCTCGGCTATCGTGCCAGTAATCTCGTGAAACTCGAAGTGCTGGTTAACAAACAAGAGGTAGACGCATTGACAATGATTGTTCACAAAGACGACGCATATCGTCGGGGTCAAAAGCTGGTCACCGCGCTCAAGGGCAAGATTCCACGCCAGATGTTTGAGGTTCCAATTCAGGCGGCCGTTGGCAAAATGATTATCAGCCGCGCCAATGTCAAAGCAATGCGAAAGGACGTGACTGCCAAATGCTACGGCGGTGACATCACGCGCAAGAAAAAGCTGCTCGAAAAGCAAAAGAAGGGTAAGAAGCGCATGAAAATGATCGGCTCTGTGGAGGTTCCACAAGAGGCATTTATGTCGGTATTGCGTATTGGCGATGATTAACGATGCGTGAAGCATTGTTGAAAGATGGTTGGCAAATTCGTCATGACCTATTGGTATTACAGATGGGGACAGATTTAGTGTATGTCGATATGAGTGCTGACGCGCCGTTGTCGGCCGAACGCAATGGGCAAAAGATCGCGGTCGAAGTAAAAAGCTTTCTTCGACCTTCTGATGGCAAACCACGCACATTGATTGTGGTCGCCTGTCCCGGTGAAAAACTCCAGCAGCCAATTGCCAAGAAAGGCCATCGCGGCACACGTTACTACAACGGTGTGGCGTGGCCTGATAATCTATGAGCGCACACAAAATCATCAATGCGGTCGCTCCCATCCGCATCTGTGATATGGGAGGGTGGACAGACACGTGGTTTGCTGAATACGGGCAAATTTTCAACATTGGTGTTTCACCGTATGCGAAAGTACAGATTGAAGCTTTTCCTCTCGATAGCCGAGCGGAGCGCGTCGTTATCTTCGCTGAAAATTATGATGATCGCTATGCTATCGCGCTCCCACAAACGCAGTGGGAACGCCATCCGCTGTTGGAAGCTGCGATTGACATGATGGGGGTTCCCGATCACCTAGCACTTCAAATCACCATTTTCTCGGAGGCTCCGGCAGGTGCTTCGACGGGAACATCGGCCGCTGTCACCGTCGCGCTCATCGCCGCGCTAGACCGCCTGACACCGGGTCGTCTGACCCCACACGAGATCGCACGCATGGCACAACAAGTTGAAACAGAACGACTCGGCTTGCAGTGTGGTATTCAGGATCAGATTTGTTCCGCGTTTGGGGGAATCAGTTTCATTGATATGCACGCCTATCCACACGCGATTGTCTCATCAATTCAGATTTCAAATGAGAGATGGTGGGAGCTTGAACGCCGTTTGGTCTTGATCTATCTGGGCAATTCGCACAATTCGTCACAGGTACATGAAATGGTAATTCAGGAGTTGGAGGATGCGGGTGCAACAGACACACGGATCGAGCGATTGCGTAGAACAGCGAGACGCGCCCGCGACGCTGTTTATTCGGGTGACTTTGCAGCACTGGGTGAGACGATGATCGACAACACGGATGCACAGGGCGAGCTGCATTCAGCGTTGATTAGCCCCGACGCGCATCGCGTGATCGAGATTGCAAAAGTACACGGCGCGATTGGCTGGAAAGTGAATGGAGCTGGTGGGGCCGGTGGCTCACTGACGCTTTTGTGTGGCGCGTTATCATCTGATAAACGTGCTATGTTGCGTGAGATTGCGGCTACAGACACGCTCTTCAAACATATCCCAACTCGCCTAAGTCGCTATGGTGTGCGAACGTGGGAGCGGCCGCAGTAAGTGAATCATCGTTGGTACATCAGGCGACGCAAGAGCAGCCATGAAAGCATAAAGAAAGCCATCCCCAACAATGCTAGCCCCCAAACAAGACCACTTCCATCAAATTGACCACGCAACATGATGTTTTGCAGCAAGGCGGTTGTGTAGGTCGCTGGCAGCAGCCATGAGACAATCCGCACAGGCTCCCACAATAGGCCAAGACCGAGAAAGAAACCGCTGAAAAAGATCGATGCGAGCAAAATAATCATTGAGTACTGCACTGCTTGAGTGGTAGTACGCGCCAACAGCGAGACGGTAAACCCCATGCCCAGCGATGTGAAGATGAGTAGCGCAAGCGTAATGCCGTAGTGAAGCCAACTCCCCACCATTGGACTACCGAGTGCAAATCGTATCAGGATAGTCAAGATGAGGGCGACCACACTATCAAAGATAAAGTAGCTACCATACTTGCCTATTAAGGTTTCAAACGATGAGACAGGGGCAATACGAAATAACTCTAGTGAACCTTCTGTACGTTCGCGCACGATAGACATGGCAGCAAAGGTGACTGCGATATGCTGGATGAGCAACGCGATCACGGCTGGCACGTAGAAATCGGCAAGCTCCAACTCGGCCGGCGTAACGCTCTCAACCGTATAAACAAAAGGACTTACCAACACATCCGGCTCAATTTGGCTGAAATCAACAAAGGATGTTTCGAGCGTGTTAAGATCACGTTCAATCGCTTGCACGATTTCTACTTGAGCGTCCTTATTGTCTTGATTGGGATCTATTTCGTTGAGACGTGCCGTATTTTCTTGTAGGCTAATGAGAGTGGAGCCGATAGTTGTGTTTTCTGGGGTTTCGGCCGAGTCAAATCGCTGTCCCACGCTTGTCATAAACCCCTGCTCAGCCCCCGCCGATACAACGAGTACGCCGATGCTACGCGCTAGCGCGAACTGATATGCGTCGGCCTCTGTCTGACTATCATTTTCCAATGCGGTTCGCAGATTTTCCGCACTCGTGCGTGCGCCTTCGAGCGGAACTTGCAACGTCTCTGTCCCGCGCTGCCCCTCTTGCGCGACGGAGGCCAACACACGATTATTGACCTCATCTGCGTAAACTCGCGCAAAGACGCGCATATAGCTGATCATAAACGGATCAATTTCACGATGCAGCACGCGAAAAACAGGGTGTTCGCTGCGGCGAATTTTCTCAACAGGTTCCTCAGGCAAAATGATTGCTGCATCGATCTGGTTAGCACGCAGAAAATTCTTCGCTTCCTCCTCTGTCTCGACAATGCCATAAAAAGCGATCACGCTACTCACATTTAACGTGTACTCTTCAACAAAGGCACGAAATGGATTTTCCGCATCCATCACAAACATGGTGCGTAAGGTTTGCGCCTCATTGCGATACCCAATGCCAAAAAGCAGCAGAATCAAAAAGGGACCCAAAATCAGCGTCAGCAATAAACGTGGTTGGCGCAGAATCTCGGCAATTTCCTTGCGTAAAAAAGCAGAAATGTGAATAAAATTAGGCATGAGTTGGAACCTCTCGAACCAATTCGACAAAAACGTCGTCAAACGGTGGCACATACTCTTCAATAGACTGCACCTCAATATCACGCTCGCTAAACCAATTAAGCAAGGACGAGATGTCCGTTGCCGCCTCATCAACGGTGATCCGCAGTTGCGTCGCGCTAATGTAGTCGAGTTCGCGCCGTACAAATGGCAGGTCTTGCAATGCACGTAGATCGCTCATACGCAGAGAATCCTCGGTGATAAGATTAACGATGTCACCCCCAAATGCTTGCTGACGCAAACCATCGGGGGTGTCAAGAGCGACGAGTTGACCGCCCGCGAGTACACCGACGTAATCGCAAAATGCGGCTTCTCCAACATACTGAGTTGTGATAAATAGGGTGCGCCCCTCCTCCCTTAGGTTTCTAAAGTGTTCCCAAAACTTCTGCCGCAGCACGGGATCAATTCCCGCTGTTGGTTCATCGAGAAACAGCAGATCGGGTTTGTGAACAAGCGTTGCCGCAAGCGAGAGCCGCCGCTGCATCCCGCCAGAAATGTCACGTGCTAGTTTTTTACGATGTTTGGTTAGCTCAACGAAGTCGAGTACCTCTTTGAATCGCGGCTCTCGGCCGAGCAGCTTCATGCCAAAGAGAGAGGCTGTAAAGTTGATATTTTCGTTGATGGAAAGCTCAGGGTAGAGGACAAAAAGCTGAGGCATGTAGCCTATACGCCGCCGCACTCTGCGTGAAAAGAGTATGGGTTCTTGTCCTAGCACGCTAACATCTCCCTCGCTGGGCGCATAGATACCCGTCAGCATTCGTACAGTCGTTGTCTTACCGCTGCCACTCGGCCCAATGAAACCAAAAATACTCCCATAGGGTATCGTGAGATCGAGGTTTGAGACGACAGTTTCATTTCCAAACCGCCGTGTGAGATTACGCGCCCAAACAACTGCATCTTCTTTGGAGATATGTGAAAAGTCATGCATACGTTTTTATCCTGCTGGTGTTGGTGTAATCGTAGGTGTCTCTACTGGCGCGATTGGCGTGTCAGTCATGTTGGGGTCTGGCGTCAGTGTGATAGTCGGTGGTGCAATGGCTGTTGGCTCACTGGTCAACGTTGGGCTCGCCGGCTGCTGCGTCGAGTTGGTTAGAATAGCTGTTGCTGTTATGACTGGCTGTAACGTGACAGTCGTAGTCACACTTGGCGTGATGGTTGACTCGGCCGAAATCGTCGGTGTCATAACAATTGTTGATGTCGCAACAGCCGTTGGTGTCATAACAATCGTCGCTGTCATAACCTCCACAGTTGGGGTAAGCGTCGGTTGAATTATAATGGTTGGTATCGGTGTCGCTGTTGGTGTCGTTGGAATTTGTGTCGGCGTGGCCGTTGCTGGTATTTCCGTAGGTGCAACAGTGACACGTGGGCGTGTCGGTGTTGCCACAATGCCACGTGCGCCGATCGACTGGTATAGCTCAAAATGCGCCTCTCCCGTCATTGATGCTGCCCCACTTCCCTGCACCTCCGCACGCTGCCCTGTGCTGATTCGTAATGTTGTGGCATCCCCCCCCGTAACATCACAGGTACCGCGCAAGCAGTCGATCACAAACAATTCGTTGTCGGCATCGTAGTTGATGCCGGCTAACGTCCGCCCTGTCGCATTTAACTGTGCGCCTGTTGGTGCGGAAAATACAAAGGCGAGATCACGTTGTGGGCTATTGAGGAGGATTCGGCCGACGTTCAGCACGCCTTCCGTCTTTCCTTCAATGGATTTGAGTTCAAATTCCGAATTGTCATCTAAATACAAAACTGCACGATTGGCTAGGCTGAGACTAACATAGCCCGGCCCGCTGATGCTGATGAACGAGCCATCGCCAGCCGCCAGCGTGCTGCCGACACGCACTGGCTGCATATTGTCCGCCCCTACGCGACGACGTTGAACGTTGCCGACAAGGTCGGATACCTGTGCCAAGTTTGCGCCTAAGTCGGCCGGGATCGTGGCGGTTGGCGGGAACTCGGCCGAATTGAACGCACGTGTAACGGTCGAATAGCCAACCGCGACAAATAATAAAAGTGTAACAAGCGATAGACCGACTGTGGTCAACGTGCTTTGAAAAAGTCGCCGCTTGCGACTCTGTGGGGATATTTTCGTTGCCATTACATTCCTTTCAATCCTGATGAGAGTTTAGCCATTCAAATTCCCAATATTTTTTACGATTATAGAGTTAATCGAAGATTAGAGGCAGCATATCTTAGAGTATACCTTTCAGGAACGTTGATAGCTTTAGAAAAGAAAACAGCGACCAAATCGGCCGCTGTTTAAGGAGGGGTATCCGTACAACAGGATTTATAGAAGCGAAAAACTAGCAACTGTTCAACTTTAGGAGATAGAAGGACTAAGTTAACATGATGTAAAGCAAACTCGGTTTGTTTTTATTCTCGCATCTATGCAAGTCAGTATAGAGTATTTAGATTATTTAACTATGGGGGATAACCCTATGCTCCAGCAATGGCAAAACGTAGTGCAACCGTTGAGATCGACGATTGCTGCTTAAAGAGTGCGTTAAACATTTGCCCCTTACCATCGTCCCAAGCGCATCGACATGCTACAGTTGGGTGACTAATTGCTGTTGGATAGGTGATGAACCTACATTCCCATAAAAATTAAAACTTAGTCAAACTTTGTTGATGTGGATTTTGTCTGCGTCCAACTCAAGTGCAGGCTTGTCAATCCTGTAAAAGACTTACAGCGGGAAGTGAGTTATTATTAAAGAGGAAACATTATGCGTCGATTATTTTTCGGAATGACACTATTGCTTTTGTGTTTACTGGTTGGGGCACAGCAACAATCGGCAGAAGCACAAAACCCAAATCTGCTAAGAAACCCAGGCTTTGAAGGCACATACTCTGCGTGGCTGCCACAATTCAGTACTGCACAAGTAGCTCCTGATTGGACACCGTGGTGGCGGAATGATCTCAATGCCGATCCTGAAATTGCGATGCCAGAGTGGAAGCCGGCTCACAAACGTGACTTTGACTATCGTGTGTTTGAAGGTGAAACGGCTCAAGCATGGTTTACATTCTATCGTTCACATTATGGTGGCATGTATCAGCAAGTGTCTGGTCTTGAAGTGGGGGCAACTTATCGTTTTCAAGTCCATGTTCAGGCTTGGAACTCAGTCGAATCCGGCAACCCTCGCCAATCAGAACAGCCCGGCGACCCACGTTTCCGCGTTGGGATTCAACCCAATGGTGAAGCGATTCCGGGCCTCGTCGCATCTGAACCAGCCGGCATCATTTGGTCAGGGTTTGCGCCCATTGACCAAGTACTTGATCGCTATATGCTCATGTGGGTTGAGGCAGTTGCCTTGCGTGACACCATCACGGTCTACATGAATTCCAACCCACAATATGCAAACAAACACAATGATTTCTACATTGATGCGGCAAGTTTGGTAAAGGTTGCAGATGCACCCAATGAGCCACCACCACCAACAGCACCACCTGCCCCCGCTCCAACGTCTCCACCTACAAATAACGGTGGGAATAATAACAATAACGGTGGTGCATTCACGGCAACGACGACACGCTGGACAAACGTCTACAATCAGCCTGGTGGCAGCTCTAAAGGTGTTTTTGCTCCCAACACAACGGTTACACTACACCAGCGCACCCAGGCCAGTGACTGGTATGAGGTATCAGCGAATGGTCTGCGCGGTTGGGTTCCTGCCAGTGCGTTGGGAAACATCAACAACAATGGTGGTAGCAATGACAATGGCGGTGATAGCGGAGGTAATAATGCCCCAACCGGCAACGCAACAATCAAAAATTGGACAAATGTGTATGAATCGCCGGGTGGCGCACGACGCAACGGTGTTGCTCTAGCTCCAAACACAAGCGTCACCGTCAATACCTATGATGGTTCAGGCAATTGGGCAAATGTCAGCGGTAGCTTTGGTACCGGTTGGGTTCCAAAAACAGCTCTCAACCTAAATGGTGGCGGTGCGCCTGCCCCTTCACCAACAACGCAACCGACGCCCCCAACGAACCCACAACCGACCCCAACACCACGCCCACCAGCCCCGACAGGCAATTTTGAATTAGGCGGACAAACACATACCTTTGCAAGTTCTAGCTTGATGGCAGACGTGGGTATGAAGTGGGTGAAGTTCCAACACAAATGGGGCGAAGGCAATACTGGTAATGATGTCGCAGCGCGTATATCAGATGCACACTCGAAAGGATTTAAGGTCTTGATGAGTATGCCCGGTGCAAATGTCTATCCCAGCTCGATTAACTTCTCTGCTTATGTGCAGTTTTTAAGCAGTGTTGCTTCATTGCCAGACCCACCAGACGCAATTGAAATCTGGAATGAGATGAATATCGACTTTGAGTGGCCAGCAGGACAGATCAGCGCATCGCAATATCTCAACGAGATGTTGAAGCCGGGCTATCAAGCAATTAAGGCGGCAAATCCAAATATCATGGTCATTAGTGGTGCGCCCGCACCGACCGGTTTCTTTGGTGGGGGTTGTGCAGCGCAAGGTTGTGATGATAAGCCGTACATGGAGGAGCTGGCTCGCTTGGGCGCGGCGCAGTATATGGATTGTATCGGCGTTCACTACAATGCTGGCGCGACCTCGCCAAATGCGACATCGGGGCATCCGGCCGATGGTGGCGCACGTCACTACAGCTGGTACTATCAACCAATGGTGGATGTCTATTACAATGCCTTCAATGGTCAACGCCCGCTCTGTTTTACCGAAATTGGCTATCTGTCAGGCGACGATTATGGCGGCGTACCACCACGCTTTGCATGGGCTGCGAACACATCTGTTGGAGAACACGCCCAATGGCTGGGTGAAGCGGTCACAATGGCACGCAACAGCGGCAAAGTTCGGATGTTTATCATCTTTAATGTTGATTTTGACCTGTATGAACGCGATGGTGACCCACAAGCTGGATTTGCAATGATTCGCCCCGGTGGTGGTTGCCCTGCATGCCAAACTGTGAAGGCCGCGATGGGACGTTAAGTACTCAGATAAGACAACGACTTTTATAGTAATAAAAAAGCAGGCCAACTTGGTCTGCTTTTTTGTGTACGCCCAGCATGTGCGGTCGCTAGGGAGTGAAAATCTCCTGCGGACGTAGAGCCTAGATCGAGGTCGCTACGCGACCCCCACAAGAACGCGCCTACGGCGCGACAGCGATCAGCGACTGGCCTACGGTCAGCAACCAGCGATCAGCGATTCAGCGACCAGCGTCAAGGCAACGACAATGGGGACACCACAACCCGAAAACCGATGAGCCAGTTCCAGTAGTCCGGACCGTACCAGCCGCGAGACCCGCAACCCGGAGATTCGGTTGTGTAGGAACCACCTCTAACTACTCGTCTGTCATTGCCTTGAACGGCCTCTCGCTCATCATCCTGCCAAGGCCATTCTGCCTCCCACTTCGTCTGACACCATTCCCAAACGTTGCCGCACAACTCTTCTACACCATCCGCTGACTGTCCAGACGTAAAACAGCCTACCGCCGTCGGCCGTTCCAATGCCAACTCCTTGCCGTTGCAGCGACCCACCTCAAACGACTCTCCCCATGGGTAAGCCCGCCCATCCGTCGAGCGTGCCGCCCGCTCCCACTCCGCCTCCGAAGGCAAGCGGTACGGCTTATTCGTCACAGATCGTAGCCAAGCGGCGTATGCAGCAGCCTCATACCACACGACTTGCACTGGCAGATTAGGCAGGCTCAACACAACATCGTCCCAAAAATCAGGTTGTGATCTGTCCTTTTTCCACGCCCACCCCGCATCTGTCCAGTATCCATTTTTGGAGTAACCGCCTGCCTCAACGAAGTAGCGGTATTGTGCATTGGTGATGGGATAGCGTGCAATGCTGAATGGCTCCGGAATCTGCACGACGTGCGATTCTTCGCCCTCCCCCATCGTGAACCGCAGTCCTTCCGTGAGCGCAATCATTTCTGGTTCACGCCCAACCACCTCTGGGCGCGGGTCGCCCAGCCAGCCCAATGCCAACCCCGCACTAGCACGTTCGCGTGGCTCTGCGCTCCATCTCGCTCAACGGCTGACTGCGAAACTGCGCTTCCAGCGTCCGAATCAGCGTCGGGTAGCGTCGCCAATCTTGATAGAGGCGCGGATACTGTGTCTGAATCACGACCGTTTTCGCCAACAGCGGATCGGAAATATCCCCCAAACGCGGCTGCCCGTCTTTCCCCTTACTTTCTTGGCGCGTCTTGGCAATCGTCTGCAAAAGCTGAAAGATGTTGAGCGCACGCTTGACCTGACGCGGGTTGGGAAATAGTCCCTCTGCAAATACGCGCCGCGTCACGTCGCTTAGTCGCACGCCCCCTTCATTCTCCAAATCTTCAATGTATCCTTCGACATCGTTGACCGACAGCGGCGGCAAGTGAAACGGAATCTGAATCAGCTTTTGCAGATAGACATCGCCGCGAATCGGCAGCTCCTCCCGCTGTGCGTCGTCGAGGCCAAAAAATGCCCCATAGCGTGCCTCAATGCCGCGCTGCACGACCTCCCGATCCATTCCTAAGACAAAGACGACCCCCTGCACCGACAAAAACAGCTTGATCGCCTCCAATACCTCAATCGCCTTCTCTGGCAAACAGCGGTCGAGATCATCGACAAAGACGATCAGCCGCCCCTTCTTGCCGAGAATTAGGTCAATCGCATCGGCAAACGTCTGCTCAAACTGCTCCATCTCCACAAGCTGTTGCCGATACTGCTCCTGTATTTCACGCCGCACTAACGCCGCATCTTCCCCCGTGATCCCGTGGAGCAGCGGCTTCGCCAACCCCAATCCCGGCACAAAAAGCTGACCAATCTCGAACGCCGTCTTTAGCCCACCCTTGCCTGCCTGCGCCCAGTCAACCATCAGCTTGCCCATCTCCTGCCAATCGACAGGTTGATAGATGCTCGCCTCCATCCGCTCCAACATGCGAACCTGCTTTTTCTGTTTGTCATCGCTCGGATTGAGCAGACGCGGTCGTTCGTTGCGCGGTTTGTTGCGCGGCTCGTTCTCACGCGGATAGAGCACGTCGATGATACGCAGCATAAACGCACGCCACAGCGCACCTTGCTTGTCATACTTCCACGCCGTAAACCAGACGGGTCGCAAGTTGGGATTGCCTTGCGCGATGATTTCGTCGTGCAGCATCCGCAGCAGACTCGTCTTGCCCGCTCCCCATGCACCAAACACGCCGACCGTCAGCGGTGTATGTGCGTCCGTCAAAATCCCTTCAAGCGCAGGCTGAAAGTCGGAGAAGTGCAGATGGTCTTGAACAGTGTAGCTGTCGGTCAGATAAAGTTGGCGGTCGGGCATAATTACTTCCTTTTTGGAACTCGCACAATTTTGCGCGTAACAACGGCTTTACGCAACCCCACCGTATTGCCATAGCGCGTGTGGTTGATCCAACCCGCAACGCTTGCGCTCGGGACGGTCTCCTGACTGCGCCTACTCCGCTCACCACTCAACGCCATTGCTCAGGCCGGTCTCCTGACCGCGCCTACTCTCGCTCACCACTCAACGCCAGTCAAAATCACATCATTCTCAACCCTCATCTCACTCAACCAGTAGCTAGCGGAAGAAAATCGCCAATCTGTTGCCGAATGCACCAATCCCTTACGACGCGGATTATCATGCAGGTAATCAACTTTTGTGTGCCAGAAATCATGCGTCCATATCCCAACAGGATGACGGCTCTGCTGCCACACTTGACGCACTCTATCGCTGCGTTGCGTGCCGCGAACGACCTCACCGAATGCGTTGGGAAGCCTTTGTTCACAGTAATCCGCCAATCTCCGTCCCGTAAACTTCCGCATTGCCAACAGCACTTGACGTAGCGGCTCAACTTCAAATGAGTCGTGAAACTTTAGTTTCCGCTAAATTTAGCTAGAAAGAGAGGCCTTTTGTCGTCGGTGAGCCTCAATGCCCTTGGGTAAATGGTCAGTTTTCGACGCTTTTGGGCGTAATCTAGGGTGAAAAGGGTGATTTTGTGGCAATCCGCTCTTGCCCAATGCGCGTCGCAAGCGACCAAGGGTCTTTTTGGGTCGGCGGTCCCAAAAGCCAGTTGGAAGAGAAGGGACAAGCATGGCAACATGAGTCAAGATGTTACCAGCCAGCAGGGCGAGTTCGGGCAAGCGCCAGCAACAGGTTAAGTTGAAAACGAAGTGGCGATGCAGCCCAATCATCTGCTTGGCAGCCAATGGCAGTTGTTCGACAGGTCAGCGGTCAAGATAGAGGTGATAAATAGTTTGTACAGTTGCCTCAAAGTTGGCGGCCAAAATAAGCGGTTCACGATAGCGTGGGTCAAAAAAACCCAAATATCATACGATTCAGCCTCATCAGCCACTTTCGCATCAACAGACACAACGTCGCGCCAGGGTTGAACTTGAATCGTGACCCCATCGTGTTCAAAAGTGGTCGTCTCACTGGGGTCATTGGTTGCAGCTGTTTCCTTACCTTTTCTGGCGCGTGCGAGGGGACGAATACGGTCACCGTAGCGACGATTGCCATGTGCGTTCTCTGGTAAGTACGACCAGCGTGCGACACAGTTTTTTGCCAGCCGAACAATGTAGCGTTCTGCGTTGGCTGCTTGCATCTCCTTGACTGTCGCCCCCCGCATCATGCACCAACACACCATTCTCCCCCAATGCCTTCGCACCGGCCTTCAACAAATCCTTTTTCAACTGCACTTCACTATCTTCGCTATTACGACAGCGAATTAGCTGTTTCAACAACGCCACTCGCTCTCCTCCATATTCTCCCACATCCACTATCACCCCAATCCCACTGCCTTGACTGCCCGCCCAAACGTCCCTCTGTACAGTTTCGCCACACATCCTGTCAACTTCAGTCTTGGAAAGACCACCACATCACATGACACCGCTCGCCATCCTTCATACTCCCTCACCTCCCACTCCCCTTGCATCACCACCCATTCCCGCCAGCGGTCGATTAGTTCTTTGATTTGCCATTGCCCTGTTCGCAATGCTGCCCCTCCCCTTCTTGCTTCTTCGTCCGTCCTCCCACTCATTTTCAATGCTGTATGCACTGCCCCTCGACTCACCAAGAATGCCCCACTCACCATTGCCCATATCACGTGCAACAATGCTATATTCGTTCCAACATTCAGCGGCTTTACAACATACTCTATTGCTTGTATCATTTTCTCTCTGGTGGTTGTCATTTTGTCCTCTTTTGTTTTTTTATTGTTACTCAATTGTGGACGCTTCAACCGCTTTTTTCAACCCCCCTCTTAGCGGAAACAAAAGGATAGGAGATTGACGTGACTTATCGTTTTCGCATGTAGCGGTGGACGGACTCGGCCGACAAAGCCCCTCCATGCCCTACATGAAGTTTTTGCGGATTGTGCGCCATAATCTCTTCAAGGCTTGGCTTTATCTGTGTTACATCCTCCGCGAAATAATGGGTCAGTGGCTTGTGTCTCAAAAGTGTTCCACCAAAGTAGCCCCCACGCAGCGTATCGCCAATAATCGCCTCACCATTATCGAGTATCACCGAAACAGAGCCAGCAGTATGGCCGGGAGTATGAATCACTTTGCCCGCTACACCATATTCATCGAGATGCAGGGTCTCCTCAAACTTAATATCAGGTGCAATGCGCGGGAATTTACTGGGAACAATCTGCTTGATAATTTTTGCCTCAAACCCAATTGATTCAAATGAGCGATTTTCCCCTTTCTTAACCATCTCTACATCAGCGAGATGACAAGCGAGCGGGATTGGCAAATTAATTCGCATCGGCCCCGCGCTGCCAGCATGGTCGGCATGACCATGCGTTAGCACAACTAGGGCGAGTTCGCGTAAGTGGATGCGCTGTTCAGCAAGAGCTGCCGCAATCGCATCCATTTCGCCGGGACTCCCTGTATCGATCAAAATAGGGCGATCACCGATGACAAGAAAGGCGTTGGATAAGCGTAGTTGGATAGTAATGACTTTCATAATCGCAAACGATTATATGTTGCAGTAGGCAACCAACATGGCATGATGAACAAGTTCAAGACACAACGTGAGGAAAATATAGCGGAAAGGGTGGGATTCGAACCCACGGTGACCGCAAGGCCACAACGCATTTCGAGTGCGTCCCAATCGTCCACTCTGGCACCTTTCCAAATCATAAACGTCGCTGTTGAAAGAAATTTTGCAGGAGTTCGGCCGATTCCTCTGCCAAAACCCCGCTCGTTACACTCACTCGATGATTGAAATCAGTCACCCTGAGTATGTCAACGATGCTACCATCTGCCCCAAACCGCAAATCAGGTGCGCCCCAGACTAGCCGTTTGAGTCTCGCTTGCAACATTGCCCCTGCACACATTGGGCATGGTTCTAACGTGCAGTAAAGTGTGACTTGTGTGAGCCGCCAATCGCCGAGAAAATCGGCCGCTTGTCGCAGAGCAATCATTTCCGCATGTGCCGTTGGATCGTGCGCTTGCTCTTTGCGATTATATCCCGCACCGATCACTTGATTATGCAAGACGGCAACTGCACCAATAGGAACCTCGCCTGTCGCAAATGCTTGTCGTGCTTGTGCCATTGCGAGCCGCATAAATCGCTCATCGCGTTTTGTAACGTGTGCTTTCAACACGGGCGAGATTATAGCAGTTTTTGTGCAACACGTGGTAAATTTGTTCTAGGTGTGGCTGATTTGTGATGCAAAAATTGTGGGTTGCTCAAAATGAACGTTATGCCCTGCATTCTGCAAAACAATAACCTTTGCCTGTTTATTGAGCTTTGCCATTTCACGCGCTAAACGACAATACTTCACGTCATATTCCCCAACAAGCAACAAGCTGTCTATCTCTAGCCGCTCCCACTTTTCCCAGAGTGGTTCCATCATTCCCGTCCCCATCTCTTCCATCGAGAGCGCAAGCTGTTGTGGATCATTCTTCAGCCGTTGTGCAACCGCCTCATCAAACTTTGGATGTTGTTGAAATGTCTCAAATAGCGGCATCGCATACCATTGTTGCAGAAAAACCTCAAAGTTCAGGCTTCTCAAACGCTTTGCCATCTGCAAATCCCAACACCGACGCTTTGTTCGTTCAGCTTGCGTTCGTAATCCCGGAAAGGCTGACTCTAGTATGATCTGCTCGAATCGCTCAGGATAATGGGTTGCTAAATACAAAAGCAGTCGGCCACCCATCGAATAGCCCACGCCGACACATTGCTTAATCTGATAGCTGTCCAGCACATCTATCACCATATGCGCGGTAATATCCGTCGGAAAGCGTTTGGCGTGTGCAAAATGACTGCTTCCATGTCGGGGCAGGTCGGGCGCGACTACAAAAAACCGCGCCTCTAGTAATTGGGCAATCGTCTGCCAATCCTGCCCACTTCCCATAAATCCATGCAGCATCAGTATGGCGGGTTTATGGTCATCTCCAAAAGTGTGAACGCTTAACCGACTCATTCGCTTCACCTAACAAAAAAAGGCCAGCCCAATAGGACTGACCTTTTCTCGTTGCGTAAGAAAAAATCAATTACTTGATTTTGACTTCTGCTCCTGCAGCTTCCAGTGCAGCTTTGGCATCATCGGCCGCTTCTTTGCTGACAGCTTCCATCAAGGTTGTTGGTGCGCTGTCAACGGCTTCTTTTGCTTCTTTCAGGCCAAGGCTTGTCAGTTTACGGACTTCCTTAATTACGTTGATCTTCTTTGGACCAATCCCTGTCAAAACAACGTCAAATTCAGTCTGCTCCTCTTCTTCCTCTTCAGGCGCAGCACCGCCACCCGTACCCATCATAGGCATTCCCATTGCCATTGGTGCAGATGCGCTCACGCCCCACTTTTCTTCCAGCATTTTTGTCAGTTCAGAAGCCTCAAGCACGGTCAATTCGCTCAAAGCATCAACCAATTTTTGTAAATCAGCCATTTTAATTCCTTTTAGTTGCTAGTGGCTAGTTTGCTAGTCAAACCGCCACCCATTATTTTTATTTTTACTAGCCACGAACGACTAGCTACTCTTTTCTCTATGCCGTTGCCTCTTCTGGCTTTTGTGCATAAGCATTGATTACGTTTATCAACTGGCTTGCGCCATTTTTCACAACGGTCACGAGGTCGCGTGATGGTGCGCTCAATACAGTTACCAGCTTGCTGGCTGGTTGTTGGATCATGCCCACAATTTGCGCTCGCAATTCATCAAGCGAAGGCAGATTTGCTAATGCGTCTACATCCGCATTCGACATCAAGGCTCCGCCGGAAATACCACCGCGCATGACGAAAAGCTCATCCTCTTTTGCATGGTCTATTAGCGTTTTTGCCAACTTGGGGCCATCTTCCAATGCAAACCCAATCGCTGTCTGCCCCGTAAGCATCTCGGCCGGAACGGGGTTGTCCGTCTTTTCCAACGCAACACGGATCAACGTATTTTTTGCGACGTAAATCGAACCACCTGATTCGCGCACTTTAGTACGCAACGCTTCCATTTTCTTCACATTCATACCTGTGTATTCAGCCAAGAAAATGGCGCGACTTTGCCCTAGCAGGTCAACGTACTGCTCAACCAACTCTTCTTTACGCGCTCTTGAAATTGCCAATGTGTATCACCTCCTTAAATAGTGATATTTTGGATCAAAAAATCCCTACGCCAATCGACGCAGGGATCACAGCTTACATACAAAGACAACGCTCAATTAACTACTGAGCGAAAAAATTTTGTTTCGTCTGGAACCTCTTCCTCGATCGGCCGAATTAAGCTATAAAAGCACCGATTGTCTCTGGGAGAGCCAAAGACTCAATTGTCAACAGCCGCGAATAATAACATAATTTTCACGGCGAAACGAGAATATCTAAAACTACTAACCTGTTGCAGCCAGACGAATGCCGGGCCCCATTGCATTTGCAACAGTGACACGACGTATGTAAACGCCTTTTGTTGAGGCTGGTCGCGCCCGACGCACAGTGTCTAAAATTGAGTTGAGATTATCGCGCAACTGTTCTTCTGTAAAACTTTTGGCTTTACCAAAGGGAGCATGAATGTTGCCTGTTTTGTCAACACGAAATTCAACACGCCCTGCTTTTGACTCTTGGATCACTCGTGGCAGGTCAGGGCCGGGTACAACAGTTCCAGCTTTCGGATTGGGCATCAAACCACGTGGGCCAAGTATGCGTCCTAGACGACCCGCTTTACCCATCATGCGCGGTGTTGCGATAGCAATATCGAAATCTGTCCATCCACCCTGAATTTTTCTGATAACCTCATCATCTGCAATGATGTCCGCACCAGCATCTTGTGCAATTTGTGCATCCTCACCCTGTGCAAACACCAACACACGCACCTTTTTACCTAACCCATGTGGCAAAACAACCACTTCGCGTACCTGTTGGTCAGCATGGCGAGGGTCAACCCCTAAGCGTGCGTGAAGCTCAACCGTTGGATCAAAACTTGTGTAAGCAGTTGCTTTCAGCAGCTTGACCGCTTCTTCAACGGTATATAACTTATCGCGGTCAATTTTTGCCGCTGCCTCTTTATATTTACGTCCACGTCCCATTTTAATGCTCCTTGTGGTATTAACGGCTTGCGCCTCCCACAAATAAGTTAACCTTCTACAACAAGACCCATGCTGCGTGCTGTGCCAGCAATAATTTTCGCGGCGCTATCAATATCATGTGCATTGAGGTCTTTCATTTTCGTTTCTGCAATGTCGCGTAGTTGAGCCATCGTTACCTTGCCAACCTTATTGGTATGCGGCACGGCAGATCCTTTTTTGATACCAGCCGCCTGACGCAGCAGATCGGCCGCTGGTGGTGTCTTCAACACCAACGAAAAGCTGCTATCCGCATAGATGGTCACTTCCACAGGTACAACTTGCCCCATCATATTTGATGTCTTGGCGTTGTACTCTTTGCAAAAGCCCATCAGGTTGATGCCGTGTGGCCCAAGTGCTGTACCGACAGGTGGTGCGGGGTTTGCACGCCCGCCTTGAATCTGAATTTTAACAACTGCTTTTACTTTCTTTGCCATTTGTTTTCACCTTGAAGTTCAAACGCCTTACGGCTCCTTCATCAGGATTTACGATTCGATAAATTCAGAATCGTAAATCATTACGTTTTTTCTACTGCTGCGAAATCTAACTCGACGGGGGTTTCTCGGCCGAAAAACGTAACCATCACGCGCACTTTTGCGCGATCGCCATCAATTTCATTGACTGTGCCAGAGAAGTCAGCAAATGGACCCGAGCGAATTCGCACCCTCTCGCCAAGGCGGAAGTCAAATTTGATTTTTGGCGCACCCTCCTCCATACGGTTGAGAATTTTGGCGACCTCTTCTTCACGCAAAGGTGTTGGATCATTGCCCATTCCGACAAATCCCGTCACGCCCGGCGTATTACGCACCACGTACCAAGATTCCTCAGTTAACACCATCTGCACCAAGATATAGCCCGGAAAAACGCGCTTCTCAACAGTTTTGCGTTTCCCTTCTTTGATCTCGATCTCTTCCTCAGTTGGCACAACTACATCGAAAATCAGATCAACCATATTCATGGTCTCAATCCGTTGTTCGATGCTTTGACGTACCTTATTTTCGTAACCTGCGTAACAATGGATTACATACCAATTACGCGGTTCAGAATCGAGCTCTAGGGCTTTTGCAAGTATCCCCACGCCTTCAAATTCGTCTTCTTCACTCATCATTAGCCGCCAATGCCCAAAACTGCGTCCACCAAAAGGCGTAACCCAGTCGAGAACAGATAGTCGAAGCTAGAGAGAATAACAGTCATTACAGCAGTCAACGCTAACACAATACCCGTCCAGCGTGTCGCTTCTTCACGAGTTGGCCATGTGACCTTTCGCATTTCACCACGCACTTCCCGAAAGTACTGCCCCAAACTAAAACCGCTTTGTTTCTCTACCTTTGTTTCTGCCACAATGGTTCCTCGTTTATTAAAACAAAACCCCAAGGATTTCGGTATTGTTCCCACCGAACCCTTTGGGGTTGCTTTTACAGGGGGTGCAGGACTTGAACCCGCAGCCTACGATGTTGGAGACCGTTGCTCTACCATTTGAGCTAACCCCCTTCAGTCAGTATTCGACTTCAGCAACATAAGTATATCAGATAGCTACTAAATACCGAACACTGAATCAGGACAATTTACTATTCAACAATTTTAGTGATAACACCAGCACCGACGGTCAAGCCACCTTCGCG
>CAYMGE010000082.1:0-27393 GCA_964389925.1 uncultured Ardenticatenaceae bacterium
TCTTCCCTTTCTCTATTTTGCACCCATTTTACACATTTCATTCAGGAAACCTATATTTCAAACTAGTACACTGCGGCGTAGATAATTGACATATTGTTCTCGTCATTATCCAGAGTGGCACGCTATTAGAGAACAGGTCAGATACTTACGCCGTGCTGTACTAGCAGGTAGTATAGAAATGGATTTACTAAATATTGTCTTTGGGGTTGTTGGCCTCATATCCTTCATTTTTTCGATTTATACTTATTTCAAAACCGATTCAAAAAGGAGTATTGAAGCAGCAAAAAATGCCATGTACCAAGAAAGAGTACGCAACGTCCAATATTCGCTATCGAACATTCTGCGAAACGTTGATGCTCTCGTTCAATTACCGAAAAAAGATGATGGCATGACTATTAACCAACTACAAAATATCGCTAGACTCGCACGCGCACAGCTCTTTGTATTGTCACAGCAGTTAGAAACTGAACAAGAGAATTTAGGGAAGTGGCGATTTGGGGAGTTCATTATGAGTGATCCGCAACCTGACGATCTTCAGGAAGTAAACGAAGATTGACTTAGGCACTCAAACATAGCATAGTAACAAAAATTTTGCACATCAATTTTCACGATAGCATCTCCCGCTCAAAAGTCGAGTGATCGGCCGATAATTTCCTTCATAATCTCATTTGTACCGTCTTGAATCGGGTCGATGTGTGCATCAAGATAGAATTTAGCAATGGAATACTCGAGCATGTAGCCATAGCTACCGTGCAACTGCACACATTGGTCGATTATGCGCCCTGCTACGTCGTTTGCCCACTGCCTCAAATAACGACACAACTCTGACAGTTGACGTTCGGCCGACCAGTCTTCAAAGTTGAGGATGGCACGCAGCGCGAGACCGTTGATGAAAGCATCGAGGGGTTTGATTTACCCGATCAGACCTTTCCCCTTTGTCAGCGACTGCTCTTCTGAGATTCAATTTGCTGTTGCAAGCGTTCAAACAAGTTGACGCCCATCTGCATAAACAGATCAACAATGTCGATTGGCACCCAATTTTGAACTAAATAGCTTCCGTCACGCCGATACCAATCAAAGTCACGCAGAGTCATGATTTTGCCAGTTGCAGGAATGCCCATGTACGTTCCGTTGTGTCGTGAGTATGGTGTATCCCAAATCCCCAGTGCCGCATACTTGCCCTCCGCAAGAATGTCGTCCCCATCGATCCCCAAAATTCGGCCGCCCGTGAAATCTGGATTGCGGTCGCCAAACCCTTCTAGCCACGGTCGTTGGTGAAAATCTTCAAATTCCTCCAGCGTGTAGCACGATCCGATGCCACAAGGCCCGTACCAGTGGAAATGCTGATGCCACTGGTCACCGCCCGACATGCTGCGTAAATCGCCACCATCACGGTCACGATTGTAACGGCGCAGCCCGCGCCCCATCTGCCGCACCAATTGTGCTGTTCGGCGCGTTTCCAGCGGGTCTTGCTCCATCAACAGCACCCCGTCCCGTGTCCTAGACGCCAACACCTTCCCGCCCTCGGCTCCGCGTGATGGTGGCAATAGGTGGAAACCTGCCTGCCGAATCAGTCGGGGGCTACATAATCGATGCGTTGCCAGAGATCCCAGACAAGCGATTTGTTTTGCTGATTGCGATTGTTTGAATATGCCATAATGTTTGTCCTAGTCAAAATTGCTTATTGTAGTCGATGTATGTAGCGTTTCAACTCTGACAATTGTCGTTCGGCCGACCAATCATCAGGATTGAGGATGGCACGCAGGGCGATTCCATTGATGAACGCATCAACGCCAACCACTTCTGCCAGCACATCTATCCCTGCCCCAATTTCTCCGCGTTCCCGCATCGCTGCCAACACATCAGCCAAATTCGCCAGCCACGCCTCCCGATTAACCCGATGCCGCTCCGCCAGCGTCGGGCTGTGCAGCCCGCGCAGCCAGAAGTGGAACCAGACGACAACGGCGGTACGATTTTCGGCCGAAATCGGCAGCAGTTCACTCAAATACCCCACATAATCAGGTTCACCCTGCGCCAGCCGCAGCGCCATCTTCTCCTGAATCCCATCCCACGCATAGTCGCACGCCGCTCCCATCAGCTGATCCTTGTTCGCAAAATAGTGCGTCAACACCCCCGTCGTGCAGCCCGCCACCTTCCCCACATCCTTCATCGTCAACTTATCAATCCCAAACCGCGCAATCGCCTCACAAGCGGCGGCGGCTAATTCAGTTCGGCGGGCATCATGATCAACAACTTTTGGCATAAGGGAATTATACGTTGGTTTTTCCGAACGGCTATTATATAATGATCGTTATAAAAAGAGAAAAGAAAAGTCTTCAAGACTTTTCTTTTCTGTCTATCCAGTCGCCAGCAAAATCTGTTTCCATACCGCCGTTTCGTCAAAAATCGTGAACTCGCGCCGCAGTCCCCACGCGCCAAATTCGGCGTGGGTGATGCCCATGACGTGGACATCTGCGCCAGTTGGTCGGCCGAACATGCCCCAACCGTCGTGTTTGCCGGTCAGCGACCAGCGGATGGCGGCACGGGGCGGCATATTGGGATCGTTTCGGCCGATTTGGTGCGCGATGTGAAATTCGGCCGATGGCAACGCCGCACGCAGTCCTAGCCAAAAATGATCGACTGCCGCATGTCCATGCGCTGTCATCCCGCCCGGATATTCCAAATGACAAGCGCGATCATACACGGAGGGGATGGTGCTAAATTCGGCCGACATCATGCGCGTCAAAACATCTCCCAACGCCGCCCCCCACTCATTTTGGTTGCCATGCCCCTTGTACAATCCCACAATATCCCGCGCTGGCGTGAGCGGCTGAGAAGCGTTTTCGATGCCGCCTTCCTCCTCAATCTGCTGCCGCGCATACGCTTCTGGCGATTGCCCCAACTGGCGCACAATCGCTCCCTGATCGCGCACCAGCCATTCATCCGCCACCAAATTTTCGGTGACGTAGCAATCGGCAATCGTGCGAAAAACGAGCTTTTTGCCCGTTGCTACCCCCATCGCGCCATCCCGCGCATGGGTTGCCAGCGACAAATTGCGATGGGAGGACAAAAACCCTTCCTCATGACTGCCCGACCAAATCACATCTTCACCGAGCAGCACCCTGTCGGGAAACTCCGCCAGCGTTGACAGCGTGTTGGCGATGCCCGCCATGTTGCCCCGCCGCGCCCCCGCAGGTGAGCGCACAACAATATCTTTGTGATAGTGCCAATTCAGCGCGGCAATGTCGCGCCCTTCCCAAATTTGGGCGGTGCATTTGAGGATGTAGTCGGGTAAATCGCTATATTCTTCGTTGAAGCTACGCATACGTTTCCTTGTGGGTGTTTTGCCCATCAATTCTACCTGAGTCTAATCGCGCCTGCCGCTAGAAAATCAGACCGCCAATTGTGCCAAGCTGCTAAGGGCTGAGGATTAAATAAGTGTCGGAATTGAATCCTCAGCTTCTTAGGAATGAGTCAATTTACTTGCGACAGTAATTGAAATCCCATTCCTAAGGCTGAATCTCTTTTCGCTTCAACTCGATCACCAAAATGCTACTGCGTCACCTGAATCGTTGTTGCTGGATTCAAATCATCATTGGGGTCAACCAAGATGCCTGCGGGAAAGGAAACGGACAGCACCTGTTCATCTGTATCCAAACACAGCTTATGATTGTTATCGCCATCCCCTAAATCGCCGAGTGCAAAGGGGATGACATCGTGTGTTGTGCCATCGGCCGCCGCCACCGTCACGGTATATAGTTGCCGTTCAGCATCACCCGGCTCGTCACCATTTTCAAGCGAAACGCCCCCTGCCCATACTGCGCGTACAATTTGCTCTACCCCTTCCGTCGGGCAACCTGTCCCCCTTTGGCGGCTTCCTTTGTCATCTAAACGCCATTCAGCTTGTGGCACAATTTCCGCAAACACCAGCGATGGGCCTGGCTCAAGCGGCGTGACCGCTATTTCTGCCCCTTTGAAGTTGAGGCGATTATCGATTGAATGGAGATTGCCAACAATCTCGACGCGAACGGGTGGGTCTTGATCGGCCGAACCATACTCCCCAACCAATAAAGCGGTTCGCAACTCCCCCGCGTCAGCCGCAGGCCATAGGGTGACACAGGTCAAAGTGCCTACGTTGCCTGATGCGGTTGTGACCTGAAAATCGGCTGCTTGCATTGTGTTAAGATCGATTTCGGCCGAAAAAATCACAGGCATCCCATCCTTTCGCGCTGCGTCTGGGCAAAGGTTGCCCGCCCAATTGGGTAAGCCATTGTCAAGGCCGAAAAAAGCGGAGAGGATTTCGGCCGACTGACCGTTTGTTTCTCGTGGGAGAGAACTATCGGCCGTCGTATCTATTAGTTCGAGACTCATAAACGCATGTGCAGGGGGATCAATTTGGCTCCCCGCAAGATAGCTAAAGCCCACGCCAATAAGGGTCACCATAAGCGCACCCCACCTGTGAAAATAGATGGAGGATGTCACCGGTGCAGACGTTACCTGTGCGAGACGCAACAGCAAAAAAACAGAGACACCGACGAAAGTGAGCGGGATAATTTCGATAAAGCCAGCAAATAGCGGTTGCGTTGATTTGAGAATGACAACCACAACCGCACTCAGGCTCAAGAGATGGGGTGTATATGATTTGGCAAGCCCTAGCAGGACGATAATGGCAGCCACCACGCCAATGATATTTCCCGCAATGCGTGCAAGCTCAACAAAATCAATGGTGATATGCAGCCCTGCATCAAACAGGTTCCAAGCGATCAGCAGGATTGACAACCACTGAATGTTGCGCTCTTTATTTTGTGTGTTCATCCAACGACAGCAACGATTGCGACACCAACCAGAGAGATGAGGAGCGCAGCCCACCAGCGATGATAGGATTCAGTTCCACTGGATTGCATTTGCCACAGGCGCAACAGCATGAAAAGCGTCGCGCCAACAAAGACAAGCATGGGCGGCCCAAAGCCATGTTGAAACGAATGGAACGTATTGAGGATGAACACGGCGGCGGCCGAGCCTCCCAAAATCTGGGGCGCAACCGCGTTGGCTACCCCGATCATGACGACGAGTGCGGCGGCTATAGCCACGACGTTGCCCGTAATGCGTAACGGTTCTGCCATATCGGCGCGGACATGGACGACGATGTCGAAAATGTTCAAGGCAATTGCTAGGATTGATAACAATTGAACTGTGCGGTTTGTGCTTTCTGTTTTCATTTTTCTCCTCGGTAGAAAAGAAAAGTCTTAAAGACTTTTCTTTTCTTAGTCTGAGCAATTTGCATGTCATCGCCTCACGAAAACACGCAGCCTTTATTGGCTTTCAAGCTGAACTATGTTCCTAGCCTCCGCAGTGTTCACGTCTTTTAGCGACAACAAAAACATCACGATTGTTAATGGGATAAGCACGAGGTCTGCAACCGCCCCTGGTGGCGTGTGAGCGGAGACAACGCCTGGTGTGATAAACGACATCGAAAATCGTCCCAGATATTCGATGACATAGACAAGCGTCATCATGGGGATAAGTGATTGATAGCGCAGTAAAATAACGACGCCGATCAACCCGATCACCGCCTGCTCCATCCCCCACATGGCAAAAATCGTGATCAACGAGTTGGCTCCGCCCTGTGTAAATTGATCCAATGTAATTGAAGCGATGCTCTGCGCCCCGCCATCGGCGGCAAACATGTGAATACCACCAGCCAAAAACGACTTCGCAACGTAAAAGATCAGCAACCATTTGGCGATCCAATGACCACGATAGGTGTTGTCTGCTACTTCGGGAAAAATCTTCTTTAACATGTCTACTTCTTCGTAGAAAAGAAAAGTCTTCGAGACTTTTCTTTTCTTAGTTTTCCTGACGCGGACATTCACGAGCGCGATTGTCGAATGCACTCGCCTCTTCTTCACATGTCCATTCGAGTACCCAATCAGATTTGAGGGTCAAATCGATCTCACCCGCATTTGGATCAAGGTTTGTTGGCGTGAATCGCGTCACGCGATAGGTAACGGTTCCATCGTCATGAAACAGAGGCAAACGATGATTGCCACCCCACGCACCTGTTTCTGCGTCGATGATGCCACCGACTTTCATCGTCAACCCATCCTCTAGCAGTTCCCCTTCTGCCCAGATGCAGCCGTCATAACTTTCCTGCGGTTTCAGTTCGCAGTTGTCATATCCTTGACCACCCAAAATCCAAGCGTGTTTCACCCACCATTCACCTGTGCCGTCCGCTTCCATCAACTCTTCACCGCTGCCGTTGAGATAAACCGCATCGGGGTGGAAACAGACTGTCTCCCCGTTGCCCCCTTCGGTGCATTCGCCGGGGCCAACCTGTGCTGGGGCGACGATTCGGCCGAAAGCTTTACTCTGTGCATACACCGTGACGCTGTTTGTCGCCGCATCGATGTGCATGTCGTTGATGACGGTCAGCGAGACGGGGCTATCCGGCACGTCCATTTTCGCCACCCAATACCCATCGTGGTAATCGATTTGGCTTGTCAGTTCAAAGGGAACAACCTCTTGACTTGCGCATCCAACCATCAGATAGAGGATGAGCATCAAAGGGACAATTGCGAATTGCTTTTTGTTAATCATGTTTACGTCACTCCATTTTTAACGAGTTTAACTTTTTCTGCTGCCAGCCAAACACGGCGAAGATGCCCACCGTGAAAACTGTCAAAATCAAGATGACCAATTGATCACCTATCTGCTTACGCATTACTTTTTGGACGATATCACCGTTCGCTGTATGGTGGGCAGGTACAGGCTGTACACCATTTTCTTCAGCGTAGCGTTGATAGAGATTCAGCATGTGCTGAAACTGGCTGGGATTTTGCGCTTTGAGATCGATTGTTTCACCAGGGTCGTTTACGATATCGAACAGATGCCACGTCTCATCTCCCAATCGTTCCCGATTAAATACAATTTTGTACCTGTCATGGTATAAGGCGATGCTGCCCGCCAGTTCATAGCCTACATAATCATCAGGCTCATAAATATGCGCCACAGTGCCGTCCAGTAGGGGGAGTATATTTTTGCCGCTCATCGGTTCAATGCGCCTACCCCCGAACCGTTCCTGCGGTGGCTCAACATTCGCCATTGCTAATATCGTTGGTGCTATATCCGTCACGTGAACGGCTGCACTCTGAAAACCGCTCTGGCTCTCAATACCGGGGCCGGACATGATCAAAGGGACACGCAGCCCGCCCTCACCGGGATGGAACTTGAAATAACTGAGAGGTGAAGCGGCGGCACTGGCAAAGTTCGGGCCGATATAGTTAAAGCTACCGATCTCGCCCAGGTTCTCATGCTCATGGGTATACCCCATTGATTCAATGCTCGAGTCAGGATAGATATTGAATTCTGGTCCATTGTCTGACGTGAAAATGATGATGGTGTTATTGAGCTGCCCGCTTTCTTCGAGGTAGTCTAGTAATCGGCCGATATTGTCATCCATCGCCGAAACCATGCCCGCATAGACAGCCATCCGTTTGGCTTCAAACTGTTGCTCCTCTTCACTCAATGCATCCCAATCGTCGATAAAATCATGTTCCACTCTAGCACTGCCTTCTGGTACGAGACCGATGCTGATGGCACTGTCATGACGAGATTCCCGCAACGCACTCCACCCCTCACTGTAGGTCTCCAGATAACGATCTGTAAATTCCTGCGGTGCCTGAACCGGCGCATGGACGGCCAGAAAGGAGAGATAGGAGAAAAACGGTTGTCCATCCGCCAGATTCGAGTCGATAAACCCGATCATTTCATCAACCAGTAGCTCTGAACTGTAAAACGGTTCTTCCAGATGAACGGCATCCCCGTTTCGTGTCCAACCGGCATGATCATACAAGGCCATATAGGGTCTATCCTGCCAGTTGTCAGCACCAGAGTGTGGCATGGAGAGGGTTTGCTCAAACCCCCTGTTGAAAGGCTGGTTCGCATCCGTTTCTCCCAAATGCCACTTGCCTGTCATATAGGTGTGATACCCTTCGGCGTGGAGCAGCGAGGCGACGGTGGCGACATTGGGACTAAGCACACCTTCGTAGTTTTCAATGCTGGATAGCTCTGGCGGCAAAGATTCTGGAATGTCGGGAACCCCTGCCAGATGGCTATCCACCCCTGTCAGCAACATAGCCCGCGATGGCGCACAGTTAGGAGAGGTGTGATAGTTGGAAAACTTCATCCCCTGATCGGCCAGACGATCAATGTTCGGCGTAAAAATCTCACTGCCGTAAGCACCCAGGTCGGTATATCCCAGATCATCAGCGAGGATGACGATCACGTTAGGTTGCTCGGTTAGTTGGTTGTCTGCAAGTGCTACGTCTGTGGTCGCAACAGATGCACTCAAGGTCAAAGCGGCACACCCTATCAGCAGTTGGCGTTTGAACTTACGATACATTTGTTGATTCCTCCACCGACAATTTTTGAGAAGCGATAGCAAACCAGACAGACAGCACGATTTCTACGGCGATCATCTGTGGAATAAGGGTTGCATCATGTAGCGCGAACGCCAGAAGGCGGAAAACAGCGATGACTGCCAGAATTATAGATATGGGCAGCAGCCAATCCCCTTTTCGGGTAACGACTGCGCTCATAACCACCAGCCCCATCCCTAAAAACAGACCGCCGATATCGCCCATCTGACTGCTCCGCCCCGCCCCATCCAATAGGGGCATCATTAGGGCATCGGCGGCCGTTTCGGGGGAGACCAGCCACTGAAAACCGGTGAACAAAAAGAACACGGCCGGCAATATCAGAAATACTGTGAACATAATAGAGCGGAGCTTCATACCCATTCTCATTACCGTCCTGCCAGAAGCTCAGTGATTTTATGAGCCGCTTCCAGACCGGAGTTCTGGTTTTGCCCGGTTACAAACCGCTGTTCATCATCAACCGTGACATGCGTGGCAAAAAAGTCTCTGAAGGCAGACTCGTATTCAAAAATAGCGCCTGCTTTTTTCAATTCCGTTTCAGGGTGTTTAGGCGTAAATGCGATATTGAGAGCATCTAGTTGGCTATTGGTTACGCCTGTCATCCTACGCCCGGCAATCAGTAAATTACCATCCAAGTCTTCAGCGTTAACCAGCCCTAAAGCGCCATGACAGACTGAACCGATGATCGTTTCCTTTTCTGAGTAGTAGGCATCACTAATTTTTTGGGCGAGAACGTCAGACTGCTCTAAATCGTAGGCAGCGCCCCATCCCCCTGCAAGAAAAACGACATCATATTCGGCAAAATCAATGTCATCGATCCGAATCGAATTTTTCACCTTGGCCTGGAAAACCGCATCGTTCTGAAAGCGTTTGTCCTCATCAGAAATAATCGGATAGCGGAAAGAATCTGAATCAATAGGAATTTCCCCACCCTTTATACTGGCTACATCCACATCCATGCCAGCTTCCAGAAAGACGTAATAAGGGTGCGTCATTTCAGAAGCAAACACACCTGTGGCTTCCCCTTCAGTTTCACCAGGCCGTGACAATACGCTATGACTGGTTGTAACGATCAGGGCTTTTCCCCCTTCGACGGTGTAAGTCGGCCCATCATAGTCTGGATGTAATCCCATACTCTTTGTGATAGTTGGAAGAAATAAAATGAACAACAAGATGACAGACACGATGCTGCCGATGATTATTAGGAGTTTCGTACTCATGTTCGCCTCTCTTTGAACACATCTATATTCAAGTTGATGTTGATTTTTCTTTAGTCGTCGGCGTTGATTGCGTCAGCAATGACGGCGTGGTTGCTCGCTTTTTCCAGTGCTTGCGATGCTTCGTCAGAAATGTTGGTGTGGTAGAGGTTGCCGCCGTGCGGGTTGAGGGCTTCGGCAATGGTTTCGATTGGGGTGTCGCCGACCAGCAGGAAGAGGGCGGAGTCACCGGGGGCAAGTTCGTCACCGACCTTTTTGATAAACGCATTGTCGATGCCGAGGTCGATTTTTCGGCCGAAAATCCCGCTCATCCCCATCCCCAACAGCGCACCAAAAATCGGCCCGCCAAACAGAAAGCCGATCAACAATCCCCAAAATCCACCGCTGGCGACGTTGCCGCCTTTAACGGCCGATTCGAGCGTCTGACGCACTTTAACCTTGCCTTTCGCGTTCTTGACAACGACCGCCGCATCTTCCAATGCCAGCAGCGGGCGTTGAATATTTTCCTGCTTCATGCCAGCAACTTCGCTGAGAACTTGCTCGGCTTTATCTTCGGTGTTGTAGGTATAGACAATCAATTTAGCCATGTTTTGCTCCATCATTCAGTTCAGATGGGTGCGTTTCCACAAGAAAAGAAAAGTCTCCAAGACTTTTCTTTTCTGAATCCACCAAAATGAAACGTACCCGTTCAAATTTGTTGTCCTTGTTTGGACATGGAGAATAGGGTACGCTGATTATGAAGTGTTCGATAGTGAGTCTGCTCATCACTCGGTATGACAAATCTCACGTTGTAACCAGTAGAACATGACAATTCTCACGTAAGCGCATGACAGCATTCAGGTACGCAATGGGACAGGTTCAATTATGATTAAGGAGAGATGTTGAATAATAGAGTTGAGCCAAACGAACTTGATGTTCACGCGCTGCTACGCACATTTTCCTGGCTGCGGTTTGGGTTCGCATTCACCGCTGTCTTGTTGCTTTCTTTGTCGCGCTCACTCTTTTCGGCCGAAACAATAGCGAACTGGATACGACTCGCCACTCTCGCAATATGGGTCATCTATTTTTCTGTCCCACAAATACAACACTGGCTGAAAAAAGCGTATCTGCCAATTGGCCTAGTTGGCATGACGGCATCAAGTTTGTTGTCTGAAATTATGACGCAGTGGATGTTGATTGATGCAAACCAGACACCCCTTGCCTTTGGCTCACAGTCACGAATCTATCTCACGCTCTTTGTCGTCATTTTATGCGCGGCGTGGCTCTACCGCTTTCGGGTGGCGCTCGCTTTGAGCGTAAGCGCGATGCTAATGAATATGCTCCTTTATTGGTTTTTCCTCGAAGTAACACCCAGCATGTCGCCTGTCGATTTTAGTCAGCTCCTACAAATCAGCGTCATGTCGGCCATCATTTTCGGCTTAATCGGCTATGTGGTGAGCGGACTGAGCCGGTCGGTGCAGAATCGCCGGATTGAGCTGGCAGCGGCCAATCAGAAACTTGCCCACTATGCAGGCCGTTTAGAAGAGTTGACAATTAGCCGTGAGCGCAACCGCATGGCACGCGAACTGCACGATACGCTGGCACATACGTTGAGTGGCCTGACGGTGCAGTTGGAAGCGACACAACTTTATTTAGATGTAGACGAGGCGACGGCGAAACGGTTGCTCAACCAATCGTTGGAGGCAACGCGCTTTGGGCTACAGGAAACGCGGCGGGCGTTGCAATCGTTACGGGCATCCCCTTTAGAGGATTTGGGGCTGGTGTTGGCTTTGCGTGGGTTGGCAGAATCGGCCGAATCACGCGCCCATCTCAAACTCAAGCTCGATCTGCCAACCCAGCCGATAGAATTGCCCGCAGCTATCGAACAAGGTATCTACCGCATTGCACAAGAAGCGGTCTACAATGTTGTGAAACATGCAACCGCGCAGACGTTGACCTTGTCGCTCACGATAAACGGTAAAATCAAGTTGATGGTCGCCGATGATGGCGTGGGGTTTTCTGTTCCCGACAAGCCATCGGCCGAATTTGAGAATGCGGCGACAAAAGATGCAGAAGGCGGCCATTATGGGCTCGTGGGCATCCGCGAACGCGCCGCGCTTATCAATGGGCAAGTCACCATCACAAGCCAACTGGGGCAAGGGACAACCATCTTGCTCACGGTGGATCGAGAATAAATGATGCGAATTATCATCTGTGACGACCAAGCACTCATCCGCGACGGTCTCAATCTTATTTTGGGGATTGAGGCTGATATTGACGTGGTTGCAACTGCACAAGATGGCGCTGAAGCGGTCGATCTCGTTGCCGAGCACAATCCCGATCTCGTTTTGATGGATTTGAAAATGCCCATCATGAACGGCATCGAAGCGACACGCCGCATTCGACGGAAGCAGCCTGATTTGCCGATTTTGGTGCTGACTACCTATGATGCGGACGAGTGGGTGTTTGATGCGCTGCGGGCGGGCGCGAATGGGTATTTGCTCAAGGATACGCCGCGAGAGCAGATTGTGGCGGCGGTGCGCGGTTCGGCCGAAGGCAAAAGTTTTATCGATCCCAATGTCGCAGGCAAATTGATTGGGCAAGTTGCTACAGCGGGCGATGCGCCCTCTTCAAACGCGCTGGCTAAGTTGCTGACTAAGCGTGAATTAACCGTTTTGCGCCTGGTTGGTGAAGGGCAATCGAATCGTGATATTGCTCAATCGCTCTTTCTGTCAGAGGGGACGGTACGCAACTATTTGAGCCAGATTTTTGCCAAATTAGAGGTTCCAGACCGCACGCAAGCCGCCGTTTTCGCATGGCGGCATGGGTTGGTGCAGCGATGAGGGCTGGGGAGATAGCACACGGTAAGGTTGTTGATGAAGATGTGGGGGGTTCAAATTTCGGCCGAAAAACCACCCCTCAACGCAACCGCTTCAAATAACGGCGCAACGCTGACAGTTGGCATTCGGCCACTTCAACTTTAACCAGCGACATACGTGACCATTCGGCCGAAATTCGCATCAACGTCATGATCGCTATCGTGACGCACTGGGTGAAAACGGGCAAGCGGCAAGCCCCCGATGAGCTTGCCGACAATCTGAAAGCGATGATGAATAACATGGTTACGGTTGATCAACTACTTTAGAAAAGAAAAGTCTTCAAGACTTTTCTTTTCTCGCCAAACGAATGAAACAATTACTGTCAGCTTTACGCACTATCGGCGACTTGCCCCAGTCTGAGGCAGAACGATTTGTCGCGCTGGCACGGCGTAATGAGATTGCAAAAGGGGAGTATTTTATTCAGGAGGGGCGTGAAACGAATCGGCTGGGCTATGTGGAACGTGGGTTGTTTCAGAATTTGTGTCTGACCGAAAAAGGGGTTGCGTGCACGTTTGGTTTTTCGGCCGAAAACGACTTCCTCTACGAATGTCAGGCAATGCGGACGTTTGCAGCGGCGCACTACTCTATACAGGCGATTGAGAACTCAGTTGTCTGGACAGTCGATTATCGCGCATGGGTTGCGCCGTTTCGGGACTCTGTTTGGTGGAACAAACTGCTGCTTGACTTAACGACGCTCGAATCGGCCGAAAAAAGCGAGCGAGAAATCCGGCTGATGAGCCTGACAGGGCGCGAGCGTTACACGCATTTTCGAGAACGTTACTCCCATCTGGAACACCGCATCAAACAGCATATGATTGCCGCCTATCTTGGTATTTCCCCTGTCTCATTGAGCCGCATCCGCCGCGAGATGGGGCTGATTTCCTGACCTCTTTACATTTGTTAATGACAGCGTGCGGTTGCTGAATTAGCATCATTTTTGTGAATTGATTTCGGCCGAAAAAGGCCAATAACAACGGAGAAAATGATGCAGATTTTATTTTGGATAGTCAGTCTTGCACTCGTCGCCTTTGAAATGGCGGCAGGTGTGGGCAAAACGCTTGGCCTGAAAATGGCAAATGAGTGGATGATACAATTAGGTGTTTCCGAGCCGTTTATGAAGGCATTTGGCGGTTTGGAAGTCGGTGCGGCTGGCGTGATTTTATTCAGCCTCTTCTTCAGCGGCAGTGCCAATGACAAGCTTGTTCCCTACGCCGTTCTGGGGCTATTGGTATTGAAAGTGGTCGAGCTGTTCTTGCAATATCGGGAGAACGCACCATCAGCCGCAATGGTTGGCCCTATCGTCGTGATCGTGCTGACGGTCGCCTTCTACTTCCTACGGTAAACCCCATGAATCAACAACAGAAAATCGTCGTATTCGGAGCGACAGGCAAAGTCGGCACTCATTTTGTCGAGCAAGCGTTGCAGGCAGGGTATCAGGTGCGAGCCTGCGTCAGAAATCGCGCAAAATTGAGCCAGTCGGTCGCACAAAAGGTTGAGGTAGTTGAGGGTGACGTACTCAACATGGCAGATGTTGAACAAGCCGTCGCGGGCGTCGATGTCGTCGTCAGTTGCCTTGGCAACGTCGGCAAGCATCTCATTATGCACACCGCCTACAGCAACATCATGACCGCCGCCGCAAAACAGCCACAGCCTCCCAGATGTATCATGATTTCAAGCGTTGGTCTTGGTGGCACATCGTGGCTAATTAAGTCCATGCTGACCCTAATCGCTGGCAAGGCCACCATCGCTGATTTTGAAAAAGCGGACAAGCGCATCCGTGAGGAAACGGCCGTCCCGTTTGTGTTGGTGCGCCCTTATGCACTCACGGATAAGCTGGGCAGCGGCCGTTATCGTGCGACCCAAAAGCAAAACGCTACCTTCATGCGGCCGATTCCCAGAGCCGATGTCGCCACATTTATGGTTGATGCGGTGGCCGATACGCAGTGGGATGGGAAACTGGGTGTTCAACTTGGAGGCAAGAAATAGAGAGCCATGGTATCGAATGGGGGGCGAACAGTCGGAGCGTCAATGGCGCGATGTCGTCGGCGTGATGAAAGTTCAGGGGGAGAGATTGGACCTGGGCTATATGCAGACGATGGCTGTTGAATTGGGCGTTGAGGATTTATTGCAGCGTTTGGTCGAGCAGTAATCGAATCTCTTAGCGTGGTGTTTCGGCCGAAAACCACCCCTCTAACGCAACCGTTTCCAAGACAGAAAAGTAGAAAAGAAAAGTCTTCGAGACTTTTCTTTTCTTGTGTGTGGCGCTCACGATCCACGAATCTGAAACGCACCCATGATGACATCCAGACGATCACAAGCCCCGCCATTTGTGGAGACATTCTGTAGAAAAGAGATACGCCGCAAAAGCTGACTTACAGTTCAGGCAACATCCGCTAAACTGAACTGTATGACTCAGAAAACGATTCTACTGGTCGATGATGACCATGAAATAATCAAAACCACTTTGCACTATTTGGAACAAGCGGGGTACGAAGTACTCGTCGCCTACAACGGCGTCGATGCCCTGACCACAGTGCGCGACTACCTGCCAGATTGCATTGTGCTTGACGTGATGCTGCCCGATTTAGACGGGTGGGAAATTTTGCGGTGCATCCGTAAGCAAACAAAAACGGCTACTATCCCCGTCATCATGCTGACCGCCCGTATCGAAGAAGCCGACAAAATACACGGCCTCAATTTAGGTGCTGACGACTACTTGACCAAACCATACAGCATGGGCGAACTCATCGCCCGCATTGCTGCGCGTTTGCGTCGTGCGCAACCATCTCTCCCTGAACGCAAGCTCCGTGCAGGCCAAATCACGCTCGATCTAGATGCTGTTTCCGTTAGCATCGCAGAAACGGAAATTGATTTAACCCGAACAGAATTTGACCTGCTACGTACATTGATGCAGCAGCCAGAGCGGGTGTTTACACGTGAGGAATTGCTGGAAGAGGCGCTGGGCTACACCTATGAAGGGCTGGGGCGCACGCTTGACAGCCACATCAAAAATTTACGGCGCAAAATCGACCTAGGCGATCACCAATACATCAAAACTGTGTATGGGATTGGCTATCGTTTTGTAGAGGGGACTGTTTATGGCAGCAAATAAGCAACCGAACGCAATCGAGCCGAAACAGCCTGTCGCCAGCCGCTTTTTGCGAATAGTGCTCATCACTGTTATCAGCAGCACGGTGATGGCGATTGTAATTGCCATTATAGTTGGTTATCCACTCATTTTTTCACCAAATCAGGATGGGGGTTTAAGCTGGATCATTGACTTTGCGATTGTTGGTGCAGCTTTTGGGGGAGTCATTGGTATCATGGCGGCGATTGGCCATGGTCGCCTTTGGGTCAGGCTGGCAGCACTCAACGCGAACATGCTTGTTATGACTTTTGTCATCGCTATTTTGACGCTAAAAATTGATTTTTCTGAATTAGGGTGGCTGCTACTTGCTATTGCGATTGGAGGCTATGTCATAGCGGCGGTTTTAGGACTTATCATGACACGACCGTTACAGCAGTTGACGGAAGCTGTCCAACAGGTTGGTATACATAATTTAGGTGAGCGTGTATCGGTCAGTGGCTGGGGGGAGATTGGCGCGTTGGCAGAGTCGTTTAATGGGATGGCGACGGCGTTGGAATCGGCCGAAAGTAGCCGCCAACAACTCCTCTCCGATGTCTCACACGAACTGCGCACACCGCTAACCATTCTCCAAAACAACATTCGCGCCATGCTGGATGACGTGATGCCACCAGACAAAGCCCAGCTCGCCACACTCTACAGCCAAACACACCAACTCAACCATCTTGTGACCGATCTACATGACCTGTCACGCGCCAATGTAAACCAGTTGCCGCTGACCAAAATAGAGCTGTCGCTCAATGCGCTAATCGAACAGGCGCAAGAACTGTTCACACCATTGGCAGAAGAAGCTCAGGTCACGCTACACGCCACCATTCCAGAGGAGACAATCAGTATCCGTGCTGATCGCCATCGCTTGATTCAACTCTTGCAAAATTTGCTGGGCAATGCGGTGCGGCACGCCAACAAGCGGGTCGATCTTAGCGTGTGGCAACGTGGCACGATGGCGATTGTAGAAATCTCTGATGATGGAGACGGGATTGCGCCTGAGCATTTGCCCCACATCTTTGACCGCTTCTATCGGGTTGAGAAATCCCGCAGCAGACAGTTTGGCGGTTCTGGGCTGGGATTGGCGATTTCGCAAGCCGTTGTCGAGGCGCACGGTGGCACCATCACAGCGCAAAGTGAGGGGGTTTCACACGGTACGACGATGCGCTTTGAACTGCCGATTGGCTAGAAAAGAAAAATCTTTGAGATTTTTCTTTTCTGTAATTCTGGAGAGATTCTGGAGGAACGGCCTTATATCGCAAAAGCAACTTATCCTGTGTTTATCGGCCGAACGAAACAGTCGGCCTCATCAATAAAAACAGAGTGATAGTTAAAGGAAGATGACATGAATCAATTACAAATGGCGGCGACAATTCTCGCCCAGGAAGGTGGCGGCGCAGGTTTTGGAGCAGGCATGGGAGCAGGTATCGGAGCAGGTATTGCAATTGGTATGGGCGCATCGTTTGGTGGCAGCGGGCACCTACAGAAAAAGAAGCTCCAGAACCAACTCGCAGCCGCCATAGAGGCGGGTGAGATCTCAATTCTCGATAAGAATGGAGAATCAGTAACGGCCGAAGCACTTTTCAATTTGCTCTAAATTATTCAACTAACCTCTCATGTCGAAAGGAAGCGAACCAGTCATCACAGTGCGTCATTTGGTTAAACGCTACGGTGATTTTGTCGCCGTCAATGACATCTCGTTTGAGGTGCAGCGCGGCGAGATATTTGGCATCGTTGGCCCCAATGGAGCGGGCAAAACGAGCGCGGTCGAATCGGTAATGGGCGTGCGCTGGCCGTTTGAAGGGGAGGTGCGCGTCGCGGGTCTTGATCCACACAAACAGCGCACACAACTGGCTGAACGCATTGGGATTCAGCTACAAGAAGCGGAACTACCCGCTCGCCTCAAAGTTTGGGAGCTACTCGATCTGTTCGCCTCTTTCTATCAAAAAAGCGTCCCGTATGAGCCATTGCTCAAAACGTGGGGCATTTGGGAAAAGCGCAACAATCACTTTGAAGCCCTATCGGGAGGACAGAAGCAACGTGTTTTTATCGCCCTCGCCCTGCTCAATGATCCCGAAGTCGTCTTTCTCGATGAATTGACAACGGGGCTTGATCCACAGGCACGGCGACAGACGTGGGATCTGGTGCGCCAAATTCGAGCGCAGGGGAAAACGGTCGTTTTGGTCACGCACTTTATGGAGGAGGCACAAACGCTCTGCGACCGCGTGGCGATCATCGACGGCGGCAAAATCGTTGCCCTTGATACGCCTGATAATTTACTCAACCAAATTGATGGGGAACGCGGTGTCTGGTTTGATGATCAGGCGCAGTTAGCTGTCGAGCCGTTGCGCCAATTGCCGACTGTTGAGCGCGTCGTGCAGCAGGATGGGATCGTGAAGGTGTATGGTTCGGCCGAAAACCTGGTCTCCTCCGTCGTGCTAGCCCTTGAAGCGCAACACATTCCCATCCGCAACTTTCGCACCGTCCAGCCTGATTTAGAAGATGTCTTTATCGCTCTAACCGGCAAGGCGCTGAGGGAATAATCGATGAACAGCTTTATCAAACTTGTCCTTGCCCAATCAAAACTGTTTTTGCGCGAGCCGCTCGCGCTCTTTTTTACCATCGCTTTCCCCGCACTCTTACTGACGCTGTTTGGCTTCGCATTTGGCAACAACAACGAACCGTATCCCGGTGTCGAGTTCGGCTATATCGACGTGCAAATTCCCGCACTGGCGGGCATGATTTTGGGAACGATTGCGCTCAACAGCTTGCCAACCGTGACGGCAAATAATCGGGAGCGCGGGATTTTTCGACGCTTCAAGGCAACCCCGATGCCGTCTTGGAAGTGGATGGCGGCTGAGATTACGACGAACTTTATAGTGGCGGTCGTCAGTATGCTGTTGTTGGTGGGAATCGGCCGAATAATTTTCAGCGCACGGCTTCCCGAAAATTGGGGAGCCATTTTAACCGCCTTTACGTTGAGCGCCCTGTCGTTTATGGCATTCGGCTATCTCGTCGCCAGCCTTGCCCCCACGCCGCGCATCGCCACCGCCGCTGGGCAACTGCTCTTTTTGCCCATGTTCATGCTCTCTGGCGCAGCGTTCCCGCTTGACACATTGCCAGAGGGGATGCAGACGTTCTCTCAATGGCTGCCGATGACGCATGTCGTCACGCTGATGCAGGCGGCGTGGTTTAACAGGGCGTGGTCGATGGTCTCTGTTTGGATATTGTTGGTGATTTTGGTGGTTGGGGGTGCTTTGTCGGCAAGGCTGTTTCGTTGGGAGTGATTGTTTGCGGTATTTGTGGTTGATTCGGCCGAGAAACCACCCCTCAACGCAACCGCCAGCGTGACCACCCCAGCACAGGAAAAACAGAAAAGAAAAGTCTTCAAGACTTTTCTTTTCTCAATCCACAGGTTTGCTTCACATTTCCTCCAGATTTGTCGTTCATACTGACGACGAATCGACAATTCTGGAGCAATGACTCCTGTTATGCGACAACCTACCTCGCACAATAGATAGACAAGGTGAAGCAAAGTGAAACTGACTGACAAAAATTTCAAACCCTGGCTCGGCTCGCTCTTTTTCTCATTCCTCGCACTCATTATGATTGCCAACGGCGTTTCCCGAACGGCCGTTACCGTTTCCGATGTTCAATCCCCACCTGAAGCATTCAGTCAAGGCGGGGGAGAGAATGATGAGTCCGAAGGGGAAGGGATGGAAGACAGAGTGCATCATGCCGCGCACCCGATACCCATCATTGGTCACATCGTTGGTGGTTCCTTGATGATGCTGGCTGCGCCCATCACACTAAATTCAACCCTTCTGAAACGCAGAAAACGACTACACCGCACCTGCGGCTACTTGTTTCTGATCGGTGGCCTTGCCGCAGGAATCAGCTCCATTTGGATGACGCTCGCCTTTCCAGACCGCTTTATTGCGTTCAATTTTGCAACCAACTTACTGTGGGGGGCGGCGATGGCGATCTTCCCCGTCATTGCTGTTTTTCAAGCGAAGAACAAGAGGTTCATGCAACATCGAGCATGGATGATTCGAGCGTATGCGGTGGCGGCTGGCCCTGCCATTCACAGGCTTCTGTTCTTCACTTACATTGGCCCATTTGGGGGAGAACTTTCTCCCTATTGGGATATAGTCCTGTCAGTTTTAACCATTCTGGTTGGAGAGATATTCATTCGGCGTATATCCTTGAACAAGGCAAAAAACCTTGTCAAATCAAGCTGGGGTTTTAGTCAATAACTCAACTGATGACGCTTCTCACTCATTGGCAGACTGATAAAATCGGTGTATGAATACCAAACTACTCGTCGTTGATGACGACCCCACGATCCGTCAAGTTGTCCGTCGCTATCTAGAGGAAAGCGGCTTTCACGTCCTCGTTGCATCAGACGGCAATACCGCGATGCAGATGTTGCGGCGTGAAGCGCCTGATCTGCTGGTACTGGACTTGATGCTGCCCGATAAAGATGGCTGGGAAATCACGCGCACCATCCGCAACGACCGTCGCCTCGCCGCCTTGCCGATTATCATGCTCACGGCGCGAGTCGATGACAGCGACAAGGTGATCGGTCTTGAACTGGGCGCAGACGACTACATCACCAAGCCATTTAACGGCCGTGAGGTCGTGGCACGGGTGCGAGCGTTGTTGCGCCGCCGACAGCTAGACCAGCCCCAGCCGACGATTGTGCAAATCGGCACGCTCCAACTGGACACGGCCGCCCGCACTTTGCAGATTGCTGGCGAATCGGCCGATATTACTGGTACGGAATACAACATCCTGCTGGCATTGATGGAAAATGCCAACTACACCTTTACCCGTGAGGAGTTGCTGGAGCGCGGCATGGGGTATGGCTACGAAGGGATGGGTCGCGCCCTCGACACCCATATCAAAAACCTGCGCCGTAAACTGGGCAACCCCGCCTACATCGAAACAGTTTACGGTGTCGGCTATCGCTTTGTGGACGCAACATGAATCAGCTTTGGGTGCGGCTTACGTTGGCTTTTATCGCGGTCATTGCGGGTGTGTTTGTGGTGGTTGCCAGCCTCTTTTCCATATCTAGTCAGGTGGAGAGATCGCGTGCAACCGATGCGTATGCAGTTTATTTTGAAGATGCAACCGAGCCATTTGTTGAACGCTACATTGTGGCGGGCAAAGAGGATGAGGAGATTATTGCGCTGCTCGATACAGACGCGCAGATAGCGACGTTGATTGCGGAAAAGCGAGCAGCAGGGTTTGCGGCTGGGGTCAATCCAGCAGGGGGCGGATTCGGCCGAATCCTAACCGACTACATGCGCGACCTGTTCCTTTCCGATTTTCTGCTCATCACCCTGCTGATCGGTGCATTGCTTGGTTCCATCGCCAGCGTCTTGTTCAGCCGCCAGCTTGTGCGTCCACTGAGCGAGCTGGCAACAGCGACCCGTGCGTTGGGCAAAAACGATTTTAGCCAACGTGTCAATGTGCGCGGCAGTGACGAGATCAACACGCTCGTCGCCACTTTCAACGCGATGGCGGCGCAACTCGAACACACAGAAAAGGTGCGCCAAAAGATGCTGGCCGACATTTCGCATGAACTCCGCACGCCGCTCACTGGTCTTGAAGGGACGCTCCGCGCCACGCTGGACGGCGTAGTGACGCTCGATACGGCTCAGGTCAGCAACCTGCATGAGCAAACGCGCCATCTTTCTCGACTGGTGGATGATTTGCACCTGCTTGCCCGCGCAGAAGCCCATCGTTTGACGCTCGACAAAACCCCAACCGATTTAGCCGCACTGCTCCGTGACTTGATGGCTCTATTTCGTCTGCTGGCAGAGGAGGCAGGGGTCTCTCTGGGTGAAGATTTTATGTCTGTTCCGCCGCTCAATGTCGATGCGGGGCGTATTCGACAGGTTGTTTCCAACTTGCTCAACAACGCATTGCGACACACGCCGCCCGATGGCACAATCACACTCACACTGGAAAAAGTAAGTGATGGGGTGATTATCGGTGTTCACGACACGGGGGAAGGTGTGTCGCCAGAACATCTACCCTACTTGTTTGACCGCTTTTATCGCGTAGATCGGTCACGCAGTCGTCAGACGGGTGGGTCTGGGTTGGGGCTGGCGATTGCCAAGGCGTTGGTGGAGGCGCATGGTGGGGAGATTTCGGCCGAAAGTAAGGGGGGCAACTTTGGCACCTCTTTTCTTGTGAAATTATTTATGTGAGATTGAGCGGAAATTAGGATTCGCTCGCAGGATTTTAGCAGAGGCGAATGATTCGGTGGCGTTCATATAATTGTTGTCCTATACGAATAATCATTACTGCGTCTAGATTATACGACTCAACGTTTATATTCAGCAGATAGATGGAGAAAACGATGGAATACGTCAAACTTGGAAACACGGGGCTGGATGTCTCACAGATTTGTTTGGGGTGCATGAGCTTTGGTTCGGCCGAAAATTGGGTACACAACCCATGGGCGTTAAACGAAGAAGATAGCCGCACCCTGTCGTTGGTCTAATTCCTTATTAGAGTCAGCAATGGTAACTTTGAGTTCAAGATACTTGTGAATCGCGCGTCATCAATCGATCAATTACGTTTATAACGCTTGGCTTTTGCAAAACTTCTTAGCTTGTAATCGGTGTCATTCTGCTCCATCTGTTTAGTTACGATCAAACGCTTATTCGGCCGATTTCTCCCCAGCCTTAGCAAGAAATTTGGGCAGGTCGGGAATGATAAAACGCTCGTGTGTGCCTGTGCCGATTTTCTCTGCCTCGTCGTAGACTTCAACGGCAAATAGGACGCGGTGGCGGTCGATTTCAATTACTTCGGCCGAACAGCGCACCACCATCCCAATCGGCGTTGCCGCCAAATGGCGCACGTTGAGATGCGTGCCAACCGACCCCTGCGCGTCCGGCAGCGTCGCATCCAGACACGCCCCCGTCGTGTTCTCAATCAGCGTGACCATCGCGGGCGTGGCAAATACATGCACGCCCGGATTGCCGTATGCAGACGCCACATCTGCTTCCGTCACGCGCATCCCCTTTTCATGCGATAACCCCAGTTGCAACTCGTTAGACACAGCTACCCTCCCATCATGAAGCCCGCGAAAAATGCGGTCAGGGTTTCCCGCGCCTGCAACGGCATGACGCTGGCGATATATTGGTCAGGACGCACGACAATCAGTGCGCCAGTCTGGCGGTCGATGCCGCGCAGGTCAAAGATATCCTGTCCGCTCTTGAGATCGGGGCAGAATATCTTTTCGTAGTCGGTCAGCCCATACTTGCCTTTGTTGGGCAGCAGCAGGCGCGGCATGTTTTCGAGAGCTAAATCGCGGTGATATTGTTGGAAGACGGTACGCACGTCGATGATGGAGTCGAGATCGGCCGAATCTGGCGTATACAATCGCACGGGCGACTGCGGATCGTTTTGCAGAAAGTCGCACAGCGCGGCGATCTCATCATCAGGCTGCCCTGTGTCATCGGCCGCTGCAAATGCAAACAGCCGCCAACGGCCGTCCGCCTTGATCGTATGCGCCAACTGCATCGGCTTCGCGTCCGCCAGTCGAATCACGGGAGCCGAATGGAAGCGCATTCCCACGGGTAGCCCCGTCGCCAAATGCTGGTGCGTGTCGGCGGTTGTAATAAGTGATGGATCGTAGCGCGTCTCCACGCCAGCCGTGTAGCGGGCGTGTTTGGAGAAATATTGCTGGAATTTTGTTTCGACCTCGCCACTCTCTGAGCGTACGCTAAACAACTTTGCCATGTCACGGTCAAAATCGATCAGCTCTTTTGCTTTGGCGTAGCGTTCGGCCGAATAAGTGTGCAGCAACTTCGCATCAGCGCGACCAAGCAGCACCGAGGCCAGCTTCCAGCCCAAATTAAACGTGTCTGCCATCGAGACATTCATCCCCTGCCCCGCTTTTGGGCTATGCGTATGGCACGCATCTCCCGCGATGAAGATGCGGGGATCGGCCGAAACGTCGTCAAACGACTCACACACGCGCTGCCCGATCTCATACGCCGAAAACCACGCCACTTCGCGCACTTCCAACGTGTATGGGGAGAGAATGGCGTTGGCTTGTTTGATGAGGGCTTCGGCCGAAACATTGCGATCCCGCGCCCGCTCATCATCGCGCAACTCATCAAGCTCAATGTACATTCGCACCATGTAGCCACCCTCACGCGGGATAATCAGCAAGCTCCCCGCCGTGGCCGACTGAATCGCACTCTTCAAACGAATGTCGGGAAAATTGGTGACGGGCAACACGTCCATCACGCCCCACAGTTGCCGCGCCGCCTCACCCCGCAGCCCATATCCTAACGATTTACGTACCGTGCTGCGTGCGCCATCGCACCCGACAACATAACGGGCGCGAATCGTCTCTTGTTCACCCTCAGCATCAAGGCAATCAAATGTGGCGGTGACGGGATAGTCTGGCGCATCGCTTCGCTCAAGCGCGACGAGGCGGCGATTGTAGTCAGGAACAAGACGGCGCGGTGACTTCTCCATGATGTCGAGGTAAAAGTCGTGTACCCGCGCCTGGTTGAGAATCGCGTGCGGCATCTCCGACAGGTCATCTTCAACATCCTGAATGCGATCAGCCCGCGTAATCCCGTCGCCACTCGCGTCAGGTCGCCAAAATGACGTTTCGTTCACCCAATACGACTCTCTGGCAACCTGATGGGCAAAGCCAAACGCCTCAAACATTTCCATCGAACGACAGGCAACGCCGTCTGCCTGAACGCGTTTAAGCCGATCTGGCTTTAGCTCGCAAATGCGCGTCACGATTTGCGGAAACGCCGACAATTGCGCGGCAAGCGTCAGTCCCGCCGGGCCGCAGCCGATAATCAACACATCGACATTTGCAGGTGAACCGCCTGCCCCTATGACAGGTTCGGCAACAGTTGGATCGCCAAAGCGATACCCGTTTAAGTGATATTGCATCTTACTTTGTTGCGGTGACGATGATCTCAATCCCTGCGGGATCGCGCATCATCACCGTTTGGTCGCCCATTTGAATAGGGTAGTCAACTTGTGCTAGGTGCGCTCGTAAATTGTCCATTCTTGTCTAAATCGGCAACGCCAAGCGTAGCGGCATCTGGAATTGTGTACATATCGTTTAACCTCGTCGATGGTCGATGCGACCAACACAATAGTTGCCCCAAACCACATGCGCTACATTGACAAATGGTATATCGTTTATATAATGAATTATGTTGCAAGTCAACGTTTTTGCGAAAGTTATGCGGACACAAGTAGGTATTATTGGTTCAGGCCCCGCAGGGCTACTCCTAGCACGAACCCTTCATAGACAAGGGATCGACACCATCATCTTCGAGCGTAAAAGCCGCGCCTATGTTGAGGCACGGATTCGGGCGGGTGTGTTGGAACAAGGGACGGTCGAGATGTTGCGCGAACTCGGCGCAGCGGAGCCGATGCGCTATGGCAATCTGTTTTTGGCGGGGGATGCCGCGCATATCGTCCCGCCAACAGGGGCGAAGGGATTAAATCTGGCGGCTTCCGATGTGCGCTACTTGGGGACGGCGCTGCTCGCTTTCTATAAGGAAGGGCGACACGATTTACTCGATAGCTATTCGGAGACAGCGCTACGCCGCGTGTGGAAGGCGATTCGCTTTTCGTGGTGGTTCACATCGCTGATGCACCGCTTCGGCGACGACCCGATCAACCATCGCTTGCAATTGGCAGAACTCGACTATCTGACGGGCAGCGAGGCAGGGCGCACGACGATGGCGGAAAATTATATTGGATTGCCCTTTTAGAAAGAGAAAGAAGGAAGAAAAAGAGCAATCGCCTCCTTGTTTTTTCTTCTTTTATTTGAATCAATGGTGAACTACAGCTACCTCTCTAACTTAATCGGCCATTTAGCAGGGCTGACGCATTTGCGTGCGACACAGCTTTGTGCCGATGAGATGGATGAGATCGGGTTGACACCGAAGCAATGTGTAGCATTGGAGTTTATCGCTGCCAATGCGGATGTGTCGCAGCGGGAGATCGCGGCACATATTGGAACCACGCCGACGGTACTGGTGGGGGTGCTGGACGTGCTGAGTGAGCGGGACTTCGTCAAGCGGGTGCGCTCTAAACGGGATCGGCGACGGCATTCGGTTGAGTTGACGGCGGCGGGGGAAGCAATTCGGCCGAAAATTCGCACCGCCCTCCACAACATCGAAATCGGTCTCCAAGCAGAGAGCGGGTTAGATTCGGCCGAATGGCAAACCCTCACCAAGCTGATGCAGAAGTTAGCCCAACGCGAGGAAAACGCATGACAGTTGCCACCATCAACGACATCACTTTGCACTATCAAACAGTCGGGAGCGGCTCCGTTCCGCTCGTCTTTATCAATTCACTCGGCACAAACCTGCACATCTGGGATGAGGTCGCCGCACACTTTCCCTACACGGTGCGCTATGACAAACGCGGTCATGGCCTGAGCGACGCACCGCCTGTTCCCTACACGATGCGCGACCACAGCGACGATTTGCGCGGCTTGCTCGATCATCTGCACATCGAGCGGGCTATCTTGGCCGGCACATCGGTCGGTGGGATGATCGCGCTCGATTTTGCGGCGCAATTTCCATTGCGAGTCGCAGCGATGGTTTTGTGTGACACGGCGGACAAGATTGGGAACGCAGATGGCTGGAATGCGCGGATTGAGACGTTGCGCGAGAAGGGGCTGGAAGCGTTGGCAGATGGGTCGGCACAAATTTCATGCAGCGACTCGTTACCCAAATGTACTTTCCCGGCGACCCACTACAACCGATAGACCCGATCTTCAACAGCCTCCCCAGCAACGCAGCCAAAGAGCGACTCATCGCCATCTACGACCACGATAACATCACCAAAGCGGAGTGGGCGTTGGGGTTTCGGTTTGATATTGTGCTGGGGGGAACGCCCTTCGAGTAAATAGAAAGAGAGAAGAGAAAGAGAAAGAAACACAGCCTCTTTCTCTTTCTCTCTTCTCTACCTTTTTTATGTTACAACAAACACCAAGCCAAACTGTCGGCCCCTTCTTCTCCATCGGGATGACGTATGGCACACTGAATGATTTGGTCAAGGCAGACAGCGTCGGCGAGCGCATTTGGGTGCGCGGGCGCGTGCTGGATGGAGACGGCAACGGGGTAAACGATGCGGTTGTCGAGATTTGGCAAGCGGGCGCAGATGGCGTTTACAATGGGGGTTTCTTTGGCTTCGGCCGATCTGCCACCGACGACAATGGCAGCTACTGGTTTCGCACGATTAAACCCGGTTCCCTTGAGGGGATGTCGCCTCATTTGAACGTGAGGATTTTTATGCGCGGTATGTTGCTACATGCCGTGACGCGGCTCTATTTTGGGGATGAGGACAATGCGGATGACCCGTTGCTCGACGGGGTTTCGGCCGAACGCCGCCACACCCTGATCGCCCAACGTGACGACAGCGATGGCACACCGACGTATCGGCTTGACTTCCACATGCAAGGCGAGAACGAGACGGTCTTTTTCGAGCCTTAATTCAGGATTGTCCACACGATGTTGCTCACCTCTCACCTAACGAGCCCGCAAATAGAACAGCTTTTTTCTGATGCGGAGACGATTGCACGTTGGGTGACAGTTGAAAGTGAGTTGGCGCGAGTGCAGGGGGAGTTGGGGGTGATTGAGAGGGATTCGGCCGAATTTATCACAACGACCCTCCAAACATTCCAGCAATTCCCGCAGGTTGAAAATGTGAGAGAATAGAGGGATGAAGAAGATAAA
>CAYMGE010000083.1:0-27161 GCA_964389925.1 uncultured Ardenticatenaceae bacterium
GGATTCCTGCATACGCTGGAATGACACCCTCAAAGTATTTGAAACACACCCATATGATTCATCAGTTTTTTGTGCTGTGTGTTTGCGGCAAAGTCGCTTTGTTCTAGGCGTTATATATTCCCCTAGAACCGTTCACGCGCAAGCCCGATCATATCTCCGAGTACGCCCGCGGCCGTCATGCCAACACCAGCCCCTTTGCCAATCAGCATCAGCGGCTCATCATTATAATGACCTGTGGTGAAGCTGATAAATTTGAGGTTGGCGAGCGAACTGGTATTGGGGATGGCTTCAAGGCCGACTTTGCCGCCATCGGCCGAGACATCTGCCACATATCGCAAAACCATTCCCTCGTCATGCGCGGCCTGAACGCGCTCTCGCATCGATGGGTCAAGTGACCGAGCTGCTGCCATAAATTCTGGAATACTCAAATGCGCCAATGCCTTTGAGTACAGCGACTCTACCTCGATGTCGGCCGCCTCTAGCGACCAGCCGCTCATCCGCCCCAAAATCAGCACCTTCCGCATCACGTCCATGCCGCCCAAATCCTCGCGTGGGTCAGGTTCAGTGAATCCCTTTGCCTTTGCCTCCGCGACTGCTTTGGAAAAATCAACCCCCTCATCCATCCGTTGACACAGATAGCCAAGCGTGCCGCTCAACTGACCGCGAATGCGCGTTGGCATGTCGTTGGTGTCAAGCAGGTAGCGCAATGTGGCAATGACGGGCTGCCCACCGCCGACGGTCGATTCATGCCGCACAGCGGCATTGTTAAAGAAGGGTTGCGCCGTTTCCCATGCGCCCGCAAAGGGTTTTTTGTTTGCCAGAGCGATTGACCAGCCCTTGTCGAGAGCATGGTTGAGCGCGGGTTCCATCTCATCCTGCGCGGTTACGTCCACCAGAATGCCATTTGCGAGACCGTCAGCAATCGCCTGATCGATCATGCCAACGACATCGGGGCGTTCTTCGCCGAGTGGCTCGCGCCGCTTTTTGCGGTCAATGATCGCCGCGATGGTTTCGTCGTCGATCCCCTCTGCGTCATAGAGCCAGCGGCGACTGTCGGCGACAGCGATCAGTTGAAAGGTGAGGTTGTTGCGGTCGGCGACGTTGGCTCGGCCGTCAATGAGTTGTTGTAGAAGGGTGCGGCCGACGCCGCCCGCCCCCAATAGAATTACGGGAATTTTTTTCATGGTATGGGAAAGTCTACTATCTGCACGTATCTCACAGGCAGGGGTGCCTGTGATACTTATTTTGGAAATAAATGGATGAACTTTGCTTTACTGCCCATTCTCTGCCCCTGGCACTTCCCACCCGTACCCCAAAATCACCAGCACGTCAAAATCCCCCTCCGGCGTGCTGCCTGACTTGACGTTGAGCGGTGGTAGGTCCATTGCCTGCGTCAAAAATAAAGTTGTGTATTCGTGCCGCCCATAGTCGATCACTTCAGTTGTGGGATAGGCCGCACTCTCAGCGTTATCAACTTCGACGACGTTGATACCTATTTCTTCCAGATAGGTTTGCGTTTGGGCGGCAAGGCCAAATGTTTGCGTCCCATTCCAAACGGCAACCCGCGCTCCTTCTTCTAGCACAAGATCGGGCAGGTCGTCAATGCGTTGTGGAGGAGCCGCGATGGGCGGAAAAAGCTCTGCACGCAACTCGGCAATGTAATTATAGTTGGGTAATAACACGTATTGATTATCGAATGTGACCTGTGGGTTGACGTAGTTATAGTCGATCACGCCCATTTTAATATCGCTACGCTCAATCTCTTGCACCAGCAAGCCTAATTGAATCACCTCTGTTTCTGTAAAAGAGGTCTTGACGTTTTTCTGAAATGATTTGTAGAGCAGCGGCGCACGTGCAATCAACTTGGGAATCATATTGACATCAAGCAGCTTTTGGCGAACAGCTAAGATAACCGCCTGTTGTCTTTCTGCGCGGTCAATGTCTCCCCCATCTGTCACCCGTGTGCGGGCATATTTTAGTGCCAACGGGCCGTTTAAGCTCTGCAAGCCTTCACGCATAAAAAACGGATCATACCCATAACATTCGTCCGGGTAGGTTGGATCGTTGATTGTTTCTGGAACTTCAACTTGTATCCCGTCGATCAAGTTGATAAAGTCGCGGAACGCTTCAAAGTTGACGGCTAGATAGTGATCGACGCGCACGCCCAAAAAGTTCTCGACCGTCTCCATTGCGAGACCCGTGCCGCCACTGGGATACTCATTGAGTTCACCCAGATAGTTGGCTTTGTTGATGCGGTCTGGGCCGAATGCAGGGATTTCGACCCACAGATCACGCGGCAAGCTCAATCCCGATGCTGTTTTGTCTACAGGATCAATGCTCATCAAAATCATGCTATCAGTGCGGGTGGGGCCTTCATCTTCACAGCGCGTGTCGATGCCCAATAGCAGCACGTTGATGCGCTCTGTGCCTTCCCATGGATCAAATAGGGAGAGGTCTATCAAGGGGGCAGGGGTTGCCGTGATTTCAACGCCGGGTCGGGCGGGGTCGGTCACGATGATGACGGGGCCGGGCAGTGGTTGGGGGGTGCTGAACCCATCGGCCGAAACCTCCTCTGGCTCTGGCGAAAGCTGTAAGTCCACTTCCGTAATCTCGATACTCGCCACCGTGTTGCGAACGGTGCGATAGAGCCAAATGCCGCTTACTGAAATCAATAGCCCAAAAATAACAGCAGCAATCGCTACCATTCCAACAGGAAGGCGCAAGCGGGAAGGGGGTCGTCGTTTACTGGGTTCTTGCATGACGCTACAAAGTGCGAGGGGCTACCTCATCATGAGTCTCTTTTTAGCTGTAAATCCTGTTCGGGTAATCATGGCAATCTCGGCATTATAGCAACCAGCCCTTACTTGACAACGCCACCCTCCTATCTATAATGAACCTGTATAATATGTGAAAGCGACGAATAGGACGAGTATGTGTTGAAACGGCTCAAGGAAATTGTGGTCAGCGACTGGAAGCCACGACAGCAACGCCAACATTGAAAACCCCCTATGAGTGATTTTCCCAAAATGTTCAATAGACCTTTGTCTGTTGCGATGAGTAAGAAAGTCCGGCCGACTCCGTTATCAGTCACAAGAGAGTAAACAATCATTTGCAAAAACTTATATTGCAAACCGTTTGCTAAACTTGGGTGGAACCGTGATGGACAAACAATGCGCCATCGCCCCAATTGTGGGCGATGGCGTTTTCTATTATCTTGAACTGTCATTCCCGTGCAGACGGGAATCTATTCTTTAGGAGTAACAAAGTGTCAAACGACAACTACACAGAGAGTGACTTATACAAAATCCGCCACTCGGCCGCCCACGTGATGGCCGAGGCGGTACGCGACCTTTTCCCCGAAGCCAAGCTCGCCATCGGCCCTCCCATCGAGGATGGCTTCTATTACGACTTTGATCTCGGCAAAGACGACAATGGCAAACCACGCACGTTTTCTGACGATGATCTAGCCAACATCGACAAGCGGCTCAAGCAACTGCTCAAGAAGAATGCACCCTTTAAGCAATCGAGCATGAAGGTCTCCGACGCGCTCGAATTCTTCAAGGATGAGCCATACAAAGTCGAGCTGATTCAAGATTTGGTCGAGAATGAAGGGGTCGAAGAGGTTGGCATCTATCAGCATCGTGAGTTTGCCGATTTGTGCCGTGGGCCACACGTACCCTTCACAAAAAAAGTGCGCCACAATGCGGCGAAGGTGTTGCGGACGAGCGGCGCGTATTGGCGCGGCGACGAAAATCGTGAGCAGCTACAACGCATCTACGGCACGGCTTGGGAGTCAAAAGAGGATTTGCAAGCCTTTTTAGAGGCACTTGAAGAGGCCAAACAGCGTGACCATCGACGGCTGGGCAAACAACTTGGGCTGTTTCATATTTCTAGTTTGGTTGGGTCAGGCTTGATTTTGTGGCTGCCGAAAGGGGCAATCTTGCGCGAGACGTTGGAGCAGTTTATGCGAAAAGCCCAGCTAGATCGCGGCTATCTGCCCGTTATCACGCCGCACATCGGCAGTATTGAGCTATATAAAACGAGCGGTCATTATGAGAAATACAGCAAAGATCAGTTCCCGCCAATTAAGTTAGATGATGACGAGGAATACATGCTCAAACCCATGAACTGCCCGCATCATATCGCCATTTACGACGCGGAGCCGCGCAGCTATCGAGACTTGCCAATGCGCTTGGCGGAGTTTGGCACAGTTTATCGCTATGAAAAGAGCGGCCAACTCAATGGGTTGACGCGCGTGCGCGGTTTCACGGTAGATGATTCCCACCTGTTTGTCACGCCCGATCAGCTTGAAGAAGAGTTTATTGGCGTAATCGAGCTAATCAAGCACGTCTTTACGACGATGGGGATGACGGATTTTGAGGCGCGGTTAGGGGTCAACGATCCTGAGAGCGATAAGTATATTGGCGGGATGGACGTGTGGGCGCGTGGGATTGCGGCGATTGAAGCGGCCGCAAAAGCCGCTAACATGCCCTACACAATTGATGTCGGTGAAGCTGCTTTCTACGGGCCGAAGCTCGACTTTATGGTACGCGATGTCCTGAAGCGCGAGTGGCAGCTCGGCACAATTCAGGTTGACTTCAACTTGCCCGAACGGTTTGAATTGGAATATACGGGGGAGGATGGGGAGAAACATCGGCCGATTATGATTCACCGCGCCCCCTTTGGCAGCATGGAACGCTTCATCGGCGTGCTGATCGAACACTTCAACGGCGCATTCCCACTGTGGATGGCTCCCGTACAGGTCACGATGGTTCCAATCGCAGACCGCCACATCCCGTATGCCGAGCAGGTCGCCGGCGAGCTACGTGCGCTCGGAATGCGCGTCGAGGTGGATGCCAACAGCGACCGCATGAACAAGAAAATCCGCAATGCACAACTACAGAAAATTCCCTACATGCTCGTCGTAGGCGATAGTGAGGAAGCAGCCGGGCAGGTCGCCGTGCGAACACGCGATGGCGGCAATCTCGGCACACAGGACGTGGGCGCATTTAAGCTAAGTGCATTGGAGAAAATTTCGACGTTTGCACGTGATCTCTAGCTCGATGCTGTAGCGTCGGGCTAAAGCCGCGACGCTACAGCATAATCGAAAACGTCGCCATCGAAAACCATAGATCGCCCAAATGTTTGAGAGCTACGACCGCGCAGCTCATGTGCGGATACTCTCCAGCAGATAGCCCCAAGCGGTCGCGCACTGGGTGAGGGCAAAGAGGGTCGTGAGCTTTAGCTTGCGTCGAGGCGTGGTCGATAGACGTAGCGGATATCCGATGAGCGCGAGGTAGAAACGAACCCGTTCGTGCTTGCGCTGCTTGTCGCCCTGATGATGAAAATGGAAGGCACCGCGCCCATAGTTCACATGTTGTCGCCAAAATGATTGGGCTGTCAAATTGTGATAGTGATAGACAAGCGCGTGGTGAAGATAGTCCGTCGGATAGCTCATGTCGTGCCAGCGACGGCAAAAATCACGATCCTCCCCCGCAGCCAGCGGGTAGCTGGTGTCAAAACCGCCGATTTTGTGAAATAACTCGGCCGAAACAGCCATATTATTCGATGTAAAAAATCGTGGTTCTCCCGTCGCATGGACATGTTGCTCGTAGAAGTAATCGATGAGCGTTTGGCTTGCTGTGGCATAGATATTGTTGTGCAGGGCGTTGCTGGTATAGCCTCCAAGCAAAGCGTTTGGGGATTGGGCAAAGGCTTGGGCAAATGCGTTTAGCCACGCCGCATCTGGTCTGCAATCATCATCAGTGAAGGCCAGAAAACGACCATTCGCGTGAGCCGCGCCCGCATTGCGTGCCGCTGCTGGCCCTGCGTTTTCTTGGGTGAGCAGCGTGATGGCGTGCATCGGCCGGTACGGCTCCACAATCCCCGCCAAAGATCGCTCCCCACCATCATCGACGACAATAACCTCAAAACGGTCGGCGGGATAGCTGAGTTGTGAAATGGCCTGTAAACAGGCAGCTAATTTCTTGGGGCGGTTATAGGTTGGAATGACTAATGAAAATGTCGGAAGTTGATTCACAAAGCCCTGTCGTTGCATAAAAATAAAAAGCGACCGTGACGACGGCCGCTTCAAGGAGAAAAGGAGTATCGGAAAGGAGGGAAAAAGAGGTTAGCTACGCAAGTAGGCGGGAATGCCCCACTGCTTTGAGCGGAAACGTGGACGTGTGGCAGTCAACGTTTGACGCGGTTTTCTACGTCGTGGCTTGCTGGCAAAGTAGGCGCGGCGCGTTGGGATTTGAGGCGGGGCAGCTTGCGTGAGCAATGACTCGACGAGTTCGGCCGAGTAAACATCATAATCGATCCCGTCCACACCGGTCGCAACGACCGTGATCCGCACTTCATCACCCATCGTTGGGTCTTCGACATAGCCCTGAATAAAGTTAACATCGGGGTGCGAGCGTTCGCGGATAACGTAGGCTGCCTGTTCTAATTCGGCGATGCTGACTGAACTGGCGTGAACGTTGAAGATCACGCCTTGGGCGTTGTCGGCCGAAAACCCCAACATTGACGATTGAACAGCCTGACGCGCTGCCTGAACGGCTGCCCCTTTGCCCGTCGCCGTACCGACCGCCATGACCGTCGAGCCGCCAACTTTGAGAACAGTTCGCAAATCCGCGAGGTCTACATTGATTACGCCATGCCGCGAAACAATATCGGAGATACCCTGAATTGCCTCTTTGAGAACATTGTCTGCAACGCGAAAACAGCTTTCAATAGGCTGATTCTGGTCGCTGACTTGCAAAAGGCGATCATTTCGAATGTCGATGAGCGTATCTACTGAATTCCGCAACTGTTCGATACCCTTCTGGGCGGTGCGAGTCCGTCGTTCACCTTCAAATTTGAAGGGATGCGTGACAACGCCAATTGTGAGCGCACCTAAATCACGTGCGATCTCTGCAATCACGGGGGCAGCCCCCGTGCCTGTGCCGCCACCCATGCCGGCGGTGACAAAAACGAGGTCGGCATCTGCCAAAATACGACGCAGTTCAGGGGTTGCTGCCTGTGCTGCGCGTCGGCCGACGAACATATCGCCACCTGCGCCCTGACCTGTATTGCCAATTTTTATCGTTGTTGGAGCTTCTGACTGTAAGAGTGAAAGCATATCAGTATTGACAACAATATAGTCAACACCGCGAACACCATCTAAAATCATGCGATTAACAGCATTGCCGCCGCTACCGCCTACGCCCACCACGCAAATGCGTGCTGGCCTGTTGAACGTGGGAAAACGTTGCATCGTTCTTCCTCTTTGTCACCTCATTTTAACGTGTATGAGCATCAACGCTCTCATACCGTATGACTGCAAATGATCGTGACAGTAAAATACATTACCAAAAAAGTATTTGTTTTTATACTACCTTATGAACCTTAAGATTAGAGGAAAGCTGCCAAATCGTCAAGTAAATGACAAAAAAAGCGTCAAGATTAGTACTTAAGTCCCAATAATTGGGTGTTTTACGGTTAATCAGCACACAGAAAAGATGTGAAAATTGGTACTTAAGTCCCGGCAACAGAATGCTTTAAGTTGTATTTGAATGTGCTATACTGTGCCAAATTACAACGTAGTACCAGAATTTATATTGTTGTGAGCCATTATGTCTCACGCATAGGCAGAGAGCAGGATCAGTTATGCCTACGCAAGACACGCTATTTATCGGCCGGTCGGCCGAACAACAGCAATTCCGCGAGACTCTTAGCAACAAACTCCGCCAACGAGGTGAGCCTGAGATATTCATCGTTCAGGGAAATGGTGGCATGGGAAAAACAACCCTCGCCCGTCGTTTTGCTGAGATTGCAACAAACGAAAAACCCTTTAGGGATAAAGTTCAACTGCTTTGGATCGATTGGGAAGATGCTGACCGCAAGTTTCCCGCATTGAAGCGCGGGCATGATGTCGATCCCGTCGGTCTGTTTCAGGTCATTCGCGCCGCTGCCAGCCGCAATAAGTGGGGCAAACAGTTCAAGCTCTATCATAAGACGATCAAAGATCAGGCGGACGCAGACCGACAAGTGATGTCGGCGATCATGGCGCGTTCGGCCGAATCGACAGACGAATTTAGCCTTTTGCAGGCAGCGACGGCCGACGTGATCGCAGGTGTTGTGCGCTCGCGCCTGCCGCTGCCACGACAGAGCCAAGAGCTTGTTGAAGCACTCGCGCACGCTGGCATTCAGATCACAATTGAGCAAGGTCAACGAATGCGCGGCATGATCGAAAATACGATTCGCGCTCGTCTAAAACCAACCCTTGTTGAGCATTTTCTCAATCCATACGAACAGCAAGCAATTGCCATCGCACGTGGCTTAGAGCGTGTCGCCTCAAAAAAGCCGCTCGTTATCGTCTTTGATTCTTATGAAACAGTTGATCGTGCCGATATTTGGGTGCGCGACATGATCCGCACGGCTGGCTCCAACATTGTCTGGGTGCTAGCTGGGCGACACGATCTGTTGCGGAGTCGTCGCTTTGGAGAGACCTATTTCAAGGGATACAGCGAAAACTTTGGGCAGGCGGTGCATGGTTTTGAACTGGCGCGTTTATCGGCCGAAGAGATCACCACCTATTTTGAATATACTGCCCCCGACCGGCCGCTGTCTCAAAAACAGCGTAAGGCGATTTTGACGGTGACAGGTGGCATTCCGTTAGCTGTGCGCGAGGCGGCCGATGTCTGGCGAAGCGGTGCATCGCTCGACGCGCTGATCGGCGAAAAGGCGGGTTCAACCTCGTCCAGTCAAATTGTGCAGGGCATGACCGACACCTATCTACGTCATGTCGTCGCCGATGAGGATCGCCACCTGCTTTACGCGCTGGCTCTCGCACGCGGTGATGTGCTTGTTCTGCGGGCAATGTTGGGCGGCGATGCGAATGCCACGCTTGATCTCGATGACTTACTACAAAACCTAGCACGTCAATACAAAAGTGTCCATGCACATGAAGCACGGTTGCAAGACGAGCCAGAGCGATTTTTGCGCGATCACCTGAAAAGTGAAGTGCGCCGCACTGCGCCCGAAGTGGAGCGGCTCAATCGGCGTGCCGTTGAGGTGTTGGAGGCACGTTTGGCACAGTGGGAGGTCGAAATGGCCTCAATTGAGGAACGCTGTGCCGATCCCGATTGGGTCAACACTGTTCTCGACATTACTGCACATCGTTTTTGGCTGAGTAGCCGAGAGGGGTGGCAATGGTTGATGCCGCGTTATTTGGAGGCATGGGCATATAGCGACGTGCTGCTCGAAGGCTTGTTGCAAATTGGCATAGAGTGGCGTGATTATTGGAAAGTCGGAGAGCAACAGCTTTTACAAAGAATGTTGGCAGTCACGGCGACTGATCCCGCTGCTATTCGCCCCTTGCTTGAAGCTCTCGACAAGCTGGCGAATTTTGGCTGGTTTGCGGGGGATGGTGAAGATGAGCGGCTGGCGATTTTGCATCTGCGCTGGGGACAGTACCATCTGGCAATGGATGATTTGGAGACGGCGCGGGTCTGTTTAGCGGACGTGACGGCACTGCTGCCAGAAGAGGGGCGTGCGCTGCGACGCGAACTGGCGCAAGAGATTGAAGCCCTCGCGCAAATTGAAGACCAACGGATGAAGCCAACGGTGACAAGTGAGACAGATTCGATGTTGGCAAAGTTGTCGGCATTGACCCCAGAACGACATTTGGGTTGGTATCAGTTGGGGATGCAGCGGTACGAAGAAGGCAATTTTGCCGGCGCGGCCGAAGCATTCGCTGCGGCGACAGAGCGCAACCCGCTGCACGTCGAATCACAGATCGGACTGGGAGAAAGTTTGTTAGCAATACAAGATGCAGGAGGGGCGATGTCAGCGTTTCGCGCAGTATTAGAGCAGGAGCCAAAGCACACAGCGGCGCGTATTGGTATGGGTCGAGCGTATGAGTTGCAGGAGGATATGGCTGGGGCGCAAGAGAGCTACGAGGCAGTTGACTCGGCCGAATCCCACCTCCACCTCGCTACATTGCAAGTACAACAGGGCAATGTCGGCCGAGCATTTGCCAGCTATGAGGCTGTCTTAGCCCAACAGCCCGATAATATCGCCGCCCATTTGGGTTTGGGCAAACTGCATCGTGAATGCGACGAACCCACTCGCGCCATTGAAGCATATCAACAGGCGGCACGCTGTGCGCCCGACGCGCTTGAGCCACAGCTTGGTTTGGGTGAACTCTACCAGTCAGTTGGCTTGCCCGATTCGGCACACGAGGTCTTTCTAAAAGCGGCAACGCTGACGGAAGATCGTTCGACACGCTGTCACATCGAAACACAGTTGGGGGCAACCTGTGCGGCACAGGGCAACTTTCCAGAAGCCGTTGAGCATTACGAGCGGGCATTGTTACTTGGTGAGGACGCGGCCGATGATCTCGTCGCGCCCCATTTAGGCTTGGCGCAAGCACAACAGCAGATGGGCAATTTTGAAGAGGCGCGGGCGTTGTATGAACAGGCATACATGCTCGATAGCAACAACTTTCCGCACGTCGCGCTGGGTCATGTCTACTACGAGATCGGCAACTATGCGGCCGCGACAAAAGCGTTCCAGCGCGCGCTCAAATACAATCGCAGAGATGATGATGCCCTGCTGGGGTTGGCAACGGTCGATTTGGCGGTGGGCAATCGCTATCGCACGTGGGGCAGGATGCAGCGATTTTTGGAGCGCAACCCGCGCCACATTGATGGATTGCAGTTGGCGGGTCGTGCATTGCTTAGTATCGGCCGATATGCCGCCGCCAGCACTAAATTTGAGATAGCCCTCAACGCCATGTCCCCCAACGACCTGCGCCGCCCTGTGTTGCTGGCTGAGTTGGGGGAAGCACATCGCCTGAGCGCGATTCGCACCGACGCACGCCACGCTTATCAACAGGCACTCGAACTCGACGAAAAATGTGCGGCGGCGCATTACGGCATGGCAGAACTACACCGCGAGGCGGATGATCTCGACGTGGCACGCGGATGTTATGAAATGGCAACGCACTGTGCGCCGCGTTTTGCACAAGCGCATTCGGGTTTGGGGGCAGTGGCCTTGACGCAGGGGGATTTGCAGACGGCAAAGCAGAGCTTCCAAAAGGCGTTGATGACCATTCGCATCACGGCACACGATCAAACGGTCATCCAGAGCTTCATCGGCTTGGCAGATATCCACCACGCGAAGAAAGAGTTTGCCGCGGCACGTGATGCGTATGAGCAGGCGCGTGAGCATGGAGCAAATGGCAATCTGCCCTATCACCGTTTGGTTGAGGCGTATGCACGGGTCGGTGATCCAAAAAAGGCGCTTGAGACGTTCAAGCGCAGTCCGACCGCGCCACCACCAGAAGAAGCCTCAAGCACCTATTTGGCGGTGGGTGATGCCCACTTGCAGACAAAAGGGTATGTCAACGCCATCAACGCCTATCGCCGGGCGATTGAGGTGGACGAGGAAAACCATGCGGCAATTCTGGGGCTAGGGCAGGCGTACTTGGCACAGGGAGATCGACAAAGGGAGCTGTCGTTTTATCGAACGGCCGAAACGACCTTCACACAGTTGCTAGCAAAAATTGGCACGCTCAATAAGCGTGCCGCCAAAAATGACCCCTATCTCGCGCAGACCTACGCAGGTCTTGGACGCGCACAGCAAGTATTGGGCAAGCGGGATGCAGCGGTCGGCAACTACAGCTTTGCGCTTGAGCTTGATCCCCAGTTGATATTAGTGCACACGGGCTTAGGGCAACTGCATTGTGCCGATGGCAACTATGAGGTGGCGATTCCCGCTTTTGAAAAGAGTCTTACCATCGACCCCGCCCAACCAGATACGCTGATCGAGCTTGGGAATGCGTGGCGTGCAACTGACAACAACGAACAAGCGATTGCAACCTTTGAGCGAGCGATCAGGCTCGATCCGCAAACCGTCGCGCCTTACATTGGGCTAGGTCATGCGTGGCTGGCATTGGATGAGGCCGCGGCCGCTTTGACCGCATTTCAGGCGGCCGAAGTTCAAGAAGAGTGGGCTGACGAGGGGTGGCGTTCGGCCGAGATTCAGCTCGGCATCGCCGACAGCCATGCACGACTGGGCGATGCAGCATTGGCACAAGCTGCCTACGAGCAAGCGATTGTACTGTGGGAGGATGATAACTTCCCCTACACGCGCATGGGTTGGGTCTATTTGGAGACCGCGAGCTATGAGGCAGCGGCACGAGCCTTTGAGCAGGCTGCACGACAGGATGAGCGAGACGCACTCGCATTACACGGGCAGGGGCGTGCCTACTTTGCCATGGGGCGTAAAAATGATGCGCTCGTTGCCTATGAAGAAGCGATTGCCTATGACGATAGTAATGCGGTTAGTCGTCAGCAGTTAGCCAATGTGTACGCTGCTCGTAACGATGTCGATGATGCGATTGAAAGCTATGAACGCGCCGTCGCGCTTGATCCAACGCTGGCGGTCGCATGGCTCGGCTTGGGACAGGTGCAGCGGCGGGAAGGCCAGCAGGCAGCGGCGCAAGATGCCTTTGAATGTGTCATTGCGCTTGACCCGCTCAACGCCGACGCACAGCAGGCATTGGGTGAAATCTATCTCAAAGCGGGGCAGATTGAAGTGGCCGAAAGCTCCCTCTGCATAGCCGCTCGGCAGCGTCCCGATGCCTATGAGATTCAGCGCGGTTGGGCGCAAGCTCTCAGCGGGTTGGGGCGTTGGGAGGAGTCGGCCGCAGTTTACGAGCGTGCGTTGCAACTCAACGACGAAGATACACACTCATGGATCGGTGTCGGGCAAGCTTATCTACAACTGCAAGCCCCCCAAAAGGCGTTACATGCGCTCGATACAGCACGCAAACAGTACAAGGGAACGGCATTTCCCTATTTGCTGCTTGCAGAAACATATCAGCAGTTGGGTCGCAACGTCGAGGCGACACAGACTTATGAGCATGTGATGACGGTTGACCCATCGGCGCGAGCCTTGTTTGGGCTGGCTGAGACGATGGTGGCGCAAGGGCAGAAAGACAGCGCACGTGACTATTTTGCACAGGTCATTGCGGAAGACCCGACGTGTGTCGCGGCGTATTGTGCGCTGGCAGAACTAGACGCAGAGGCCAAAGAGTTTGCAGCAGCCCGCACCAACTTTGAGCAGGCGATTGAAAAAGGTGAACGCACGGCAGCGACGTACACAGGATTGGCAGATGCGGCGTTTGCGCTCGATGATAGGGAGGTTGCGCTGTGGGCTTATCGTCAATCGGCCGAACTCACCCCAGATGATTCCTATATCCACACTCAAATTGGACAACTCTTGTCAAAAGAGGCCGCTTGGGGAGAGGCACAACGCGCCTTTGAGCAGACGTTACAATTCGATGCCACCCATGCAGATGCACAATTTGGTTTGGCGCGGACGCTGTGGCGACAGAAGAAATACGAAGCGGCACGCATTGCGTTTGAGCGGTCGGCCGAACTCAGCCCCGACCACCTCGCCACGCTGGTTGGCTTAGGGCGGGTTCAACTTGCTCAAAATAATCTGACAGAGGCAAAGGCTGCATTGGAACACGCGCTGTCATTGCCGCCGACGAACGCTCGCCTGATCGCGCTGGCAAAGGCAGGGCTAGGCGATATTGCCCATCATCAGCGACGTTATGAGTCAGCGTTAAACTGGTATGGTGAGGCGCGGCGGTTAAATCCACAGGCCAAGGTCTCACCGCGCAAACTAGGCGACGCATTTTTGCACACGGGCAAAATTGTCGAAGCACAGCGTTACTACGAGGCGGCTCTCCAGATTGATGGGCGAGACGTGCAGGCGAACATTGGCATCGGCCGAACCTATCTCAAGTTAGGCGAGGAGAAAAAAGCGGAGACGGCGTTCCAGTGGGCGATTGGGCTTGACCCATCGCAGGCCGCGCCCTATCTGCCACTCGGCAAGCTGTTGGCACAGCGTGGCGAACTGGACAAAGCGCGAGAAACGCTGGATCGGGCGGCCGAATTGGAGCCGCATAACCCCGATGTGTACATCACGCGCGGTGAGGTCTATCGACAGCTAGGGTTGGGCGATGACGCGCTAGCCGCTTACGATGCGGCCTTGATGTACGATAGACGCTCAGTTGCAGCATATCTGGGTAAGGCGGACGTGTTAATGGCGTTGGGGCGTTACGCTGAGGCACAACAGACGTTTGAGCAGGCAACGGCCTATGACGAACAAAACGTCGAAGCATGGCGCGGATTGGGGGCAGTCCGGCTTGCCCTAAATGATTTTGCTGGCTCGGAATTGGCCTATCGGATGGCTGCTGAACATGATGCGGCCGATGTTGACTCACTGCTCGGTCTCGGCAATGCACGCATGAAGCAGCAACAGCTTGACAAAGCGATCCGCACCTTTACACAAGCGTGCGAATTGGCTCCGGACAACCTAACGGCGCATCTCGCACTCGGCGCAGTTTACGTCGCCAATTTGGAAGCAGAAAATGCGGTCGCGGCGTATGAGCAGGCGGTTGTGCTGGCTGAGGGATCGGCCGAAGCGCAAAGCGGCTATGGCACAGCGTTGCTCGCTCTACAGCAGTATGCGGCCGCCCAGATCGCATTTGAGCAGGCACTCGCCATAGAACCGGAACGAGTTGCCGCGCACTGTGGCTTGGGAGATGTGTCGCTGGCACTACGCGGTGCGGTCGTGGCTGAAGTTCACTATCAAGAAGCCCTTGCGCTCGACCCCGATTTTGCCCCCGCCCTGCGCGGTATGGGCGACATGCACTTGAAAAGCGGCGATCCAGAACTAGCGTTGCCCTACTATCAGGCTGCTTTGGAGAAGAATCCACAGCTTTACGGCGCGTTGAAAGGGGCTGGCTTTTCCGCCTTGATGTTAAGCGAGATTGAGGAAGCGATTAACTATTTTGAGCCAGCCGTGCAGCGCAAAGAGAATGATATTGAGCTGGTCGTTGCGTTAGGAGAGGCTTACGAGGCGGTACGTGATGGTGAGCGTGCGCTCGAAATGTATCAGCTTGCCGACTATCTCGAACCGCGCAATCCGATGATTATGACGCTGTTGGGCAACGCGCACTGTCTGCTCGAGCAGTGGCGACAGGCTGAGGAACGCTATCAGCTTGCGATTGAGCGGGATGACCAACTTGTGGCGGCGCGAACGGGCATGGGGCAGGTCTACCTCGCAATGGAGCGGTTTTTTGAGGGCAAGTTTGAGTTTGATCGGGCGTTGCGGCTCGATGCGGAATCGGCCGATGTCCACTGCGGCTTGGGCGACTTTGAGCGACGCATGAATCGTCATCCCGACGCAATTCGTCACTATGATCGCGCCCTGCGGCTCGACCCAGATCATGCGCCCGCTCTCGCTGGCCTTGCCCACTCACAATTTTTCCTGAGCGAATTTGGTGACTCTGTGCGAAATTTTCAGCGTGCCATCACGTGTGACCCCTACTACGCGCCGGCCTATGCGGGCTTGGGGGATACACTCAAACAGCTCGAACGCTATGAAGAGGCAGCGGGGGCCTATCGACAAGCGATAGATTTCTCACCAAAAGATTACTTCTCGCTCGTCTCCCTGATCGGTGTTCTGCGTCGCCTTGACGAGCCAGATGATCTCGTCGAATACATCAATCGTGCGCGAGAACTCAGTATGTATCAAAATCCATACAATTTGGCCTGTTTTGAGTCGATCTGTGGCAACATAGAAGAGGCGTTGGGACAGTTGCGGTTGGCGTTGCAGATGAATATGACGAGTTGGGGGCAGATTGCGGCCGATGGCGATCTCGATTTCATCCGCAACAATGCGGAGTATGAACGGCTAGCACAACGCTATGGTTAGGCGTGAGCAGCGTGAAGCCGCTAACTGTTCACTGCCTCTTTCACATGCTACAATGTGCCAATGCAAACAATAGCGGAGGCTACACAACTGAACACACTAGAATTCGCCAATTTACTGGTGGAAGCAATTCTCGATAAGAAAGGCAGCGATATTCTGCTGCTTGATATGCAAGAGCAGGTGATTTTTGCGGACTATTTTCTGCTCTGCAATGGACAAAGTAATCGTCAAATAAAGGCGTTGGTCAGCGCGATGCTAGATGAGGCCAAGCAAAAAGCGCGGGAGATTGCCCTCAGCATAGAAGGCAGCGAGGATGACGGCTGGATGCTAATTGATTTTGGTGCGATTGTTATCCATGTCTTTGACTCGGAAAAACGTGAGTATTACGATTTAGAAGAGTTATGGCAAGATGCGCGGGTTGTTCTGCGGATGCAATAATTTTATGAAATGCACTCAAAAGAAAGGTAGGCAGGGGACATCGGCTGATTTGCAAAAAGAACAGGGAAATGAATAAGCGTGAGAAGTTGCTAAAACGGTATCGCAAGCGGCTCGATTGGTATGGAAATCGGCCGATTAACTACGATATATCCAAGCGTCACGAGTACACCCAGCAAAACGGTTGGAATATTGACGAATATAACGCCCCTTTACCCAATGAAGCCCCCGGCGCACCGATGCCCGACAACGCCTTTGCGTTGGCACAAGACGTGTTACGTAACTACGAATTTCCACCCCCTTCCCTCATCACTGGCATCTTCGTTGCGGAAACACCATTGGGAGAGCGCGTCATGCTATTGCGGGCGCAGTTTCTCTACATTTTTCGTTTCTTCTTTGGCGTGCGTATCTCGCGCGTGATCGACGAGGTGCGTCAGACAGATCAAGGCGACCTGCACGTTTGGGGCTACAGCTATCAAACGCTGGAAGGGCATTGGGAAATGGGAGAAATCACGTTCGAGATTCAAAAGTTAGCAGAGACCGGCACGCTCAACTTTCACATTGAAGCCTATTCAAAATCGGGCCGTATCCCTAATCCGCTGTATCGCTTTGGCTTTTGGCTATTCGGCCGACACCTACAAGTCTATTTTGCCAAGCAGAGTTTACGGCGGATGCAGCGGTTTGTTGGTGAGCGGCTGTTGAACCGCCCAACGACGCTGAAAAAGGTAACGATGTCTGTAAAATAGTGTAAGCACATTTCGCCCCGCAATAAATATCTCATGTTACGCGATGTCGCTGTAGGGGTGAGGTAAACGGCCGATGGCCTGCTTCAATGCCGTTTATCTCACCCTTTGGCACTAGATAAGGCGAGGAAAATGGTCTCAATAGTCGGATTGATTGAAATTTGGCACCATTTGCCTAGCCTCTACAACGGCGTGTGTAACGTGAGCAGACAAAAATCTCTCTATGGACTACATTTGCCTAGCCGCTGGAAAAGGAACGCGCTTCGGCCGCTTGGGAACCTACTTGCAGAAATGTATGTATCCCATCGCGCTGCGCCCCTTTCTCGAATACAGCATTCGCAATCTCAGAAACAGCCAGCAACTTGACCCCACCCGTGACCGCCTCATCCTCGTTGTGGGACATCATGCGGAACAAATTCGCCGTTATTTTGGCGATGACTATGACGGTTTGCCACTCCACTATGTCAAACAGCCGCAAGCGTTGGGGACGGGTCACGCTATCTACACGGCGCATGAGGCGTTTCCATCGGCCGAGTCAATCATCGTTTGGCTCGCCGATCTCTATGTACCACGCACACTCTTTGAAGCTGTGCAACATCACGCGCTGCCTAACGTACAAACCATTGCGCTCGGCCCAGAGGACGAAAACCCCAATGTGCGGGTCTCATTCAACGAGCAGCACATCACTGTCGCATGGTGTGGCAGTAGTGACTATTTTGACATTGGTCTCTGGAAGCTGTCTCCCGACGTTGTGCAAGCGATGACCAGCCGCAAGGTCGATGAGTTTCGTGTCATGCCCAATCTGCAACGTGCGTTGGAGCAGGGCGCGACGATTGGCTATGTCAAGGCGAATGAGTGGATCCATCTCGGTGGAACGCGCCCCACTGTGCATGAGAATGTTCGGCAGGTCGCGCAGCGCGTCTTAACGTTAGAGGGTGACCGATGATCGTCATTTCAAAAACACCCCTTCGCATCCCTATGGCTGGTGGCCTGACTGATTTGAAACAGTTTGCGGCCGAGTTTGGCGGAGTCACCGTCAGCGCAACCATCGACAAATATATCTACGTCGTTCTCAAGCGCAGCCCCAACCAGTACATCGACCTGAAATATCAAAACGTGCATGAGCGCGTCACGGGCTTCAAGCAAATCCGCCACAATTTGATCCGCGAAGCACTCAAGCTCACGGGACTAACCCAAACGCCTGTCGAGCTAACCATTATGGCAGACCTCGCCAGCGAGAGCGGGCTTGGCTCATCTGGGGCGGTCACGGTCGGGCTACTGCACGCGATGCACGCGCTACAAGGGCATCATGTCAGCCAGCAGCAGCTATTTGAGGAGGCGGCGCACATCGAAGTGGACATTCTCGATGGCGCGTCTGGCTATCATGACCCGGCAATTTGTGCGCTTGGTGGCTTAAAGTTGATCGAGTATGACGGGCCGCGCATCACGGCACGCGACATTGAGATGAGCGACGCGACGCGCAAAGCATTGGTCAACTCGCTCCTATTTTTTTACAGTGGACATCATCTCAAAAGCAAGCCATCGCTGGCTCTGCTGTCGAGCCACATGCACAGCGCACACGACATTCTGCACGCCATGAAGCAGATCGGGTATCAATTGGAGATTGCGTTTCGGGCGGGTGATATGGCAGAAGTCGGCCGCATCATCGAAGCACAACAACAGCTCAAAATGCAGCTGCCGGGCAAATTTGTCAATCAGTATGTGCGCGAGGTCACGGAGCGAGTCGGCCGATTGGGCGCACATGCTCAACTGCCCGGCGGCAAGATCAGCGCGTTTGTGATCGTTTGCTGCCCGAACGGCCGACACGACCTCATCCGCCGCGAACTGTCCGATCTACGTGAGGTGCATTTTAATCTGACAGAAGGCGGCACACAGGTCATGACGATGTGAGATGGCAAAGTGCCCTTGGTTATTCGCCATTATAAAACGTATTGCGTAAGCTGGACACGCAACACACAATGCATCATATCGAAACATACCTATGCCGCACTGCGTCATGTTGTCATCAATTCTGACGTATGTTAAACTTTTGCTTACGTTGGGCAGGCTTTTGTCTGCCCACACTATTCTAAAAAGAAGGAAGAGAAGCACATGCTAACATTCGTTGAAAAAATCTTGTTCGTCGTTGCCGCCCTAGTTGCCGTCTATCTCGCGTATGGCACATTTAGCAAAATGTATGCCGTCATCACACGTGGGGAAGGGCCAGACAAACTGCGGATCGATCAAATCCCCATTCGCCTTACCATTGCCGTTGAAAAATTATTTACGCAGGGCAATATCCTGCGAAATCGCACCTTTACCAGCATCCTGCACACAGGGGTCGCGTGGGGGTTCATCTTCTACTTCCTCGTCAACGGTGTGGACACCATGGAGGGCTTTCTACCTGAAGCGTGGCATCTGTGGAGCGCAGAGTACAACTATTGGTGGGGGAATTTGTTTCGGTTTACGGCCGATATTTTAACCTTCACCGTGCTTTCAGGTGTCGTCTATTTCCTCATTCGCCGCTTTATTGCACAAGACAAGGTGTTGTCCATCCGTGAAAACGTCAAACTGATGGAAAAACCACGCAGTGGCGCAATCAAGCGCGATTCGCTGATCGTCGGGTTGTTCATTTTGATGCACGTGGGCGCACGTTTCCTCAGTGCCTCCGCCATCGCAGCCATGCACGGCGGTGACAGCTCACAAATTTTTGCCAACGTGATGGCAACAACGGTCTTATCGGGGTTCAGTCACGGCACGTTAGAAATCATCTGGCATGTTGCGTGGTGGATCGCGCTGGGGTCTATCTTGGGCTTTTTGCCTTATTTCCCCTATACCAAACATGCCCACCTCTTTATGGGGCCGCTCAACTTTGCAACCCGTCCAGATCGCGGCGCATTGGGCGCACTCAACCCGCTCGACTTCTCCGACGAAGAGCAGGAAAAGTTTGGTGTTTCCAAATTGACCGACCTGAGCGAAACACAAATTATGGACGCATTTGCGTGCATTATGTGTAATCGCTGTCAAGAGGCTTGCCCCGCCTACAACACGGGCAAAGAGCTGTCTCCTGCCGCGATTGAAATCAACAAACGCTACTACATCAAAAACAACTTTATCTCGCTGGCGGCCGGCGGCGAAGATGAGCTGCCGCTGATGGACTATGCGTTGAGCGAGAGCGCGTTGTGGGCGTGTACCGCTTGTGGTGCGTGCAACCAAGTTTGTCCCGTCGGCAATGAACCGCTGCACGATTTGATGGACATGCGCCGCTCGGCCGTTCTCGAACGCGACGAATATCCCAGAGAGCTAACCAACGCATTTCAGGGCATGGAGCGACGCGGCAACCCGTGGGGCGCAGCCAATGACCGCATGGAGTGGGCTGAATCATTGCCATTCTCCGTGCCACTGGTCGCAGAAAACCCCGACTTTGAGTATCTCTTCTGGGTTGGCTGCGCGGGTGCGTATGACCCAGACGCACAAAACACAGCGCGTGCCGTTGCGACCATTTTGAACGCGGCCGGTGTCAGTTACGCTGTGCTAGGCAATCAGGAAACCTGCACGGGCGACCCCGCCCGACGTGCTGGCAACGAGTATCTGTTTATGGAGCTTGCCACGCAAAATATCGAGACGTTTAACCAATATGGCATGAACCATCAGCAGAAAAAGCTGGTCACATTCTGCCCACACTGCTTGCACACAATCGGCGTTGAGTATGAAAAGATGGGCGGGGACTATGCGGCGTTCCACCACACGCAAATGCTGGCCGACCTGATTGGCAAGGGCAAATTGCAGTTGAACGACGGCAAGTTGGAGCATATCACTTATCACGACCCTTGCTATCTCGGCCGACACAACGGCATCTACGACGACCCCCGCATCGCGCTCGAAAACGCTGGCTTCACCCTTCTCGAAATGGACAAAAACAAGGCTGATTCATTCTGCTGTGGTGCCGGTGGGGCGCAGGTTTGGAAAGAAGAAGAACACAGCGATCAGGCGGTTAACGTCGAGCGTTACGGGCAGGCAGAAGAGACAGGCGCGAAAACGGTCGCGGTTGGCTGTCCGTTCTGTGCCGTCATGTTCAACGACGCGAAGGGCAAGGCTGGGGAGTCGATGTCTGTGAAGGATGTCGCGCAGCTCGTTGTCGATCGCTTGGATACGTCAAAGGCTTACGAGGATTTGCCTGTGGCTGGGGATTAGAAGAGGCGGAGTGGCGCAGCAAAACAGCGAGTTAAGCGATGTTTCTACTCCGCGACTGTGCCATTCCGAGCAATCATCCCCGCCACCTCTGACAAAATCGCCTCGGCTACCGCTGCCTTTGACTGCAACGGAATCTCTGCCACAACCCCGGCTTTCCCCAGCAGCGTGATCGCGTTTGTCTCGCTGCGAAAGCCGGTCAGCGTGCCGCTCACGTCGTTGATGGCGATCAGGTCAAGCCCTTTTCGGCCGAGTTTCGACTGACCATTTTCCAGCCAGTTCTGTGTCTCGGCCGCAAACCCCACCATCAGCAAATCGGCCCTATTTGCAGCTTTCCAATCGCGCACAGCCACCGTAATATCGGGGTTGCGTGTCAGTTCAATAGTCGGCACACCGTCCTTCTCTTTTTTGATCTTTTGGGTGGCGAGGTGCTTCGGCCGAAAATCTCCCACGGCCGCCGCCATCACCAGCACATCGCGTGTTGCGATATGCGCCATGACGGCATCATGTAGCTCAAGAGCCGTCTGAATCTGCACGAGCGTCACGCCAAACGGAATCGGCTCGTGAATGCGCCCCGTAATCAGCGTCACCTCAGCCCCCATGTCAATCGCCGCCTGTGCCAACGCGATCCCCTGTTTTCCAGATGAATGGTTTGAAATAAAGCGGACAGGATCAAGCGGTTCTTGCGTCGGCCCTGCCGTAATCAACAACCGCTTGCCAGCCAACGCCCCCTCACGTCCCAGCAGTTGTCGGACGTGTCCCATCATCTCGGCCGTCTCCGGCAATCGACCCTTGCCAACCAATCCCGATGCCATGCGCCCCTCTTTTGGCTCAATGATGATCACCCCGCGTTCGCGCAGCAGTGCGACATTCTCCTGCACGGCCGGATGCGCGAACATGCCGCCGTCCATCGCGGGGGCAATCAGGACGGGGCAGCGTGCGGCGAGTGCCGTGACGGTCAGGAAGTTGTCGGCAAAGCCGGTTGCGAGTTTTGCAAGGGTGTGTGCGGTGGCGGGCGAGATGAGCAGCAGATCGGCCGACTCCCCCAATTTCACGTGCTGCACGTGACCATCTCGATTCCACAAATCACTGTAAACGGTGCGTCCCGTCACGGATTGGAATGTCAACGGTGCGACAAATTTCTGGGCGGCTTCTGTCAAAATGACATCGACCAATGCGCCAGCTTGCGTCAGTTTGGAGGCTAGATCGGCCGACTTATAACAAGCGATTGACCCCGACACGCCCAGCACGATTTGTTTGCCTTTCAACAATGAAATCATAAAAATACAATCCCCCTAAACTGAATTCGTCGCCTCAATCCAAGCGTCTAGCTTTGCCAGTGCCGCACCGCTATCAATTGCATCTTCAGCCTCTTCCAATCCTCGCACAAAATCACCCGTTTCGACACACAGCGCGGCCGCCGCATTCAACAGTACAATATCCCGCTTTGCCCCGTCCATCTCTCCGCTCAAGATGCCGCGTGTGATCGCTGCGTTTTCCTCTGGCAGTCCACCGACTAACGCTGATTTGTCGGCAAGTGGCAACCCTAGATTGGCTGGGTCAAGGTCATAGGTGACGACACGCTTGTTGTGCCAATGGCTGATGCGATTCACGCCCGTCACGCTCAACTCGTCGAGGTTGTCCGCCCCATGCACGACAAAGGCCGCTTTTGCGCCCAATTTGCCCAACGTCTCTGCCATCGGCTCCGTGTATGCTGGGGCAAACACGCCAACCATGTAGTGAGTCGCTTGGGCTGGGTTGGTGAGCGGGCCGAGAATGTTGAAGATGGTGCGCTGGCCTAGCTCGCGGCGCGGGCCGATGGCGTGGCGCATTGCGGGATGGTGTTTGATGGCGTAGAGAAAGCCGATGCCGGTTTGGGCGATCACTTTTTCGACCTGCTCGGCCGAAATATCCAAATTCCCCCCCAGTGCCGTCAACACATCGGCCGCCCCGCTGCGGCTACTCGCCGCTCGATTGCCATGTTTGGCAACCGTCTTCCCAGCACCTGCAACGACAAACGCTGTTGTCGTTGAGATGTTGAACGTGTGCGCCCCATCCCCGCCAGTGCCGACAATGTCATAAAGTTTCCCGTCCGTCGTCTCCACCTCAACCGACACAACATGTGAGCGCATTGATGCAGCACTGCCCGCAATCTCGGCCGCCGTCTCCCCTTTCATCCGCAACGCCGTCAAATAGCTGCCGATCTGTGCCTGTGTCGCCGCGCCAGACATGATCACGTCCATCGCCTCCTGTGCCTGCTCAAATGTCAAATCGCGCCGATTGATTACGTCGGCAATGTATGGTTTTAAGTCCATCGATCACTCCTTAAATGTTCAAATTACATCAAGAAGTATAACAGGTTCAGGCGAAGAGGATTTTGGATTTATTATGTAAAGCGTGTTGCGTAAGCTGGTCGCGCAGTACAGCGCACAGTATCAAAATTGCTTTTTACGCCACGACTTCGCCACATCTTATCACTTGGGCAAAATAGTCATCATTGCCCAATCTGCCATACTCACAATAATGCTAACAATCGTATAATTTTACGAAAATGTTTCTCTAACTCTGATTCGCTATCATTTTAGCAGTCTAATGCACAGAGTGCTAAAACAGATTTGATAGGAGATTTTAACCATGTTAATGAGAAAAACTTATCGACCCCTTTTTCCTGAATTTGGTCGAGTGATTGATGCAATGAACCGCGATTTTGAGCGGGTTTTCGAGAGTGGCACAGATCAGTTTTCGTGGGATGTGAGCGAGGATCGCGCCGTCGTCTCGGCCGATGTGCCCGGCTTTTCGGCCGATGCGTTTGACATCTCATTAGAGAAAAACGTGCTTTCTGTACACGGCGAGCGTCGTACAGAGGTCGAAGGCGAGACCGTAAACTACCTGCGCCGCGAGCGTTCTTACGGTTCGTTTACGCGCAATTGGAAGCTGCCCTTCACCGTCGATGCGGAAAATATCGTAGCCAACTACACTAACGGCGTGCTGACAATTACGCTGCCAAAAGTTGAAGCTGAGAAGCCACGTCAAATTACCGTACAGGCTGCATAAGCGGAGGATTTAGAAAATGACAGAGACAACAGAAAAAACCCGCGTGGCACAACCACGTGTAGACATTGTAGAGAGAGATGGCGAGTTGATGTTGCTGGCGGATATGGCGGGCGTTTCGGCCGAGAATCTCGACATCACGCTTGAAAATAGCGAGTTGACCCTGCATGGTAAGGCGACCGACCGCAACGTGTTGTATCAACGTGCGTTCACCGTTGGTCGGCGTATTGACCGCGAAAACATCGTTGCAAATGTGAAAGATGGCGTTTTGACTCTCACCTTGCCGCGTTTGCCAGAGGCTGAACCCAAGAAAATCACGGTTCAGGTAGTGTAAACAGAAATCAAACTATGAGATCATCAGCGCGTTGGCTGACACTCTCTCCTCTTTTGAAAGGCGACCAATGGTCGCCTTTTTATTTTGCATAATAAAGGTTGCAATCTTCCCATATATCTCGTACTCTGTGTTTCTTGAGTTGTCATTCTCGCATGGGCGAGAATCCACACATGGAGAAAAATATATCATGGGAATGAATGTTCATACGACTAAAGCAGAACTAGAAGCAGGATTGGCACATATCGCGGCTTCTCCAAAAGAGCGTGGCACATTAGAACTGCTCGTGCGTCGGCCGCAAGATGATGAGCGTGAAGTTTTGCAAACAGGCGAGCTTGATCTTGAGGTGGGGCTGGTTGGGGATAACTGGCTGACGCGGGGGAGCAAGCGGACGGCCGATGGGTCAGCGCATCCAGAGATGCAGCTAAATCTCATGAATGCACGCATGATCGATCTGCTCACACCGTCCAAAGAGGAGTGGCCACTGGCAGGCGATCAGTTCTATGTCGATTTTGACTTGAGTGAGACCAACACACCCGCAGGAACGCGCCTCGCCATTGGCGAGACAGTAATCGAAATCACGCCAATGCCACACAATGGCTGCAAAAAGTTTGCACAACGGTTTGGGGTTGAGGCCGTTAAGTTTGTCAACTCAGACGTTGGAAAGGCTCTGCACTTGCGCGGCGTTTGTGCGCGTGTCGTCAAGGCGGGCATCGTTCGGCAAGGTGACGTAATTCAGAAACTATAGTTACGCAAATTCGAGGTAGGGGTTCGGTAAATGGCTTGTGATCTTACCCCTATTCAAATCCCAAAGACCCATTTTTATTTTTTTAGGAGCGTTGCATAAAACGCTCTTTTATGTCTTAGGAAATTTAATGACAATTGATTTTGAAGCAGTAGACGCAATTATTGAGAAAAATTTTGACCAAACGGTGGCGGAACTGCGCCGTTTGGTTGGTCAACCTAGTGTATCGGCACAAAATCGGGGTATCACCGAATGCGCCAATTTGGTCGCGGAGATGTTGTCAGAGCGTGGGTATGCAACGCAAATTATGTTTACCGATGGGTATCCAGTTGTATACGGTGAAGCAGATGGCACGAACAATGAGCGCACCATGCTGCTCTATCTGCACTATGACGTACAGCCACCAGAGCCACTCGCTCTGTGGCTGTCGCCGCCGTGGGAGCTGACTGAGCGCAAGGGTGCGCTGTATGGGCGAGGGGTTTCGGATGATAAAGGGCATATCATCACGCGCTTGGCAGCCCTCGATGCGCTGGTCGAGGCAACGGGCGAGTTGCCTTGTCGCGTCAAGTTTGTGATTGAGGGGGAGGAAGAGATTGGCAGCCCGTCAATTCGGCCGTTTATCACCGACAACAAAGAGCTGTTAGCGGCCGATGCCTGCATTTGGGAATTCGGTGGTGTCAACATGAACGGCAACCCAACCGTCTCGTTGGGCTTACGCGGCATTGTCTTCATTCATCTCTGGGTTGAGACAGCCAATCGGGACATCCATTCGGGGTTGGGCGGTTCTGTCTTCCCAAATGCCGCATGGCGATTGATTTGGGCGTTGAACTCACTCAAAGATGCAGACGACAATATCCTCATTGACGGTTTCTACGATGATGTCGTGCCTGCCAGCGAAGAAGATTTAGAACTGCTCGAAAAGCTGCCCGACCTCTCTGAGAATTGGCTCAAGACTTATGGCTTGTCCAACTTTATCAAGGGGATGGCAGGGGGTGTTGAATTACGCCGCGCCGCCGTTTTTGATCCAACGTGCAACATTGCGGGGCTAACGAGCGGCTATCAAGGGGACGGTGGCAAGACGATCATTCCAAAAAATGCGACAGCCAAGCTCGATTTTCGTCTCGTTCCAAATCAAACGCCCGACGACATTTTGCAAAAACTGCGGGCGCACTTAGACACAAACGGGTTTGAGGATGTCAAATTTAAGATGACGGGTGGCTATCCACCAGCGCGGGTTGACCCCGGCAGCGAGTATGTCAAAATGGTGGCGATCTCGGCCGAAGAAGTATTTGGCCTGCCATCCCTGCTCGAACCACTCGTGGGCGGCAGCGGGCCGATGGCGTGGTTTGTCGAGCAGTTCCCTGACATGCCAATCGTGACGGCTGGAGCTGGCTATCCGGGTGGCAAGGTTCACGCGCCCAACGAGCATGTCAAAATCGACAACTTAAAAAAGGCGATTCGGCATACGGCGCGGATTATCGGCCGATTTGCCGAATCCTAACCATAAAAGCCGCGATTCGATTTGAATTGCGGCTTTTTTTGATCTCATGCTGGAAAAATGACTGACGCTTCGTTTAACAGGGTGGATGATGCAAAATGCAATCATTCAAACCTGCTACCTTAAACGTGTGCAAAAGTGTGCAACACGCTATAAGTACCTGCTTCATCCACCGTCGCCGCAAGCGGTCTTACATGGTGTCCACAGGCGTTACGCCGCTGTAGCCCAACGGCGGCGACTTTTCTGGGGTCGCCTTCCTTTTTCAGACTTCTTCTATGTTTTCATCTATCGTCTTGGTTTTCAACGCAGATTGCCACATATTATCCATCTTTGGCGGTATCTTCCCAAAAAATGGGGGTAGTCAAAGCGAGGGAAGTAGTCTACCATAGA
>CAYMGE010000084.1:0-26376 GCA_964389925.1 uncultured Ardenticatenaceae bacterium
CGCTGGAATGACACCCTCAAAGTATTTGAAACACACCCTTTTGATTAAGTACTTACGCCCCCGCTTATGCTGCTCATTAGTTCTATGCTTATACTTTAGCTTATCTCCATTTTGTTCTTTTGTTACATTCATTATGGAGATTTTGCTCTCTTTTTGTCAATTCTTTTTCACATAAGGCGTAAAATCATGACAGAACAATTTACCCCAACAAATCTTTCTCGCGTCCGCCGTATTCCAAAGCGTGGTCATTATGATAAAGCAACGATTTATCCTATTCTCGATGCTGCCTTGATCGGCCACGTCGGTATTGCTGACAATGAGCAGCCGATCGTAATCCCAACGCTGATCGCACGCGATGGCGACACGCTGCTTCTGCACGGTGCATCAACGAGTCGTCTCTTGAAACATGCGGAAATGGGCAAGCAAATTTGTGTCACCGTCACCCACATTGATGGATTGGTGTTGGCGCGTTCGGCATTTCATCATTCGGTCAACTATCGCTCGGCCGTTCTCTTCGGCACAGGTCGCGCCGTGACTGACTATGATGAAAAAATGCACGCGCTGGCTATTTTCACCGATAAACTTATTCCGGGTCGCTGGGAGGATACACGCCAGCCAAACGCGATTGAGATGAAGGCCACGGCGGTCATTGCGATGGAGATTGAGCAAGCGAGCGCGAAAGTTCGTGATGCCGGCGTGGCTGACGATGAAGAGGACTATGCGCTCAACTATTGGGCTGGCATTGTGCCGATGACAACTGAATTTGGTCGGCCGATTGCCGACGACCGCCTCTCAGACGGGATTCCCGTTCCCGACTATGTCGAGGCGATGGTGACAAAGTAGTTCTACTTATCGCGCCGAACTTTGCGTCGTAACCCTTGTTTAAACAAGAGCGGCCGCAAAGTTCGCCATTCGAGCAGCGTATTCATAAATACGTTATCTGCTTTGTCGGGGCTGAACTGCTTGCGAACAAATTCATCCGTCAGTTTGCGGATGGGCGTTTCACCCTCTGGAACAGTTGCAATAAGAACTTCAGCACGCTCGTTTGGCGTGTTGCTGGGGCTAAATTGTAAGCCAAGCCAACGCGCCCACAGATCGAGGCGCGTGTAGCTCCCCTCTACCGTTCCCTCAACGTTGCGGTTGGCTCGGTTTGCGACAGCGACCAAGATACCGGCAAACAGGACTGTAAACACAGCACCCAACACCTGTACAACGTTGAAGCGCGAGAAAAAGCTCGCCTCGCCTGCCGCATCATCTCCACCAGCAAGCTCTGGCGGATCGTTGAACTCATCTTGCAACGCCTCTGGATCAAACTCTTCAATGTCGCTATCGTCGAGCAGATCGCTTAGATCGGGTGGTGTATCCTCAACGCCGACATCGGAGCCATCGCCGACAGGCCGATCAATTGGGTTAATGATGACGGTTGGCTCAAACTGCACCCAGCCATATTGTGGGAAATAGACCTCTGGCCATGTGTGTGCGTCGCGGGCGCGAACACGATACGCGCCCGTGTCGGCGTTGAATTCGCCCGACGCAAAGCCACGTGATAGACGGGTCGGAATTCCCTGTGAGCGCAGCATGATCGCAAAGGCGGAGGCGTAGTAGTTGCAGTACCCCTCTTGTGATTCAAACAGGAAATAGTCGATTGGCTCGACATCATGTGGTGGGGCATCAATTTGATCGTTATAGGTGATGGTGTTGCGGAGGAAACTTTGCACTGCGACCGCTTTGTCGTAGGGGTTGTCGTAAGAAGCGGTGATGCGGGTGGCAAGTTCGCGGGTGCGATCCGTGATGACTTCGGGAACATCAAGATAGCCAGCGCGAATATCGGCCGAATAATTAGTCGGCGCATTGCGAAGCTGAATTTGATCGGCCGAACTCATCAGCGAGGTCACGACATAGTTATCCCCCGCTTGTAGGACATAGCGTGAACGGGCGGCCGAGAAAAGCATTGCCTCATTTGCATCATAGTCTGTGCGAACGAGAATTTGCTGGTCAGACGTAATCATGTCCGGCGCAGCGTAGATCGTTCCCGCATTCGGCACATAGTTGACAAAGACCTGCTCGACCTCTTGGCGTGCATCGGTGTCCGGAATGGCGAGTGGCTCATCTTCGGGAAAATAGGTGATCGTCTCGCCGGGACGCACGCGCCATTGTCCATCTTCGTAAAAATCGAGCGTCGTAGATCGCCAGTAGGCATAGGGCAACTGCTCTTCCACATAGACATCCATGATGAGCGTATTACCGGGGTTGCGTGCGCCGCCCAGCGTGAGCGTTTCGCGGTAGGGATCGCTCGTCCCCTGTGCCGATGCGTTCAGCGCGGAATACCAGCGTTGCCAGCTATCGCGCCAGACGCGCCACGGCTCGTTGACGCGGTTGATCGTATCGCCAACAGCAGCACTCGCGGGCAGCGCGGGCGCACGCCAGACAATCGCCAGCGCGATGAGTGCGACCACGAGGCTGCTGCGTAGAAAGTGGCCTGACAGCGCGTTGCCATAGCGCACGTTCGCCTGTTGCCATTCATGCTGGCTATCGAGCAGATGCGTTTGGGCGATGTAGAGCATGGTGAAGATGCTAAAAGCGGCGAGAAACCACGTTAACGTCGGTGGCGCATAGTAGATGACGCTCAACATGACGAGCGCATTGGGCAAAATGACGAGCCAAATGCGCGTCGTGCGAAATGTCCACCACGCGGATGTAAAACCAACAATCCACATGACCAGCGTCGTGTGCATCACAAAGATGAGTGCATCACGATTTGTATTGCCGCTGGCGACCTTGAGGAAAAATTCGATTTGGCGCGACACCATGTCTGCGACGCGCTCGCGCCACAGTTGATCGGCCGTATACGCATCTGATCGGCCGATCAACAGCCCCAACACAAATGCCCCATAGACAAAGGCGTAGATCATTGCTGTCAGTGCCGGGAAGCGGCTGCGGGCAAGCGCAAAGCCCGCCAAGATGCCAAGCGTGCCTGTCCAGAGCAGGATGGGCTGCATGTTGATCGTTCGCACGAGATCGGCCTGTCCAATGGAGAGGGAAACGAGCGAGACCATTCCCCAGACGAGGACAAATAGGATAACTGTTTGGGTCGTTTTGTGCTTCATGTATTTTGTAAACAGAAAGCACAGTTGGAGACGTGCTTGCCTGTTGCGGTTGTAGGGATATGTTACATGGGATCGGCCGACAAATGGTACGACAGCCTACAGTTGTTAGAAAGAAATTAAGCAATGCCTTCTGGTACGTTTGACGGTGTTAAATTTTGCTGTATGGTTTGAATGAGCTAGGAGATAACAATGACTAAACGACTCAGCATTACAAAAAGACCATTTACCCAAGAAGCACACAAGCACCTCGCGTGGATGCGTGAAAATGAACCTATCTATCATGCCAAATTTATGTATGGTGTAGATGCCTATCTGATTACACGCTATGAGGATGTCGTTGCGGCATTAAAAGACCCACGTATCGTCAAAGATGCTAGAAATGCTAAAGATAAAAAAGGCAAGCGGGCTGATATATGGATGCCAAAATTTTTGCGTGCGTTACAAACGAACATGCTCAACATGGATGATCCAGACCATCGACGGTTGCGAAATCTCGTGCATAAGGCATTTACGCCCGCCGTCATCCAGCAGTTAGAGCCAAAAATCGAGCGCATCGCTCATGGGTTGCTCGATCAAGTTGGCGATAAGCGCGAGATGGAATTGATCGAGCAGTTTGCATTGCCGTTGCCCGTCACGGTGATTGCTGAAATGGTGGGCATTCCGGTGGGGGATCGGCCGAAATTTTTCGGCTGGGCTGGCAAATTTTTAGAATCAATCTCTCTTTTTGGCATCATCCGCATGATGCCCGCCGTTCATTCACTCACTCGCTACATTCGCAATCTCGCCGAGCAACGACGTGTGACCCCGCGAGACGACCTGATGACCGCGCTTGTGCAGGCGGAAGACGAAGGCGACAGTTTTACAGAAGAAGAGCTAGTCGCCATGGTTATTCTGCTCATCATCGCAGGACATGAAACGACGGTTAGCCTGATTGCAAACGGTACATACGCCTTGCTGCAAAACCCGTCACAGTTTGCGCTGCTAAAATCTGATCACGGCCTGCTCAACACAGCTATCGAAGAGTTATTACGCTACGATAGCCCCGTTCTGACGACAGAACTGAGCTATGCCAGCGAGGACATCACGCTACATGGTGTCACGATCCCACAGGGAAAAACGGTTTTGCCAGCTTTGTTGTCAGCCAATCGAGATGCGACCGTGTTTGAAAATCCCACCGTCCTCGACATAACACGCAAGCCGAATAAGCATGTCGCGTTTGGGCTGGGCATTCACTACTGCCTCGGCGCACCGTTGGCACGGCTGGAGGCACGCATCGCTTTTTGTGCCTTATTAGAACGCTGCCCCAATCTGCGCCTCAACATGAAGCCAAGCACGGTTCGCTATCGTGATGCGCCGATCATTCATCGGGTCGAGCAATTACAGGTCGCTTGGTAGAACGAACTTGTAAACTGTGTAATTTGTCATTCCCGCGCAGGCGGGAACCCAGTCTTCACTGCCGCGCAATGACAGTTCGATGGATAAGTCCGCCCAACAACTTTGATGACTTTTAGAGAGTCCAAAAATGATTAGCAAGAATGCCCAACATCAAGTCAGGGCAAGAGCCATGTTTTCGGCCGAATCCCCCTTTCAACCCGCGCCAAATCAACCGATGAATCGACAAAAGAACGTTCCGCCCGCCCGTTGAGCGACACCTGCACCTGTGCGTGAACCGCCGCCTCTTCCCCATACTCAGCGGCGAGATGGTGGGCGAACTGGATCAGCATGTCGGGGCGACCCGCCATTTTGCCCTGCTGACGACTGGTTAAATAGTCGTCTAGCTCTATCTGGGTCGTGCCGTCGGGGGTGACGACGTACAGTTCGGCCGATGCGTCCTTGTCGCGCAGCTTCATGTGCCATGCAAAGCGATGCCCCTCCTCTGACCAATGGACGTTGCTGGGGTAGAGGTAGTGGCGCAGCGGCATGAGCAGTTGCCAAACGACAAACACGCCTAGCATCCCCGCAACGCGAGGTGAGAGCTTCGTCGTCTGCGTCGTTTTTGGCACGCTGCCGCGCCAACCAAACAGACGCTTCGGCCAGTCAGGGTCAAAGAAAACGGTCGTCGCGGCGATCATGAAGAAGGGGAAAATGCCGATGGTAAAGAGGCGGTTGTTGGTCAGGTGGAAGAGGACAACGACGGCAAACGTCGCGTAGCGGGTGCGCTTCCAGAGCAGCAGCGGGACGGCAAACAGATCGAGCAGTAGACCACCATAGCTAAAAAGATAGACGAGCCACTCTTCGGTGAAAAATTGGCCGATAAACGGAAAGTCCGTCCGCGCCGCCAGCCACATTCGCATCGGGTCGCCATGCAACCAGTCGCTATTGAGCTTGGCAATGCCGCCGTAAAAGTAGGCGATCCCGACCTGAAAGCGCAGCAGCCAGAGCGTCCAGCGCGGGGCTGTCTCAGCAAGTAGATCGGGGTCAAAGTGCGCGTCGAGCGATGAGGCACGATGGGCCGGGAGCCAAATAAGTAGAAAGCTGATGAGCGAAATCAGGTAGAAATGGTTGAGGTAGTGGGTTTGGTCGAGCAAAAAGACGTAGGTGAAGCCAAGCCAAAAGAGAACGGCCGAGATACGGTACTGAATGCCGAGCATGATGCACAATGCCAACACGCCCAACACCGCGAAATGGATGTACATCCCGTTGCCTGGCCACGGCTTCACCCAGCCAAAACCGAGATAGGTGAAAAAGAAATCTGGCTCGACCCAATATCGGCCGATCCACCCCTTGTTAAAATATCGCCACACCTCCCAACCCATAATCAAGCCAAATCCCATGCGGAAAAAGGCGAGAAAGGCAATATCGACGGGTTCCCACAAGCGGGACGTGAATTTTGGTAAAAAAAGCTGCTTACTCATCTCTCTACCCCATATAATTAATCCGTTAACACATTAACTAGGAGCTACTACTATGGAAATTGCCAATGTCATCCTCGATTTTGTCCTCATTGCCGCCGCCGTATGGATGATCGTCACTGTCCGCAGTTCGGGATTGGGCGGTGTTTTCGGAAAAACGCTTTCGGCCGTCTCAACGGGAGCCATCATTTTAGGTGTTGCCCACCTCATCGAAACGGCGATGTTTGAATGGCTGGGCATGGAGGCCGCGCTAGTTGAGCTGATCCATCGCCTCTTGATCCTCGCGGGATTTGTATTGCTCATCTATGGATTTCAGTCGCTTGCGGCCTTACGGCTCAAGAAATGAGTCTGCTCGAACATCTCAAGACGATTCGCGCTCAACGGCAAACGGGCGAACTGGCGGTTATCGGCAAGGTCGCTGGTCGGCCGCGCTTCGCCAAGCTGGTTGTTGAGCGTGGTCGCATCGTCGTGTTGCGCCATCTTTCATTGCCGCGTGCTTTTTCTTCGGCCGATCTGCTGGCAATGGACATCTCCGATCTCACCTTCAAGCCCAAACAGCAGGTGCGTACCCCGCGCAAAGCTAATCCACCTAACATCAGCGATCTCATCTCCGCGCTAGAGTCGGCAGTTGCCGTGCCGACAGTCACAACGGCCGATTTAGAGGCGGCGGCAGTGCAAGCATTGTCTAATGTGTACGGTGGGCAAGCACAATCTGAAGTAGCCGCGTTGAGCCAACGCTGGTCGGACGATCCCAAACAGTTCGTCGCGGCGTGCGAACAACTCGCCGCCCAGATGATCGGTGCAGGCATGGCGCGTAACCTACTCGCCCCACTCCACGCACAGTTTGAATAATCCCTAGTCATCATCGTCATCGGGCGGTGTCGCAGTCGGTCGTGACGACCCGCCGCCATCATCGTCATCATCATCGTCATCGTCTCGCGGTGTAGGCGTTGGTCGTGGTGAACCGCCACCATCATCGTCGTCATCGTCATCATCTGGCGGGGTGGGCGTTGGTCGTGGTGAACCACCGTCATCGTCGTCATCATCTGGCGGCGTGGGCGTTGGTCGTGGTGAACCGCCACCATCATCGTCGTCGTCGTCATCTGGCGGGGTGGGTGTTGGCTGGGGCGATGAGGGTGTCGTTGGCTGCGGTTGTGTGCCACCATCATCGTCTGGCGTTGCCGAAGGCCACGGCGTGCTTGTAGAAGTCGGCCATGGGGTCGCAGTAGAGGTCGGCCACGGTGTGCTTGTAGAAGTCGGCCATGGGGTCGCAGTAGAGGTCGGCCACGGCGTGCTTGTAGAAGTCGGCCATGGGGTCGCAGTAGAGGTCGGCCATGGCGTGTCAGTCGGTACAGGCGTATTTGTCAATGTCGGCCATGGCGTGCGCGTTGGTACAGGCGTGTTGGTCGGCCACGGCGTGTTAGTCAATGTCGGCCAAAGGGTATTGGTCGCCGTCGACCGCACAGTATTGGTTGGGGCAGGGGTCGCAGTGGACGGGGCGGGTGTGCTGGTGGGAAGGACAATCGGCAGATCCGTCGGCTCCGTCGTACTCGTCACTATCGGCGTGTTTGTCTCCGTTGGTACAAGCGTCGCAACCACCTGTACCTCGACCGTCGGTGTGAACGTTGACGTAGAAGACGGGCGCAGAGTGGGCGTGGCAGACGGGCGGGGCGTTGGGGTGGCGATTAGCGTTGGTGAAAGCGTCGTCGTGAACGGCAGAATGGGCTGCGGGGTCGCCTCGTCTACTGGCACATCGAGTAACAACTGCCAACCGACAAATAGCATAATCAGCAGGGCGAGAACGGGAGCCGCCTGTGTCAAAACAGGCCACAGTTGCCAGCCGCGCTGCTGCTCGGCCGCCGCCAAAAACGCCAAGCGTCCGCGCCGTTTCGCATCTGGTGAAGGGGCGTGGCTCAATTGGGTGAGGGAGGTTGCCGTGATGAGGATGGGGCGCAGATCGGCCGAATACTCTGGAAACCGCGCCAAAATCTGCTCAACGGACTCACCCGCCTCTAGCAAATCCAATGCCTCAACCACAATTTGCTCAAAGCTCATTGCATCTCCCGCGCCAGTGTCGCCACTGCACGCGCCTGTAACATTTTGACTGCCCCCTCGCTTTTTTCCAGCAGCTCCGCCACCTCACGCACTGGCATACCGTACCCAAAGCGTAGCGCGAGAACCTGCTGCTGCATTTTAGTTAGCTTGTTCATTGACAGCCGCAACGCCTCCGCGCTCAACTGCTGGTCGGTGCGTTGGTCGGGGGATGTCTCGTCACTCACTAGCCACTCCGTTAAGCGCGTCCATTGCCAGCGATTTTGCTTGCGGTAATGGTCGGCAACGACATTACGGGCGACGGTCAGCAGCCAGCCCGTCGGCGACTCAGCGGGAGCGCGTCCACGTTTCATCGCCGTCAACAGTCGGGTAAACACGTCGCTGGTCAAATCCTCTACCGTTTGGGGATCGCCGACGCGAAACGCAATCGTGCGATAGACCAAATCGTAGTTCTCATCGTACAGCCTTGTCAGGCTATCCGAGTCCAGTCGTGTACCCATAAAGTCGTTTGCGACGCGGAAAAGTCACGTCATTGCGACGTGACTTTTTGTAAAAAATCGTGTTTCGAGACTTTCAAATCCCGAAACATCCGCCTAGCATCTATTACCAACGTTCTGCACGCCGCAAGATAACACCACCTGTTCCCGCCAAAAGCAATGTCATGGCAGTGAGAATCAGCGTCGGCCGACTAGAGATAGCGATATTGCTCAAGCTAATCGACAGCGGCACAACCGACGTAATGATGACGGGTGCGCTGTAGTTGGCGGGGAGGGTGCGAACCGCTTGGCTGTTGTCGTGGGCAACCGAAGGTGCATTGACCGATGCGCCGTTGACCTCAACCGAGACGTTGTAGTTGGCTGAACGTCCCGCCGCATCGCTGCTGGGCTGAACGGCAAACGTGACTTTCCCTGTGCTGTTCGTGCGTGCAGAGCCAACCGCCTGACCGTTGACCTTGACTGTTACAGGGCTGTCTGCTGGCAAATCTTGACCTGCGAAGACAAACGCGCTGCCGTCCGCTCCTGCGTTATGGTTGACGCGCATCGAGGGAGCGGCTGGGGCAGGTGGGGTTGAGGAGTTGCCGCAGTGGTACGGGTCTTCCGTCTCGATTTGCAAGGCGAGGTTGTTCGCCGTTTGGAAGGTGACTTCAACACAGCCACCGATGGCAAATGCGCCCTCCTCTTGGTTGAAAATGGTGGTGGCATCGGCCGAATACGTCACGCCAGCAACCACCCAATCACCGAGTAGATCGGTTGGGAAGCTGTCCAACACGCCGTAGAGCGATTGGTAACTGCCGCTGTTGTTGCCATTGCCACAGTGGTAGCCGTCTTCCGTTTCGATCTCAAGCGCGATGTTGGGCGTGCCAGCCAGATATTTGACCTCTGCACATTGCCCGACGGCAAACGCGCCATCTTCTTGCTCAAACCGCGTGCCGTTGCCAGCCTCGTATACCACACCGTTGATGACCCATGTGCCGATCAAGCCAGCGGGGAAGCTGTCGATTGCGCCGTATCGCTCAAAGTCGTCGTCGTCGTGACCGCCATTGTTCCCACAGTGATACGCTTCAGCCGTTTCAATTTCAATGGCGACAAACGTGTTGGGCAGATAGTTGACTTCAACACAGCCGCCGACGACAAATGCTCCGTCGCTTTGGTCAAAGCGAGTCGTGGCATCGGCCGTGTAGCTTACATCGTTGACAATCCATGTACCGATCAGGTCGGCGGGGAAAGTGCTGACCGTGCCGTAGACGCGCCGATAGCTGTTGCCATGATCGTCGTCATCGTTACGGCAGTCGTTGTCGGTCTCGATGCGGCTGGCAACGAGTGTGGTTGGATCGTAGCGTACCTCGACACAGCCACCGACGACGAAGGGGCCGTCGTGCTGGCTAAAGATGGTGGTTGCATCGGTCGTGTAGCTCACGCCACCGATGACCCATGTACCGAGCAGGTCGGCGGGGAAGCTCTCGACCAACCCATACCGTTCTGCATAGCCGCCAGAGTTACCATTACAATCATCCTCTGATTCAATTTTGGAGGCGATCATCGTCGCGGGGTCGTAGCGCACCTCAACACAGCCGCCGACGACAAACGCGCCATCTTCCTGTTCAAAGCGAGTTGTGCTATCGGCCGTGTAGCTCACGCCATTGACAACCCATGTGCCGATCATGCCAGCGGGGAAGCTGTCGAGCGTGCCGCGTGTCTCGACATGTCCGTTGCCACCGTTACAATCGTCATCCGTTTCGATTTTGCGAGCAATCATCGTCGCTGCGTCAAATTCAACTTCGACACATGCGCCGACTGCGAACGCACCGTCGTCTTGTTCAAAGCGGGTCGTGTTGTCGGCCGTGTAGCTCACGCCACTGATAACCCATGTGCCAATCATACCAGCAGGGAAGCTGTCGATTACGCCGTTGACCTCGTTATCGTCGCCGTCATCGTCATCGTCATCATCCATCACGGCGGCTGCGCCGTCTGCTGCTGCAACAGGGGTGGCAAAGCGGCCGAAAGCCAACGCCCCCATCAACAAGCCTAGTAACAAAAGTAGTGTCATCGAATTGCGTTTCATCATCTTTGTACTCCTAAATGTTTTGAACCGTTTATATCTGAAAAGGTCGGTTCAGTTTTTAACGAAAACTTAAAGGTTAATGAGGTGACCCTGTGCAATCGCTGGGGTGTTCCACCTCAATTTTGACAAGTGTGTTGTCGGCGGTGCGGTACTTGATCTCGACACAACTGCCGACGCGCAACGCGCCGTGTTGCTGGTTGATCCACGTTTGGGCGTTGGCGGTGTAAGTCACGCCGTTGATGACCCATGCGCCCTGTTGCGGGTTGGCTGGCATCGTGTTGACAAACCCGTACCGTTCGGCCGTGTCATTCCAGTAACCACCGCCATTGCTGCCACCATTACTACTTCCGCTACCACTACTACATTCATGCTCCCGTTCCGCCTCGATTTTGATAAGCGTGTTGTTCGCGGTGCGATACTTGACCTCAACACAGCTACCGACACTGAGAGAGCCATTTTGGGAGCTAACCCACGTATTGTTATCGGCCGTGTATGCCGTGCCGCCGATTATCCATGTGCCGACGGTGCCGCTGGGTCGTTGGTCGATGCGTCCATAACGTTCACGGACTGCGCCATTGTCTGAGCCGCTATCATCGTCCCAATCATCGTCATCGTCGTAGTCACCACTATCGTCATCATCATAATCGCCATAGTCACCGCCGTCGTCGTCATCGTAGTCGCCGCCGTCGTCATCGTCATAGTCGCCATAGTCACCGCCGTCGTCGTCATCGTAGTCGCCGCCGTCGTCATCGTCATAGTCGCCGTAGTCGCCGCCGTCGTCATCGTCATAATCGCCATCGTCATCGTCATAGTCGCCGCCGTCGTCATCGTCGTAATCACCGTCGTCATCGTCATCGTAAACGGATGAGTCAGAGGCAGCGATTGCGGGGGCGGCAAAGCGGCCGAAAGCCAACGCGCCCATTAACAAACCGAGCAGCAGAAAAAGTGTGATTGAATTGCGTTTCTTCATCGTGTGTTCCTTTTAGACGGCCGACTTCTGGCAGAAATCGGCCTTTGATATCATTACCCAAATAGTGTGAAGACGGGCGGGAAGGTCAAAGCTAACCCGACACCTACCAAAATCAGTGTCGCTAAAAAGACGGTGTTGAGTGCAGGTGCATCGCTCTGTTGCCAGCGGCGATTGAGCAGAACCCACGCGATGAGCCAAACAAGCACGCCCGCCGCCGTTTTGCCCGAAATCGCACCCGCAGGGTCATACCAGTTGAGCATTCCCTTGAAGCCGCTGCTCATCTCCGCGCCGACAGTGAAGAGGCCAATCGCCATTGAGCCGATACCGCCCGATAACATCGCCGCCGCAATTGCGTTGACGGCCGAATCTGTTTGAACTGTTTCATTTACAAGCGTTGTCATGATGTGTACTTCTCCTAAACGAGTGGCGCGTTTTTCGTAATCAGTGCGCCAAAAATCCCTGCGATGCCAACGGCTGCAATGGCGATGACAAACAAAATCATCGTCATGTGCCGCAGACGTTTGTCTGTCGCCAGTTGGTCGCCGTACTTCCAAACGATGTAGGCGACAACCGTTGCCAAAATGGGCGCGATCCACGCCACATGCTCTTTCCACTCCATCCCAAACGAGTGCCAAAAGCTCAACGTTTCGCTCGCTTTCAGAAAAGAGCGGGGGTATGCGCTCAAGTCGGTTGCGCCTTCGGGGGCAGGGACGCGATAGCGGGGATATAAAACGTATGTCCCTGTGATAACCGTCAACCAAACTGCGACTGCCATCAGCGATGTGCCGATATTGAGCATCCGTAAACGCTCACGTAAGCCGTTGGGGGTTATCAATTCAGGTTGTAATGTCCACAGCCCATAGAGAACTGCGGTGAAGGTGAGCAGAAAAAAACCGCCCAATCCCATGCCGTGTAACAATGTCCATACTTCGTTTCCAGTTAACATATTCACTCCTCAAGTTGTGTCACGCATAAAGTCGCGTGTCGCTTTATTTGGTAACGGGTGCGCTTCTTAAACAGTTCTTAAATCCGTTTCCGTTTGTGTTCATCCATAAAGTCGTGGGGACGTGGAGCTTGGTAACGGGGGGATTTCTTAAACAGTTCTTAAATCGTTTTGTCTGTCCGTTCTGCAAAAAATTGTGCCACAACGACCGCGACGAGTTGCTAACGTGATCTTAAAGACTGGAGCGACAGTTCTTAAATCGGTTTTACAACTTGGGTTTGTCATTCATGCTGCCGTACAACTCGCTCCTATGGGGTAGGGTTAAAGCCCCGTTGCTTTAGCGCGGGGATTCGTTACAAACCTGCTATAATGACAGACATGATGGTTATTCTCGATCAGGTTGAACTCCCAGAAACAGGGGTTGTGCGAATACAGGTGGATCAAACGGCTGATATTCGGATTTCGGCCGAAGCCGCCCGCAAACGTGTGCGCCGTTGGCTGCGTGAGGATGTATCATTGATGATGTCAGCCAACACGCCCACATTGACATTGACCGAGCGTATCGTTTGGCGTGTGTCTGTGACCCTCTCAAAAACGCATCTTGGCACTGTTGGACAGATTGGCACAGTGGATGTGGACGTATTGAGTGGGGAGATTGTCGATATATCTGAGAGCAAAAAGTCTGCTCTGACCACAGCAGCACAGGCCGTTAGCAGTACGCTTCCAATCTATCAACCGCGCCAATCTGTGCCACAACAATTTATTCCACACAACTTACCCTCTTCACCCATCCTGCAACTTCCCGAAGCATAGAAAAATGTCCTTTCTCAAAACACCTGTTGCTCATTTTCCGCAACGCGCAGATGGTGATTGCCTAACCGCATGTGCGGCAATGGTGTTGGCTTATGTTGGTGTCCGCCCATCCTATCGCCGTCTGCTGCGAACACTTGGCACAAGGCGTGAAGTTGGAACCCCTTTCTCTAACATTCGCAATCTTACTAAGTTCGGCGTGACCTTTTCCTATGGAGATGGTACTCTCACAACATTACGCCATCATATCGAGAATGACAGTCCGTGCATCGTTTCAGTTGACACAGGCGAATTACCCCATTGGCGTTATGCCACCCCTCATGCCGTTGTCATCGTTGGTCTGGATGACTCTTTCGCTTACATACATGACCCCGATTTGCCAACTGGCCCCACAGTTGTCCCAATCGGCGATTTTGATTTGGCATGGCTTGAAGGGGATGAACTATTCGTAGCGGTTCATTCCTAAAGCCATCACCATGTGACAACATGACTCGGCCGATCTTAAATCAAACTTAAATTTCAAGATCGCGGTTGAAGTCAGGGAAGATTTCACGAACAATTGCGGGATGACCCGACTATTACTGATTGATGATGATCCCCTGATTACGGAACCGCTGGCGGATACGCTGCACGACTATGGGTATGAGGTAGATTCGGCCGATAACGGCCGCACAGGTCTCTCCCTTGCCCTCACCAACCACCCCGACCTCGTTATCCTCGACATTCTCATGCCTGAAATGGACGGCTGGGCGGTCTGCCGCGAAATCCGCAAGCAGAGCGTCGTCCCGATTTTGATGCTGACGGCGTTGGGAGAGGAGGTAGACCGCGTGACGGGGCTTGAGCTGGGGGCAGATGACTACTTGACAAAACCGTTTGGCAGTCGAGAACTGGTCGCCCGCGTCCGTGCGCTGTTGCGGCGCGTGCAGTTTGACCAGCGCGGCATGACGCACGGCTACCACACCATCGGCGCACTGCGGCTCGATTTGGACAATCGGCTGGTGTGGCGCGATGGCAAGCTATTGACGCTGCGCCACAAAGAGTTTGACCTGCTGGCACTGCTGATGAGCAAAGCGGGCGCAACGGTTAGCCGCGCCGAGATATTTGACAAGGTGTGGGGGACAAGCTGGCTGGGCGACACGCGCACGCTCGACGTGCATGTGCGCTGGCTGCGCGAGAAGATTGAAGAGAAACCCAGCAAGCCACGCTATCTCCGCACAGCGCACAGGGTCGGCTATCGCTTCACGCCGCCAGAGGAGCTGACCGCATGAGCCAGCAGGTGCGTAGTTTGCGCGGTCAACTGCTGATCGCGTTTGTCAGCCTGATCGTGCTGGGATTTGGCGGGTTGACGCTGTTTGCAGGGCGGCAACTATCGGCAGGTGCGCTTGAAGATTTTGAAAGCCGACTGCAAATTGAGGCATTGCTTGTTGCGGCTGCCCTGCATGAGCCTGTCGAAGAGTTTTTGAAGCAGGAAGTCGGTGATGATGAGGTGGCGGTCGTCGTTGCCCAATTGGCCAATGAGACAAATACGCGCATCACGTTGTTGCATCTGGACGGGTCTGGATGGATAACGAGTGAGGGCGATTTACCAGACGTGGGGGAATCGGCCGAAGTGCAAGCCGCACTCAACAATGAAGTCATTTATGAGCTGCGCGACCTCGACGGTGAACCAACTCTGTTTAGCGCAGCCCCCGTCATCGACCACAACGCGGCAATGGCGATTGCCCATTTGACCGTCCCTGCCGCCGACGCGCAAGCCGCCGTGCAGCAACGCTGGATCGCGCTGTTTGGCGTATTTCTCGCACTAACGCTGGCGGCACTGCTCGTCAGCCTCTATCTCTCCGCCTCGCTGACCCGTCCGCTGCGCCGCTTGCAAACGACTGCCCTGCACATCGCCGACGGAGATTTGCAGCAGCGTATCGAAACGTCGCGCATGGACGAGATTGGCGACTTGGGGCGTGCTTTTAACCAGATGGCGGAGCGCGTCGAGCAGATGTTAGAGGAGCAACGTGCCTTTGCCAGCAACGCCTCCCACGAGTTACGAACGCCGCTAACGACGATGCGCTTGCGCGTCGAGCGGTTGCAGTCGGGACAGATTGCGCCTGAGAAGATGATGCGCTATTCGGCCGAAATCGAGCAAGAACTGCTGCGCCTCACCCGCCTTGTCGAAGATTTAGGCACGCTTTCTCGCGTTGACAGCGAGCGCATGGAGATTGGACAGGAGCGGGTTGATGCCAAGCGGGTTGCCGAGGCAGTGCTGCGTGAACTCGCTCCCTTGCGCGACAAACAGCAGATCACCGTCACGCTGCTCGCGCCCGCTCCAGTGGTCGTGCAGGCCAACATGTCCCATTTGCGTCTCGTGCTTCGCAACCTGCTCGAAAACGCGCTCAAGTACACGCCACAAAACGGGCATGTGAATTGGTGGCTCTCCGCGACGGAGCGCGAGATGGTATGTGAGATTCAGGATGATGGGGTGGGGATTTCGGTGGACGATCTCCCCCATCTCTTCAAGCGATTCTATCGCGTTGATAAGGCACGCAATCGGCGCGTGTCGGGGTCAGGGTTGGGATTGTCGCTGGTGCAAGCGGTTGTTGAGCAATATGGCGGTCACATCACCATCCACAGCAAGGGGGCAGGGCGTGGCACAACTGCCACCGTTGTCTGGCCACTCATGCGAGAAAATGACGGATAGAGATGCTTGAGCTTAATGTGAGCATCCTCAATAAAAAATGCCAGTCAATATACTATCGGCCGATTCCATAATTAACCCCACGCCCATTTTCTAAGCGCGTATTGTTTCCCCCCATCACTATTGCTATAATCTCGCGCCGATCTAATAATTATCCGCCGAGATCGCCGCTGAACCCAGCGGTTTTTGGCGTTACGAGGAAAAATGTCTATTCGCAAACCGCATCTATTAACCCCCGAAGGTTTAGAACGTATCCAGAATGACCTGCATCAGATGAAGACAGTCCGCCGCGAGGAGGTTGCCGCTCGTCTGCAACGTGCGATGGAAGATGGTCAAGACGATGAATTTGTCGATAATGCAGAGCTGGAATCTGCTCGCAACGATCAGTCATTTTTAGAAGGGCGCATCATCGAGTTAGAAGAGATTATTCGCTACCATGTCATCATTGAGGAAACGGATGATGACAGCGTTGTGCGCGTTGGTTCTTACGTCACCGTTGTGGAAGAAGGTGAGGATGAAGAAGAACGCTATCATCTCGTTGGCGCGGCCGAGGCAAACCCGCTAGAAGGGCGTATTTCAAATGAAAGCCCATTGGGCATGGCTCTGCTTGGGGCTGCCGTTGGTGAGACGGTGACATATGTTTCGCCCGGCGGACAGATCGGATTCAAAGTGATTGACATTGACTAGCGAAATGCGTGTTGCGGGAATTTGGTTATTCTCGCAACATCAATACAACTGCGTAGTATGACAATTCGTGTGATTGCAGGCGAAGCGAAAGGGCGAAGGCTAAAAGCGGTGCCGGGTGATAGTACTCGGCCGATAATGGATCGCGTTAAAGAGAACCTGTTTAACCTTGTTCCAAATGACTATTTACACGGGCAACGTTGGCTTGATCTGTTTGCTGGAACTGGCGCAGTGGGCATCGAGGCACTCAGTCGCGGCGCGACACACTGTACATTTGTGGATGCAGGCCGCACAGCAATACGAGTTGTTCAAGATAATTTAGAGACTGTTGGCTTCACAGAACGTGCTTCTGTGCGTCATGCCGATGCCTTTCAATTCCTCGAACGTAATAGTGACCCTTTTGATGTCATTTACATCGCGCCGCCCCAATATCGCGGGATGTGGGTGGGGGCGTTAACGGGCGTACAGGAAAATCTCGGCCGACTACTTGTGCCTGATGGCATCGTCATTGTCCAGATCGACCCGAAAGAATATTTGGAAATTTCCCCCGAAAAACTGACCATTTTTAAGAACCGCACCTACGGAAACACACAGCTTATCTTTTATGAGCGCATAGCGACCAGTTCGTAGATAAACAGGTGAAAGCGACGAGGATTTTATGTCTGACCTATTACGCAACATTTTAGTCGCTGTACTGGTTGTGCTGATGGCGCTACTTTCCTTCTTTACAGGCTATCTCGCCAATGATTATGTTGAGGAACGCACACGCCGCTCCGCGTTGGAGGAAGAGCAGTTCGTCGTTTTCTGGGAAGCATGGGATCGAATCGAGGAAAACTTTCTCGGCGATCTACCTGATTCGCACGAGGTTACCTACTCAGCGATTCGCGGCTCACTACAAACACTCAACGATCCTTACACAATTTTCCTAGAACCCGTCGTTCGACAAGAGGAGCGCGAAAATCTGCGCGGCAACTTTGGCGGCATCGGGGCGAGCTTGACGCGCACAGAGGCGGGTGACATTGTGTTGGAGCCAACACCGGGCAACCCTGCCGAATCGGCCGGCATTCAGTCAGGCGACGTGCTGCTCGCCGTCAATGGAGAGCCGATTGCCCCAGATGTGCCTGTCCATGCGATTGCCGAATTAATCAAGGGAGAGGTTGGGACAACGGTGACACTGACTATTTTGCCAGTTGATGGATCAGAGGCACGCGACTTGCAAATCGAACGGGCAGAAATTTTGATACCCTCTGTCATTGCACGGTTGTTGCGTAATGACACGTCGGTTGGATATGTGCAGTTGATCCGCTTTACCGAGCAGAGTGGGAGCGAAATTAGCGATGCGGTCACAAGATTGCGCGAGGAGGGGGCGCAACGGTTTGTTTTGGATTTACGCAATAATGGAGGGGGGCTACTGAATGCCGCAGTTGACGTGAGTGATGCGTTTTTGGCTGATAAGGTCGTTTATCATCAGGTCACTCGCGGAGAAGGGGAAACAACCGTCGAGACAACTGGCGATTTGGCAATAATGGAAGATGTGCCGCTGGTTTTGTTGATTAACGGTGGAACGGCCAGCTCGGCCGAGATCGTCGCTGGTGCGTTGCGAGATCACGAACGCGCAACCCTCATCGGTGAAAAAACGTATGGCAAAGGCTCCGTCCAGCTAGTCTATGACCTTAGCGATACATCATCCGTGCATGTCACGTGGGCGCGTTGGCTCACGCCTAATCGCAATACCATCGACCAGAACGGCCTTTTCCCTGACATTGAGGCCACCTCGACACAAGAGGGGCTAGACAATGGGCGTGATGAACAGCTTGAGCGTGCCGTTAAATTCCTGCAAACTGGTGAATAACACCGTCCAGAACGGGTGACGATGCGTTATACTGACACGCTACGAAGTTAATTTTGCACAGTAGGAATACCATGAATCGTCCGAAAATTATTTTTTTCTTGTCTATTGCGTTACTACTTTTGATCGTTGGGTGTGCATCAAACAATGACGAGGGGAGCGACGAGGTTGTGCGCGTCGTTGAAACAGTGATCGTCACGCGGCTAGTAGAGGTCGCGTCTGAACAGATGGTTGAAGTGACAAAAATTGTGGAGGTCTCGGCCGATGGTCAACCCATTGCCGCATTGCCTACCACTACCCCACTGCCAACGCTGACTCCTACCCCATTTCCGACCGGTCAGCCCGGCGAATTTGATCAGGAAGATCTCAATAAACTGTTTGATGTCTGGCAACTGATCGAGCAGAATTACTATGGGGAGTTGCCGGCCGATGAGGTGATTACAGAGGCACTGGTCGCAGCGATGGTTGAGCAGCTCGGCGATCAGTTTACCAACTACTTCCCACCAGAGGTGGCACAACGCATCAATGACGGTTTTCGCGGCGATTTCACAGGCATTGGGGCTTATGTCGATACAAACGACGATGGGTTCTTTTATATTGTGCGGCCGATTGTCGATACACCCGCCTTTAGAGCTGGTCTTGAACCAGATGACATTGTGACGAGGGTAGATGGCGAGTCGATTCAAGGTCTCGTGACTGACGAGGTGGTGGCGATTGTGCGTGGGCCGATTGGTGAGCCTGTCGTGTTGACTATCGTGCGCGACGGAGTTGCAGAACCGTTCGATGTGACAATTGTCCGCGACCGTATCATTGTGCCGCAGGTTGAGCTTAAGACCCTAGCCGATGGGCAAATTGGGTACATTCGTCTCGAAAGTTTTAACCAAGTAGCGACGCAACAGTTGACTGAAGGAATGCAGTCGCTCATTGATTCAGGCGTGCAAAGCGTCATTTTTGATTTGCGCTACAACGGTGGTGGCTTGCTCACACAGGCGATCTCGGTCGGCGATCTATTTCTGCCAGAGGGTGATTTCTTAATCATCCGTGATAGCGATGGCAACACGGAGAGCTTTAGCACAAATGATGGGCAGATCGCAGAGGAGATACCGATGGTGCTGCTCATCAATGAAAATAGCGCGAGTGCCTCTGAGATTATTGCGGGCGCATTCCGTGATTATGACCGCGCCACGATTATTGGCACAAACTCATTTGGCAAAGGCTCTGTGCAAACGCCGTTTGCGCTCGATGATAGCTCTGAGTTCCGCGTGACAACAGCAAACTTTTTCTCGCCGGCCGATATTGCCATTAACGGCGTTGGTGTTGCCCCCGACATTTTCATCGACTTCACACCCGAAATCATCGGCGACGAAAATGATGAAACAGTTCAACGCGCCGTTGATTTTCTGCTGAACGGCGAATAGAACCCTTAGGCCCTCTGGAGAAACCGAACGTTTTACCTGTCATAAAAGAGAATGAAGAAAAATTTATCTTTTTTGTGGATAACTTCTTTGCATGAAATCGAAGGACGGAACAAAACTTGTTGCTAAGAATCGCAAAGCGCGATTTGATTATGAGTTTTTAGAAACTTACGAGGCCGGCCTTGTCCTGACAGGGACGGAGATCAAGTCGATCCGCCTATCTGGACAGGTCAGTTTACGGCAGGGCTATGTCCAGCCACACAATGGTGAGCTGTATCTCACAAGCGTTGATATTGCTGAGTTTAAGCATGGGAATCGTGAGAATCATGAGCCGACGCGCCGTCGCAAGCTGCTTTTGCATCGCAAAGAGATCGATGAAATTCTCAACCAACTAGCGACCAATGGGGTGACGTGCATCCCCGTGCGAATGTATTTGAAGAAAGGGCGTGCAAAGGTCGAGATTGCCGTGGCGCGAGGCAAGAAGACGTATGATAAGCGCAAAGATATTGCCAAGCGAGACGCAAATAGGCAGATGCAGCGTGCGGTGAAGGAAGCCGGTTACTAGAAAGATCATGAGCGATAGGCCTGTTCTTCTCTTTGACGGTGTTTGCAATCTCTGTAACGCTGTTGTGAGCTTTACCATTGAGCGTGATCCTGCTGGGAAATTTGCTTTTGCGTCGCTCCAGTCGGACTATGGGCAACAACTGCTTGCCAAACACAATTTTCCACAAGAGACATTTGACACCTTCATTTTACAAGAGGGTGACCAACTTTATTTGCGGTCAACAGGCGCGTTGCGGGTGGCACGTGAGTTGAGGGGGGCGTGGTCGCTACTTTACATATTTATCGTGGTGCCGCGCCCAATTCGAGATGTTGTCTATCGCTTTATTGCCAAGCATCGCTATCGCTGGTTTGGTAAAAAAGATCAGTGCATGATCCCCTCCCCTGAGATTCGCGCCCGCTTTCTCAGTTGACACGTCAGCTCCCTATCCATTTCCACAAGTGGGGTTTGCACTAACCCGCACACCGCTTTCATCGAAGTTGACGACGGGCGCACATTGTAGTTGCTGTGCAATTATTATATCCCTTTCTCATAGAGCCTCTCAGTTCCTTCTCCGCGTCTCTTCGTTGTGCTACCTATGGTATGATCGAAGCATGATTCTATTGTCTACCTTACACGACCCAAATAACTTGATGGGGGAATTCTTACGCGAGCATCTGGGCAACTTGCGGCAGTTATATGAAGCCTACATTGTGGTGGCAACGCCTGTGACATCGGCCGACACCCTTGCCATCTATCGCGCACACGATTGCGCCGTGTGGGAAACGGGATCGGCCGAGATTGGCACATCTCGCCTCAATGCGGTCAAAGCCGCCCTACAAACGGGTGGCGACTGGTTTCACTACTGCGACGCTGACCGCATTCTACACTGGCAAATGCACTATCCCGACGAGTTGCGCGAGATGGTGAAGCGCGTGATTACGCTAGCGGACTATAGTGCTATCGGTCGCAATTCTCGCGCCTACGCGACCCATCCTCTTGTCCAGCGCGAGGCTGAATATATCTGTAACCGTGTGTTTGCGCTTTTATATGGGGCGGCCGATGGGGTTTTGGATGTCTGTGCAGGGTCATGTGGATTTTCGCGCCGCGCAGGAGAAATCATCGCCCAACAGTCAACAGAGCCAACCAACGCGACTGATGCAGAGTGGCCAATGCTGGTTCAAAATTGTCAGGGTTTCTCGCTTCAGTTTGTCGAGACAGATGGGTTGGAATTTGAGACACCGACCTTTTTTGGAGATGGTATCCACCAAAAAGCACACAACGCCGACAATTGGGCTGCCCGCGTGCGCTTGGCAATCGACTCATTTGAAGCGGCCGCCCGTCTAAGGAAACATATCTGATGAAAACTGTTCAATCAAACATTCTAAAATGGCTATTTGGCCTCGCAACCGCGTTCTCTCTGTTAATCACTGTCGTCATGCCATTCACGCAAGGGGAAGCGACTAACCTCGAAGATTTCGCGGCTAGCATTGCCTTTTTAGGCTTGACGCTTGGGCTGTTCGGCTGTTACCTAATCATCGTAGCCAACGATCCGATTACGGTCGTGAACAAAATCAGCGTCATGGTATTATGGGTGATGGGGAACAGCATCTCGGCTTTCTTTCTAACCTATGTCTTCACCGATTCACCGGCCGAGCGCGAGTATCTGTTTGGTGCAATCTGTGGCCTACCCGGTCTATTTATGTCGATTATGGGCATCATTCTCTATCAGCATGAGCTAAAGCAAAAACAGCAGCATCCATTTGATAGCACCGATCCAATGGCTCAAATTGAGTCACTCAAGGAAGATGAGCCAAGCCTTGTGCCGACTCGCATGGGGCTATTGTTAGCCGCGCTTTTTCTCGTCATTATCGTTTTTGACATATGGGTAGCGATTTTTGAACCATTTTCCTGACTAAATATCCTTTCCCATAAGCGTCTTTCTTCGTGTTGAATCATTTCTTTTTCCAACTGCTCCGCCTTCGTCTCCCGCCTGCGGCGTTTCCTTCCAGCCCTCAGCCTTCTCTAAGCTGATAGCCGATGTCGAGAAAGGTTGTTGGCTCATCGAGCAGCAAAATCGGGGTCGATTGCGCGAGTGACATAGCGATCCATGCGCGTTGACGTTGACCGCCAGAGAGGGTGTCGAGCGGTCGGTCTGCGAAGTGGATCATATTGGTGATCGCAATCGCCTCACGGCAGACGCGCTCATCTTCGGCCGACCACTGCTGCAAAAACCCCTGATGCGGATAACGACCCTGCGCGACCAGTTCGTAGACAGTTAACCCTTCGGGTGCGCTGGGGCCTTGTGGCAAAATGCCGATTCGTCATTTTTCACTGTACCAATGCGCTAGTAGAAGCTATGGGCTTTAGCCCAAGACTTTTAGTAAACTGTGGTGTATGAGCAAGAAAAAGTACAGAAAAGGAAGTCATACGGTCTATGACCTGAAAGTGCATTTAGTGTGGAGCACAAAATATCGTTACAAAGTGTTAACAAAAGAAGTGGGAAAAAGAATCAGAGATTTGATAAGACAAGTGTGTGACAGTAATGATATAGAAATCATAAAGGGAAGAGTGAGCAAAGACCATGTGCATCTGTATATCTCATATCCACCGAAAATATCAGTGACTTAACCACTCTGCACTTAAGTGCAGAGTGGTTAAGTTGCTGTTCCTCGCAATTGCAAAATGCCAATTCAGGCTCATGAAACACATTACGTTTTGTCCATCGCGGAGTTGTATAAGCTACTCGCCTGCTAGATTGGGGTGTTATTGCAAACGACCACACAGGCTATACTGCTGGAGGTGATTTCGGCCGAACTCGCCCAGAAAATGACCGAATGGCTCACTGAGCAAAATCTAGCGGTCACATTCCCACCTGTTTGAACTCAACCTAAAAACGCCGCATACGCCGCATTTCTCTGAGTGCAAACCGCATTCCACGTCTCCTGATCGGCAAAGCGCATCGACGTATCATCATGTTGTGCTGGTAGTGGATTCCATCCCCCACCGTCACCAAAATCCCACCCGCCACCGCGCTGTACGAAATCACCCAACGATAATCGACCCCACAAATCATCCGCACCACATGCGGGATGACCAAGCCAACAAACCCAACCGGCCCCGCGATCCCGACCGAAAGCAGCGCACCAGAACCGATCAACCGCTGCCGATTTCCCCCGAATGTGCGTAGGATCGCGCCGTCATACTTTAATTTTCTGTGGGCTACACAACAATCCTTTGCGATTAGCGGCACGGTCACACTTTTTGCAAACGTGCGTCGGCTGGTTAACCAACAGTATGTACGATTTCATGTCTGATTTCAACGACTTCTTGAGCTTACATAGTTCCTTTGCCATACCCCATATCAAACCAGCGACGACGCAAAAAATCCACTGCCCCTGTTAATTCCGAAATGTACAATCGTTTAGTTCAAAGTTAACCGCTGTTAACATCATTGTTGTGCAAACGTAAAAACAGGTTGAAACAGCGGCAACTCTCAATTGAACCCGTGCCATTGTTTCGGAAAACGAAATACCGATAATCACGCTTAATGTAAACGCCTTTGCAGCTTCTCAACAATTGCGGAGCAAGGGTTTCGGGAATTGTTGAAGTTTAAGAATTAAATTGGGTAATCATTGCGTGGTGCGTATCTGGTCACGTACCACGTACCACGTACTACGTTTACCCATTTAATTTTTTAATGTCCAACAAATCCCGAAACATCCATCCCACAAACAGAGAAGCTACTTTCAAAAAAACACAAGAGGAGTGTAGATATGAAATTTCGTTTAATCATGGTGGCCTTGCTGTTACTGGCATTTAGTGTGGCGTGTGCGACCCCTGAGCCAGAAATCCGCGAAGTTGAGGTCACTGTTGAAGTTGATAGAGAAGTGACGGTTGAGGTTGAGCGAGAGGTTGAGACGATTGTCGAAGTGCCTGCCGAAAGCAACATCGTCAACGTCTATTCGTCGCGGCACTACGGCGATTTGGAAGCCCCGTTTGTCGCCTTCACGGAGGCAACAGGGATCGAGGTGCGCGTATCGGCCGGTAGCCCACGCGACCTGTTGAATCGTCTGCGTGCCGATGTCCAGCGCGGCGAGCGCAGTGTGGCTGATGTGTTCTTGGCGATTGATGCGGGTGTGTTGTCGCTGGCGGCCGAAGAAGGGTTACTGCAACCGCACAACTCAGATGCGATTGCGTCGAGCGTCGCGCCAGAGTTCCAAGACCCCGACGGCAATTGGGCAGGTCTCAGCATCCGCACGCGCACGCTCGTTTACAACCCAGAAAACTTGAGCGCGGACGAAGTTGCCACCATCAACAACTACAGCGACTTAGCAGACCCCGCGTGGGAAGGTCGTTTGTGTATGCGCCCAGCCAGCCACATCTACACGGTGTCGCTGTTCAGCAGCTTGATCAACCATCTCGGTTTGGAAGAGGCGACCGCCGTGACAGAAGGGATTGCGAACAACGTCGTGCGCTACATCAACAGCGATACGGGTCAAATCAAGGCGGTTGCGGCTGGCGAATGTGACATGGCGATTGTCAACCACTACTATATGGGTCGTCTCGGCAGCAGCGATAGCGCGGATGATGTCGCCGTCTTTGAGTCGGTTGAGTTGAAGTGGATGAACCAAGAGACGACGGGCGTTTTCTTCAACGTCAATGGCGCGGGTGTGGTTGCCAACGCAGCCAACTTTGATGAGGCGGTGCGGTTCATCGAGTTCTTGGCGGCGACGGAGAACCAGTGTGGGGCTGACAGTTGCTTCCCGGGCAGCAACAACGAGTTCCCAACCAATCCCGATGCGGAGCCGAAGGAGATTCTCGTTAACTTTGGTGACTTTATGTACGACCTGACGTATCCGCTGTGGGATTATGGGTCATTGCAAGAGCAGTCTGTGACGATGTTGGAGGAAGCTGGCTACGGCTTTACCGAAAACTAAATTTGACTCGTTCCCACGCAGATGCAGTTTAAGAATTAAATTGGGTAATCATTGCGTGGTGGTGATGCGTATTTAGTCACGTGCCACGTACCACGTACTACGTTTACCCGTTTGATTTTTTATGTCTAAGAGCGTAGGAATGAGTTGAGAAAATAGCACAAGTTGTTAAACTTGCGCCGCGCTTCGGCATTGTCGAGGCGCGGTGTTTTTTGCATTTTTAGGATTTATTGTGAGTGTTGATGTTAAATTACAACAGAGGGTGAGTGGTTCGCGGCGGCGTGAGGCGCTTCGGCCGATCCTCCGCGCATGGCTAAAACGACTGCCAATTTTGGCGTTGACGATTATTTTGTTGATCCCGATTGGCGTGCTGGCTCTCGAACTGCTGTCGTTCGATGTCGAATTGTGGCGACGACTGTGGAATACGATTTTGCCGCGCACGCTGTGGAATACGCTGCGGTTGGCGGTGGGGGTGTCGCTGGGGACGATGATCGTGGGGGTCGGGTGTGCGTGGTTGGTGAGTGCGTATGATTTTTTCGGCCGATCCCTCCTAGACCGCCTCCTCATGCTCCCCCTCGCCATTCCCGGTTTCATCATGGGATTCGTCTATGTAGACATGTTCGAGTTTGCCGGCCCCGTGCAGACATTTTTACGCGCACAGTTTGGGTGGTCGCGTGGGGAGTATTGGTTCCCCAACATCGCCTCGCCGGGTGGACTCATTTTGGTGTTGACGCTGGTGCTGTACCCGTATGTCTACATCCTCGCCCGCAACGCCTTTCGGGAGCAAGCGGCCAACACGCTCGAAGCGGCTAACGTGCTGGGGTACGACGGCTGGCGAGCGTTTCGACGCATCGCCCTGCCGCTGGCGCGTCCACAAATCGCCGTCGGCGTGCTGCTGGTGACAATGGAGACGTTGACCGACTACGGAACGGTCAGCTATTTCAGCTACCCGACGTTGAGCGAACGCA
>CAYMGE010000085.1:0-25912 GCA_964389925.1 uncultured Ardenticatenaceae bacterium
AAACCTCCTCAAACCGCACAACTGCTCGAACTCGTCACCTAAGTTGACAGCTATGATCATCCATCTTTGGTGATTATAAAACGTCCTCTGTCTTTTTCAAGTTGCTCCCACCACAAGCCACATCGAGCGACTATCTGTCACCCTCTGCTTCTTTGCGCCTCGTGTTCTCTGCTCTTTTTCGCGACCCTTCTTTTTTACAACTTGTGGCAGCATGACCACGCTTGTTCACCTATGACCACTTTTTAACTATCTCCAGAGGCTTAAGCAGTTGCCTAAAATTGGCTATAATCCACTCATGCGCTATTTCTACCTGATTCTCCTCACTGTTCTCATTGGCTGTCAATCGGCCGCCTCTCAGCCAACCCCCGTGGTCGCAGAACCTAGCTCGCTGCAAGTGATGATCGCAAGTGATGATTACCACGTCGGTACGCCGCGCATTGCGCTCGTCCTGTTTGACGGCGTTTTGCCAGCAGAAGGGTTGCAAAAGGTCGATGTGCGCCTGTTTGATTTGCGTGGCGATGAGCCGACCGTTGTCTGGGAAGGCCAAGCGACGGAATACGCCGATGCGCCGGTCGCTTACTGGACGACCTATCCCGACATCCCCGCTACGGGTGAGTGGGGGTTGCAAATTGAGGCAATCTTGGCTGATGGCTCGGCCGATACCTACGACCGTCTCCTAACCGTCGCCGACACACCGCGTTCTCCCGCTATCGGCGACATCCCGCCAGCCTCCGAAAATCGCACGGCCGCAACAAACGACCTCTCTGAACTCTCGTCCGGACGCAATCCCGTTCCCGCACTCTATCAAATGACTGTTGCCGATGCGCTCGAATCGGGCAAGCCATCCGTTATCACCTTTGCAACCCCCGCCTTTTGCCAGACGCAGGTGTGCGCTCCCGTTGTCAACACAGTTGAGGGCATCTATGAGCAGGTCGGCGATGCGGCAAACTTTCTGCATTTAGAGGTTTACAAAGATTTTCAAGCATTGACCGTCTCGGATGAAATGAATGAGTGGTCGTTAACGACAGAGCCGTGGACGTTCATTCTCAATGCAGATGGTGAAGTGGCTGCGCGACTGGGAGGGCCGATTTCATCGGCCGAAATTCTAGCAGAACTCGCAAACGTAGGGGTGACGAGTGGTCAGTAGGGCGATTCGTTTCTGTCTGCTATTCACTGCCGCCTATTTCCTGTTCTCTTCCTCACCTCAACAGGTCATGGCGCACGCACAGCTTGTCGCCGCCGTTCCAGCAAATGGCACGACGTTGACAGCTCCTCCAACTGAGCTACATCTCACATTTAACGAGAACTTGGGGGCCGATAGTCAGGTCACGTTGATCGGTGCTAACTTTGAGCGTGTGGCGGGGGTCGAGGTTCGGGAAATTGTGTTTAATGAGGTGTTTGTCGATCTGCCAGAGCTTGCAGAGGGTGTGTATACGGTGCAGTATGATGTCGTCTCGGCCGATGCTCATCCCATCAGCGGCAGCTATGAGTTCGCTATCCAGAGCAGCAGCGCACCATCTCTATTGAGCGGGACTATTTTTGGCGTGGTCATCGCGCTTGTTATCATCGCCATTTTGATTGTGCGTCGCCAACGCTCGTCACTCAGAAAATGAGACGATGACGGATGCCCGTGCCATCCGCTCTCGATTGACCCAGACCTCTAGCGTGATGTTGCCCGGCTGAATCAAGTCGGCCGAGACCAAATGCACCAACCCCAACGAATCATCCTCCCCCGTCCAAAGCTGATTCCCACCACCCAAGATGACCTCACCACGTTGCCAAAGCCATGTCAGCGCGACCCCCGCGGGCAGATTATCGGGGCGCAACGTCGCAGAGAGCGTTAATGGTTGGCTCTGATCGCCGCGTTCGGCCGCAAACCCTGCAATGACCATGCGGCTGTCACGTGGTCGTTCGACTTGTGGATCAAGCTGGTCGAAGCGTGCGGGTAATTGTTGACGCATCCGTGTCTCTGGCGCATTGCTCACCTCAGGCGTTGTGAGCAACAACACGGTGTTATCGGAAGCATTGGCGAGGCTAAAAGCGGCCGGCTCACTCACTGTGACCGTAGCACGCTCAAACAGTTTGCCGTTAAACCAAATCTCGGCCGAATACTCCCCCACCTCAAACCCCTCTTCTGGCACGGTCGAAATAAACGCGGGACCCGTCGTCCCATAAACCCAACGTTGATTGCCACCATCAACCACTCTTCCATCTTTGCGCCAGACCCATGACCAAGCGAACCCGTTCTCCATATTACGATACTCAAACGTTGCGTACAGCGCATCAATCTCTGTTGAGAAACGCCGAGCGGGGTCGAGCGGCCGATGCTCTTGGCTGACACGCGAGGCAAAAACGAGCGATGTGATCTGCGAATTGTTTCTCAGTGGGGATTGTGGCGTTACACTTGCAAAATCGGCAGGCAGGGAGAGGTCAATAGGCGCGGATGTGACCACTGGTGTTTGTGTCGGGCGCGGGGTAGGCGTATTGAGCGCACGGCGCGTTGCAGTCGGTGGTAAGGTAGGGGTTGGAGTGGCTATTTTATTAAATGCAATTGCAGTTGCAGAAGGTTCGCTGGGCGCGGCCTCGGCCGATGTGCTTCCTTCTAGCCACAAGTAGCCACCGACTAAAGACAAAAACATGCCTAGCACAAGCGTCACCGTCAGGTAGTTCTGCATGGCGATTTCCGCATCACGTCGGTTAAAGAGATGAAAGTTCTGTTTTGTTTTACGCCACGTATTGACCGTCATGCCTGCTGTGATAAACGTCAGCGCAGCGAGCAGTAGCAACAGCCAAAACGTAATTGGAGTTTCGGCAAGATTTGACACTTTTTTGCATTGGAAGGTGGATTTGGCTCCCCACCATCCAGTTATATAGCCTACTGTTTATACTAGGCGAGGTTTGTTTCAGATGCGTAGCAGATAGCCACGCCCTTGTTCATTAAAAATATACTTGCGCTTTGGGTCAACGATCCGACAAAGGCGGCTGACGGTACGCTGGAGAGAGCCGCGCTCCATTTCAAGCAGCAGTTCATCGAGCGCGACATCGGCCGCCAGCGTATTCTCAATCAACTCGTTATATGTACACAAGCGACCCGCATTTTCATGCAGATACATCAATACATCCAGCTTACGCCCGCTGAGTTTGCCTGTCACGTCTTCCCCGTTTAAGAGGACGCGCTGTCTTTCAGGCATGACATATAGCCCCTGTGTGGGCAGAGGTTGTCCATCACGTTGATTCAGCACCGTATCACGAAAAATTGGACTAAATAACTCGCCGCGTCTGTTAAAAAGACCGGCCGAACGGAGTGCAAGCTCGACGTGTTTATCGCTCGGCGCGTCGGTGAGACTTGCCAAGACGGTGTGTTGTTCAACTTCGTTGAGTGATTGCCAGAGCGTGACCGCGCTTTGTGATGGACGCTCGCGCCAGTCGAGGCGGCGGAGCTGCTTATCCCATGTCTTTGGCGCATCATCAAGCCAGCCGTTGAGTGCTAGCTCTTGGTACAATTCGCGGGTGAGGGCGGGATGTCCGCCGCAGAGCTTGTAGAGACCGGAGAGGTTCTCGGCCGAGACAAATCCATACGGTGGTGCAACCTCTCGCCACAGCTTGCGGAATTCATCTGAATTTACAGGAGTGAGCCGCAAAGCTGTGCGCCCGAAAAGCGACACGAACTCATTGACCCCATCTGTTTCTATATCGTCACGCACCATTTCTAGCGGCCGACGGGTAATCACGAGATAGCGCAGCGATTCGCCAATTTCAGGCCATTGGTGGAACTGATAAAGTTGATAGAGCATGAACGGATCGATTTGCGCGAATGCCCCATCAAAATGGTCAAAGACAAACAGTGGGCGCAAGCCAGCTTTGGCGACCAAACGTAATGCGCCGCGAAAGACGGCATTCATCTGCCCAATACGTGTCCGCACATTGCCATTGAAGTAATTAACCGCATCTCGCAGCTCATCACGCAATTCAAACAGACCGCGCTCATCGGCCGCCGTCTGTAGGGCGGACAACATGCGCCGCCCAACCGTTTGCCAAATCGGTGCGTTGTGCATGAGGTGACAGTCAACCCATGCGACCAGTGCTGTACCGCCTAGATGTCGATCTCGCTGCCGCTGCCAAAGTGTGCCGTCGGGCGCAAGTAGCTTTTTCGCCAGCGTCGATTTGCCCGTCCCCGCCACGCCGACGATGTGGGCTGCCCGCAAGCTGCGTAACTGTGACAACAGCTTATCCCAATGCTCTGGCGCATCGAGAATCGGGCGGGTCTCTTCATGGTCGTCATTTTCGATGTTGATGAGTACATCATCCGGCTGACGCTCATTATCTTCATTCTGCAAGCGTAGTCGCATAGAGCGCTTGACCAAAAACGATTCATGATGATAGAGAAACTCTGGCCCCATGTTGTCATCGTTGACAACACGCGCCAACGTGCCAAGCAAACTTTGGTCAGTTGCCCAAAGCTGGTCTTTGGCGGAGTCGTAGATGATTTCGAGATGATTGCGGGAAACGTTGCGGAACGTGTTGCCGTTTGTGTTGAATAGTTGCTGGAGAAATTTTCGGCCGATAATCAGCGGCCGCTTGGCAACATCATGTTCAAATCCTTGTTCTTGATTGCGATACCAAATAGAAACCCAGATGGGGCGCGTATTACTCACTACTTTACTCCTCGTGGGAAAACCAGCCCACGCGCTCTTCCAATAAATTTGCACGTCGGTCACAACGTACTTGGTTCATCTTTCATTACTTCTGGGCTATGACGCTGAGGACTACACATCTGGATAGCACCTTGATACTACAGAAAACATTATAGGTGAAGAAGACGGTTGTGCAAATGAATTTGTTGGGAAAACGTAGAGAGGATTGTATCAAGAGGAGGTAACTAATACAGTGTCAGGTAAGTTCTGCTAGTTTATCAATCGACGTGTCCAAGTCGTTCGCCTTGGTGGGATTTTGTTACAAGCTAGAATGCTGACCATTTAGAGTGGTTCTATTTCACATAAGGCGTAAAAAGGCACAGAAATGGGTATATTCTGACATTTGTAGAGATGTGAAAGGTAGCTATGTGCGTTTCACCGTATGAAAGTCAAATTTCAATTCTACTAATTATGGAGAATCTATACGAGTCAAAAAACCTTTCCATTTTTACAGCCACGAGATACAGAGTAATCAATATGCGTATATCTACCTAAACTTGATCACACCAAAGTATGTGAGGAAGTCAATTGTCAAGTTAAGTGAGTAGATAACTATGATTCCGAACACAAAAACACGTTTACACAACACACTTCAGGAGATTGTAAAATGATTCGCAAGTATATATTTATGGCAGCACTCATTATGTGCTGCCTTTTTGTCGTTTCCCCAGCCTTTGCTGTCACGAATGTCAATACAACAGTTGATGAATACGATACAGGGGCAGACTGTTCCCTACGTGAAGCCGTACAGGCTGTGAATATCAGCGCAGATTTCGGCGGTTGTCTTTTCACCGGCAACACAATTGTCGTTCCGGGAGGAACCTATCAGTTGACCCTCACAGGACGTAACGAAGACGGTAATGCGACAGGTGACCTAGACCTTTTGGCAAACATCACCATTGAAGGTGAGGGAGTCGATTTGGTCACAATCGATGGTATCGACATGGATCGCGTTCTACACGTCGCCCCTACTGTCTCTGCGAACATTCGTAAGATCACCCTCGTTAATGGGGATGCGGATGGGATGGGAACCCCGGGCTCAGGTGGTGCTATTCTCAACGATGGCGGTACGCTTTCGGTTTCAAATAGCGCGTTGAATGACAATCATGCAGATCGTGCAGGTGGTGGGATTGAATCAACAAACGGTGGAACCCTGAATATAATTAGCACTGATTTCACTAATAACAGCACGGGTAGTAATCCCGGCAATGGCGGTGCAATTCATGTTACAGGTGCAGGTAACTCAACCATCAGCGGCGGGACAGTAAGCGGAAACACAGCAACGGCCGAAGGTGGCGGTTTCTGGAACAATACTGGCACAATGAACGTGACCAATGTTAACTTCTCTGGCAACAGTGCGGCTGGAGATGCGGCCGATCAAGGCGGTGGCGCACTCTTTAACATTGGCGGGGTACTGAATGTCAACGGCGGCATAATCGACGACAATCACGCAACAGGCACAGCTGGTTCTGGTGGGGGCATCCTCAATGATGGTGGCACACTAAACGTTTCTGGAACAACGATCAGCAACAACACCGCTAAACGTGCTGGTGGCGGGATTGAAACGACAGGTGTACTCAACCTCGACAGTGTCGATTTTACAACCAACACGACAGGTTCGATGCCCGGTAATGGTGGTGCATTGCATGTTACAGGTAGCCCGACGGTTACTGCTAATGGCGGTACAGTTTCAGGCAACATCGCAGCACGTGAAGGCGGCGGTTTCTGGAATGGCTCTGGGCTAATGACCGTCAATGGGACAACATTTACGAACAACGTAGCCAATGGCGTGGAATTACACGATGGCGGTGGTGCGTTGTTCAACAACAAAGGTCAGCTTGAGGTATCAAATGCTGTCATTGACAACAACCACGCACCAGGTGCTGCCGGCTCTGGTGGGGGCATCTTTAACTTAGAAGGTGGCCTGTATGTCGGTAATACAACGATCAAAAACAACAGTGCGAGTCGCGCGGGTGGTGGTGTCGAAGACAATACACCGGGAAGCAAAAATCCGGGTGTCCCATCGGCCGAATTCTCCAACGTAAATTTCCAAAACAATACGACAGGTAATGCACCCGGTAATGGTGGTGCGATTCACGTCACGGGCGACAGCCTCGTTGAAATAAGTGGCGGCTCAGTAATCAGTAATACGGCAGCAAGCGAAGGCGGTGGCTTCTGGAATAACAAAGGTGAAATGAATGTCTCTGGGACAACATTCACTGACAATGTAGCCAGTGGTGAAAGTGCTGATAATGGTGGTGGCGCACTGTTCAATAACGGTGGTGTGATGAACGTCATGAATGCGATGATAAGCCTCAATAAAGCAACCGGCGCATCTGGCTCTGGTGGTGGTGCATTGAGCGATGGCGGTGTCTTGAACATTAGCGGTTCAACCTTTGATAGCAATACCTCAAATCGCGCAGGCGGTGGTATCGAAACGACCAATGACGCATCGCTTTCCCTAACTGATGTCAACTTCAATAACAACGAAACTGGCAACGCACCCGGCAACGGTGGTGCAGTTCATATCACAGGTGCTGGTTCAGCAACCATCAGTGGCGGCAGCGTCACGGGCAACACGGCGGCTAGTGAAGGTGGTGGCTTCTGGAATGGCACCGGCACAATGACTATTACGGGCGTAGATTTCTCAGCCAATAACGCAGCAGGTGCAGGTGCCGATCAGGGCGGTGGTGCATTGTTCAATGCTGGTGGCACACTGAATGTCAATGGTGGCACAATCTCTGGAAATACGGCAACCGGCGCATCTGGTTCTGGTGGTGGTATCCTCAATGACGGTGGAACGCTGACCATTTCCAATGCAAACCTTGAGAACAATAGCTCCATGCGTGCTGGTGGCGGTATCGAAGGTAACGTCGGCACAATGACTGTAACCGACACTGATTTCCGCCACAATAGCACAGGTGACGCACCCGGCAACGGCGGTGCAATCCACATCACGGGTGCAGGCAACGCAACAATCGTAAATGGCACGGCTGCTAACAACACAGCGGCTAGCGAAGGCGGTGGCTTCTGGAATGGTAGCGGCACGATGAGTGTCAAAGGCACCATTCTGGCTAATAACATGGCAAATGGAAATGACGCAACCAATGGCGGTGGCGGATTGTTCAATGCTGGCGGTACGCTGTTAGTAAGCGAAACCATGATTAATGATAATGTTGCTGGCGGCACAAGCGGCAGTGGTGGTGGTATCTTTAATGATGATGGCACACTGACCGTTGAGGACTCAACCATCACACGCAATGAGGCTGTCCGTGCCGGTGGTGGCATTGAAGACCGTTCTGCGACACGTTCTGCGACAACAACCACAATTACTCGCGTACTGCTCACGCTCAATCGTGCCGGCCGAATGGCTGGAGCCAATCCCGGTAGTGGTGGTGGGTTACATATATCTGGTGCAGGTAACGTGACCATTTCAGAAAGCACCGTTTCGAGCAACCATGCTGTAAATGATGGCGGTGGTCTCTGGAACTCTGGTTCAGGTTCGATGACCGTTTCGCAATCATTATTATTTGACAATCAAGCAAATAACAACGGTGGTGGTCTCTACAATCTCGGTGCGCTGACTGTTGCTAACAGCACAGTAGGCGAGAATCATGCAAATGAGGGTGGCGGTCTACACAACACGGGGGCAGGAGCTACAAGCGATGTCACCAATGCGACCTTCTATGAGAACTATATCACTGATGGTGGCACGGGCTTGATTGGCGGTATTAACAACGTCGATGGAACAGTAACGTTGCAGAATAGCATCGTTGCTCACGTTGCTTTGAATGGTGCGGACTGTAGTGCTAACGTAACGGCAGGTGCAAACAATCTCGATAGTGATGGCACTTGCGACAATGCAGCCACAGGCGATCCAGAATTGGAACCACTTGATAACAATGGTGGCGAGACGCAGACATACGCACTAAAAGACAGCAGCCCTGCCATTAGCGCGGGTGATGCGGCTGTCTGCCAAGCTGCGCCTGTCAACGGTGTGGATCAACGTGGCTTCAGCCGACCTGTAGCAAGCTGCGATTTGGGTGCGTACGAACTGGATGATAATCAATTGGCTGTTGGGCTGGTCTCGGCCGAGATTGTTCCAACCAGCACGACAATCCTCTTCACGCTAACAACTTTGCTTGGTTTGACAATGGTTGCAGTCTGGCGCAAACGCGCTCTGTAACGCACGATCACTCTCCTTGTAAATATAAAAACACCCATCAATTGATGGGTGTTTTTGTTGTAAAACAGAATTATCATAACCCCCATCTACCACAGGAGAGATAGGAATCTTGGCAACTTTGTAACATATTTTGATGGTATGTGAGTTCCTGCTCATTTTTGAAGAGAACGGTTTTTACTTGACTCTATACCCCCGTAACATAAAGCTAGGGTTTTGGGATTTGAAGAGAGAATAAAAACATAAAGGGTGGCTTGTGCCAGCCTTGAGCAAATCCCCAATTGCTAAAAAGCATAATTATAAAAGAATGGAGGTTCGATGACACGTTTAAGCCTGAGCATAAGCGTGTTACTCTTGCTCGCATGGGTAGTAGTAGCACAAGCACATGATGAGACAATTCCACCCTGTCCGACTCATGATAAGATGGAATGGCATGGTCTATATGACCCTGGACGCAATTGCCATTACGATCATGAACACAAAGACAATCCGGGTGTTTTCTATCCGGGAATGAGCGCGGCCGAAGGCAAAATGGCCAGTAAGATCAACAAAGTCTTTGGCCCCCCTGGAGCTTGGTTTGGTGGCACCTCGATCTCATATCCGTGGCAGACGTTTATGGGTGCGGGAGATGACTATACTCCCCCATCGCCAAAAACGGAAAACATGATGAAGCATGAGGGGTATGGCTGGATTGTGCGCGTCGATATACCCAAGCCAGCTTATAGTAAGCAGTGGATCAAGGATTATCGTGTCCAATATCACGCGATTTTTGGCCCAGCAGGAGCTGTCACGCGCTTTCATTCTTTCAGCCTTGAGGCGAATATCTGCAACTCACTTTACGATTGCCGTGTTGTGCGGACAGGCGGCTGGCTTGATTTTGGTAACTTAATTGTCAATCAGAAACCTATCTGGCTACCCGGTCAAGAAGGTGACACACACCGTCGCCGTATTCACGCCTCTATCAACATGTACGAGGACGAGTGGGTTGAAAATATCAATCCATCTGCATTTTGGTATGGAAGCCTGACGCGCATGGATCGAGTCGAAGAAGGATGGAAGTGGGAGGGAGAAGCACCCTTCAAGCTCTTACAAGTTGTCATAGAATCACAGGATGTTTGGGGGCCGATTAACCAAAGTTATCCGGCTGATCTACTGTTTTACTGCCCTGACTACTCATGCGGACAGAACAGCTCAACGGTCAAAATGCACCGCCTGCAAATTATGACGGAATACAGCGGATTTGAAGGATATACAGATCGCTATGGTGTGGTCAATCCTGATTGCAAGTTTGTCGGATTGGACTGCATCCCCACCCTTATTGAAGATGGGGATGGGGAACTGTCTAGTATGACGACGGATGGCGGTCGGCCGATCCGCGATTATGATACCAGTCCAGATGGGCTATGGTGGATAAAATATCCAAACTGACTCTATAGCAAGCCAATCACGTTCATCTCACGTGGATGCTCAACGCTGTATTCGTAGATGATGGTTTGCGCCGACTCGGCCGCCAACCCCACTTCCCACTTCAGTAAATTCAAATCGCTCTGCTCCTTTGGGGCAGGGCGCACACTTTCCAGCTTAACCGTGATCGACTCATGGCGTGGCACGGGAGTGTGATCTTCGACGGCGACAGTCACATAGGTTGGCAACAGATTTTTAAGTGTAATGCTGTAGCCGTAGCTGATTTTGCGACGGTCGCGCATAAAGCGTTTGTCAGTCTGACGTTTAACCAGCTCGCGCTTAATGGTGATGCGGTCTTCGACACCAAGCAGAAACTCAATGTCGTCATTGGGGGCAGTAAAGGGGAGCTGGTTGCGGCCGATAAACTCACCTTCAGCAAATAGGCTCACCTGACCTGCCAGCAGCGGCGCACCCGTCTTGTTCTGCACTGTCGCCCGACGAAAGACAGAGTCTGTATGCTTTGGCACGGCTGCATAGTCGAGTTTAGGGTTTAGCTCATGCTCGCCAATTGTCACCTTGCGCGCGCTGCCATCACCCGGAATATCGCTGCTGCCTGACAACTGGAATGTGACAGCCGCTCCGTTTGTGTTGACTTCGGCCGTCACAACCTCAGCTTCGACAACTTCTTCTTGCTCAAACATCATGGGTGAACTTGCTTCTGCCTGCATCATGGGCGCGGCCGAGCGAATGCGTGACATCTTTGCCATGCGGCGCGGTGCGGGAGAGGGCGGCGGCACAAATTCATTGATATACCACGTTTTTAAATCAGGCTTGCGCTGGTTGAGCGCAGGACGTGCCGTTGAGAGTGTGAGGGCAACTCTTTCCCAATCTTCGCCGCTGCGTTGGGTGACCTGGGCGAGTTGGGTGAAGAAAACAGTGTTTGTTTCAGTGAGACGCACGTCATAGAGCGGCTTCCAGCCAGCGCGATTGACGACGTAGGTGAGTGCGGCCGAAAAGTCTCCCCCGTCCAAAACCTCAACCTCTACCGTTGCCCGATAGCGTTGCTTTGAGCCGGCCGACAAATGTCGCTTCAGTTCCGCCTGTAAGTGATTGAGCGTTTTTTGTAGCTCATCTTCACGCTGCGCCAGTAAACGAATCTGTTCACGTGCATGAACATCTTGCGTGTGTAAGAAGGTCAGCAGGTCGAGCTGCTTTTCGACGGTCGTGCGGCCGAAGGCCAGCCCGCGTGCAAACTGCTCTGTCTGCAAGCGGATGCCATCGAGATAGACAAGCTGTGCCTCCTGCGTTGCCTTATCGTCAGCAATCGCTTTCATCTCGTTCTGCACATCCTCAATTTGCGCTTGTAGCGTGCGGACTTTCTCGGCCGGCACCTCACGGTAGTTGCGCTGCGAAATATCCACACCGCGAATGCGAACCCGCGCCGTCCCACGCCCATTGACGCGCACAGAATCGACGTTAAGGGTGAGCGGAAGCTCTTCGATGATGAGATGGGTGGTTTCGGGGGTGAGTTCGGCCGAGCCTGTTCTAACAACCCGCGCTTGGTTTGGATAAACGGTGACTGCTGTAGGTATGGTGGAAATAGTTTGGTTCATATCCGCATTATACAGGATGGATATGCAAGAGACTGGCACAGGTGCGCCGCAATATGCAGAAAACAAAAAAGATGGCAAACACCGTTGCCATCTTTTTCAGAATTTACGCAAATTTACAGAGGTTCCACCTTTTCAAAAAGTGGAACCTCTAACAGGCAATTAAACTTTGTAATTCCTATTTTTGCAAAATCGAATAGTATCCTGACTGGTTACAGTTAGGGGTAGGAATTTATTCGCCGGGCTTAATCGCAACCGGATCGACAAACGGCATCATCCCGCGCAGTTTCAATCCCACTTCTTCAATTAGGTGATCCTGCTCTGAACGCCGCCGCCGATTAAACTCAGGTCGGCCGGTCTCATTCTCTTCGATCCAACGCCGCGCAAACTCACCGCTTTGAATCTCTTTGAGCAGTTCGCTCATCTGGTATTTTGTCTCTTCGGTCACCAAGCGGTCGCCTGCAACATAGTCGCCCCACTCGGCCGTGTCGCTAACGGAATAACGCATGTAGTTCAACCCGCCCTGATAGAACAGATCGACGATCAGCTTGAGTTCGTGCATACACTCAAAGTATGCCATCTCTGGCTCATAGCCACCCTCGACCAGCGTCTCAAAGCCAGCCTTGACAAGCGCAGATACACCGCCGCACAAAACGGCTTGCTCACCAAACAGGTCGGTTTCGGTCTCATCCTTGAACGTTGTTTCGATGATACCGGCGCGACCGCCGCCCGTTGCCCATGCGTAGCTCATCGCAATGTCACGCGCATTACCGCTGGCATCCTGATAGATGGCAACCAGCGTTGGTGTGCCACCACCGGCCGCAAATACCTGACGCACGCGATGCCCCGGTGCTTTTGGTGCACAGAGACTGACATCGACGTTGGCTGGTGGCTTGATCGTTTCATAGTGGACGTTAAAGCCATGTGCAAACATCAATGTGTCACCTTCATTTAGGTGCGGCTCGATGTGATCTTTATAGATTTTTGGCTGGCGCGTATCGGGGGCGAGAATCATGATGACATCGGCCGCCGCGGCCGCTTCATCAAGCGTCGCCACCTTCAGCCCCGCAGATTCCGCCTTCTCCCACGATTTACTGCCTTCGCGTAGCCCAACCGTCACATCGACCCCATTCTCGTGCAGATTTAGCGCATGTGCGTGTCCCTGCGATCCATAGCCGATAATTGCAACTTTCTTGCTTTTGATCAGGTCTGGATTTGTGTCATTGTCATAATAAACTTGAATTGCCATATATTTTATTCCTTGAAAGTTAAAAGTTAGAAGTGGTAAGAAAGAAAGCCACTTACCACTATTCTTCCTACTGCATATACGAGAGAACATCTCCCGCGCCCGGCGTATGTCGCACCCCTTCGGCCGCTCCGCGCATCATTGCCACATTGCCCGTCCGCACCAGCTCGATAATGCCGTAGGGCCGCAGGGCTTCCACGAGGCTATCAACCTTTTCCGTCGTTGCGGTGGCCTGCACGATCATCGTATCAGGCCCCACATCCGCAATTTTAGCCCCGAACACGTTCGCCAAGCTCATGATCTCTTGGCGTAACGCAATTGGTGTGGCAACTTTAATCATTGCCAACTCGCGCAGTACCGCCGCCCCTGTCGTTGCCTCCTGTACATCCATCACGTTGACGAGTTTATACAGATTTGACTCGACTCGACTCGCATCAACGTTATCGCTGTCAATCGTAATAGTCATACGCGAAACTTCGGGATTTTCAGTTCGGCCGACGTTCAGCGCGTCGATGTTAAAGTTGCGCCGCCGAAAAAGTGAGGCTACGCGGGTCAGAACACCCGGCTTATTTTCCACAATTGTAATTAGTGTATGTCGCATTTTGTTGCTAGTTGCTGGTTGCTAGTTGCTAGTGTCTAAATGTGCTGCACTAGCCGCTAACGACTAGCCACTATTGACTTTTCTCCGAATCGGCCGACGAATCATCTCATCCAGCGCCGCCCCCGCAGGAACCATCGGATAAACGGCCTCTTCCATTTCGACGGTGAACTCCAGCAGAACTGGGCCCGGTGTGTCTACCGCAAATTGTAGCGCGTCCATCACGTCTTCACGCTTGTCAACGCGCCGTGATGGAACCCCATACGCTTCGCCCAGCTTGATAAAATCTGGGTTTTGCAAATAGACGGCCGAGTAGCGTTTGTCAAAGAAGAATTCTTGCCATTGCCGTACCATGCCCAGATAGCTATTGTTGATGATCACAATTTTGACGTTTGCGCTCTCCTGCATCGCTGTCCCAAGCTCCATCAACGTCATCTGGAATCCTCCATCGCCGACAATCGCCCAAACAGGCTCTGACCGATCTTTGGCTGCAAACCATGCGCCAATCGCTGAAGGGAACCCATATCCCATCGTGCCAGCACCGCCGCTTGATAGCCAGCGGAACGGCTGCTCAAACTTGTAGTATTGTGCCGTCCACATTTGATGTTGACCCACATCGGTTGTCACGACTGAATTCCCGTTTGTGAAAGACCACACATCTTTGATGACCTGCGCCGAATAGAGCAGCCCATCATCAGGCCAAGCGATAATGTCGCGCTTACTCGTATCATCTTTCCACTCTTGAATTTCGTCGAGCCACTCCTCATGATCCATCGGCTTGACCATTGGAATAAACTGATTCAAAACTGTGTTCAAATCCCCAACCAGCGGTACGTCTACCTCGACATTTTTGTGGATTTCGGTTGGGTCGATTTCGACATGGATTTTCTTGGAGCGTGGGGAGTACGTGCGTAAGTTGCCCGTCACACGATCATCAAAACGCATCCCAAACGCCAGCAGCAAATCGGCTTTCTGAATGGCGTTGTTGGCATACGCTTCGCCGTGCATCCCCATCATGCCGAGCGAGAGCGGATGTGAGGCGGGCAGACCGCCCAAGCCGAGCAGCGTCATTGTGACGGGTGTCTGTGTCTTTTCAGCAAAGGTTCGCAACGTTTCCATCGCACCCGATTTGATAACGCCGTGACCTGCGAGAATGATGGGACGCTCGGCCGCCTCCACCAGCTTAACTGCCTCTTCTAAATCTGCAATCTGTGCTTCCATTGGCGGCTTATAGCCGGGTAGATCGACATCATCTGGATACTCAAAATCTATCTTTTCGATTTGAGCATTCTTGCAAATGTCGATCAGAACGGGTCCCGGCCGACCGCTTGTGGCGATGTAAAACGCCTCTCTAATTGCAGGGGCAAGCTGGCTCGCCTCTGTAATCAAATAGTTATGCTTGGTGATGGGCAGCGTGATCCCCGTCACATCGACCTCTTGAAACGCATCACCGCCGATTAGATGAGCAGGCACTTGCCCCGTAAAGCAGACAATCGGGATGCTGTCCATCATTGCCGTCGCCAATCCAGTGACGAGATTGGTCGCGCCCGGTCCAGAGGTTGCAATTGCCACACCGACTTTGCCAGAGACTCGTGCGTATCCATCGGCCGCATGTGCCGCACACTGCTCATGTCGTACCAGCACGTGATGGATCGGATAATTTAGCATCGCATCGTAAGCTGGCATAATTGCCCCGCCGGGATAGCCGAAAATCGTTTCGACCCCCTCCCGCACAAGGCATTCCCAAAGAATTTCCGCACCTGTTAATTTCATAGCATTTAAGTGACTGGTTGATGAGGTACAACTACCAATCACTAATATCAGTTCCCAACAAAAAAGCTGCCCACGTGGGCAGCTTTGTGTTTTTGCGTCTTGATGATGCGTTATCAGCCGGCTGCCCAATTTGCTCGGTCGTTCACGACGACGAGTACGTTTACAAGAAGGACAACCACTAAAATAGCTTTCATTGCTGAGAAGTTTACTTCGTAAAGATAGAATCGTCCAATGTTAAACATGCACAATTTTATGGTTCATGTTGTGCGATCAGTGCATAAACAGGTGATTTGCCTTCTGTTTTGATGGGTTTGTGCGCTAACTGTAGAAAATAAAGTAAACTTGTTGAACGAACTTCTTTTCTCAGTTAAGGATCAATATCGGCCGATCTCACCACCATATCATCAAATTCAAATACATTGGCCTGCCCTTCATTCATATCTAGCCCGATACCAAGCCCGCTGCCAGCCAGCTCGTCATTGTCAACAGTGGCAACATGCTGATCGTTGATGAAAAATAGATAGTTGTCTGTTTGGGCAAGGATAGCGAGATAGTTGCTTTCGGCCGAGTGAATGGCGGGATGAGTCGTGCAAGCGATGATCGGAGCGGATGATCCATTCTGTTTTTTATAGACGCGATATTGGGTCACATCGTCACATAGCCCGAAGTCGTAGTAGTTGTCGCCGTCAACATAGCGAAAAATGATGCTCATTGCGCCTAGATTGCTTTCTGCCTTGTCCACTGTGACGGTTGTGTAGAAATTGTCATACGGCACGTTGATAGGTGTTGTCCACCATGTAAATCCTTCGATCGCCGTCAGTTGCCAGCGATAGATGCCATTTTCAATTTTGCGTTCTCCACGCGAGTAGATGCCGTTGCCACCGATTGACCAGCCACGATGGTTGTTGTCAAATGGCTCATAGGTGAGCAAAGGCCATTCATTTGCCAAGTTTAGTAGTAGATCGTAGTTAGAACGGACAGAAACTGGCGTTGGCGTTGTGATGACGTTGGTCGTGGTGAGAATCGTATCGGCCGTCATAGTAACAGCGACGATGGTTTGGTCGAGCGTGGTGCGGGTGGACTCGGCCGAGTTCGTCTCTAACCGCTCTGTATTCCAAAGCAACTGCCAAATCGCTCCAACTAATAGCGCGATCAGCATCAAAAAAATCAATCCAAGCAGTGTGCGTCTTGTATTATCCATGTTACTTTCGCGCTCTACTGGGGACGCGCAGCACAACGTTATCATAGCGGAATATGTTCACGTCATCTGTGTCCATCTCGACCAACACACCAAACTTTCCCACACGGCTTAATTCTATCGGCATCTCAGCCACAAAGATGTCATTGATAAACAGAAAAAAACGCTCGTCTTGACTCAAAACGGACAGTTTGTTTGTGCCATTGGGGTTAACGGCCGAGGAGGGCTGACAATCGACGACGCGCCGCCATTCGCCCGCGTATCGCCAGCCGAGATAGTAGCTGTCACCACAAACGCCAAAAAAGTAATAGTTGGAATAATCTTCATATTGAAAGACGATGCTTTGGATGCCGTTGTCGCTGTTATCTTGGCTGAGTTCAGCACTATAGTAGAAAGTCTCGGCCGAGACGGTACGAGTCTGCACATCTACCCACGAGAAACCTTGCAACGCCTGCAAGTCCCAAACATATTGCCCGTTAATCACGTCACGTGTCCCCTGCGAAAGCTCATCATTGCCATCCCCCGTTGGCCATTCGAGCCGATTGTGGCTAAATGGTTCGCTCAAGACGAGTGGCCACTTCTGACCGACCGCAAACAGTGCTGCGATGGCTGTCTGCGTCGCTGTTGCCTCGACTTGGACTGTGGCGAGATAGTCAGGGCGTGGTGTTGGTGTAGGAGGAGGCGTTGGCGTAGGTGGTGGGGTTATCTGGGCAAGGCGGGTCAGCGTCACCTGTTGAATCGCAACAGCTTGTTCAACTTGCGCGATCTCCTCCGAGACTAGCACAGCCCGCCCGCTTTGTCGCAGAAGCTCTGTGAGCAACAGCCCGGCCGCTAACAATAAGGAGCTACAGAAAATAATTAGAAATAAATTGCGTGTACGTTGCATTGTTCAATAGAGCAATTTTAACACTGTTTGTCATATAAACGCCGTTTTGGGCTATTTTCCATTTAGTAGACTATTTTGGGAAATGAACTTTCCTGAAAAAAATGGATATATCAGATGGGTGTGTTTCAAATACTTTGAGGGTGTCATTCCAGCGTATGCAGGAATCCATTCTTCGGGGTGGTTGTTTCGGGAATTGTTGAGCATTAAAAAATTAAACGTAGTACGTGGTACGTGACCAAATACGCATCACGCACCACGCAATGATTACCCAATTTAATTCTTAAACTGCAACAATTCCCGAAACATGTTTTCAAAAGTAAATGAAACACACCCATATCAGATAGGATAGGAACCATGGTCCAAGGAAAGCAAATGAACCACAGCACGCTGCTAGCTGACCAATAGACTGGAACTATTCTGCACAAACGAACGTTATTCAGGTAGAATCATAGCAACTCACAAGGAGTCCTACATGAATAATTTTCGTTTTGTATTTGGCGGCATTGTCGCGGTCGTTTTGCTGATGCTCTACGCATTTACAAATGGTATTTTGATCAACAACGTCATCAATGCTAGCCGTGATGTCGTCAATGACGGCATCATTTTTGTCCATACGACCGTGGGCGGTCTCATCTCTGCGCTTGTCATTGCGGAGCTTGCCATCACCAAGCCCGGCGACACGCCCGGCTCGCGTGTGTTAGATGAATACACGAGTGAAACCTTCAAGACAAACGTCGGACGTATCACGGCGGTCTATCTAATTGTCTGGTTGATTCTCGGTTTGTCAGCTCTGATTGTCGGCGTGATGCTCTATCCTGATGTCAGCGACACGCTGAGTGATACAGGAACGACGTGGTTGGGCTTGGCGATTGCAGCGGGGTACTCTTACTTTGGGATTCGAGGAACCTAGCGGCTCCTTCGCACACTTCTACGGCGTGCTGTGGCGATGCGTTCGTCAATTGTTTTGCGAGCGATCACTTCGTAGAGAACGGCTTCGGTGTTGCCGTGTTTGCGGAGAACTCGGCCGAGACGCTGAATATACTCACGTGCGCTGGCATTGCCCCCCAAAACGACGGCAACTTTCGCCGCAGGCACATCAACCCCCTCATTTAACACATTGCTGGTCACGATGGCGCGATAGGTTCCAGCACGAAAGCCGTCGAGGATCGCTTTGCGCTCGGCCGATTTTGTTTGGTGGGTAATCACGGGGATCAAATAACGCCGTGCAATTTGATAGGCAAAACGATTGTGGGCAGTGAAGATGAGCATCGGCCGATCGACATTCTCGCGCAGCAACCCATCCAAAATCTCCAGCTTCCCCTGTGCCTGAAACACGATCTCTTTGAGCTTCAATTCAGCCACTTTTGCCGTCCGCGCCTCCTGCTCCTTCGCGCTCAACATCGTAAACGTATGCCACCAGCCTGCTCCATGCTTTTCACGCAGACGGTTTTCGCGGACATAGCCCGTGTACTGTCCATAAGCGCGGTCATAGTCCGCACGCTCTCGCTCTGTCAAGTCGATACGTAGCCGCTCGGTGCGATATTCGGCCAACTGTTTGCCGCTCAGGTCGTCGATGTGCTTTTTGTAGACCACCTTGCCAACGAGCGAATCGAGCAGATCGGCGCGACTCAACCCTTCGATTTGATCATTTGGGTAGGTCGCGGTCAACCCCAAACGATAAGGCGCGGCGCAAATGAGCGCGATTTCGTGCCAGTTAGGGGCGGGTAGATGGTGAATTTCGTCAAAGACAAGCAGACCAAACTGATTGCCAAACAGTTCGGCGTTTGCCCACGCGCTAGGGTAGGTTGTGACCGTAATCGGTTTGAGCGTCTTTTCGCCACCGTACCAAACGCCAATAGTCTGATGATCTGTACCATTCGGCCGATCAAACGCATTGACCAGCCGCGCATACCATTGATGAAGCAAATCAACCGTCGGCACGATAATCAATGTATGTGTTTTTGTCTCCGCAATGGCACGCAGCGCAACAAATGTCTTGCCTGCTCCCGTTGGCAAAATGATGCTCCCATGTCGATCTGCCCTGTGCCAAGCTGCAATTGCCTCTTGCTGATAGTTGTGCGGTTTGCGCGTATCCTGCATCGTTAGCGACAGATTGTGCCATGCTGGAACGCGATTAACGATTTGGTTGCGTTGCGCCCATCTGAGAATGTCGCGGTAATGACCCGCCGGACAACGATACTTTGTCTGCAAAAGTTGGAATGGGGCGGGGGGGTGCAGATTGTCGGGTAATTCTTCGAGGACGAGGGTTCCGGCAGCGTAGCGTAGGGTAGTCATAAAGGATGAAAGAAGTGTCGTGCCAATTAGCTAAGGCTCACTGCGTGTGGAGGGGAGGAAAATTTGGAAAGGTCGTGGCTCAAAGGCATACATGTCGGCTTGTAACTGCCCATCTCGCTCGCCACCAAAAAGGTAGATGCGCGTTTCGATATTCGCCAAGCCGAGTCGCGTCCAGCTTGAGTTGATGGGAACATTTACGACAGCCCAGTTGTCGCTGCTTGCATCAAATAGCTCCCCAGAGGTAACGGGCGTGTCAAAGCCACCGCCCAAAACATATAGTTTGTCAAAAAGGGCAAGAGCTTGTGCGCCCGCTCGCGCCTCAAGCATCGGGGAACAGCTTGCCCACTGTTCGGCTAACAGGTCAAAACGCTCGCAAATATCGAGTTCGCCCATTTGTGATCGGCCGCCAACGACATACAAAAAATCGGTCAAAATTGCACCTGCGGCAAATGAGCGTGCTGTTGGCAATGGTGGGAGCGGCCGCCAACTATCATCGATTGGGTTGTAGACGTAAAACTGATCGGTGATTCCATCTGAATTTTCCCCACCTGCGACATATAAAACTTTGCCATCTGAGACTGCGACGGCTCCTGTCAACGGGATAGGTAGTGAGGCGGCCGAACGCCAAACATCACCAGCAGGACTATAGACCTCAACGAGGGATGTGGCATCATCCTGTGTGCGCCCCCCAACGACGTAAATCTGCCCAGCCACGACCGACGCGGCGGCATCGGTGACGGCGGTTGGCTTGGTCGCCAAGGTGTGCCATGTCTTGTCACGGCTGTCAAAGGTTGCCGTGCTACCGTCGATGACATCGGCCGATTCCCCCCCAATCCGATAGATATTTAGCCCATCTCCCACCGTCGCCATCCCTGCACGCGGCGCGTCGAGCGGGTGCGCTTGCCACCAGCCGAGTTCATCGAGTTGAACTTCGACAAATTGTTCTGGCTCACTGGGTGCCAGTTGTTGATAGATGAAGATGCTGCCAATGATGAGGAGGAATAGGAGGGGTAGGAGGAAGACGATCGGCCGAAGTCTGGGCGAAGATTGTACAATCTGAGACTCAACTGGGCTGTCCAAACTGGCTTCAATCTCTTGCGGCTGATTTGAAAGGGCAGGCGTTTCTACAGGGACTTCGACAACCTCTGGCGCAGATTGCTCAACGGTAACAGGGTCAGGTTGCGTCTCTTCAACAAGTTCAATCCCATCAATTAACCCTTGTTGTAGCCCTAATGTGACCGCTTCTGTCCGCGAAGCTGCCCCCATCTTGATAAAGATATTCCGCACATGCTTCTTGACCGTATTCGGACTGATAGATAGCACGTTGGCGATCTCCTTATTTGAGCCGCCGTTTACCATCTCATGTAATACATCCGTCTCGCGTGGACTCAAGGATTCGCCAAATTCTGCCATGTGGGGATTATACTAATTTTATGAGGTAGCGTTGCACCATTGTTTACAAACTTTCTGCGCCTGTCTCACTGGATGGAGTGGGTGTCCACGGCCCCTGTGCATCGTTTGTTGCCTGTGGAGTGGGTGTCCATGGCCCTTGTGCATCTTGAGGCGTGGGGGATGGATTATCGCAATTATAGCTTGCGGCATTCCATTTTTCGCGCAACTCATTGCTGTTAAAAGTGCGTAATGCTTGGGCATACTGGAACATCGCGCCGCAGGGATCATCGGCCGCGCTCAATTGATCGCCAAGCCCAATCCGTGCCTCAACCAATAGCTCGCAAGCATCTTGAAAGCCGGGCAGTGTCGAACAGATTTCACCCAGCGCATTGATGCTGACATCCCAGTTGATGCCAAAATAGGAGACGCCCGTCAGATAGGTGCGCGAGTAGTAAAGTTGACCGACGGCCGCTTCTGGCAATGTGCCGAGCTTTTCCGCTTGCTCAAAATAGTTGATGCCCAACGTGACGCGATTACCATTTGTAAAGTAGAAACCAGCACCGAGATAGGCATCAAATAGCAGCGAATTAGTGCGAAACCGCTCATAGTTTGGGTAATCGATCTGGAAAGCAACTAACTCTCGAATTGCGTCTTCCCAACGCTCATTGGCAACCATTCTTTCCAGCGTGTTGAGACGCGCTTGAAGGGCAGCCGGTTGCGGGGCGCGATTGGCTTGGGTCGGGACGGGCGGCAACAACGTTGGGGTCGCAGATGGTGTGGGTGTCATCGGTGTGGGAGTCGCTGTGACCCCATTTTCAGAGATGACGACGCGCGGTGTCGGCAACGGTGTGGCGACAAGCTCGTTAAGCGTTGCTGCTAGGGCAATCACCTCTGGGTCATCGGCCGACCACCCCTGTAACTCCTCCAAACGCCGTTTGGCTAACGCGATATTGCCCGCGGCAATATCCTGATTGGCAAGCTCAAGCTGACGGTCAATTTGCGTCACGAGATTGGCTTGTGCCTGTTCTGTGCGTGCCTCTTGGCCGCTGCGCCACGCAACGGCGGCAATGATGGCATAAAAAATGATGAGTAGGGCAACCCCTAGCAGGGTATACCCACTATAGCGCAACCATGTCCGCGATTTTGTCAATGATAACTCTCCACAGCATCCAATCACTCATACGTTAACAATTACAATCTACAATTGACAGTATAACTTAAGAATCGGTCAGGCTGCGATAGACGGCGAGTGTTTTTGATGCGATTTGATCTTGCGTATATTGTTGAACAACACGCTGGCGACCTTTTCGGCCGAATGCCTCGCGCAACGCCTCATCTTTCTGCAATAATTGCAAATGCGCCTGCAAGCCAGCGACATCCTCTTCCCGAAAGATCAGCCCCGCATCTCCAATCACGTGTGGGATTTCGCCACTGTCTGAGCCGATAACGGCGACCTCACATGCCATCGCTTCGGTGAGAACGCGGCCGAACTGCTCTTTCCACGTCGGCAATGTGCGCGACGACAATACCAATACGTCGAGCGAGCGCAGAAAGTCGGGAACCGCCTCTGAGCCAATTTTGCCCAAAAAATGCACGCGCTCTGCAATGCCCAATTCTCGTGCCATCTGCTCTAGCTCATCACGCGCCCCGCCGTCCCCCGCAATTTTTATACACCAATCCCCTTCGAGTTGAGCGGCCGCCTGCAAAATGAGGTCAACTCCCTTTTCTGGATTGAGTCGTCGATTGGCAGACCCGATGGTAAAAGGTCGTGTGCGGCATTTTACCTGCGGTGTAAACAAATCCATGCTCACACCAAACTGGGGGAAAATGGTCGATTGACCGCGAAAGCCCTTGTTGCGCCAAACTTGCTCGGCCGCCGCGTTGCCCATAATCCCAATATCTGCCCACCTAAGAATTTGCCGCTCTAGCCAGCGAAACGGCGGTGGGTAGCGACGCAAGATATTTTGCCATGAGAAAAAAACGAGCTTGGCATTGAGCTTACGGCCGACTCGCATCCCGTGCCACGTGACAAAGCTGTATGGCTCCTCGTCCATGTGTAGAATATCCGGTTTTATCTCGCGTAGCAGGGCTGGAAGATCGGGGTAGTAATGAAGGTGATAGTGACCGTTGAAGCGGATGGGTAAGACGCGCAGTTCATAGCCGTTTGTGTGACTGCGCTCAAGCATCAAGTTGCCGCGTGCTTCCTTCCAATAAGGAGGCACAACGACGGTTAACTCGGCCGATCTACCAATCGCCTCTAACTTTGTCTGGTATGCGCCAACGACGCACGCTTTCGACACCATCACGACTTTCAAAAATGGCTCCTAAGAGGCAGAACAATCTTACGGCCGATGCCCTGGCGGGACACGGCTGAAGCGGGCGTTATGCGCGTAGTTAAAGCACTGTTGTCATTGTTCACGGTTGAATAAACTCAGTTGGTTTGCTGAATTCAGCACTGGATGCTGTTGCCCTGATTTTTTTCTGCTTTCGGACATCCCGTCATGCCGTGCTGCGGCACATACCTCGCCCCAGCTTGCGAAGTAATCGTCATAGTATTTTATCGGATACTTTCCATGCAAAATCATCTCGTCGCGACTAGGCAACTTGCTAATTTTCTGTGCAACACGCCGCACCTCTAGTTGAAGCGTCTTTTTTGGAACCTCGTATTTAACAGATGGCATCCTAGCGACGGGGCTATTTTTTTCTGTTAACTTGCGATCTACTTTACGAAATGGGTCTAGCCCACTATCAACTTCTTCGTGCCGCGAAAGGGCTATTTCATGATATTTTTGTGAAAGCTCAATTCCAATGTATGCTCTATTGAGTTGCTGCGCTGCAAGTGTCGTCGTGCCAGCACCATTAAAACAGTCGAGAACTGTCTCGTGCGGTTTAGTGTAAATAGAAATGAGACGATATAGGAGATGTGGTGGGAGTTGGCACGGATGATCGACGCGGCGACTATTATGCTTGAGGCGATGAATATCCCACCACAGATCGGTTAATTCGCCTTTGTCGGTTTGTTCAGGAAAATTACGCCGCTTAACACATCTAGCCCGATTACAGTACCATTCCTGCGTTGAACTCAAAGGTGTGAAGTTTTTCGGAGCCGTTGGAAGATCGAACTGCCCTGATTCACCCACAAAACCCGGTAATGGTCGCCCCACGCCTTTTGTGAAGCAGACAATCGAATAGTGTGCGGGCATAATCTTACGGACAGGATATGACAGTGCGTCCCACACAATCCAGTTTTGAAAATTCAAAATTGTTCGCATATAAAGGAAATGTCTGATAGCCCACAGTGGAATGTTTAGAATAGCAACTGTGCGGCCTGGAAACAGCACCCTTTCAATTTCCCTTATCCAATTGTCGCACCAAGAAAAATACTCTTGGATAGACATATCATCTGAGTAGCTATTGTATTTTTTTCCCAAATTATAAGGGGGGTCAATAAATGCAAAATCCACTGAATTATCGGGAATCTCTTTGAGTTTATCGAGGCAGTCCCCATGTAACAGATTTCCACCTATATTTTCTGTACGGGCATATAGTGATGTAAATGAATTTTGCTTTGGTTGATACGCTTGTTGTTCCTCACGAATAACAACTAGTTGCGACTCCCTAACCAAATCGCGGCAGTCCAAAATCCGAAGTTCTTTATATGCACTCAATCCAACCAGATCAGCAAACCGTTCTATTATCTGGCTCAGATCATCTTCAAGATCACATTCAATGTCGCGCCATACGTCGGATAAAAGGGTTCCATAGGAATTATAAGTATGTTTTTTTCCTCCATAATCTTTTGTGGTCTTATCACAGGCGGGACAATACGTGTATTCGACTCGTGTATCGCAATGTCTTAGCGATCCTTCGTATTTTGTATGAACTAATGCGCCAAAGTGGTGTGACGGCAAGCGAGATGCTTGTGCATCTCTTTGAACTGTTTTTCGCTTGATGCTTATCCACAACTGAAATTTTGCGTTTGCAATTGTTGAATGAATGATAGGTAACGTATTTGGCTCACCAATTGTAATTAAGGTAGCATTTTGCCCAAGTTGATCTGTTGCATTTGCAATAGCATGAGCAAAACCGTTGATACTGTCATCGTTAGTCACGTTTGCTGGTAGAACTAATAGATACACATCATCAAAGTCCCTTGCACACTGTACAATATCATCCATACAATTGGGCTGGATGTTGTTGATACAAAGGGGTGTGCTATTTTCAGATTGATGTGTCATGCTAATGTCTCCACGCGGTTATTCTTCAAAATATTGTTCTAAAAACTGGCAAAGAACGTCTAGCTCGTCTCTCGAAAACGCGACGGAGCAATGACTATGGGCAAGTATCGTTCTCAACGCAGTCTCGCGCTCGAAATTGCCCGAGCCATCTATGACATAGGCCATTTTGTATCCAGCTTTCTCTAACTGCTCAAACCTACGTCGTGCCTGTCCCGCTTTCCGTACTCAATTTGAAGTCTCCAAAATTTGTTGTCCGCAAACCTGACAGCGAACATATGTCCCCATCAATAATATATAGCCTTTAGCTAATATGTCGATGAGTTTTCATAGCTCTTTGGGGTTTAGCCCGTGGAAACCCCGTCGCTTTAGGGCGGGGAGGAAACTCACGTGCTTTA
>CAYMGE010000086.1:0-25220 GCA_964389925.1 uncultured Ardenticatenaceae bacterium
ACTGCAACAATTCCCGAAACATGTTTTCAAAAGTAAATGAAACACACCCAAATCAATAACCCGCTGCAAACGGTTGTCGGGTGTTTGGCGCTTGCGAGTGAGGCGACAGCGAGAGGGGATGATCCGAGCGAGTATCTGGCCGTTTCGCGCACCGCTCTAAAACGGATGGCTGAAACGATGCACCGCATGAGAAATCTGTACGTCTCATCGAGTGTGACCCGTCAGCCCTGTGATGTCAACGAGCTATTTGAGGACATTTTCTTGCTCATGCGGCGTAAATTGAATCGGCAAAATGTCGATCTCGATTGGCGACCCGACCCCGATTTGCCCTCCGTCGCGCTAGACGCGCCGCAAATTCAGCAGGTGTTGTTAAATTTAGTTCTCAATTCGGCCGAAGCGATGCCGAACGGCGGCACACTGCATGCCGTTACCAAAACGGCACTGAATGGCATCACCATCATGATTCGAGACACGGGGATGGGAATTTCGGCCGATGAACTCCCCCGCATCTTCGATCCCTTCTTCACGACCAAAACGAGCGGCTTGGGACTCGGCTTGGCAATCTCGCGCACCATTCTCGAACAGCATAACGGCACGATTCAGGTGACAAGTCAAGTTGAACGCGGCACTGCATTTGAGATTTGGTTGCCGCGCCAAGATGATCCAAAGCGAGTTTTTTCGCTATAATGTTTTCCATAACGCAGAGTTGAGGTATTTATGTTGACAATCCAGAATCTCATTAATGATATACACGCGCTACAGGAAGATGTTGAAACGTATGAACGCAAATATGGCGTATTGTCGGAAACCGTTTACGAATTATACGAAAATGGCGAGGAGGTAGAAGATGACGCTTGGGTGTTAGATTGGGGAGACTGGGCGAGCGCATATCGCATTTTACTCCGTCGGCAAGCGCAATATAGAGCGGCGATGAAGCAGCTACAAACGGAAACACGCTCCATCATTGATATTATCGCCCAAACTGCTCGCCATGAACCCGTTCCAATCCCTGCGTAACTACGAGCGGTTTGTCTATACGCTTCAACAGGTCTATCCTGCCATTAAGCGCTCTACCCTTGTGCTTGTTCAAAGAGGCAGCAGTATCGCAACGTTACGCGGCGAACTCATGTTTGATGCAGGCTTTGGTTGCCGCGCCAACCAAACGCCAAGTTTGCGCCAATTCAACCCGAATAGCAGAAATTTCCTGTTTATGTCATGATAATGTGCATGGAGCAGGCACTACGAACCCTCATCGTCGATGACGAAGCCAGTATCCGCTTTTTTCTGGCGGACGTGTTGAAGTCGATGCACTTCAATGTCGATGTCTGCGCCAGCGGTGAGGAAGCCCTCAATCTCATTCGGGACACCTTTTTTGACCTCATCATGCTTGACCTGCGGATGGGGGGCAAAGTCGATGGATTGCGCGTGCTTGAAATGGCGAAATGGCGGTGTCCGGAAACGGTCGTCATCATTCTGACCGCGCACGGCTCGCTCGACTCCGCTGTGCAGGCGATTAAAGAAGGGGTTGACAGCTATCTGCTCAAACCCGTTGAGCCGCAAGAGATTCGAGAGACGGTCAACACCGTCTTTGCCCGTAAGCGGGATGCGCGGCGCGATGTGCATGAGACGGTGCTGACTATCGGCCGATTCAAAATCGACCTCAAGCAACACAAAATCACAAAAGACGGAGACCCCCTGTCTCTCACCCCCACCGACTTTCAAATTCTGGTGCATTTCGCCCGTAACCATAATCGCGTCATTCCAACAATGGAGTTAATGCAAACCATTCACGCCGACTACACCGTTTCGGAAGACGAGGCGCGTAAATTTGCCAATTGGCACGTCCACAAGCTGCGAAAAAAGATCGAAGATGACCCCGCCGACCCACAGCACCTCATCAACGTGCGTGGGGTTGGCTATCGCTTTGTCGCTGCTGACCAAACAAAATAGACACAATTGCGGGTTTAACAGATGTTAATTGCAGAAAATCCGAACTTGATCTTTGTTCACATTCAGCGGACAGGTGGGAGTTCTATCCGCCGCGTGCTAGAGCAGCACATCCCCAGCGTTCAATCACGGTACGGATCGCACGATTTTGCATTGACGGCAAAGCACATATTGGGTGAACAGTGGGACGACTACTTTAAGTTTGCCTTTGTTCGCAACCCTTGGGAACGCATCTTGTCTTGGTATCAGATGATCGTGCAGACACGACAGGGGCAAATCGCCCAGTGGTATCGGGACGACGTGCTGGACAATGCGACACAAAACAAGTTGTGGGCGTATGTGTTTGACAACTCGACCAATTTCGAGACATTTTTGCACAACTGCACACAGCCAATCGAAGATATTGATGGGGTCAAGAGTTTTGCCTTCAATCAACTCGACTACGTCACCGATGAGACGGGGCGCGTGATCGTCGATTTTATCGACCGATACGAAAACTACCCCCAAGACGTTTATCACGTCTGCGACCATCTCGGCTTGCAGGTCGGCAAGCTGCCGCACCTCTGGCCGTCCAACGCCGACCATTACAGCACCTACTACACTGAGGCGACACGGCAACTCGTCGCCGAACGCTTTGCGCGTGATATTGCGTTCTTTGGCTACACCTTTGAAGCAGTGGAGACGATTTCGCATGTCTGACACCCACTTTTTGATCTGTACAGAGCGGTCGGGCAGCAACCTGATCACGAAAATGTTCAACAGCCACCCGCTGGTGTGTGGCCCGTCGCCGTGCCATTTGGTGGAAAGCATTGTCGAGCAGTTGTGGCGGTATGGAGATTTGACGGAGGATGAAAATTGGGGGCGGTTGGTGGTGGATTCGGCCGATATTTTCAACACTAAATTGGGCGAATGGCAAACGACAATCACCGCCGACGAGTTGCAACAGAACGTCACTCCCCGTTCGTTTGCCGCCATTGTGCGCTACATCTATCACAAAGAGGCAGACACGCAGCAAAAATCGACCCTTTTCATCAAGGAGCGTCGCATCTATCGCTACGCTCCCTTTCTACTGACCACATTTCCCCACGCACGCTATGTCTACCTCGTGCGCGACCCACGCGACATGGCACTCTCTTGGCAGCACGCCCGCTGGCGACCGGGAGGGCTGAAAAATGGGAGTACAGTGTGGCAAGCGGATCAAGCTGGCTCCATTCAACTATACAGTTGGCTGCAAGCGCAGAATCAGGCGATGTTGGTGCGTTACGAGGATTTGCTACAATGGCCGATGGTTGAACTCAAGCGACTATGCCGTTTTCTCGACTTGCCCTATACCCCAGAAATGATGGCCTTTCACCGCGATCCCCTGACGCACAAGAACTCATACGCGAACAGCGCATGGGATAACCTGCGCCAGCCACTGCTGACCCAAAATTTTGGTAAGTACAAAACGGTCTTGAGTAAGACGGAGATTCAATACATTGAGACAATTTGTCGAGAGGAGATGGAATTTTTGGGGTATCGGCCGATCCATGAACCCGTCGCCAACCCCACTACACTCGAACCCCACCTGCGCCCCGCCCCAAACCACGATCTATCCGCCACCCCAGCGCGTGAGAAAAAGTTGCGAGAAGCGAGAAGTACTGTCCTTGCACGAATTGTAGGCAACGTGGCTCTTTAGGAATTCGTGTAGTTTTCGCGTCGTGTTGCGTGTCCAGAGGTCGTCACGTACCACGCAACACGTACCACGCCTTTTCCACTTCAAATCCCAAAGACCCGGCAACGTTTAAGCGACGGCAAAGATGGATTAGCAAGCGAATGCCAGGACGTAACATCAACATTTGATAGACTGATTCTCCAACGGCTAAGTAAACACGCCGTTCTGGCTCTATCTGCTCAAGAATCGCCTGATACATCTCACATTGCCCAAGCGCGTGTTGGAAATCTCGGATAGCGGATGCACCGAGAAAACTTTTTATTTCAACTGCTATTTTGCGCTCGTTTTTCTCGGCTGCAAATAGTTTCTCTGCTCCTAAATCAGCGAAGACATCTCTATCACCAGCATAACTCAGGATAAGCGGGTCGTGTGTGATATGCCAGCCATCGCGGATGAGAGCGGTTTTAACCGAGTTGTGTATTTTGTCGCGCCGAGCCATTTCCGCAGTTTAGAGTAATCGAGATAGTGTGTCAATGCAGCCTTAAGTCACTTCCCTCGCATGTACTCAAATCCACCCCCCAACCATTTGCCAACTTTCTCCCAACGCAATCCGAATAGTCAACCCGTCCAACTTATGCAATGATAATGAAGGGTCAAAAATAGAGGAGTTTAACCAATGAACAACACACGCGCACTTGCAGTTGAATTTGTAGGAACTTTCTTTCTCGTCTTTACGATTGGCATGGTCGTCATCGAACCCGGTGTTCCCGCTGGCTTTGCCCCCATCGCCATCGGCACGATTCTCGCCGTCATGATCTTTGCTGGCGGGCATATCTCTGGCGCACATTACAACCCCGCCGTCACGTTAGGCATTTTTCTGCGTGGCAAAATTGAGCTAAACGACGCAATCGCATACTGGATCACACAACTGGTCGCGGGTGTGGCTGCAAGAGGCGCACCTGCAATCCAACATCCATCTCGAACACAATCGGGAGGGGTTGCGTGAGCAGTTTGTCAATCAGGAGTTGGCGTTACTCATCGATGACGCACGCCACCTGAATGACATTCGCGCAGAAATGGGAGCAGAGAACGTCGCCGTTGTTCCGCTCCCATCGGGTGCGCCGCTGCTGGAAATCGACCTGCTGGCACTCAACCCAACCAGCGATGACGAAACGCAGGCGGTCGCGGTGCAGTTCGCCAAGTCGCTGACCGATGTGGACAATCAAATTTGGCTGATGGCGGAGGCGGCGCAAGTTCCTGTGAACATCAATGTCGATTCGGCCGATTTCCCGCTCGTCGATGGCTTTATTCGCCAAAGTGATTCCGTCGTCGTTCTCCCCAACGATACGGCCCTGACCGTCGTTTTGGAAACGGGCGACCTCATTTGCGAGGAGACGATTGACAATGGATTTGACGCGACCAACGCAGTCACGGCGTTTGTCAACGTCGTTGATGTTGCCAACGGGCTTGAAATTGTGGAGGAAGTCGTAGAAGGGGGCGATGATGAAGTCCTCGCCTGTGCGGACGAAGGAGAGATGACGCTGTGGCACAGTTGGGATGAGGCGGAAACGCTGGCATGGCAGACGGTCATCTCCGATTTTGTCACTTTTTGCCCCAATATTGCTGTCGTGACGACATTTGTGCCAGAGCCAGAGATGACAAGCACGCTGTCCGAGACGTTGCAGGCAGGAAGCGAGACGCAGCCGCCCACACTGTTTATCGGCCGCAGTGACCAGCAGCAAACATATCTCAACGCCAACCTAATCCGCGATGTCAACGCGCTGGTCGATGAGAGTCAAATCATCGACTATCTACCGCGCTCGCTCGTCGCCTTCCAGCAGGGGGATGCTCTCTATGGCTTGCCGCAACACATCGACTTACAAGCGGTCTACTATCGAACAGATCGCATCGACGAGCCAGCGTTGACGATGAACCAACTGCTCGAAGAGGTGGAGGCTGGCGCGACGCTGGGGCTGAATGCCTCGTTTGAAGGGCTGATTTGGGGTGGGTCGGCGTTTGGCTGTCTGCCCTGTCTGGACGGCAACTTTATCGACGAACAGGGAGAATCGTTAATCGCGGCGGACGATTTGGCTGGCTGGCTCGACTATTTGGAGACGCTGGACGAAACGGGCAACGTCGTTTTTGCTCCCGATGAAGCGAGCTTGGTCGCGCAGTTCGCGGCGGGTGAGTTGGATTATGTCATCCTCAACAACGATCATCTGCACGAGTTAGAGATCGAGGTTGGGACAGCCAACTTAGGCACCGTCGTGCTGCCATCTGGCACAGATGATTTGATTGCGACCCCTTATGGCATTGTGCGCGGCTTCTTCTTCTCACAAAATGTCTCCGATTCGCAGACGGCGTTGGCAATGCGTTTTGCCACATTTGCCAACAGTCGTGCAAGCCAAGCACACTTGCTGCAAGCGGTGCGCTATGTGCCGACGAACAATTTGGTGATCGTTTCGGCCGAAAACCCCCTGCTCGACCCGCTCATCAGGGAACTCGACCGCCTCATCCTGATGCCCGACAGCACGATACGCCAGCAGCTACGCGAGCTTTCTGAGCCAATCGGCCGATTTGAGACATTCGCCAACGCAGAATAGGGGAGACAACGATGAATAACGACACCACCACGACCATTTTCCTAGACCAAATCGAGCGCATTCTCACGTTTTGGGAGCGCGACCTCGTTCGCAACCAGCTAATCGCCATTTTCCTCACACTGATCGCCATCATCGTCGTTGAGCGCGTGCTGACGCTGCTCGTCAGTCGCTGGCGTGCAGGGCGGGTTGACTCGGATGGCTCAACCCCCATCCCCGTGCGCGTCGCGGCCTTCCTCCAGCGACTGCTTCTCCCCATATTGGGGCTGGTTGCCTTTACCCTCATCGCCCAAAATTTCAGCGGTCGAGGACAGCTCAACGGCCTCATCCGCGATATGGTCGCCATCTTTTGGCTAATTCTCTACTTCCGCATCGCCATCGCCGTCGGCTATGAGCTATTCGACGGCGTGCGCTGGCGACGCATCCACCAGCGGCTTCTCGCGCCGCTTTTCTGGATATTCATTGTTGGCGAAGCTCTCAGCGACTTTATCAACTGGCGGCGGCTGGCGGATTATGTGTTGGGCGGCGGTCTTGAAAACCCGCTCACGCTGGGAACACTCGTCATCGCCCTCGCCGCACTCTACTTCTGGACAGATTCCGTCATTCAGTTCCAAGATGTGGCACAAAACGTCATTACCAGCCGCACCAATGCGCGAGCGGGCAGTGTTGAAGCGGGTTTAACGCTCGTTCGTTATGCCCTGCTTTTACTCGGTGTCTACCTCTTTTTGCTCGGTATCGGTCTTGACTCGACGACGATTGCGGCGATTACGGGCGGTCTGTCCGTCGGCATCGGGTTTGGTCTCCAATCCGTCATCTCCAACTTCGTCAGCGGCATTATCCTGCTGTTTGAGGGGGCGATCCGACCCGGCGACGCATTGCGTTATGATGGCAAAACGGTCGATGTCAAAAAGATGGGGATTCGCGCCACAACGGTCGTGCGACGCTACGACAAAGTTGCCCAAATTATTCCCAACTCCGATCTGTTTGGGGCGACCGTCTCGACGTTGACGGGCTTCGATCCATCAATGCGCGCCCGCATCGTCGTGGGCGCGAGCTACGACGATGACCCCGATGCGGTCATGGCGGCATTGACAGAGATGGCGATGGCCTACCCGCGCCGCTTGCCCGACAAAAAAGCGGTCTGTAGCTTAAAAGAGTTTGCGGGGTCATCGATCAACTACGACTTGAGCGTTTGGTACGATTCGACGCAGGTCGGGCCATCTAAGGTGCGGGCAGAATTGAATCACCTGATCCACCGCACGTTTGCCGAGCATGGGTTTGAAATGCCGTTTGAGTAGCGGGACATCAATCTTGGTAGTGGGGGTTGGGCGGCGATTGGGCGTGGGTTTCGGCCGAAAATTAAGGATGATACAGCCTGCATCTGACAGGAGCCAGCCCAACCAACATTGAACACACGCAGCGCATTCATCACCTACAGCCACTTCTTGCCGAGCATCCCTTGCTCGTTGTTGTGGACAACATTGAAGTTATCGCGGATGATGACGGAACGCTTTCGGCCGAACTTCACGCCCTGATCAACCCAACCCGCATTCTGCCCAAAGTTGAACTAAACATCCAACATTGACTATCCTCGCTGCGCTTGCCAAGCGGCATTGAGTACGTCGTGCTGGACAAAATACTTGTACGAGTTGTAGGAGATCGGCTTGGCAAGGTCGGGGTTGATGAGCTTGCGAATGCTGGTGAGGTTCACGCCGAGTTGGAGGTAGTGCAAAATCTGGTCGCGCTTGGGGTCGAGAACACGCTCACGGTTGCGGCTGCCTTTGGGTCGGCCGAGCTTGACCCCCATCGGCAATCCCGTCAACTTGCCCATTAGTTCGCGCAAATCGCGGAACTCGTACTGTTTGCCGAATAGTTTTGTGCATAAAAGCATGACCGCTCTATTTTACCCAAGCCCAGACTGTCAGTACAGACAAAAACCCAACAAGGCGAGAGAGTAAGTTTGCTGATGTGTTTGCTTCCGATGCACCGAGCGAGATCGCGGTCGGCGTTGCCGCCGTCCCCAAAATCGCGTCCGCCTCCGCCCCTTTCGCATACCATGACAAACAGCGCACCGCACCACCCATGACGCACACCTCGCTTGCATCGACTGTCACGACCATCTTGCTGGTGTTTGCTTCAATCGTCGCCTTGACCACCTCATCATTATCTTGATTATAGGTTGGCAAAATGATGAGACTGTCTGTCGCCAGCGCATTGATGTGTAGTCCACACGCTGATGTGAAGTCGCCAAACTGCCCTTCGACGTAATCGACGGGAACTTCGATAATCGTCGCGTTGGGGAAGGCAGATTGCAGCGGAGTCAACACCTGCGTGCGGAGTGGCTCGTCGTATTCGCTGACCAGCAGCGTGTTTGTGTTGATCCACATTGTTTGCCCGTCGGCATGACCGGTGATGTCGTCGGGATGTGGTGGGATAAAAGCGACGGACGTAATCCCAGCCATGTCGTTGAGAGCCTGTCGTAGCTCGGCCGCACTCAAACGCGGATTGTCGTCAAAAACGCGGTTTGAGATGATCGCCTTATCCACACCATTGTGGACAAAGTTGCCACCGTCGAGGATGATGTCGCTGTAGGTGAGGTCGATCTCAAAGTCGTCCGTTAATTGGAGAAAGCTGTCTTCGATCCAGCGGGCATCGGCGGGGCGCAGGTAGTTCGGCCGATACCGAAACTTAACTGGCGCACTCGGAAAGACAGGCGCAAAGTCGCGCACCCAAATATCGTTGATCGTCGCAACATGGATCGTCTCGGCGGGAACCTGCCCCTCAACATAAGGCAGCGTTGCCGCATTGACGATTAGCCGCACGTCGATGTGTGGATGCACTGTATTGACAAAGTTGATGTCATACGCGATCACGCGGTCAAACACGGAGGCGTAGTACGAATCGTTGACTGATGGGGCGACGATGACGACGACTTCGCTTGTAGATTGGGTTGCAGGTTGGGTGGGTTCTGAATTCCACCACCGCGCACTAACCAAGAAAGAAAAGAGCAGTGAGATTATGATTATCGTTTCCATAAGATGTCTCCGACAGCTAATAATCATCAAACAGAAACTCTTCATCCAGTGATCGACCACTCGAATGCGCCCGTGCTGGGCCAAGTTGCTGTGCCAATTCCTCAACATTGTAAGATGTTATCACAGGCGGCGTGTAGGCCGGCTTGCTTTGATGCCGCACCTTCCCGACGCTTGCACCAACTGTCACCAATAGCAGCATGGTCACTTGCGCTAGCACAGTAATGACACCACTTGCCCCTGCCTGATTCGCCGTCAAACTCACCGCTGTCGGCGAACCAACTGTCACAGTCACCACCGCATCGAGATGACGATACGTGTCACCGTCTGTCTCAACATCTTCCAGCAGGTATTCCCATTCACCTTCTGTGACAGTCGCATCGACAAACTGATAGGTCGCGCCCTGCGCCTGTGATCCGCGTGAGGCGAGCAGGCTGCTGTTGATCTGCGTCCAAGCGTCGCGGGTGATCGCATTGCGACGATAGATGTTGAAGCCAGCGTGATCGACCTCACTGGCCGTTTGCCAATCGACGATCACGGAACCATTGCCATCGTTGTAGGTGGCGGTGAAGTAGTTGAGGACAACCGCCGTAGGAGCAAGGGTTAGGTTGAGTTCCTGCACCTGATTGGTATCCCATGATCCCGACTCATTGACGGCAGAGCTATCTACTTGGAATGTGATCGTTGCGCCCTGCGTGCCGCAGCCTGCCCGCTCATCGGCCGAAACCACATTCATGTTATACGATGTCTGCCCGTTTTGCGTAAACGTCGTCGCCGTCCCACACTCAACCCCGCCAATCAATGCGCGAACGGTTTGTCCTGCCCCAGCGGGCGTAACCGTCCCATAGAATGCAGACGGCGGCGTGGGAATTGACAGCCGTTGCGAGCCACCCACAACGCCACGCCCAGAGGTGAGCGTGAGCGTTGCCGGTTGCTGCATTTGAATCCAATACGCTTTGGCATACTCAAGCTGACTCAGGGTATTTGTCCAGCTTGGTGCGGATGGGGTGTAGCGTCGCCATGTCGTGGTGGGCGCGTCGTAATTCCAGACAGTCGTGTACACGCCTGTGATGGAGATGAGCGCGTCGTTAATCGCCCTGCTCCCCTGAAGCGGATAACCGAAGTTGTTCCAGCCCGCGACGAGCGCGATTTGCGTTGACTGTGGCGTGACCGTGATGGTAACAACGCCATTATTTTGCACAACGCCATCGCTGACGGTGTAAGTAAAAGTGTCGGTGCCAGAGAAGTTGGTGTTGGGCGAATAGTGGAACGTGCCGTTCGCTTGCAGGCTGACGGTTCCATTGGTCGTGTTGCGTAAGCCGCTGTTGACGACGTTGAGCGTTTTGCCAGCACGAGCATTGTCGTTGCCGAGCAGTCCAGTCGCGGTGTTGTTGATGACGAGGGCGTTGTTTTCGTTCACAACATACCCATCATCGACCACCATCGTGTATTGGAACGTCTGTGACTCGACTGCGCCCGCATCACACGCAGAGCCGTAGGGCCGGGTCGCAGATCGCTGATCGGCCGAAACCCCACAATGCGCCAGCGGAATCCAATCAAGCGCATTGCTCAACGCCAGCACGTCATGGGTGAGAACATTGCCAGCGGGGGTCGTCGCGCCGCCGTTGTCGGCCAATGGCGCGAGATGGCTTGTGAAGACAGTGGCTGGGTCAACCGTTGCGTCATTGCTGTTGGTAGACGTGCAGCCCGTCGCGCTGCCGAAAACGGAGTGACCCGCGAATTGAATGGGGTTTGAGGCTTGGCAATCGGCCGAAACAGCACCCCCACTATTCACATTCCCCGCAACAATGCTATTTTCGATGACCGTCGCAGCACCACTGCCATTGTAGACACCGCCGCCACCCGTCGCCGCCGTATTGTTGGCGACCGTCGTGAAGTCGAGCGAAAGCGTCCCCGAAATGACCGCCACGCCGCCGCCGCTGTTGGCCTCGTTGCCGCTAATCGTGCTGTTGAGCGCATCGACAACCCCCTGCTGACTGTAGATGCCGCCACCCGAAAAGCTGCCGCTGTTCCCGTGAAGCGTGCTGTTGCGTAGCACAATCCCGTTGGAGGCGGTAGACGCATACACGCCGCCGCCGCCGTTGTTGTGAACGGTGCTGTCTTGGAGGTAAACAACGCCGCGATTGTTGTTGGCAAGCGCAATCCCCGCGCCTACATTTGCGCTGTTGCCGTAAACGGCACTGTTATAGAGCATCGTATTCCATCCGTAGATACCGCCGCCTTGGGTTGCGCTGTTGCTGGAGACATCGACATTGCGTAAAACGCCCCAACTGATGAGGCCACCACCGCTACCCGGTGTGGAATTGTTGCGAATGGTGCTGCTGGTAACGAGGGTTGCGCCAAACAGACCACCCGCTTCGGCCGATGCCGAATTACGTTCAATGGTGCTGCTGTCAATCCAGAGACCGTGGTCGGCAAAGATCCCGCCCCCTCGACCGCCCGTACTGTTGAGCCTAATTGTGCTGTTGCGAACGCGGAACGCCCCGTACGCCAAGCCCACGCCGCCCCCGTTGCCAGGGGTCACATTGGATTGAATTTGGCTGTTGTCCATCGTCACCACACCGACGTAAGCGTAAAGACCGCCGCTGTGATTGCTTGTCGCTGTGTTGGTCTGAATTTGGGTGTTGACGATGTGCGTGCTGCCATAGTAGCTTTGCGCGCCGCCGCCATAATCCTGTGCGCTATTCTGAAAGATGTTGCCCTGTTCGATCACCATCACGCCGTAATTGTTGAACAGACCGCCCGTTTCATCGGCCGAAACATTTTGCGAAACCGTAGCATTCAGTAAATAGAAAATGCCCTCATTGCTGTGAACAGCACCGCCATCACCTGATCCCTGCGTTGCACAACTCGTGACGACGCTGTTTTCGATGGCGAGGAACCCATCATTGTTGTAAACGCAGCCGCCGTTCGCGCTTGTCTGCCCATTCGTAATGGTCAAATTTTGCAAGCGCAACGCCGCCCCGTTGACATCAAACACGCGACCCGCCTGATTGCCGTTGATGATGGTCGTCGCTGTATCGGCTCCCTGAATGATGATGGGACTAGCGATGTCGAGATCGCTGTCAAGATCAGGCTCGAAAGTCGGCGCGAGCGTGTACGTGCCAGCATTCAGATAGATCAAATCCCAGCCGCTACCCGCTTTGCACGCATCAACGGTCGTGTCGGTGTTCGCCGCCAGAATCGCCTCGCGCAGGGTGCAGTTGCCGTCAACTGTCACCGTATTGTCCGTTGACGAGACAAAAATGATGTTGCCCGGTGAACCTGTAAAGGCGGCGAAACTGCTCTCCACCGCCCCGCTGTCACAGCGATTGCCAGCAGGTCGCGCCGTGCCGCGCTGGTCTGCTGTTGGGCAGAAGGCGTTGTCGGCAAAATCAACCGCGCTGCTGCCGTTGCGGACGTTGTGCGTTTGTGGGCGCGTCCCGTCGGGCAAGGTGACACCACCATTATCGGCGAGCGATTCTAGCTGCGTTGTGAGAACCTGATCGCCCGCTATCGCTTGGTCAAAGCGCGTGACGATACAGCCCGTGTTTGTGCCAAACAGGTTGCCGCCGATGGAGAGGAAGTTGGCGTTTAAGGCTGTGGTGGAGCAATCGGCCGAACCCGCCACAAAACTCCCCGCCACGCGATTTCCCGCCAAGATATTGTTCTGCAACGCGACACTGGTATTCGAGTCGACATAAAGGCCACCGCCTGCCGTTCCCGCCTCGTTATCGACAATCGTGTTGTTTTGCAAGTTGAAGGCGTAGTAGTAGGCGAAAATCGCGCCCCCGTTGGAGCCAGCGCGGTTGCCGCTAAACGTGCTGCTGCGGATGTTGCCGCTTGTGTCGTCGAGGTAGATCGCACCGCCGCTATCTGCTGCCCGATTGCTGTGAAACGTCGTGCGCTCGACTTGGATGCTGCTGTCATCTTCCATAAAGATTGCGCCGCCGTCATCGGCCGAATTACTATCAAATGCACTATCTTCCACAATCAAGCCGCTCTCCTCATAGACGTAGATGCCACCCCCTTCACTCGTTGCCTGATTGTTGCGGAAAATCGACTGGTAAATTTGCGCCCCACCGTCATCGTTGAGATAAAAACCGCCGCCGTCGGCCGTTGCCGTGTTGGTCAGCACCATGCTGTTGCGGATGATGACGTTGCCGTAGGCGTATTCGTAGATGCCGCCTCCCTCTGCGGCGCGATTGTTGGCGATGGTGCTGTTCTCAATGACGGCATCAGCATAGACATAAGCCCCGCCTCCCTCGTCGGCCGCGATGTTGTGTTCGATGGTGCTGTTCGTAATCAGCAGGCCACCATAGCCGTCGTTGTAGAGTCCGCCACCGTCTTGACTGCCGTTATAGCGCAGGGTGCTACTGTCCAGCGTCCATTGGCTTGCGCTGTCGCTGTAAACACCGCCGCCGCGCGTTACCGCCCGATTGTAGGCAAATTCACTGCCCTGTTCGATGGCAAAATGTCCGCCAGCAGCGGCAAACCCGCCGCCGTAGCGCCCCGCCTCATTGCTCCAAACCGTGACGTTCCGCAGCGTCGTTGAGCCATTAGCCTGATAGACACCGCCGCCGTCCTGAGTCGCGCTGCTGGCGATGACGGTGACGTTATCGAGCGTCGTAACGGTGCGGTCGAGATAGATACCGCCGCCATCGGCCGCTTGACCATTCACAATCGTCATGTCGCGCACGGTCAGCTTCGTTTGCGTGGCGTAGATGCCGCGCCCCTGCTTATTGGCGTTGATGGTGGTCGGATTGGCGGTTGGGTTTGGCGCGGCAAGCCAGTTGTTCGCATTAAAACCGCCCAGCAGCGTCAACGATTTGTCAACGTAAACGGTCTGCATCTGTCCATTGCGCGTCTGCACGCCCGCGCACGTTCCCGCCACTTTCAAAATGTCGCCCGCGCTGGCGGCATCGACGGCCGTTTGCAACGCGCTGCCATCGGCACTGCTGAAATCGGTCACGTTGTCGCCGTTGACCTCAACTTGGCAGTTGCCCGTTGGCGTGACGGTATTGGTGAACACACAGAGCGCATCTTCACTTTCCCCCAGCGTGACGGTTAGTGTTGCGCCGTTGATAGTTGCGGGATTGGCTGTGCCAAAGCAGGTTGCCGCGCCGAGTGACCAGTTGGCAGGAACCGTTTCGGTGATGGCATATGCACCAGCCAGTACGTTGTTGACGACGAGGCGGTCGCTGTGGGCATCCCCATCTTGGGGCGCAATTGTGTCGAGCGTGAACGTGGTCGCAGTGGGTAAGGTGCTGTTGAATGTGAAGTCTGTGCCGTCGGCGGGGCGTGCTGCTTTTAGGATGGTGATTCGGCCGAATTTGTCATACTCATGCGCCCCAATGTCCACCGTGTCGGCAACGATACGCGGATTCCCCGCGCCGCGCACATCAAATTGAAAGAGCGCATCGCTGGGAACGCTGGCGTTGTTGCCCGCGTTGATAGCGGGGCTGTTTGATTGCAGCGGATAGTAGGCAACGCCAAAACGGTTTGTCCAAGCATTGGTTGACAAGCCAGCATCAGCGTGTGTTGTGAAGCCAACCGCCGCAAGCGTCGCACACGTGCCGTCACGGTCGATGTTGTTGCCCGGCGTTTGGTAGACGGGTTGTGGGGCAGATGGGGCGACGGTTTGGACACAATCGGCCGAAGCCGCCACATTCGTATTCGCAATCAGCGTGTTGTTAAATGTCGTCTGCGGTGCGGTTGTTGTGGACGAAACGACCAGCGTTGACCCATTGAACGCGCTGTTGTTGTAAAGCGTTGCGTGATTGAGCGTCAATTGACCGTCACGGTTGAACAATGCACCACCGCCCACTGGCGCATTGTTGCCGCTCAAGGTGCTACTGTTGATGGTCACTGCGCTGTTTTCGCTGTAGATGCCGCCACCGTGCCGCGCTGTACCCGTTCCGATGAAGCTGTTGTTGACCGTCACCGTTGCGCCATTTGTCGCCGCAATTGCGCCACCCGCGCCATACGTTGTGCCAGCGATAACGTTGAAATTCATGCGGCTGTCTTCAATGAGCAGTTGTCCACCATTGACGTAAATCGCCCCGCCATATTGATCGGTTGCGCTGGTGGCGACGGGATTGCCGCGCAGAATGCTCATGTTGCGTAACGTCAAATCGCCACTGCCAGTTACATGGAAGTGGCGGAATGTGTTGGTGTGACCGTGACCGCGATTGACTGTCCCGTTGGTGAGCGTGATGGGGGTCATGATGTCGGGGAGTGACGTGTTGCCGACGGCGGTTGGATAGCTGTCGAAAAATGTGATGTGTTGATTGTTGATGTCGATGGTTGCGGCCGAATTGCTGAGATTAGCACACGCAATCGCCCGCCGCAATTGGACGCGGGTGATGTCTGGACGCAATGGGTTGATCGTGTAGGGGGGCAGGTAGCCATCTGGGCCACAGGTGGCGGCGGGAACCAACGCCCGAATTTCGGAGAGGCTCAACGCTTGGTTGTAGATGCGGAGGTCATCGATGGTGCCGGCGAAGTGGTTGGCGTTGTTTCGGCCGATCCGCAAGGCTTCTGCATTGACTGTGGTTGTAGTGGTGGTATCGGCCGAACTTCCATCCAGCGTTCCATCAATATACAAATTCAACGTCCCGCTGCTCCCGCCCGACCGCACCAGCGTGATGTGATGGTAGTTGCCGTCATTAATCAACGCCGTAGACTGGATCGAGACCGTATTCGTCCCATCCGAACGCGACACGCTCACGGCTCCCGTCGCTGGCACATAGCGAACCGAGTACGGAAACGCAGAGGACACACCGCTCTTATCGACAATAAACTCCTCGCTGTCGCTGTTGACACCAGGCTTGACCCAAACGGCAACGGTGAAATCTTGTTGTGTATCAAAGTCGATGCTGTTGTCGTCGGCAATCTCGACGTAATCATCAATCCCATCGAGGCTAATAGCGAACGGGTTTGACGTGCCGAGTGTGGCGGTGTCGGCCGACCAACTCACCCCGCCGTTAAGCGTCGCGGTGTGCGTGGCAGAGACGCTATTGCTCGCCGCCACGCCCGCGCCGTCGTCAAACTGCCAATAACCAGTTGTAGAACCAGTCGTCGGCAGCGAACGTGCATCGCGCCCGTCATCCGCCGCCGCTTGCGCGTTGACGCTGTTCGCCAGCAGCAACACGAGTAAGCCAGTCAAAATTGTAATGATACCGAGTGTGATTTGTTTTTTATGGGTCGAGTATGCAGACATTGTTCTATTTCCTGTACAGATGCAGTTGACCCCTCGAAGCGTTCAAGGGCTGATGGAAAGCAGTGTAGAGTTTTGTTAGATTGCCTGCTTGAAATAGAGCTTAAAGGTGGAAGGGTGAGCTTAACATCAACTTGCACAGGTTAAATTTTGTTATAGAAAGTTAAATCTAGTTAGGATAAGCTGGAGAGATGGTGACGACGAATCAACCCGAAGCGAAACAGACAGAACTGGTCAAGAAGTTTAAGCCGTATGATGGTGAGACGGAAGCAATGACTACGAAAGCCTATCGGAAAAAGACAGGCGACGATCAAGAAGGGAGCGGGAGAGGTGAGCGGGCTGTCAATACCACTTGCGGCGTGGATCTAAAATGGAAATAGTAGCGGCAAAACGAGCAGCGACGCGATCATCGCCAGCAAAATCAGCGGCACACCCGCCTTGACATAATCCCTAAACTCGTAGTTTCCCGCGCCCATCACCAACGTGTTGACGGGCGACGCGACGGGGGAGGCAAACGCCATCGACCCCGCGACGGCAATGCCCATCAGGAACGCCTGTGGCTGCACGCCCATCTCTTGCGCGGCGGTTAGGGCAATCGGCGCGATGACAACGACGGTGGCGGTATTGGAGAGAAATTGGGTGAAGATGGCCGTTAAGAGGAAGAGACCTGCCAACATTGCCAGCGGGCTGACCTGACCGAGTGAGCCGACCAGACCATTGGCGACTGCATCGACCGCGCCCACTTTGGAGAGTGCGGTACTCATCGGGATCATGCCCGCGATGAGCATGAGGCTTTTCCAGTCGATAGCTTTATATGCCTCGTCCATTGAAATGCAGCCAGCCAGCACGACAAGGCCAGCGGCAACGAGAGTGGTTTGTGTCAATGGCAGAATCTCACCAACCATTGCCAACACCATGACGAACAGAATCGCCGCTGCCCAGCGAGCTTTGTGCTGCATGGGTGGGTGTGCCATCGCTTCAGGTTCGCCGACAACGATATAATCCTGCGATGAATTTTTGAGCGCAAGCAGATCGTCCCATGCGCCATGTACGATTAGCACATCACCAAATTGCAGTTTGAGGTCGCGCACGTCGTCAAATTGGGCTGCATTCGGCCGAAAAACGCTCAACACATTCAGCTTTGTCTGCTTGTAAAAGTTGGCTTCTGTCACCGTCCTGCCGATGATTTTGGCATCCCGCCGCAGAATTACTTCCGCTACGCCTAGCTCGCGGCCGACGAGTGCCTTGCTGTCTTTAGGGACGGGTGGCTGCAAGGCGAGCTTGTGATCGATGGCGGCTTGCGCGATGCGTTGCGGGTCACCTGTTACGATCAGCACGTCGTCTAGCTGAATTTCTATCTCAGCTGTTGGCACGACGGGAATGCTCTTGGCGCGTTTCCCATTACGGCGTGCCAACAGTGATAGTTCAGCACGCGGTTTGGGTGGGTGCAGCATGTTGAGCAGGTCAATGTCGTAGTCGTGGCGCAGATTGGCTTGAGCGACCGTTTTACCGATCAGGGACGACCCCAGCCGCACGCGCAGTCGGGCAAGGTCGTCATGCAGTTTATACGTTTTGGCGACGCGAAGCTGGGCGTGAATGGGGGATTCATCCTGTTCTGTTGTGCGCGTTGGGAGGAGGTTTCGGCCGAAAACGCCCACAAACCCCACGCCCAAAGTCAGCAGCAACAACCCTAACGGCGTGTAGCTGAAAAACGCGAACGGCACGTATCCGTTTTCGCGCAGTACGTCACTGACGATGATGTTGGGCGGTGTGCCGATCAGGGTCATCGCCCCGCCGAGCAGTGCGCCAAACGCCATCGGAATCAGCAGCTTCGACGGCGCGATCTGTGCGCTGCGTGCCAGCACGATCACGACTGGTAGCAGCACGGCGACCGTTCCCGTGTCGCTCATAAAGCTCGACATCAGTGCGGCGGCGATCATTAGGACAAGGGGGAGGTTGCGTTCGTTTTTGCCAGCGAGTTGGAGGATATTTCGGCCGATCAAATCCGCCAACCCCGTCTGCATCACTGCCCCGCCAATCACAAACAGCGCGGCAATCGTAATCACTGCCCCGTTGGAAAACCCCGCCAACGCCTCCGCCGTCGTCAGCACGCCCGAAACCATCAGCGCGACGACAACGCCCAGCGCAACGACATCGACGCGCACTTTTTCGCTGACGAACAGCGCGATTGCAACGACCAAAATGAGGACGACGATACCCAGTTCTATTGACATAATTGTGTGAATTTGACGTAGGGGTTAGGTAAATGGCGCGAGACACACACCTGCTCGGATGTCAACGCCATTTATCTCACCCTGTTTGGCGTATTTGTTGCAAAACCAGGGTGAGATAAACGGCGTGTTCATCGTACCAACGATAGGCCAAGAGCCGTTTACCTAACCCCTACATATCGTTATCGCTGCGCCGCCGCAATTGCCTGCGACAACGCCTGATACGTCGGCTGCACGCCCTGCCCATTGAACAAGAGCGTCGGCGTTCCCGTTACGCCAGCCGCTTCCGCTTGGATGCGGTTTTGCCGTGCGTCAGTCTCAAACTGACGGCTCTCGACGCATTGGGTGAAGCTCGACATCTCTAGCCCGAGCTGTTCGCCGACGCGCAGAAGATCGGCCGATACAATATCCTCGCTCGGCAGAGAGACATCAAAAACGGCGGTATGGTAGTCGGTGCTGCCCTGATCCAACGCGCACAATGCCGCATTGCTGGCGTTTGGCGTGCGCGGCGGGTCGCCCAAAATCGGGGCAGGCAAAACGACGTAGCGAATCTTGCCCGTCTCGATCAGGTTTTCCCGAATGAGCGGATACTGTTGATCGACAAACGTTTTGCAGTGGGGGCAGGAGTAGTCGGAGAACTCGAAGACGACGAGTTCAGCGTTGGCATCCCCTTCAACGATGCAGCGGTTGGGGTTGTCGTCGCAGTAGGTGAGCAGATCGGCCGAAACAGACATCCGTTCCGCCTGTGTCGTCGCTTCACGGTCGCCAATGGAGATTGGCGCGGAGCCACAGCCGATGAGCCAAATCAGTAGGATGGGAAGATAGAAATGGGGCTTCATGGGGTTGGCAGTGGTGCGTGGTACGTGGTGCGTATTTAGCCACGCACTACGCACCACGCACCACGTTGTTAGCTAGACTAACTCACGCGGACTGGCGGCAAGAATCGCCTCGCTGCTACCAGCCGTGTACGGCACAAAGTTCTCGGTGAACAGCCGCGCCAGCTTGTTGGCTTGCGCGTCATATGCTGCCTTGTCCACCCACGTATTGCGCGGGATGAGCAGCTCGCTTGGCACATCTGGGCAGGTCGTTGGCACTTCAAACCCAAAGATTGGGTCTGTCACCGTCTCAACGTCATCAAGTGAGCCGTCATGGATCGCGTCGATGATAGCGCGAGTATAGCGCAGCTTGATGCGGGAGCCTGTGCCGTATGCGCCACCTGTCCAACCTGTGTTGACGAGCCATGCGGACGTGCCGTGTTCTTCCATCTTTTCCGCCAGCAGTTCGGCGTATTTGCTCGGATGCCAGACCATGAACGCTGCGCCAAAGCACGCCGAGAACGTCGCTTGCGGCTCTGTCACGCCCATTTCTGTTCCCGCTACCTTCGCCGTGTAGCCGCTGATAAAGTGGTACATCGCCTGTTCAGGGGTCAACTTGCTGACGGGCGGCAGCACCCCGAATGCGTCACACGTCAACAAAATGACGTTGCTGGGATGACCGCCGACGCAAGGGATTTTGGCGTTGTCGATAAACTCAATCGGGTAGGATGCGCGTGTGTTTTGCGTGATCGAGGTGTCTGAGTAATCGACGGCGTGTGTGCGCGTGTCGTAGACGACGTTTTCTAGCACCGTGCCAAAGCGGATCGCGTTGTAGATTTCGGGTTCATTTTCGGCCGATAAGTCAATCGCCTTCGCATAACAGCCGCCCTCGATGTTGAACACCCCCCGATCTGTCCAGCAATGTTCGTCGTCGCCGATTAGGTTGCGTTCGGGATCGGCCGAAAGCGTCGTCTTGCCCGTCCCACTCAGGCCAAAGAACAGCGATACATCCCCATTATCTCCTTCGTTCGCCGAACCTTGGTTCGCGGAGCAGTGCATCGACAAAACGCCCTTCTTCGGCATCAGGTAGTTCATCACCGTAAACACACCTTTTTTCATCTCACCCGCATACTCCGTGCCGAGAATGACTGCCTCGCCGTCTTCAAACGAGATGTCCACGCTCGTTTTTGAGGTCATGCCCGCCGTGTGGCGGTTGGCGGGGAATTGACCACCGTTGAAGATGACAAAGTCGGGCGTGCCAAAGTCGGCGAGCTGTGCGACAGTCGGCCGAATCAGCATATTGTGCATAAACAGCGCATGGTATGGGCGGGTACAGATGATGCGAACCTTCATGCGCTCTTCCTCGTCCCAACCCGCAAAGCCGTCCACGACGTAGAGCCGTTCGAGCGTGTTGAGATAGTCGAGAGCGCGTTCGCGGTTGATGGCAAACGTGTTGTCATCGACAGCGATGTTGATGTTGCCCCACCAGATATTTTCGGCCGAATCCTCATGCCAAACGATGCGCTTATCCTTCGGGCTGCGCCCCGTTTTCTCGCCAGAGCGCACCATCAACGCCCCCGAATCCGCAATCGCGGCCTCTGCTTCATACGCCAACGCATGTTGATACAGCTTGGCGGGAGCCGCATTTCGAATGATGTTGTCGATTTCAATTCCGTATTGTGTGAGGTCTATCATGCTGTTTCTCCGTCTGTTGTCGTTTTGTTGTTATGTCAACTATTTTAGAGGAACTGCACAATCTGAGGGCTGAGGAATGTCACCTTTTTAATGTGACAATTGGCTATGATCTATTCGTTTGTCTCTTGTTACATGAATTTGTGAGTTGGGATAGATATGTCAAATATGATATAATTTGTCAAGTTTCAATATCCATAATTAGGATGCTCCATATGAACACATTACAAGCAAACAATAATTTTTTTAGGAAAAAAAATGTCAACAGAGAAGCATCTATTCGTATTGAAAGGCTCCATAAAAACGCCCCCGTTTTCATCTGAGGCACGCATCAAGGCTGGTTACTTAATCCGCAAACTACAACAAGGCGAAAACCTTTCACTACCTGAATCAAGGCCAATGCCCGTCATTGGTCAACGCTGTCACGAACTGCGGATTAAAGATGGAGACGTGAGTTGGCGGATCATCTATCGCATTGATGAAGATGCCATCATCATCGCGGAAATTTTCGCAAAAAAGACACAGAAAACACCGAAAGCCATCATCGACAATTGCAAAAAGCGACTGAACCATTACGATGATGATTAAAAGCTATGGACGAACAAAAACGCAAACAACTGGAAGAGAAAGGCTGGGTTTCAACGACAGTTGACGAGCTTTTTGGGTTAACGCCCGAAGAGTCTGCCTACATTGAGTTCAAGCTCAATCTCAGTAACTATCTAAAGTCACGTCGTCAAGAAAGTGAGATGACGCAAACGGAACTGGCAAAAAAGATAGGCTCAAGTCAATCGCGGGTTGCAAAAATGGAAAAGGGAGACCCTTCTGTTTCTATTGATCTAATGGTGAAATCGTTGTTTGCATTGCAGGTTTCGCAGCAGGAAATCGGCCGAATGTTGACCGCTTAGATCAGTCTGAAGAAATAAGGATTTCGGCCGAAAACAGTTGTGACAAATAATTTGTGACATTCATCAATGTGCCGATAGTCAACAGCAGCGGAAACAGCAGCAACATCACGCAGAGACCCGCCGCCGCGTCTCAACATGACAGTGCGGCAACCGTTGCGCATGGGCGGACACCCCTTTTAGCTCAATCAGCAAACTCGGATCGTTCACCTCTTCTGTCGTAACAATCCGCACAATTGTGACTTCCTCAACTTCTTCGCCAACCGCTACTGTCGCCAACAGCGCGTCTAAATCTGCAACATCGTGATAGGGGATAATCAATTTGTTTATCATGGTGTCCTCGTTTATTTCTGCTCAGTAGGCTCATCATCCCGCTCAGTCGTCAAGCCATTCTCAAGGGACAACAGCCGCTCTGCCAACAGCGGATCGCGTTCCAGCATGGCAAAATCATCTTCCGTCAGACAGCCGCGCCCAAACAGCGTTGACTGCTCTGGATATTCATACCCTTCTGACAGAAAAATCGTCGGGTCGCGCCACACTTGTGCGCTCGTTATGGTTGTCATTGGTTTGCTTTTAAGATGATGAAAAAGCCGCATTTTGCAATTCGGCCGTGTCGTCATGTTCTGGAAATTCGTATCCCTCAGCCAAAAAGATAACAGTGGGGGTCATTCATCACTGCACCGCCTCTGACAACAACGAAAAGCGCGTCAACTCACGCACATGGGGGAGACTCATGTGGATAGTATAGAGGGTGGGAGGGTCGGCCGATAGTGACAAATGACACGCTTTCAACTGACAAATGTTAGCTGTTTATGGATGGGATTGAGGAAATGGCATTCATCTGGAAACGTGCTGTTGTGTTGGCACTCATGCCATAGCGATGTTCAATTGCCGATGCAACTCGTCTTCAGATTGGCAACGTAACGACAAACGTCGTGCCGCGATTATGACCTCGTGATTTGACCAAAATCCCCCCACCCATCGCCTCAACCAACCCCTTTGAAATCGTCAACCCTAAGCCCATCTTACCCGCCCGGCTGCGCTGCTCGTCTGTCTGATAAAAGCGGTCGAAGATGCGGGGGAGATTTTCGGCCGAAATCCCCACCCCACTATCACGCACGGCAACTTTTGCGCTCTCCTCATCCCACGCCACGTTGACATCAATGGAGCCACCGGCTGGCGTATGGCGCAGCGCGTTGTTGAGGATGTTGCCCAGCACTTGGGTCAACCGCCCCCGATCTGCCCGCACAAATAGCAGCGGGGTGGGTAGGTTATTCAACGATAACTTAATCTGCCGTTCCGCCGCCAGCGGCTTAAAGGATGCGACCGCTTGTGGCAGAAAGTCGGTCAGGTTGAGCGGCTCGATCTGCAACTTCAGCGTTTTGGTGTCTGTTTGGGCGAGCAGGTCGAGGTCTTCAATTAGGTGGCGCAGATGGTCGAGTTCGGTGGCGATAATCGCCATGCGCTCGGCCGTTGGTGCGAGATCGCCATCTTGAATCGCCTCGACGTAGCCAGAGGCGATTTGCAGTGGTGTACTAAGGTCGTGGGTGATGTCGGCGGTGAGCTGCCGTCGTCGCTGGTTCGCCAGCGCGATTTCGTGGCTCATACTGTTAAAGCTGGTAGCGAGCTTGCCGAGTTCATCCTGTTGATAAACGGGAACACGCTGTTCGAGGTCGCCCTGCGCCATGCGTTCGGAGGCTTGGGTGAGAGCGGTAATCGGCCGAAGCAACACCCGCGCCAGCCCCAACCCCATCACCAACGCAACACCGACACTAATCGCCCCCGCGATAAAAACAACCTGATTCGTACGTTGTAGATAGACTCTTTCCTCACCCGCTAGACTGATTCCCGTCTGGTCATCTGGCACGATATAGCCAACCGTTTGACCATCCGCAACGACGGGCAGTGCGTCAACCAAGAACGCATCTGGCACACGCTCACCCGGTCGAAAGTTACGAAAGCGAATCAGCACCTCACCATCTGCGGCAACGATCCCGTGTGCGCCGTCGGGTGGCGTGCGTCGATCACTATCACTACCGGCGAGAATCGCGTCGGGTGGATGCAGTGCTTTGAAATATGCCTCAAACCCATCCCAATTTCCCTCAAGTGCATACCAAGCGGTGACCTGCTCTTCCATTTCACTGATTTGCTGCTCCAGCACAAGCGTCTTGATCCGCTGGTCAGAGGTAGCGCGGATCAGGACATAGATCATCGTCGCCGTCAGTAGCGCGATGGCGAGATAGGAGAGGATGAGGCGGGTGCGGAGGGAGTTTTGCATAGGATACTTCTCGATTTTTGCGTCTTATGTCTCAGTTTTCAACCGATACCCCAATCCAAACACCGTTTCAACATAAACAGGTTTGGCTGGGTCGGGTTCGATTTTCTGGCGCAGGTTGCGGATGTGGATTTTGAGTGTGCTGTCGGTTCCTGAGAAACTGTGCTGAATTAAGGTGGTGGAGAGCTTGGCGCGATTGACGGGAACATCGGCCGATTCCGCCAGCTTATCCAACAGCAAATACTCCGCCTCCGTCAAATCAATCCCCTTTCCACACAAGGTTACGTGGCGCGTTTGCTGGTTGAAGGTGAAGTCACCAATCGTGATGATTTTATCTTCATCCCGCCCCCCACTTCGTCGCAACACCGCCCGTATCCGCATCAGCAGTTCGCGCATCCGATACGGCTTAACGATGTAATCGTCCGCGCCCAACTCAAAGCCGCGAATCACATCTTCTTCGGCTCGTTTCGCCGTCACCATGATGATAGGGATGTTGCTTGTGCGGCGGACTCGGCCGATAAATTGATACCCGCCCATATTTGGCATCATCACGTCGAGCAAAATCAGGTCGGGCGATTTTGCTTCCACTTCGCGCAGCGCAACTCGTCCATCGCTGGCGGTCACGACGCGAAACTCCTGCGCCGACAGGTAATCGGTCAGAAGATTGAGTGCGTTTTTGTTGTCGTCAACTGCGAGAATCGTCTGTGTCATACTGTAATTATACGAACATACTATCCACGATGGCTGCGCGAGTTGACTTGGAGCAACCCGCATTCTGTAAGGGTTAAATGAATTAATGAATTGGGTGTGTTTCATTTACTTTTGAAAACATGTTTCGGGAATTGTTGCAGTT
>CAYMGE010000087.1:0-25108 GCA_964389925.1 uncultured Ardenticatenaceae bacterium
TATCGCTGCCGCTCTTTGGAATTTCACCCTCAGTTATTAAGGAACAACTCTAATATCCTCATAGTCAGCTTTCAAGATACGCACCATTGAATTGGCGAAGCGACCCGTGAAGATAACTGCCAACAAGACCCTCAGGGCAACAAAAGTGAGAATGAAAAATACGCCCGCAACCTCGGCCTCAAATCCAAGCAGCAACATTACAACAATGAACAAAGTAGAGATAGCGGCCGAAACTCCCCAAACGATGCTTTGAAAGTAGATGTGCTGTCTTTGCCACAATGAAATTGTCATTTTTTACCTCATCTTGCAGTTGCAGAACGATCACCTCGTTCAAACAAAAACTAAGAAACAGTTGACAAACCATGCGATCAACAGCTTACGCTAGACAGTAGTCGTATACAAGTGACAAATATCATCTGTTTAATGAGAATAATGGCACTTTTTCTCGACGTAGCACACGACTCGTATGGGATGGATCGGCAGCTAACTAATTTGTCAACCGCTTCTACTTGGCAAATCACACAGCGTTGAGCGCATTTGCGTTCACTTATTCAACCCCAGTTGATTAAGTGCGACTATGCAGGGGGAGTAATACGGTAAACGTGCTGCCTTTATCCAGACCGTCACTGCTGGCGGTCAGGTTGCCGCCGTGGGCGCGGACGATGTGGCGGCTGATGGTCAGGCCGATGCCGCTGCCGCCCCCCGACCGTGAGCGAGATTTATCGACACGGTAGAAGCGTTCAAAGATGTTGGCGAGTTGGTCAGTGGTGAGGCCAATGCCCGTGTCGGTGACTTGAATTTGGAGGGTATTGGCTATGGTTTCGGCCGAAATCCGCACATTCCCACCAGCCTCCGTATACTGCAACGCATTCCCCAGCAAATTGATCATCACCTGCATCATGCGCTCCGCATCCACATCAACGAGCGGCAATTCATCAAGCGACGCGACTTGCAACCCAACCTGCTTCTCCTCGAATTGCCATTCGAGCCGATCTAGTGCCGACTGCACAAACACACTCGGCTCCGTCGGCACACGCTCTAGCGGTAGTTGACCGGCCTCCGCTTTCGACAACTCTTCCAAGTCATGCACTAGTCGTTGCAAACGACGCACCTCACGCTGCACATCGGCAAACGTCTCTGGCGTGTTGGGCATCACGCCGTCGATTACTCCCTCCATCACGCTGCGGATGCTGGTGAGCGGCGTCCGCAACTCGTGCGCCACGTCCCCGATCAGCAACCGCCGTCGTTCCTCCGTTTGCGCCAGCGTCGCCGCCATTTGGTTAAACGACGCTCCCAGCCCGCCCAATTCGTCATCAGAAGCAATCTGCACACGCTCATCGTATTGACCACTTGCGATGCGCTGGCTCGCTTGCCGCATCGTTTCAATCGGCGACACGATGCGGCGCGTCACAAAGCTGCTAACGACAACGGCCGCCGCCACCGCAACAGCCGCTGCCACTAGCAAAATTTCGTTGATGGCGCGTACAAACTGCTCGGTCAAATCGTCCATCATGCCGCTCATGCCGTTCATCGGCTGCATCATGCCGCCCATGTGGCGGTCAAGTGCAATCGGCGCACGTAGCTGTGCGGCAATGGCGAGCGACACGACACCTACCACAATCACCGCCAAATAGGAGAAAAACAGCTTCCAGCCCAGCCGCTGACGAATAAAATTCATGCGCTTGCGTCCTCAAAGCGATAGCCAGCCCCCCAAACGGTGGCGATCACGGTCGGGTTACTGGGATCGTCTTCTACTTTTTTGCGTAATCGGCCGATATGCACATCCACCACGCGCTCATCCCCATAATAATCATACCCCCACACCTGCTCAATTAGCTGATCGCGGCTCAGCGCCCGACCATGATTCTGCATCAGCACGTGCAGAAGCGTCCATTCGATAGGCGTCAGGTCGAGTGACTGATCGTCTTTCCACGCGAGCCGTGCCGCCTTGTCTATGCGGAACCTTGCAAACACCAACTCGCGCCGGCTCGCTACACCGCTCAATCGCCGCAACGCCGCTTTTACCCGCGCCACCAATTCACGCGGGCTAAACGGCTTGGTCACATAATCATCTGCCCCCATCGACAGACCGACGATTTTGTCCGTTTCATCCGCTTTGGCGGTCAGCATAATCACGTACACGTCAGACGATTGTCGCAGTTGGCGCAGCACCTCCAGCCCGTCTAGCTTTGGCAACATGATGTCGAGCACGACCAAATCAGGGTGAAACGTCGCCGCTTCCTTGAGTGCCGCCCGCCCGTTGGCCGCCGTCCGCACGGTGTACCCTTCGCGCTCCAAATATGCGCCAACGCTTCGTGTAATCGTTGCTTCATCATCAACCAACAGGATTTTTGCTGCCATTATTAACATTATGGGCATAGGCTTCTACTAGCGTAACCTCGCCCGTCACCGCACGTGTTCTTCGACCCAACAAATGTAAGTTTGCGATCTCTCGATTATGCAACGAGATCACATAGTTGTTAAGGTGAAGCCTCAAAGCCACCATTGATGTACCGCTCATTGCCGCAAAAGTTTTGCGACTGTTTTTTATAGAGGTTCTCGTTGTTTTTACTCTAGCATAACAGAAAAGGTGACGGCCTCCATCCGCTAAATGGCCTAACCCGCCTCACAAACAACGGTATAGAGGCCAGATAGAAAGGCAAAGTTAGGCCATTTAGCGGATGTGGGGAGGGTCGCTGACCTGCTATGCTCTACGTTGAAAAAACGATTTAACTAAACGATTTAATTTTTGGAGAGCGTGTTATGTTCAAACGACTATTTCTGATGTTTGCCCTTTTCTTTGCCCTATCTATCCCCACCTATACCGTGTTCGCTGATGGCGATGGCCACGGCGAGCCGACAGGTGACCACGATGAAGAAGCCGCCAGCGGCAGCTTTTCACTTCCGCTGCTTTTGAGTATTGGCGCGGGTGTGCTAGCGGCTGGCGGCGCAGCGACGACGAAGCGGTTCAACCCGTTTCAGCTTGGTGTCATTGGGCTGGGCGTGATGACGGGTGTATTGCATCTCATCATCGGACTGGGTGGCGAGACGCTGCTGTTACTCAACGGATTAGGATACCTCGCGCTGTTGGGGGTGATCTTTTTCCCGTTAGGTGAACTCGACAAGTACAACCAACTGCTGCGAATCGTTTTGCTGGGCTACACGGTTGTGACGCTGGTTGCCTATTTTGCCCTCCATACGCCCGCGCAATACAGCGCAACGGGCATTATCACGAAGATCATTGAAGTCGCACTGCTGGTCGTGTTGGGATTGCGGATTTGGCAATATCAGGCAGAAGCCCGTTTGGTATACTCAGCGCGGTCATAAACCAAAACTTTTCGCCCTTGCAATTATTTCAATTTGTGACCGCGTGCAGTATAACTGCAACCGATCAGCTCCTATGTCCAAAATCAATTTTGCGTGTTTCGGGATTTGCAAATCCCGAAACATCGGTCTGTCTCTCCTTTTTGCGCTCTCTATGTTGCTCGCTGCCTGCGGTGGTGAACAGCCGACAACGCTCGGTGAATCCCGCACACAGATTGAGTTAGGCGAAACGGTCTACGTCGAGAATTGCGCTAGTTGTCATGGTGAAAATCTCGAAGGGGAACCCGATTGGCAAGCTGGCAACCCTGACGGCACGCTCAAAGCCCCGCCACACAATGACGATGGTCACACATGGCACCATCCCGACGAATACATCTACGAACGTATCCGCTACGGCACGGAAAATCTCGCGCCGAACGTGCAGGCGCAGAGCAACATGCCTGCTTATCAAGATGTGTTGACGGATGAGGAGATCACGGCGGTGGTGGAATACATTAAGAGCCAGTGGTCGCCGCGTGTGCGCGAGATGCAAGAGTCACGCAACTAAACTGGGAGCGCGACCATCTTGGTCGCTTCTTCAAAAAAGGCGACCAAGATGGTCGCGCTCCAAATAAGATGAAACGATTATTTCTGTTTTTGTTTGCACTGATGATCAGCGTCTTTGCGGTGACGTGTGGTGAAACAGTTGCTGATGAACCAACGATCAGCGAGCCGACCTTTCTGCTGTTTTACACCGACAACTGACCGCCCTGACAGGAATTTGCGCCCATCGTGAATGGGCTAGAGGCAGAGTACGGGGAGCAAATGACGTTTACGCGGCTCGATGTGGATGAGCCAGCAAACGAGGCTATTCAGCAAACATATCGGCTGCGCGGTCATCCGTCGGTTGCCATTGTGAATGCCAATGGGGAAACGGTGCAGACGTTTGTAGGGGTGCAAACGGCAGAGGCACTTCGGTCGATTATCACCCATGCAATTAACCCATAAGCGGTGTTCGTCTCATGGCGATGGACACCTTTTTATCCTATGAGACATTTTATCTGGCTTGCAATTATTATCTTCATCACAGCGTGCGGCCCCGCTGCCCCGCTCCCAGAGCAGCCAAAGCCGACGGGAGTCTCTGCCGTTGCCGACACTGCTGAGGCAACAGTGACCCCCGTTGCCGTCGTTGTGCCAGCGACAGAGGCAGCCACCTACATGAGTATCGGTGATCCCGACGCGCCGATCACGCTGATCGAGTATTCGGACTATCAATGTCCCTTCTGCCAGCGACATTCGCTGGAGACATTCCCACAGCTAAAAAGCGAATTTATTGACACGGGACGTATCCGCTACGAGTTCCGCGACTTTCCGATTCCGTCGCTGCATCCACTGGCGTATCGACTGCATGAGGCGGCACGGTGTGCAGGTTCGGCCGATGGTGCAGACGGATATTGGGCAGCCCACGACCTCCTTTTCGTCGAGAAAGATCGCTTCTTTGAGTTGACCAGCGAGGCGGCGGTGGACAGTGAAATTCAAGTCGCATTTGGCGAGAGCGAGCTGCCCGACGTGAGCGACTGTCTGCTGAGTGGTGAATTTGCCGATGCGGTGCAAGCTGACTTTGCGGCGGGACAAGCGGCGGGGGTGACGGGAACGCCCGCCTTCTTTATTGAAGGGTATCAAATTTCAGGGGCGCAGCCGTTTGCGACGTTTGCACAGGCGATTGTCGCGGCGGAGGAAGGGCAACTGGCTGACCTGTTTGCGCCGACCCCTGCGCCGCAAGCGGTTGTGCCAACCCCAGCCGCTATCGAGCCGCGCACCGACACCGCACTAGGCGATCCGAACGCACCTGTGACGATTATCGAATATAGCGACTATCAATGTCCGTTTTGCCGTCGGCACGCGCTGGAAACGATGCCGCAGATGATGGACATGATCGACGAGGGACGACTGTACTACGTCTTTAAGGATTACCCGATTGCGGGGCTGCATCCGCTGGCGTATCGGATGCACGAAGCGGCGTTGTGCGTGCGCGATGTGCTGGGGACGGATGCGTTTTGGGACGTGCATGATTACTACTTTGCCAACGTGGAAGCGTTTGACATGAACAGCACGGGGGAGATGGATGCGGCAATTTCGGCCGAATTAACCAGTGCCACCCTCTGGAACGCCGACACCCAGAGATGTCTCGACAACGGCGACACGGCAGATGAAGTACAGACCAACATCCGCGAAGCTGAGTCATTAGGCGTAAACGGCACGCCGTCTTTCTTTGTTCAAGGGTATCCCATCGTCGGCGCACAGCCGTTTGAGACGTTTGAGCTTGCGGTGAGTTTGGCTGAACAAGGCACGTTAGGCGATGCGTTTGCACAGGCGGCGCAGAATAGCGGCCCCCGCGATGGCAAAGCGCAGGCAACCGCACAGGCACAAGCGGCGCAACCCGTCGATGTGCCAATTTCGGGTGATGAGCCTGTGAAGGGATCGGCCGATGCGCCCGTCACCATCATCGAGTATTCGAGCTATCAATGCCCATTCTGCAAACGTTACTTTGACGAGACGCTGCCGCTGATCGAGGCACAGTACATCGACACGGGCAAGGTGCATTACATCTTCAAAGATTTCCCCTTGCAGACACAGCCGCAAGCGTTCAAGGTGCATGAGGCGACCCGCTGCGCGAAGGAGCAAGGTGGTGACGATTTCTATTGGGCAGCGCATGACATCATGTTTGTCAACCAATCGGTGTGGGCGAGTCAGCCACTTGGACCGCATGTGGAGACGATCAAGACGCTGTTGGAGACGCTGGAAGGGCTGGATTCGGCCGAACTTGCCACCTGTCTCGACACAGATCGCTATGCCGCCGCCGTCCAAGCTGATTTAGAAGAAGGGGTCGCGCTCAACGTGCGTGGCACACCTTCCTTCTTTATCAACGGGCAGTTTGTCAGCGGCGCACAGCCGTTTGGGGTATTCCAACAGGTGATCGAACAGGCACTCACCGAGAGCCAGTGAGTATCGCCGTGCCGCCATCGTTACGCTCACATCTGCGCGTATACACGGTGGCGCACGGCACTCCACGCACCTTTTGGCGACCGATTGACGGCTATCTTTTTACCTTTGAAACACCGCTGATCTTGCAGCATGAACGTGGATCAGCACGCCCGTTTAGCTTGTTTTTGCCAGCGCAAACGATGTGGCCTTTGAGAGCGCGGCGGTTGATGCGGTTCGTGACGGCACATAAAGCGGGTGCAACCATCAGGTGGGCATCGGCCGAAAAGTTGTGCGCCCTCATGGATAATTGCCCAGATTTTGCCCTTTACTGCATTGAGCGTATGTCGCGCAGTGAGGCACAGTTGAGCGAACAACTCGGTTACGCACTACACCGCAGCTTGCTTCCACGCACGGCATGGTTGCTATTGCGCTTGTGGGAACTGTCCGACAAACGCTTTATCTACTGGACACAAGCGGAGTTGGCAACTGCGCTGAATGTCTATCGGGAAAGTATGACGGTGGTACTTGGAGAGCTACAGCAGCGTGGCCTGATTCGTCTACACTATCGACGGATCGAGGTGCTTGATCGTTGGGCATTGCAACGAGTAGCAGAGGCGTATTAAGGAGAAAACATGACAATCCATCCCCCATTTATTGATAAGCTCGAAGCAACTGGCTTGCGTGTTCGACGTTCGTTTGCATGGCAAATGGATGAGACACTGGGTTGCACCTGTCCTCATCACAACACGGCAAAATGTGATTGTCAGATGGCGATCTACCTCATCTATGGGGAAGAAAAACGACCTGCAACGCTGCTGGTACATAGCGGCGGGGGTCGCACGCGGGTGCGCTTAGATCAGTCGGTGGGACAGCGGGTTTCGGCCGATTTCCAAGCCAAAATTATCTCCGCCCTACACACTCAATGAGTCGCGCCATCAACACATTTGCCCGTCACTGGCTGTGGGGGTTGTTGCTGATCTACGGCATTTTTGTCTGGCTGCCGTTTCTCGCCCCCGTTTTGATGGAGACGGGACACACGCAAGGCGGCCACCTCATCTACACCCTCTACCAATTTTTCTGTCATCAACTGCCGCAACGCTCCTACTTCCTATTTGGCGATCAACTGATGTACGACCTGCCGACGATTCAGGCCGCATTTGAGCAGACCGACAATCCACTGCTGTTGCGGCGGTTTGTGGGATCGGCCGAAATGGGCTGGAAAATCGCGTGGTCAGACCGCATGATTTCGTTTTATGGTGGCATTTGGTTATGGCTGCTCGTCTGGCTCTTGTTGCCGCGTCGTCCGCGCATTTCGTTTAAGACCTTTTTGCTGCTGGGCGCACCGATGATGATCGACGGCTTCACCCACATGGCAAGCGACATGCTTTACAGCCTCGACAGCGGTTTTCGCTACAATAACGCATGGCTGGCGACGCTGACAAATCACGCTTTTTCCGCATCTTTTTATATCGGTGACGGTGTTGGCTCATTCAATTTTTGGCTCCGCATCCTCACGGGGTATCTATTCAGTCTTGGCCTCGTTTGGTGGGCGGCTCCGTTGATTGCGCCAAGACGTATCTATGACAATCTCAGTTTTACTCGTCGATGACCACGCCATGCTACGCGCTGGCATTCGCCAATTTCTCGAAAAAGACCCCGCCATTCGCGTGATTGCGGAGGCGGATAATGGCAAGCTAGCGCAACCGCTTGTGGCGGAACATCAGCCCGATGTCGTCGTGCTGGACATCAAAATGCCAGAGATGAACGGGGTCGCGCTGACCCACTGGCTGCGCGAACATCATCCCGCCAGTCGCATCTTGATTTTGTCGGCGTTTGACGATGACCCTTATGTGCTGGCGACGTTGCGGGCGGGTGCGAACGGGTATGTTCTCAAAACGGCTTCACCACTTGAACTGGCAGCGGCGGTCAAGAAGGTGATGGCGGGTCACTCTGCGCTTGATCCAGCGGTGGCGCAAAAGGCGATGATGGGGATGATGGCGGGAAATTCGGCCGATCTCACCCTCACAACCCGCGAACACGAAGTCCTGCAAGCCGCCGCCAATGGTTTGACCAACCGCGAAATCGGGGAGCATCTCACTATTAGCAACCGCACCGTGCAGGCACATCTCGCCAAAGTTTATCGCAAGCTCGATGTGAACACGCGCACCGAAGCGGTCACAGCCGCACTCGCACACGGCTTGCTCGATCTCCCTACCACATGAGCCGCCGCGCTGCCCCTCTGCAACTGTTGCTCGCGCTTTTTCTGCTGCTCTCGCTGCTGGTTGTTGGCGTAGCAACAGGCAGTGTTTGGCTGCATCAGCGAGCGATGCGCGATCTGGTCATCGAACGCGACGCACGCACCGCCCAAACGTTGGCGACGATGCTCGACCAAAACCCTGTTTTACCACTCATCGAACTACCCGAATCGGCCGCACTGTTTATCATTGATGCGGTGGGAAATGTTGTCTATCAGCAAGGCGATCTACACGGCGACTTGAGCAACCCCGCCCAGCACGCGGGCGCGCGTGAGGCACGTGAGGGACGCAGTGGGGCATTGCTCGCACCCGCCCCCGATGGAGAACACGTTATCGCCTACGCGCCGATTCCTTCTCAAGAATGGATTCTGATTATCGAAGAACCCGCCACCTCGGTTCTCAATATGCGGCTCAATATGACGCTGCTCGCGCCGCTCTTATTCGTGCCGTTGGTTGGACTGGCGGGGGGAATTATCTGGTTTGGCAATCGGCAGATCGTGCTGCCGTTACAGCGATTATCGGCCGATGCGACGGCACTCGGCAACGGCGACTTCCACGCGCTCGATGAGCAGGTCGGCGGCATTGACGAAATCCAGAAGCTACAAGCTGAACTGGCTCGCATGGCGCAGCGTGTCGAACGGGCGCAGCGCAGCTTACGTGACTATGCGGGAGCGGTCACGCTGGGACAAGAGGAGGAGCGCAAGCGGCTGGCGCGGGAACTGCACGACGACACGATTCAATCGCTGCTGGTCATCAATCAGCGTGTCCAGTTGGCGCAGTATGAATGCACCGAGCCAGCGGTCGCGGCCGAACTCGCTGTCACCAATCAGCAAATCACGCAGATGGTCGCTGACGTGCGCCGCTTCATCACGGCATTACGGCCGACCTATTTGGAGGAGTTGGGGCTGGTTCCCGCACTGCAAATGTTGACGCAGGAAAAACAGGCGGCGTGGGAAATCCCCGTTCACTTTGCACAGAAGGGTAACGAACAGCGGCTTGACCACACCATAGAACTCGCGCTGTTTCGCATCACGCAAGAGGGGTTAAGCAACATCGAGCGACACGCAGCGGCGAGTGAAGTATGGCTAGAGATTAAGTTCGATAAGCTCGACTTCGAGCCGCTGAGTCGGCAGGTGAGATTGACGCTAAAAGATGACGGGCGCGGATTTGATGTGCCAGCGACACCTGCGGAGATGGCGTTGCGTGGGCATTTTGGGTTGGTTGGTATGTTTGAGCGGGCTGAGATGGTGAGGGCGACGGTGGGGGTGAGTTCGGCCGAAAATCAAGGCACGACGATCATCGTGTCTGTATGACCGAACACAACATATCAAGTCAATAGCTGTTTTGGCTACCTCCTCTTTTCATCACAACGTCGCATCTATATCACTTAGGTTGATCTCTTTTCTGCGACCTGCTAAAATGCCCATATGTTCCAATGTTGGGTTTCACAACAATTGATAGCAAGGTGATTTATGCCGTACACAACCTATTTCGCATTCAGCCAATTCCGCTCAGAAAAAGTTGACATCGCAAAGAGTAATTCAGACAGCGCAAAACGCAGTCGTAACTGGCTACAGCAACAGCTTATCCGAGTCGCCAACAATGACCTTAACCTCCCCAGATTGACAGGCTCTTACAAATCGTTTGGTTCATTTTCACGCAAGACAAAAACATGTCCCCTTGATGATATTGATATGTTGATATTACTTAAACACAGCGGATTAACACCTCACCAGGTGTGGGGTCGAACCAATCAATATCGTCTTCACGTTCAAGATACAAGTGCGCCAAATAGCTTTTTGAAGAACAGTGATGGATATATCAATTCAACAGTTGTCCTTAATCGGTTCAAAAGTGGACTGAACAGCATTGCACAATATCGAAATTCGGAGATCAAGCGAAACGGTGTGGCAGTGACACTGAATCTATTAACCTACGATTGGGTGTTTGATCTTGTGCCAGCATTTCCCATCGAAGATTATTATGGTCGCGTCACACATTACCTCATTCCAGATGGAAGTGGTCTTTGGATGGCCACAGACCCACGCAAAGATCAGAATTTGATTTCGGCAGCGAACCAAGCACAGAATGGTAAACTCATTCCCCTTATTCGATTGATAAAATACTGGAACCTGAAAAGTTACGCAGCGCCACGTCTTGGTTCGTATTATCTTGAAACGATGTTGATAAATGGGTTACGTCACCATTACCCAGCACTGTGGGGCGTTCGCAAGAGTGTCCCGTTGGCATTTGATGCGTTGGCTTCTCAACTGTATGGCAGTTGTTCTGATCCAAAAGGATTCGATCAACCTTTAGATACAAATGTACCATGGGAAACCAAACGCAAAGTACAAGAAAAAGCGACCGAAAGGGCAAAATGGGCGCGTTATGCGTTAGATTACGAGGACAAAGAAAATCACGAGAAGGCAATTTATTGGTGGGGTAGAGTTTTCCCCAACTTCCCTCAATATGGAGCATAACCTGCAAGAACTTCAAGCATTACGCAAGCCTCAGTTTGATGCGGCAAAGCGGTGGTGGACGTTCGCCGTGGGAGCGCGTTTGCTAGCTGTTGGCGTAAGCGTCGTTAGCATTTTTGTGCCGCAATTTGTTGGATTACTAGCTTTGACAGCAGGTATTTTGACGATTGCCTATTCCTTGTTGAAGTGGCGAGCGGACGTTTTGCACGGAACAGCCGAGGCAATACTGCGACAGATCGAGTACTCAGATGGTCTTGGTTGGGCGATTACAGGAAAAGAGGTGTTCGATATAAAAATGCGTGTCCCAGATGGCATTCGCCAAAATACGGCAGTGGGTGACAATACTTACTATGCGTCATCGACCACAAATTCCCCACGCCGCTTAATAGAAAATCTCGAAGAATCTGCTTGTTTTACAAAACATCAAGCGCGTTACATGTTTCAAATTGTGCTGACGTTTGCGGTAGTGGTATTTGCGATTGCCGTCGTGACGCTTATCGTTGCGCTACAGCGTGGCGTTGCACAACCCATCAGCACTCAGATTGCACGAATTGTCATCACTGCTATCGTTTTTGTGTTTTCCGCTGGATATATTCGACTTGCCCATCGGTATCAGCGTTTTTCCACACAAGCAGATCGGATTGATGACCGCGCACACGCACTGTTAAAAGCTACTTTGACAGAGATTGAAGCGGTCAAGCTACTACATGACTATCAAATTCTACGGGCGAAGGCTCCTTTACTCCCGTCATGGTTGTGGCGACTGCGTGAGTCGGAACTAAACAAGCTTTGGGAAGCGCATCGTACCGCACGCGAACAAGACCGCTGAGTTTTCCCCTTTCGCACCTACCCCCACAACCGTCTATAATCCCCCACTCACCACGCCACAAAAGGAATCAATCAACATGCCCACACTCCATTGGGTCGGCAAGGAAGCCGTCCTCAACCACCATGAAGAAGTCCCGTTTCATCTGCTGCAAGCGGATGCCGCCCTTTCGGTGGGCGACCCCGACAGCGGCAACCTGCTGGTTGAAGGGGACAACCTGCTGGCACTCAAGGCGTTGCTGCCCTATTACGCGGGCAAGGTCAAGTGCATTTACATCGACCCGCCCTACAACACGGGCAACGAAAGCTGGGTCTACAACGACAACGTGAACAGCCCCGACATGCGCGACTGGTTGGGCAAGGTGGTGGGCAAAGAGGTGGAAGATTTATCGCGGCATGACAAATGGCTGTGCATGATGTATCCGCGTTTGGTGCTGTTGCGTCAGTTTTTGCGTCCAGACGGCAGTTTTTGGATGAGTATTGACGATAACGAAGTGCATCATGCTCGTATGATGTTGGATGATATTTTCGGCGGCAACAATTTTGTCACGCAATTTATTTGGCGAAAGGTGGACAGTCCAAATGATAACAAGGTGGCAATCACGCCCGATCATGAGTTTGTGATTTGTTATGCGAGGGATAAATCACAAGCTACATTTAAGCAAAAGCCAGATGATTCTATTCTTGGTTCTTATCGTGGCCCCGATGAAACAGGACAAATGTATCGGGATCGCCTATTAAAGAAAAATGGACGGGATAGCCTGCGAAAAGATCGAGAGGATATGTTTTTCCCAATTCCTGATCCAGATGGAAATGAGATTTATCCCATTCATGATGATGGGCGAGAGTCAAGATGGTCACATGGCTTGAAGAGTGTGACAAGAATGCTTGCTAATGATGAATTAGTTTGGAAAAAACGAAATACTCCACTTGGTCTGCGTTGGATTCCGTATACAAGAGAGTATGCTCCCAAGAAACCAACAAGGCCGTATCCGTCCATCTGGTACGACTTAAACACTATGCGACAAGCAAAAGCATTACAGACGGAGATTTTCCGAGACGGGAGAGGGATCGACACACCTAAACCTATCGACTTAATCGGTCGAATTATCCATATTAGCTGTGACGCAGAAGACCTCGTACTAGATTCATTTTCAGGGAGTGGCACTACAGGACACGCTGTTTTGCAAGCAAATGTAGAGGATGGTGGCACACGTCGCTTTATCTTAATTGAGATGGAAAAGGAGGTAGCACAACCTGTCACACAACAACGTATTGAGCGCGTTATTGATGGATATGCGTTCAAAGGAACGGAGCGCACAGAGTTGTTACGCGAAAAATTGACCGTCACCAACTTCAAGAAAAGTGCGAAAATTGTGGCAGAAATGGACGCGATTAAGAAGGAACGCAAAGATGAGTTTGACGGTTTTGAGACAAAGATCGCCAACGACCACATCACCTTTAACGGCAAGCGCAAAATTGACGGCTTCAAGGAAGGGCTAGGCGGCGGCTTTCGCTACTGTCGGCTGGGAGAGACGCTGTTTGACGCGACGGGCAGCATCCGCGATTCGGTGACGTTTGCGGAACTGGCGCGGCACGTCTTTTTTAGCGAAACGGGTTCCCCCCTCAGCGGTGTGCCACAGTCGCCCCTGATCGGCACGTTCAATGGAACGGCGATCTACCTGCTCTACAACGGCATTCTGCACGACATACAGCCCGACGGCGGCAACGTCTTGACCCGCGCACTGCTGGCGACGCTGCCTAAACACGACGGCACGAAAATTATCTACGCCAACGGCTGTCTGATTGCCCCCGCCACGCTCGCCGCCCACCACATCACCTTTCGCCAAACCCCCTACGAAATCAAGGTGTCCTAATGCTCGCTCTCAAAGATTATCAGCAACAATCACTCGACGCGCTCAAGGCGTACTGCCACCTCGCTGTGCAGTACAACGACGCGGACACCGCCTACTATCAACTGACGCGCCAAACGCTGGGGCGCGGCGTTCCCTACAACCCGATTGCGGAACTGCCCGATCTGCCCTACGTCTGCATTCGCATCCCGACGGGCGGCGGCAAAACGCTGGTCGCCGCCCACGCCATCCCGATTCTCAAGCAAGAGCTTGTGCGCGGCGATCATCCGCTGGTGCTGTGGCTTGTGCCGTCAAACGCCATTTTGGAGCAGACGGTTGCCGCGCTGAGTGACCGCGACCATCCCTATCGGCGTGCGCTGGTGGATCAGGTCGGAAAGGTGCAGGTGTTGACGGTGCGTGATGCGCTCTACGTGCAGCGGCCGACGCTCGACAGCCACACGACGATCATCGTCTCAACCATTCAGGCGTTCCGTGTTGAGGACACCGACGGGCGCAAGGTGTATGAGACAAACGGCAACTTGATGGGACACTTTGACGGCTATCCCGACGACGCGCTCGATGGGTTGGAGAAGTGGGAGAACGGCAAGGTCAAGTATTCGCTGGCAAACGTGATTCGGCTGCGTCGGCCGCTGGTGATCGTCGATGAGGCACACAACGCCCGCACGTCGCTCTCCTTCACAACGCTGGCACGCTTCGCCCCGTCCGCCATTTTAGAGCTAACCGCCACGCCCAATCTCGAAGGCAAGGATGCCAGCAACGTCATCTACAGCGCATCGGCACTGCAACTGAACAGCGAAGAGATGATCAAAATGCCGATTTTGCTGGAGACGTTGCCCAACTGGGAGGATTTGCTGACGGTCGCGCTGGCGCAGCGGGACAAGCTGGAGAAATTAGCGCAGCGGGATGGTGGGCGGTATATTCGGCCGATTATGCTCCTACAAGCGCAAGCCAATCGCGGAGCCGCGCCGATTACGGTTGAGAAGCTGGAAGCGAAGCTGCTCAACGACTTCAAGATTCCCGCCGACCAAATTGCCCGTGCGACAGGGACAGATCGCGGGCTGGATGGCGTGGACATTTTGGCGGAAGATTGCCCGATCCGCTACGTCATCACCGTGCAGGCGTTGCGCGAAGGGTGGGATTGCCCGTTTGCCTACGTGCTGTGTTCGGTCGCGGAGATGAGTTCATCGACGGCGGTGGAGCAGATGTTAGGGCGCATCATGCGGCTGCCCTACGCCCAACGCAGAGCGACGGAAGCTCTCAACCAAGCGTATGCGTTTGCCGCCTCTGCCAACTTCTCGGAAACGGCGAATGCGCTGGTCGATGGGCTTGTCCAAAACGGGTTTGAGCGGCTGGATGCAAAACAGTTGATCATTGGGCGTGAGCAACAGCCCGAACAACAGGCGATGGGGCCACTGTTTGAGGCGGCCGAACGCGCCAAGCAGGTCACGCCGTTGGGTGACACGACGACGTTTGATGTAGAAGCGTTGCCGACCATGCTGCGCGAGAAAGTCGCCGTCAGCTATGAGGCGGGAACGGTCGCCTTTCGCGGTCACATGAGCGAGACGGAGCGCGACACCCTGATCGAACACGCTCCCACCGCCAAGCCGCAAATCGTCGCCGCCTATCAAAAAGCGCAGCAGTTCGACACGCGCACGCCGTCTCAAAAGGGGATTCCGTTCACGCTGCCCCGTCTTGCCTACAAGCAGGGCAACTGGATCGAGGAGCTGGACAAAACGCACTATCTCGAACGTCGCTGGCGGCTGGCGCAGAAAGAGGCGATGTTGAGTGAGGGGGAATTTTCGGCCGAACAGCAGCGCGGCCAACAAATCAGAATTTCGATCAGCAAAGAGGAAAAAGTCAAAATCAACCATCTGCAAAACGTCCACCAGCAGATGCACTTTCTCGCCCGTGAAAAGGGCTGGACGCGCAGCGATCTTGTTCTGTGGCTCGACCGCAACATTCCACATCCCGACATCGTGCCGTCTGAGTCGGGCGCGTTCCTCAACAAACTGGTGCAAAATCTAATCGACAAGCGCGGCATGACGCTCGATCAACTCGTCCACGACAAATACCGCCTTCGCACCGTCACCGAGAAAAAGATCAACGACTATCGCATAGCGGAAATGCGTGAGGCGTTCGCGCAGTTCCTGATTCCCACCTCTCCACTGGTCGTTACCCCTGAACTGACCTTCACCTTTGACCCCAATCACCCACCCTACAAGGCCATCTATCGCGGGACATATATCTTCAAAAATCATTACTACCCCCATCCACACATCGGCGCGATGAACGGCGAAGAAGAAGGGTGCGCTATCTACCTCGACACGCACGACGCAATCGAGATGTGGGTTCGCAATCCAGATCGGGGCAGCAAGGCGTTCTCGCTACAAACCTCCTCCGACAAGTTCTATCCCGACTTTGTCTGCAAGCTGAAAGATGGTCGCCACCTCATCGTCGAATACAAGGGAGGGGATCGCGTGACGAACGAGGATTCCAAAGAAAAGGCGAGTTTAGGCGAGCTATACGAAAAGCGCAGTGAGGGAAGCTGTCTCTTTTTGATGGTGACGAATAAAGAGTACGACGCGATTGGGGCGAAGATCAACGCCTAAAACAGACTCACAAATCTCACAAATCTCACAAATCTCACAACCGAATAAATCGTAGCGGTCGTTAGTGCATCCCACCGTCCCGCGCTAACGCGCGTGCGGGTGTGAGTGACTCACTATGAGCGGCTCATGACGAGTCGTCAACCTTCTGGTTATAAGAGATTAACCCCGATCCTGCTCTATGGGTCGGGGTCTGCTTTTTATTCCAAAACGGAGAAAACCCTATGACACAAACGACGCTCATCCAAGCGGCGGCTACCACGCCGTCCAACGTCCTCCTGCGCGTCATGCTGATGCAGCTCCACATCCACGACGCACACGACCGCACCCGCTATGATCTCGACAAGCTGGCTGGCCTGACACTGCAAGTCGTGGAGCGTAATCTTGACGAATGGCAACCCGTCACCGCTGCGCTGGCAAAGTCCGCCAATGGCAAAGCAGCGCAATATCGCATTATCAGCGGTCATCGCCGTTGGTTGGCACGTATTCTCGCCTATGCGGTTCTCGAATGGGCAAAGCTGCCAGATCACCAAGCACGCACTGAAAACGGAATAGATTTGCCGTTTGTGCGCGAGTTGTTGGTCGAGATTGTGCAGACTTTGACGGGACAAGAGAAGGTGGGAGGCAGTGTGCAGGTGACGCTTTCGGCCAAATTCGTCCACACCGCCATCGGTCAACTGCTGCAACTGTATGGCGAAAATGAAATCACCATCGCAGAGTTCAAGGGCAGCGAAAAAGCGCAAATGCTGGCACTGCAAGCAGCCAACAGCAACCGCGAAGACCCAGACCCGCTCGGCTTGGCGCGGTCATATCACGCTGCTTTTGAAGCAGGTGCAACACCAGCCGAAATCGCCCGTCACTCTGGCATTCACACAGATTACGTCCTCAACCATCTCGCCCTGACACAAATTGACCCCGCCATCGCCGCCGCTATCAGCGAGGACAAGCTACCAATGGGCATCGCTCGTCAACTGGTGCGTCACGATAATCCACTCAAGGCTGGCTTGACGAACTTCGTTCTGCTCTCGCTTGCCCCCAACGGTACTGCGGTGACGGTGAGCAGCTTGAAACAAATCGCCAAGCAGTTTAAGAATTGGAATGGTATCCAAGCCCCACTGACAGGATTACAGCGACAAAGTCAGCGCAACATTGCCCGTATTTTGGCGGCATTGTGGCAAAAATCGGCCGATGGCAACCTCGTCCACGCATGGACAGCCGCCGTCCAGATGGCTGCCGCTGGCTATCTCAAAGAGCCGTGGCTCGACAGCACAAAAACAACCGCATGGTTCGAGGCACTGGACACACAGCGAAAATATCGCTATCCAGATAACGCGCTGGATTGGCAAACCATCGTCAAAGAGTTGTTGCTCGCCGTCAGTTGCGAAACCTGTCCCATCGGCAAACTGCCCCGCGTCTCTCTACAATCCGACATCGGTGAAGGCCGCGACAGCGCAACAGGCATCCCCTGCCGCCTCCACGCCGCTGGCGAACACGGCAAATGTTTGCACGGCTACGCACCAGATGACTCCCTGCAAGTGCCAGTCCCCTTTGATTGGGCAACCCACACAGGTGTCGAACGAGAAAACGGTGGCTACGTCCTCAAATCTGAGGAAGCGTTACAACAAGCATGGCAAACGCAGTGGAAGGATGAAGGGCAATCAACGATTGCAGGAAGGATGAAGGATGAAAAAGACGAACAGTCCAAAGCATCTACTATCCCTTCAACACCGGAGGTGAAACGCACCCATGTTGAATCAATGCCAGACGGTACCATTCAGGCATCGACTATTGATGCAAACAGTCCCGTTATTGCAACGGCGACAACGGCTGTCCAATCGGCCGAAAAGCCAGACTCCCCCACTGGTGACAGCAAAACGCAAGCACGCATTCGGCAGTTTATGGAGTCGGTCACAGCCCAATCTGCAACCCATCCATTCGCCACACCATGCGCTACTTGTCGGCATAAATTGGACAGTTCGCCAGTCAAATCTCGACAAAATGCGCCGCATTGCGCGTGGGCAAAAGGGAGTCGTTCGCTCAGTTTCACCCAACTGGAACCAACCGAAAAAGACACAAAATTCGCATCCATTCCTGTCTGCCGCCAGTACGCACCCAAGAGTGAATGGCGCGATCTTATCCCAACACACGCGGGTGACTGCACCCTGCCGCGCACATGGTTGACGACGCAGATCACCGAACTTATCGAGCAGATGGCCTCTGGTCGCTCGCGTGGACACACGGCGAAAATCGCGCAATATCCGCTGGAGTTTCTGACGGGTCGGCCGATGGGCAGCAGCGAAACCCACGCCAACTGGTTCAAAGATCGCTTCCAAGAAGAACAGGGCAACTTGTCAGACGGTCAACTGATGACCCTCTTTATCTGGGTGATGGCAGAACGCCGACGGCTGCAACAGCAATCGTTCTTGCTGCCCACCAACGGCAGTGCAACACAATTCGTGCGCGTCCAAGAAAACGCGGTCAACAAGTTTGGCAAGGAGAAACCCAATGCTTGACCTCACCACCCTCCTCCAACAACGCAATGAAAAACCTGTCGCACAACAGCCATCGGCCGACCCACTGGCTGAACACGAAATCGCGCTCACACTGCGTTTGCAACCCGCTGCAAAGTTTTCACAGCGCACCGTTCAGGGAGTGATCGGTCTCCCAAATCAGATGCCGATTTTCCTCTCTGATGGGGTGACGTTAGCGGGGCTAATCACCACCGTGCAGACGCTCTACGCGCAACTGACACCGCCCGTCGAAGAAGAAACGACAACCACTTTCGAAACAACCCAAATTGCCAGCGTCACAACAGAACCTACGTCACAACTGGACATCTTTTAAGGAACAACCCTCATGAATCTCATGCCAATTGTCCATACACTCAATCATAAACAGCGTCGGCTGCGTGTCGATATCGGCTTTGCGCCCATGCTAGATCGCTTCGTCGTCAACCCAGTGACCAACCACATCGTTGTTGAGACATACCGAGAAGCAGTCACAATCGCGCAAGAAATGTTAGACGATACAACCCATCACATCGTTAGCACTTGTGTCGAAAACGTTTGCCCCAACCCCGTGCGTGCTACCCGCGAAACGCTCTACAAAATGATGCCGTCGAGCATGTTCGGCCGAGAAAGTCTCGAAGATGAAGACGGCAACCGCATCAGCCATCACGCTGGATTACCAGCCCTCACCAATGGCAAGCTCTATGTCGCGGGAGATGATGAAACTTTTCAAGTCGTGCAACGTAACGCTGCGTATCTCAACCTCATCATTCAAACATTGCTGGCCCCAGCCAACATCCAAACGCAACAACTCCCCATCCGCCAGCTACTCAACCTACTTTTGTTACTGCGCCGCGCCGAGTTGCCACTGACACGACCCGTCAAAGACCACTACGGCTACACAGACAGCTATCAAAATCGTCACCATCGGATGCTCGAAACGCATAACTCCGCTGTTTTGCTGTACCTCATTTGGTGCTTGCATGTCTTGTATCCAGACATGTCGTTTGACTACGGAGAACGCCGTCTTGTCCTTTTGGGCGAAAGTTACGCAGAGGAGAAAAGCGCAGCCAAAGACGTAACCGCCCTCTATCGCAAAATCGCCGCTCACCTCTCAAAACATCCGCTGGCATGGCCTGTTGGGTACAAGAATGGCAAAGTGGTCTATGCTGCCTATGAAGCACAAGATGACACGGAAGGAGAAACCGTATGACCCAGCGCACCTTTATCTACAACGACATCACCTTCCCCGATCCTGGCACACAGTACACGAATGATCAAGTGCGTCAATTTCTTGCCAGTCAGTATTTTTCAGAGCTAAACCGCTGTGAGGTGCAGGTTGGTGATGAACAGGACGGTGCTGTGGAAGTCCGTTTCGTCAAGCGCGTGACGACAAAGGCGACTGCGCCGCTATTGTTACAAGCGTTGCAGGAAATGCCGTGTTTGGAATTAACGCCCGACCCCATCTATGACATCATCGCCCGTTTTGGTGATTCCCCAACAATCGCCACCATCTTGGAACCGCAGCACGTCAAGTGGATTGACGAGTACATAGATCATCTCCATGAGCGTCAAGCAGAAAATCCAGATGGTCGTTACACCCTGCAATGGTCGCAACAACTCCCTGCCCGACCCATCCAATCAATCCCCAGCGGCTTCTAACCGCTCCCGCCCTACTCGACTCCGACGGCATTCGCGCACTGCGTCCCCCGCGCCCCAGAACGGACAAAAATGAAGAACACGGTTTTTGTCTCATCAACTTACTGCGCCTAGCCGAATTAGAGGCAGTGTACTTTCCTGCATCCCTCTCACAACTGCGACAGGTGACAGGCTCCGCGCTATGTCAAGAAGTGGTTCTCAATCAGATCGCCCACTTCCTAGAGCGCATCGACAAGGAATGGTTTCCCATTATGACGGATGAGGCATGGTCATGTCACATTGAGTTAGACACAGCATGGGCATTGCAGTACGTCCCCATTTTTCCACAAGGCATAGAGTACGAACACCCCGACGAGATTTGTGCCGATGGGGTGTTCGGTGGGTCAGGCATCGTGGATTTGCTGATGTGCATTGCTTCACGCGAAGAATGGGCGTTCAGTGAGCCAGAATCCGAACAGCGTATCTACGAGCAGATGCACGCAACCTATCCTGAGATCCCCGCACTGCCGCACAGGTTCAAACTCACAGATGTCATCTCGCTGCTCGAAAAGTATCCCTCACCGCCCCCATTTGACGATCTCGCCGCCGTTTGTCGAATCGTGCTACATGAGACGTGCAACGTCTGGCTAGACACCAGCTACAGCATGTACTACGAGAACTACCCCAGTGAGTTTTGGGAGAATGTTGAAGGAATGCATTTTTTGCGGGATGAATGGCAGCGAGCGCAACCCGTCGTCAAAGCACGAGAGCGTCTTGAGATGTGGGCTGACGCACCGCTTGAATCGTCAAACAATCGCCATCGTCAAATCGTGCAGTTGCTCATCAATCGCTGGCAGATACGCAACGGGCAGATGATGTTGCCGCTCCACTTCGGATAGATGCTGTCAATGGCAGACTGAAATAGAAACGCGAACAAGGCAAAAGCGGACAAGTGCAAATGTTTCTTGTTCGTACCTGTTCGTCTCGTTCGCGTCGTTCGTGCCCCATTTCCCCTAATCAATGAAACTCAATCATGGAAAAAGAACTACAACCATTGGTGCAGATAAATTGCTACCCAGACATCACGACTCTGACTCGTTACGAAGCCCCAGACCGTCTCTGCACCTACCGTATCCAGCTTGAAGACCTTGCCCTGTATCTCAACCACATTCAACTACACAGCGGTTTTCTGCCGTCAAGCGTGTTGGCGTGGGGAATTGAGCAGCAAGATGAGCGAGTGGTTTGGTACGTGCCGCGTGATCGCTATGAAATTAAGGTGCGACAAAATGGCAGGGTCACACCGCTGCACATTCCATTGCCTGCGGCGATTTTTGTGGGGAAGGGAATGACATATCGTGTGTTTGCTGTCAAGCAGCGACCAAAAACCCCCACCACCCACCTCTACCACTTCCCCGCCCCCAACGTCTCAGGTGGTGGCAACATCTGTCACGGCTCCGCGACGTTTCCACCTGCCAGCATCACCCACATGCCCGTCGCATGGCAAACGTTTGTACAAAGTGCATTCAGCTCTCACTTAATCCAAGGCTGCTGTAAAAGCGAGCCACAAAACGTGATCCACCTCTGGCAAAAACTGCACGATGCACAAGCCAAACGCTTCCCCAAACGCGAACTTATCCAGTGCAATCGTCAGCTTGCATCGCTTGTCACTACTTAACCATGTTCGACCAACTCAAAATCACAGACCATCACATCTACACGGGCGACGATCTGCCCAAGATGACAGCCATTGGTTATCAATATCTGTTAGCTGGCAATGGCCTGTTTGTGCAAGCGCAGAACACACATTGGCAAGCCGTTATCCCCGTCGCCGCTTGTGTTGTACGCGGTCTGCCATCGCTGCAAACGCAAGTCGTTTGCCGACACGGACGCATCCCCAGCCAACTATTGACCACCATCTTGGTCAATGCACAGGACACGAGTCAGCAAGGACAACTCATTGAAATGCTGTACCGCATTCACTGGCGCGAAGACGGTTTGTGGTACGTGACCAAGCCACCACAAGAAGCAAGTCCAACGCGGGTGAAAACGACCGTGCCAGCAGACAACAACACCATCATGGAACTGCACACACATGGCAAGTACGCACCGTGTTTCAGTCAGACAGATACCGAAGACGAACTTGGGATGTGCCTGTACGGGGTGATTGGCTACCTCAACAAACCGACACCTGAAATACAGGTGCGGTTTGGTATCTACGGTCATGTTTCCCAGATTCAGAGTCGGCCGCTCTTCACCCCCGAAGATTGGCCTGTCCAACTCACTCATGAACGCCCCAAATTTATACACCTTTGAACCAACCTATCGCTGTCTGCTGCGTCCAGACAGAGCGTTAGAAATTATCCTCGTTGGCTGCGGTGGGACAGGTTCCCATCTCGCGCAAGCGATTGGCGCAATGTTGTGGCATTTACAAGCCAAAGGCAAACCTGTGCCAGACGTAACGTGCATTGACGGAGATTATGTTGAAATGGGTAATGTCGGCCGCCAAAGATTTTGTGCGGCGGAAATCGGCCGAAACAAAGCCACAACCCTCGCCAACCGTCTCAACGCTGCCTACGGTCTCAAAACCCGCGCCATTCCCAAGCACCTGACTGTCGAAACATACCGTCAGTGGTTTGGTCGCTACGTCCAAGACGACAGCCGCCTCATCATCGGTTGTGTGGATAACGCTGCTGCGCGTCTGGCAATCGCCAACATTATTGGCAGCGAATTCGGTCGAACGTGGTGGTTAGATTGCGGCAACGCCGAGTTCAACGGACAAATCCTCATCGGCAACCACTGTAAAGAACACAGCATCACACCACCCACCCCAGACCTTGGCCTCTGGCATGACCTCCCCGCCCCGCACTGGCAAGAAAGCGGCTTACTGAATCCCGATAACGATCCCGACCCGCAACACGCCTGCATGGTCGCCGTTGCCAACGATGAACAAAGCCTGATGGTCAATACTTTAGCCGCTAGCATTGCCAGCCAGTATCTCTATCAGTGGGTCATCCAGCGCGAGCTATTTAGCTTCGCCACCTACTTCGGTGGGCAACCACCACTCATGCGGAGTTCTAGCCTCACCAAATCCAGCCTAACCCCCTACGTCACCACATGTGAAATCCAGCGCAACTGTAGAAAAGCAGAAAATCCACATCCATGAAAATGGCTGTGTGTCTGATTTTCATCCTTCACCCTTCGTCACGCGCTAACGCGCGTCTCTCGACGAGCGCGTGTGTCCATGCGTGCGCCTCCTTCTCTAAAGACCCTTCTCGACAACCAGCGGGAAGGGTCTTTTCATCAATTCTAGTGGAGACACCCCCATGCCCAGATTTGCCCTGTATCCCAACCAGCTCACAACCTTTGACATCACCAAAACCGCCTATAGTAGCAACCCCATCGCTTACATCGAGGCAGGTGACCCAGATCACGTCTTTCGCCTGACGCAGCATTTTGAGCAACCGTGGTTCAACCACCCTGCCGTTCAGCTGTGCATTCGCAGCACGAGCGTCAGTGACAAAATCGTAGACGAAAATGGCATCAACCACATTGTCGCTCCCATTGGTTTTGAACCACCGCGTCAATCTTTACCCATTGAGTTGGTACTCGCCAACCTGCAAACGATGATTGAGCAGCGCAAGGTAGACGCGATCTGGTTGCCTGTCTTGGCAACGGCGTATGAAATGCTGCAAGGAGCAAACGAATGTCCATTTTGACGACCGAACAAGAGAATGCGCTCGGAGAGAGTTGGCAGCAAATGCTCCCTATCGCGGTAGGGGATGACCAATACATCTCCATCGCCACGCTGCACGGCGCGGTCGGCGCGGTGCTGTTTCCGAACGGTATTGCCGATGATGAGCAATACGAGCATGTCATCCAGACAGCGACCACGCTCGCATGTACACACGGCTACGTCGGTGAAACACAATTGCGACCGCCACAAGTTGCGTTCGACCAAATTGGCAGCTATCTACGTTACATGCCACCGTTGCAGCCTGATGTTGTGAGCCTTGAGACGTTAGGCAAACCATATCGGGACGCGATGAAGCCAGTCGCCTACTATAAGGTTCAGACCGTCCAGCGTCGGATTGCCCAAGCCGAACATGGCAAATCCCATCTGGCGGCAGATGCACAGGCGTTGTGGGAACAGCGAATCGACGCAGCGATGATCGCGCAAGGGTGGAAACGCACGGCTGGGACATGCCCGCGTTATGAAAAGCCACTTGTTCCCAAGTTGAACGGTCTCCATGCTGCATTGGTCACTTGGCTGCAAACACAACAGCAGGCGGTTTACCACACAGAACTGATGCGACGGGCAACGACATATGCCTTTGACCGTGCGTATGATGTTCCCCTGACGGCATCGGCCGAATACAAACAACCGTTCCAACCCATCCTCGACGTACTGCCAGACGCATTGCGTATCGCCAAATTTGAAACAACGGCGACAAATGGCGTGTATCCACCGCAACCGCTGGCGATTTCGGCCGCTATGATCCAACAGTCATATACCGTACTCGACGCACTTATCCCTACGCCAACCAAACAAGGCGACGTGCTGCTGCACAACGACGTGCAGCGCACGCTGGCGACAACGTTGGGCATACCGCAAAAAGAGTTGACAGACCTAAAGATGCA
>CAYMGE010000088.1:0-24442 GCA_964389925.1 uncultured Ardenticatenaceae bacterium
TCTCTGGTTTGTCGCCTTTTGTCTTTCTCTTTTTTTCCTTATTTGAATGGTATTGCGTTTAGCCCAGCGTACATATCATCGACTAACTGTTTGTTTTGTTCGGCCGACATATATTCTTCACTCCATAATTACAGAGAGATTCTAAAGTTCCATCCTCAAGCCGTTTGGTCATGCTCATTCATGCGCCGCAATTTGTGCGTAAATGGCCATTTCATCCACAACCATCCACTCATTCACAATCTTTCCGTCGCGCAATTCAAAGTGAGAAACGCCCAGCAGCGCAATTGGCGCACCCATCGGGTCACCAAAGCGGCCGTGTCCATCAAATGTGCCGCAGTATGACCAACGCATCGCAACGCGAACGGGGCGTGCCTCTTGCTGGCGGACGATGACATGATGCGGCTCGAATTGACCTTTTGGAATGGAAGCAAAGATCGTTGTCAACAGCTCGGCCGTCCGCCCTCGCCCATAACAAACCATCCCCCCAATCCCTTCATGCCGCACAGCCCGATCATAACTCTCATTCATCACACCAAAATTCTTATCATTCCAAATCGCCACATAGCTATCAATGATTCGATTGGCGATTTCGTTGTCGCCGACAATGGTTAACCCGTTTGGATCAGCCCACTCTTGTCGCATTGCTGCATTGCCGATTGTGTAATCAGCGGGATTTTTTGCGCCTAATGCCCGACCATAAGCGGCTGGATCAAGCCCAAGCTGTCGTGCAGATGAGGCGTTGTCAACGACAAGCCATTCTTCGATAATTTGGTTCTCTTTGCATAGGCAGTCGGCGATAGCGAGGCGGGTTATCGGCCGATTTGTCGCCACCCCAAACACCCCATCCCCCGCATGAGCCGCGGCCGATCTTGCCCGGTGCGACGAATAAAACCCTTCTGTTTTCTCTCCAATGATTACGTCTTCCGCAAAAATCTCGCGGTTTGGAAATTCGCACATCGTCTCAAGCGTGTGCTTCACCACATCATCAACGCTGTTCCCCGTGCCGTGTGGCGTATGAACGGGTGCGTCTGCGGCGTACCACTCGTGAATACGCCCAACGCCGCGCTCTTCCCAAATTTTGTAGGTGATGTCGATGATATATTGTTCTGGGGTTTTGAATTCGGCCGAAAATCCTTTCATCATGTCTGTGTTGTATTTATCCCTTAACAGCCCCAGCCGCCAATCCCTTCACCAAATTTTTCTGGAAAAACAAAATCACCAACACCAGCGGAATCGTCGCTGAGACAGAAGCCGCCGCCGCCAGCGTTAAATGGCGTGGGTCTTCACCTCCGGTGTAGCGCGAGATGGCAACCGGGAGCGTCCAGTTGGTTTGTGTGAGGATACGGACGAGCAAAAACTCGTTGTAAGCCAGCAACAGCGAGAATAACGCCGTTGAAATGATGCCCGGCCACATGATTGGAATGATCACCTTGCGGAACGCCGTCAACCGATTTGCGCCGTCAACCATCGCAGACTCTTCCAACTCCTTCGGAATGTCCATAAAGAAGCTGCGGAGCATCCAAATTGTGAAGGGTTGATTGACCGCTACCAGCGTGATGATGACGATGAAATAAGTGTCGTGCAATCCCGTCAGCTGACTGACCCAAAAGTAAGGCAAGATGAATGCCAAACGCGGTAACGCGCGAAAGGCGAGTGCTGCAATTAGCACAACAACGCTGGCAATCCCCGCATAGCGAGCCAGTGAATACCCTGCAAGACAGCCAACGCTGATCGAGACGACCACTGTTCCAACTGTCACAATGACCGTGTTGACAAAGTAATCGTAGAATTGCTCTGTATCGACATACTGCGGAATACCCCACAATAATGCGCCAAATCCAACAAGCACGACGACATAAACTGCCCCGTTTGACACAGGGAGATAGTCCGCAAAGAGTAGCAGCATGATCAGGAAAAAGACGATCAACAAAATGATGAAGGCGACCAATGCTGGGTTTTCAGGCACGGTGCGAAGCCAAAGCTCGCTGTAGTTTTCCCACGTTGGCGTGAAGAAAAATTTAGGCGTGCGCGAGTTAGCATCCTTGAACGACTTAAATGAGGTTAGCGTTGTCCAGTAGAATGGGACAAGACTGTAAACTGCAAAGAGCGTCAGGGTGAGGTAGATAAAAAATCGGCCGATAGGGTTCTTAATTTTTTCCATGTTAACGCTCCTCGATCTGCTCTTTATACGACATATACAAATTTGGAATCAACACAACCATAATTCCGATGACGGTCACAATCGCCATTGCATCCCCTTTACCCAATCGCTCAAAGCGAATCGCCGTTTGATACGTGTATGTCATGACCGTATCTGCCTTGTAAATCGGATTGAGATTGGTCAGTACAAACACGCTATCAAAGATGCGATAGGAATCCATAATTGAAATCAGGACAATCAAAAGCGTGAGTGAGGAAAGATGAGGAATGACGATGTGACGAATCTTTTGCCAGCGTGTCGCGCCATCAATTGATGCAGCCTCCAGCAAATCGCCGGGTAACGTCTGTAAACCCGCAAAATAGGTCACGAGAGCAAATGGTGTCACATACCAAATGCCGTGCAGAATGATCAAGACTTTGACCGTCAATTCTCTGTAGACAAATCGCTGTTCGAGAAATTCTCGATACATCCACGCAATTAAGCCAGAAGGCTCAAACAGTTGACGGAACATAATGGTGCCAACAATTGGCACGATGATAAACGGCAGTAAAAAGATCGAGAGGTAAACCCCACGCACAAGCTTTGACACCTGATCGAGCATCAGCGCAATGATGAAGCCAATTACAAGGCGCATCGGAACGGTTACCGCCGTATAGAGCGCCGTGAAGCGGAACGATTGCCAAAATTGGGCATCCGTCAATATTTCCCGATAATGTTGCAGTCCAATAAATTGTGGCCCATCCTGCAAGGTACGGAATGTGAGAAATTGCGTACTCAGCCAGACAGCGACAATCAATGGCATAACCATCAACGCGATCATCAAAAAAATACTTGGCCCCGAAAATTGGAAAAATGTATTGCGCTTCATAGGAAGGATGAGGGATGAAGGATGAAGGATGAAAATGCCTTCATCCTTCATCCTTCATTCTTTTATTTAACCGTCGATATAATCCTGCGCGGCCGCCTCTTCCATATACGCTTCGGCCGCTGCGTCCAATGCCTCTTGCGCTGTCATTTCGCCAGAGCCAACCAATGGCAGGAACTGCTCTAATGAGCTACGCGCAATTGCAACAGCAGGGTTGTTCTGATAAATGCCAATGCCTTCATCAATCGTCTGAACGGCTGCTGGCTGATAGGGGCCACCAAATTCCGCTGCACTGGCACGTGTTGCCATTCCAACTTCGGCCGCATCGCGTTGGCTGCGTGCATCGGCCGCTTCCATAATCACGCGGAAGGTCAGGTCTGGGTCAACGGTAGAGCCTGCTGGAATCATGTAGAAGTCATTCCAAGCAGAACCAGCACGTAGACCACCGTCCATAGCGCGTGGCGCAGGTGCGTACTGGATGATGTCGCCCAAGTCAGTGCGCTCTGGGTCGGTCATGTTGGCTGCACGGCTTGCCCACATGTTTGTTGCTGGCAATGTGCCGAGCTGAATTGCAACTTCCTGACCATTCAGGTCTGTTGTGAGACCATAGTCGCCCATGCAAGCGTCCTGAATTGCAACCATCATCTCAATAGCTTGAATGCCAGTCTCATCGTTGAACGCGGGTGTATTATCATCGTTTAGATATTGACCACCAAATGCAGCTTGCATTTGGAAGAATTCAATTTCCCACGCCCAAGGTGCTGACAAGTTGATGGTGAAGGGTGCATCGTAATCTGGGTTGTCGAGACCAATTGCATCACACATTGCAATGACTTCGTCGTATGTGTCTGGAACGTCTACGCCAGCAGCGTCGAGAGCCTCACTGTTGTAGATGAGGTGCAGCGTATTACCAACAACTGGCACACCGTAGATGTTGCCGTCGAATGTTGCGCCGTCCCATGCTGTTTGTGGAATGTCGCCGAGGTTGTACTCATCCCAATACTTTTCAACGAGGTCGTTGAGCGGCATCACCCAACCAGGCCCACCCCATGCAGCGATTTCACCGTTTGCACCGTGAACGATGTCAAGCGAATCACCGCCTGAAGAAAGTACCAAGTTGGCTTGCTCTTTTGCATCTGTAGAAGCGAGCAACTGCGTGTTGACCGTCAAGGTGTCATAACGGCTGCACTTCTCAAGCTCTTCTGCATAGTGATCCATGATTGGGAATGACCAGCCAAGCATATTGATTTCGGCGTCATCTTCTGGTGCTTCGAGGTTACAGTCAGTTGGGTCAACGATGACCTCAACAACGTTCTCGACCTCAACAACGCGAGTGACTTCGACTTCTTGAGTTTCGCCTTCAACCATTACTTCAACAACTTCAGTGATGATCTTCTCAACCTCAACTTCAACAACCTGTGTCACGACCTTTTCCACTTCCTGAATGATCGTTTCAGGCTCTGGCGCAGCACAAGCTACGACAAATGCGCTTATCAAAAGCACAACAACAGCGAATAAACTAAACTTTTTCATCTTAATTCTTCTCCTAGAATTATATTTGTTGCTAGTTGCTGGTTGCTAGTTGCTAGTTTGATTTCACTAGCCACTAACCGCTAGCCGCTAGCATAAATTTGCTTGAGCAACTCGAACTCATCAAAGACCGTCCACTCTTGCACAAAGTTGCCGTTGCGGACGATTTGATGCGTCATACCCATCAGGCGAATTGTGTTGCCAGATGGCTTTCCATAGATGCCAACCCCCTTATGCGTTCCCTGCATAATCCAGCGGGTGGCAGTGCGATATGTATTTTCATCCTCCTGCAATGCACAAAAATGATCGACGTGCATAGCGAGATCGGGGAAGGCTGATAAAAACTGTAAGATGTAATTGATATATTGATTGTGACCGTAAGTTGTGCGACCTGATGCTGACTGACAAATGTAGGTCGGTGTGTAATAGTCGCGTACTTTGTTGAGCAGTCGCCAGTTCCAAACTTCATGCAGTACGTTACGGCAGAAACTTTCGATGTTGAACTCGGCCGACTCCCAAGGCGCAACGCTATTAGGCTGCATTTGCCCACCCAGTCGGTCTACCTCCGACGGAACAGAAAATCCCTTACGCACGTCGTTAAACTCAACTGCGGCACGCGCCAATTTATGTGGGTCAAATCCTAATTCGACGATCTGTGTTAAATTGTCACGTGTCAACCACTCTTCAACGATAACGCCTTCAACAATTTTGCAATCGGCGATAGCACGATAGCTGACACGCTTGCCAGTTGGCGCACCAAATTCGGTATGCCCCCAATTTGTCCCTTCATGGCGCAAACGATGTGAGGAAAAATAGCCTTCATCATCGTTGCCCGACCAGATCACTTCCTCAGCATAGAGACGGCGATCCGGATAAGCAGCCATTGCTTGAAGCGATACCTCTATCACTTTTTCACGGCTAAAAATCTCTCCACTGGTTGTGTGGATGACCATGTTCGTGCCGTAGTATTCATAGAGTCGGCCGATTGCCCGCTCTTCCCAAATCTCATGCGTGACCTTGACGATATAATCGACAATATCCTGATGCTGCGGCGCAAATCCCTTCATAGATGAGGGCATTGACCCATTAGATGACAAAATATGTGTCAAATCGCCTTTGCGTGGCAGTGTGATGCTGGGAGTGAATGTGCTTTGTTGTGTAGCCATGTTTCTCTAAACTACCCAGATTGCCGAACCAGTAGCTCAACGGGCATTGTAATTTGTTTTGCAGGGAGTTCATTGTCCTCGATACGCGCCATTAACATTTCAATGGCACGTTCCCCCATACGGCTTAGTGGTTGGCGCACTGTTGTCAGTGGTGGCTGTGTGCGGGTTGACAAACGCAGTCCGTCAAAGCCGACGATAGCGATGTCATCTGGAACGCGCAAGCCGCGCTCATTTGCCGCTTTTATCGCATCGGCCGCGACCAAATCATAAAATGCAAATAGTGCGGTGGGCGGTTCTGGCAAACTGAGCAATTGTAACGTGGCCTCATAGCCATCGTGTTTTCCCGTTTGGGTTTCAACCACAAGTGTCCAGTCAAGCTCAATTCCCGCATCGGCCAAAGCCCACTCATACCCTGCAAACCGATCTTTATTTGTCATTCCTAGTTGAGGACGTGTCGTAAAAGCAATACGTCGATGCCCCTGCCCAAGCAGGTGCTGTGTTAACGCATAGGCTCCGCTGTAGTTGTCTGGCGCGATAAAAGAGACATTTTTGTTGATGGTGCGTCGGCCGAAAATGACGTAAGGCGTTTGCTCTTTCGCCAGAACTTGCAAAACGGCTTGTGACGGCTCAAAGATGAGCAGCACACCGTCAACCTCACGCGCTCGACAAATGCGGCGCAGGTTAGATGGATTAACGACCTGATTGGTATACATCACCAAGTTTTGCTCAAATCGTTCGGCCGCAATCGCCGCCCCCGACATCATATCTCCAATATATTCACTTAAAAATTCAATGGGGTTATTGATTAAAAGACCAATTTTGTCTGTACGCCCGCGTCGCAAGCTACGGGCCGCGCCATTTGGATAATAGCCCAACGCTTTTGTCGTCTCCATCACCCGCGAACGAGTATGTGGTGATACATCAGCATAGCCATTCAACGCTTTTGAAACAGTTGAAACAGACAATCCCAGATGTTTGGAGATGTCATCAATGGTGACAGACATAGGTGCTACTTCGTAAACTCTCTTCTCTCTTGGTTAAAATCTTTTACGAAAACGTTTTCGTTATATAAGCATAAACCAGTGTGAACAATTCGTCAAGCAGTTGCAACATTTCGTCACCTGTAAAAATTGCGGCTATCAGGTTTGGATAGTGTTGGGGGTGAGCTTTTAGTAGATAACCTTCGCACTCATCGCCAGACCGCCTTCATGGTTCGTCGCCCACGCCTGCCCATCCGCGTTACCATGCACGACAAACGGATTCGGCACAAACAGCGGACTACGCCCACGATAGCTAAACGACGCAATCCGCTTTTCGGGAAACTGATGATAGAACAAATCCAGCAGCAACGTCGCCGTCAACGGCCCATGCACGACGAGATTGGGATACCCCTCACGCTCGCGGCAAAAATCGACATCATAATGAATGCGGTGTCCGTTAAAGGTGAGGGCTGAGTAGCGGAATAGGAGAATCGGATCGGTTTGATATTCGGCCGAAAATTCCCCGCTCTCCACAATCTCGCTCCTTCCCGCTTTCCCACTCGACCGCACAGGCTCCCGATACACAATCGTCTGCTCCTCCAACAAACAGCGTTCCCCACCAACCGACACCTCATGCGCCACAATCACAAACACCAATTTTCCGCTGCGCCCTTCCTTTGGCGTGATCGATTTGACTGTGGCGCGTTTTGTCGCGTGGTCACCAATTTTGATCGGCCGATCAAACACAAAACTCCCGCCCGCCCACATGCGGCGCGGCGGCTGCCCATCCCCAAAATCAACAGGCGGCATAAACTGCCCCAACGCCGCATGACCCTCCACGCCCAACTTCTCGGCGCGAACAGACTTGTGAAAGTAAAGCCAGTGCCATGCGGGAGGCAGTTCATTCCCATTTTTGAAGGTCGGCTCACGGTTGAGGGTCGCTTGCATGAGGTTGGCGGTTTCGGCCGAAATCACTCCCTCCGTAACCTGTGTTTTTCCAATCCACTCGTTTAGCATGTTTACATCCATTCTTGATCGTAATGTCCGCCGATGGCACAAAAAAACCGATAGGCCACACGATCACTCTGAGAAATACGCCGCGACCAGAGACCCGATAAATTCAAGCTATTTAGTGAGAGTCCTGTTGTTGATGATGTGATAGGTGTTCGCACCTTTTAGTGCTGCATACGGGTCATCGGCCGACTTCTCCTTCAACTGCAACCCCAAATCCTTAAAATCAACCACAACCGTCCCATTATAAATGATGTCCACATCCGCAATTGCGTAGGGACGCGGCTCTAGCCCAACAGCCTTGATCTCCATCCGGTAAACGAGCTTGCCATATTCTGCCATGATCTGCTTGCGTGTGCGAACGACTTGTGGCAGTTCTTGAATTGGCTGGAAACGAGCATCTTCGGTGTGAACCTGCATACCCAGATAGAGCAGATAGAACTGGAGCAACTGCCCACACCCTTCTGCCACAAGCGACCCCGCCATCACCTCATCATCCTTGAAATGACATGGGAAGAACCAATCATCTGGCTCAAGGTCGATCTCAGAGACGATTAATCCAAGCCCCCACGCACCACCTTGCGGGTCAATCTCTGCAATTCCATCAATCATCATCATCTCTGGTAATGGCAGATGCAATGACGGATTTTTGCCATGCTGTTCGTATTCGGTGCCAAAAACGTTAGCGATGTTGCCATACGTCAATTCGAGCAGTTCTGCCCGACTAAATTGGTTGCGATTGCAAGTCAATGGTGGTTCAAAATAGCGTTTTTCGATGCTCGCCTTTGCCTCAAGCTCCTTTTGCGTGTGGATGATGCCCTTACCGCCAGCTAGCTCCTCATCACTGAAAAAGCCGGCGCAACCATTCCGCATCTTCAACACCATCTTGTCACCGACAAAGCAATTGTATTCAAAGAAGAAAATCAGCGCACCGCCGTTTTGGGCGAATGAGTTGATGCTGATGTCGTAGCGCAACGTGTGGCCTTCCATTGGCATATCGTCCAAAAAAGTGAGCGTACAGTCGAGTAGACGATAAACGCGCTCGCCTTTGTTTTGGAAGTCGATGCCCATATAGCTGATGAGCAGCAGGTCACATTGGCCTGACTCGACGGAGACTGCCCATGGAATTTGCCCATCGGTGCTGTACCATGCGTCAAACGGAATGTCGTATTCCGTTGTCATCGTGGAGGGTCGATATTCACCTAACTTTGCATCGAGTTTTGTGACGCGATCCACTAGCAAATACGGTGGCATGGGCAGGCGCACGCGGCGACGATAAGTGTCGATGATGGCATACTCTTCACCAAACATGGGAACGATGCTGCCACTGGCGTATTGTTCTAAGTCGGCGCGATCCCAAATGATCTGGTCGGGGGTCGTGTAGTTATTCGGCCGATCCGGATCCTGCGGCGGAATCTCACGCGACAACGACCTCGCTGCTGTGGTGACACGCCCCTCAACAACGCTGATTTCCTGCCCGCGAATCAGCGCACCCATCCGCGCCATGCCCACACCACGATCCTGCAAAAACCGCTCATGCACGCGATTCGCCGCGGCATTGTTCGCCGCGAGTGCTTCGAGTTGTTCAAGTAAGAAGTTGCTAGTTGCTAGTTGCTGGTTGCTAGTGAGTTGAGGTGGTTCTGTATGTTGACCGTTGCTGTGTCCGTTTGAGCGTTCAACAGCAGGCTGAGTTTTGATAGACATGGGCTTTTTGATTGGTTGCGGCAATGCTGGCAACTTGACAGGCGGCAATGGTATCTGCACGGGTTTAATAATAACAGGTTTGGAGGCAGTGATAGGCTTTAAGGCGATATGTTGGAAATGGGTGCGGTTTTCAGGCGTGAGAATCGCTTCACGGATCGGTTTGTTAAGTAGGGAGACGGTGCGAATCAAACTCTTTTTCTTTTCCTTTTTCTCTGGCAATGGTGTGTAGAGGGATGAAATATCGGCCGAAACCCCATGACTCACTAACTGCGCCAACGCCAACACCAATCCTGTCCTATCATCTTTGCTACGTCGATTTACGCCAATGGCAAGAAATTCCTGCTCCTTCAAAATATCCCGAATCCACCACGTACACGCACTACGAGGGCCTAGTTCGACAAAAATTCGTGACCCATCATTGTAAGCTGATTGCACAAGTGCAGGAAAACTGACCTGCTGCGTTGTCACGTCGGTGATGCGTTTCGCAGCGCTTTGTGTCGTTAACGATTTTTGTGCGCCATGCTCGTCAAAGTAAAATCTGATCGATGGTGGCTTACTGATCGCCATCTGGTTAATGGCAAAGAGCGTATCATATTCCCTCTCGGCCGGTGGGCAGTGAATCACATGATTATAAGGCGACTGCACAGAATCACAGCCGAGTTGGGCGATAATAGCTTTGCACGCGGTCGGTTCCCCACCAATCACAACTTCATTTGCCGTATTGATATGTGTCAGAAAAACACGGTCTGAGTTGCCGATTGCTGCCTGAACCCGTTCTGCATTTGCCTTGAGCATAAAAATGCCCCAAATCGGCTCTTTCGTATCGGCCGGCAAATTCCAGTATTCGCGCACGGCCTCCAATGCACCCGACAAACGCCGTTTGAAAATGGGCGATGCTTGCAGTTTCTCACTCGCATTATCTGCAACCGACCATACGTCTGTCGAATAGAGCATCGTCAAAACGCCGAGACTATAGCCGAGAGCCGCCTGTGGTCGAATCCCAAACTTGTCGCGCACGATCTTTGTAATCAACGTCGAATAGGTCGCGCCTGTCTGCAACATGGTGATCGCGTCTTCCATCAATTGCAGCATATAGATCGCGTGCTGCATGTCGTTCCATTTTTCTAGGCTGCGTGGGTAAAGGCGTTTGGTTCCGACGAGTTCGGCCGATTTCCCCACAACATCCGCAAACTCAGCATGAAGCTCTGGAAATAACTGAAACAAATCACGGCCTAATCCCGCATACGCACTAAACGCACCCGGATAAACAAACGTCACATCGCCGCGCAATGGTTTTGGTGTGAAGTAGCTGCCATTTGGCGTTTTCCAAACCGTTTGATTGGCAAATGCTTTTGATATGCCCGACTGTGCTAACTTAATTTCGCGCAAAATCTCGGCCGCACTTCCCCCAACAATTGATAGCGTAAATTGCCCACTTGACTGCTCAAATGTCGCAAAGTTTTGGCTTGCGGCCAGCGCAGGCGAGCTGTTCTTCGCCAACGCCTCCGCTAATTGTGCCAGTTGCGAAAGTAGATTTGCTTCATTATCTGCCCGGATTGGGAACAAATGAAAGTCAGCATTTGTCAAAATACCGGAAGTTCCATTTCTTGCAGAAATGGAATTTCTTCCAACATCAGACATCAGCACATGCGCGAACGCCCCATCTGCCCCTATCCCGTTAACCGCTGCAATTCGCCTTGTCTGCCCATCCTCCAGTAGCCATGGCTGTGCATAGGGTGCAATGTAGAATGGTGAATCGTTGAACGCAGAAAATTGTTTTGGCTTGCTCCAGCTTGGCACGGGTGGAATGTAGCGATGATGCAAAGCATGAGCCGTCTTGATGAGGCTGGCAATACCTGACGCGGCGAACGTATGACCATAGTTTGCCTTGACGCTGCCAATCGCTGTGGTCAGCTTTTCCGATGTGCGATAGGCTCGCGTTAACCCGGCAATTTCTGCTTCATCTTCGGCCGCAAATCCGCTCCCATGTACTTCTAAATAGCCAACCTCTGTCGCTGTGATTCCCTGTTCCGCCAACGCCGATTGACAGCTTTCGACAATCCCATCAACGGCTGTTGTGCCGTCCGTCCCCGCGACAATGCTCATTGCGTCGATTGTCGCATAAACACGATCCTCAGACGCATCTGCCAATCGCTTCAACACGATGCAGCCGGCCCCTTCGCCGACCTGCCAGCCGTTTGCCTTCGCATCAAAGCTTAAGGTCGCAGCCCCATCGTTGACGGGATTTTGCTGATTCCGCAACAAGACATTTTCCAGCCCGCCCGCGAAGTCAACTGCGCCAACGACAACCGCGTCGACTTCGCCCGCTGCCAAAAATGTTTGTGCGACCTCAAGGGCTTTGAAGGTGGCGTTTTCTTCGGCCGAAATTGTAAAGCTCGGCCCAGAAAAATCCCACAATGCCGAGATACGACTCGCCATGATGTTGCCGATAAAGCTGACATATTGGTTGACTTGCGCCGGTTCATGGATCGCTTTTTTGGCAATTGCCTCTAGCTGCGCCTCTTGCTCAGAGGTTAGATCGATTCCGCTTTGCGCCAAACTTTCACGAATTTGCCACGTCAAATCGACGCGCCCGCGAAAACGATGCAGTGCCAACTCCGCGCTCATCCCGATAATCACGGCGACGTTTGAGCCTTCCGCAATCCCTGCATCCTGCAATGCGCGATCCGCGACTTTCAAAATCAAAAGTTGTTGAGGAATGGGTGTATCGTTATTGGCAGGAATTTTGTAATGGAAGAAGTCCATCTCAAAATCGGTGATGTATGCGCCGTCAGGAGCTTTCCCATTTTCAAAGCCGTATTCGCGCAAAATGTCGGGTTCGTTTTCGATGCCTTGCCAGCGACCATTTGGAATGGGGCGAAAATCTTGCTCGTTGTTGTGAATTTTTCGGCCGAATTCTTCCAACCCATCACTGCTCCCAAAAAATGCGTCCATTCCGACAATCGCCATTTTTGGTTGAGCGGCATTCGGTATTCGGTATTCGGTATTCGGTGCAGTTTGTTCTAGGATGAGATGGGCGTTTGTGCCGCCGAAGCCAAATGCGCTTACAGCGGCGCGGTCTACCTTGTCTTTGCGTGGCCATTTGATCGTTTGTTGGACAATCTGCTCAGAGCCGACAGCTCCGCCTTTGCTTTCTAACGGCTCCGACAAATTGATCGTGGCGGGAATCTGATCTTGCGCCATGCCCAAAATCACTTTGGTCATCCCAGCCATCCCTGCTGCCGTTAGCAAATGTCCGAAGTTCGATTTTGCCGACCCAATCAATGGCATCTTATCGCCATATTTGCCATAAAATGCCTCCATCGAATTGAGTTCAGTGATGTCACCGACAGGGGTTCCGGTGGCATGGCACTCGACATAATCAATTTGCGCTGGATTCAGCTCTGCCTCCGCATAAGCGCGTTCAAACGCCAAAACTTGACCCTTTGGGTTGGGCTGCAACAGAAATTTGCCCTTTCCATCATTTGATAGCCCCACACCGCTAATCACCGCATAAATTTTGTCTCCATCGCGCAGCGCGTCGCTGTGCCGTTTTAGCACAAACATCCCTGCGCCCTCTCCCGCATAGAGACCACCCGACCCCTGATTGAGCGGCTGGCTCCCCGCATTCCCCTCTGGATAGGCGCGGAAAATCGAGAAGCCCATGTTGATGAAGAATGGGTCGGCGCGGCTGACTGCCCCCGCCAGCATCAAATCGGCCTTGCCTGAAAGCAGATACTGTCCCGCCAACTTCACAGCATACAGCGAAGACGCACACGCCGCATCGAGTGCAAAGTTTGTTCCACCTAGCCCCAATGCTTCTGCCACGAATGCCGCTGGATACCCTGCCACCTTCAAATTGTCGGGATCGACATCTTGCGAATTGAGCGCAACGAGTGGCAGTTTGTTGCCGTCCAAAAGCTCCTCAAATGCACCCTCTAACGCCTTGCGATAAATCGGCGCAAAAAGCCCATGTGATTTCTGCGTTGGAAATGAAAGATTCCCCAGCACAATCCCTGTGCGCTGACGGATTTCATCTTTCATCCATCCGCCTTCATCTCTCACCCCTGCATCACGCAGCGCGGCATCCGCGACGTATAGAGGCCATTGGAAAAGGTTATCCAAGTTATGGATTTTTTCGGCCGAAACCCGAAATCCTTCCCCATTAAACTCGAAATTCCGAATATAACCGCCGTTCAGACAGTAATATTTATCTTGAACGCCCTTATTTTCCGCGAAGAAAATATCTGCATCTACGCCCATTTGAGCGGCGGTGGCGGCCGAGCGCGAATCTTTCTGTTCTAGCAGATTTTGCCAGTATTCTTGTGGTGTCGCGGCATCAGGAAATAAACAGGAGAGGCCGACAATTGCAATTTTTTCCATATTGTTTGGTTGCTTTTGAATTCATGCGGGGGTAAGTCGCCCATCATCAGTAAAACCGATGTCAGTTGTCTTACCTGCTGCTATCTCCGCCCATGCTTCCTGTACCAACTTGGTCGCGCCATAGATTATATTCTGGTAAATCAATAATGAGCGCAACAACATCTAATAGCTTAATTTTATGCGTCATAATGCTTCCTTTCAAAGTTGTGCAAATGAGCGTTCAATTGCGGCGATTGTCAATTCGGCTTCTTGCGAGCCATGTGCCGTTGAGATGAATGCTGCCTCAAATTGGGAAGGGGCGAGATAGATGCCCTCTTCGAGCATGAGGTGGAAAAACTTGCGGAAGCGGTCTGCGTCGCTGGTGGCGGCCGAAGCGTAATTTGTTACGGGTTTGTCATTGAAGAAGAAGCCTTGCATTGAGCCGACGCGGTTGAGCTGGATGGGAATGCCGTGTTTTTTGGCGGCTTGCTGGATGCCATCGTCGAGAACTCGGCCGAATTCCCCAAACCCCGCCCACACATTCTCATCTTGAATCCCCTTCAACGTTTCAATGCCCGCGACCATCGCCAATGGATTGCCCGAAAGTGTCCCCGCCTGATACATCGGGCCAATTGGTGCGACCATCTCCATGATGTCTCGGCGACCACCATATGCCCCAACTGGCAGCCCTCCACCGATTACTTTGCCAAGTGCGGTCAAATCAGGCTTAACGTTGTATAGCCCCTGCGCCCCATTTGGATGACAGCGGAACCCTGTCATCACCTCATCAAAAATCAACAGCGCGTCATTCGCATCACACAATTCGCGTAACCCCTGCAAAAAGCCATCTTCTGGCAAAACGAGTCCCATATTGCCGCTGATCGGTTCGACAATGAGTGCGCCAACTTTGCCTTTGTTTGCCTCAAACGTCGCGGCGACGGCCTCTAAATCGTTGAAAGGGGCGATTAGGGTGTCTTGGACGGCCGATTCTGGCACGCCGGGAGAGTTTGGCAATCCGAGCGTCGCTACCCCAGACCCAGCCGCAACAAGGAAGAAGTCGGCGTGTCCGTGATAGTTGCCCTTAAATTTGATAATGCCGTCTTTACCTGTAAAGGCGCGTGCGAGACGGGTCACGCTCATCGTCGCTTCCGTGCCGCTGTTGACAAAGCGCATCATTTCGATATTTGGCATCATTTCGCGCACCATTTTGGCGAGCGCGACTTCATAAGGGTTGGGTGCGCCATAGGTGGTGCTGCGCGTGGCGGCCGCTTGCAGTGCGGCAACGACATCGGGATGAGCGTGGCCGCGAATTAGTGGCCCGTAGCTGAGAACATAGTCGATATAGCGATTGCCATCGACATCTTCGATATAGGCTCCCTCGCCTCTGGCGATGAAAGGGGGCGTGCCACCGACGGAATTGAAAGCGCGAACGGGTGAGTTGACACCACCAGGTAAAAGGTCAGATGCTTCGTTAAATAGCTGTTGTGATTTTTCAAAATTGAGCATGGGGCTAATGTCCCGCAAGGGGGGCATGTGGGGTAGGGTTTTCGGCCGATTCTAGCACATCACTGATTCACCAGTCTGCTCATGAACAGGCTGGAGTCCATTCTACTCACCCGAAAACAGCATCATATAAATGTATGCTGTGTTATTGTGAACTGGTCTGTTCATCGGTATATTTGTCCAAAATTTATGTGTCATCATCTTTGGCCTATGGTCTAATGGTATGACAAAATTCCCGAAATTTGAGCTAGGAGCTTGCTAATGGAATGGCATTTGCGCGATACAGAAACCGTTTTGACGGAGTTAAAGACTGACCCGAAAAAAGGTCTAACCGATAGCGAAGTACAACAACGACTGGACAAATATGGAGCGAATGAGATTGAAAGTGGGGAGGTTCGCAGCCCGCTCGACATGATTCTCGATCAGTTCCGCGATGTGATGGTCATTATCCTGATCATTGCCGCACTCGTTTCGTTTTTCATCGCTTATTTGGAAGGTCACGGGGACTACTTAGATGGCATTGTGATTCTCACCATTGTCATCATCAACGCCGTGATTGGGTTTGTGCAAGAGTATCGCGCAGAACAGGCAATGGAGGCGTTAAAAGAGTTAGCGCGACCAGATGCGAAGGTACGACGCGATGGTAAGGTGCAAAAAGTGCCGTCTAAGTCGCTCGTGCCGGGTGACATCATCATGGTTGAGGCGGGGGATGCAATTTCGGCCGATGCCCGCCTCGTCCATGCTGCCAACCTCCGCGCTCAGGAAGCCTCGCTAACTGGTGAATCAAACCCCGTTTCCAAAAATACGGATGCACTTGAGGGTGAAAATATCCCACTTGGTGACCGCAAAAATATGCTGTATATGGGAACGGCAGCTAATTACGGACGCGGTACGGCAGTTGTGATTGCGACGGGAATGCAAACGGAGCTTGGCAACATCGCAGAACTCATTCAGGGGGTTGGCAATGAGCAAACGCCGCTGCAAAAACGCATGGCGCAACTCGGCCGAACGCTCGCACTTGTCGTTTTGGGCATCATCGCACTGGTGGTTGTTTTAGGCGTATTGCGTGCTGATGAGATTAACCGTGAGGTTGTCATCGAGCTATTTTTGACGGCCGTTGCGATGGCGGTTGCAGCGATTCCAGAAGGGTTGCCAGCCATTGTCACCATTTCCCTCGCACTGGGCGCACGTCGTCTGCTTGAGCAGAAATCGCTCATTCGCAAGCTGCCAGCGGTCGAGACGCTCGGTTCTGTCACGACGATTTGCTCTGATAAAACGGGAACGCTGACCCAAAATCGCATGACTGTGCAGGTGCTTGATCTCGCCGATGAGAAGTTAGTCATAGAGGGGCGCAAAGAGGGAAATATCCCGATCTTCAAGGCGGTTGACACAGATCGCCCCGATGTGACGACAATCGAGCTATTGCTTGTGGCTAGTGCGCTCAATAATGACGCGACGATTCAAGCAGATGACAACGATCCGCTTGGCTACGCAACGATTGGCGACCCCACAGAAGCAGCCTTGCTTGTGGCGGCAAAGAGCTACGGACTTGAGAAAGAGCGTCTCGATGATCTTTTCCCACGTGTTGACGAAGTTCCATTCTCATCTGATCGCAAACGAATGACAACCGTACATCAGGTTGATGACGATGCCATTGCGGAGATTGATGAACATGCAGTAGAGGCGTTTTCACAGTTCTCACACAACTATGCAGCGTTTACCAAAGGGGCATTGGGGATTGTGCTTGACCTCTCAACGCGGGTTTGGGTGCATGACCACATGGAGCCTTTGTCGGCCGAGTGGCGTGCAAGAATTGAAAAGTCGGGTGATGAGATGGCGAAGAGTGGTCTACGTGTATTGGGCGTAGCCGTTCGCACCTTTGACAGTCAGCCAGAGCAAAGTGAGCTTGAGCAAAAGCTCGTTTTCTTGGGCATCACGGCAATGATGGATCCGCCACGACCAGAGGTGAAGATGGCGGTTGAGGAGTGTTTGACGGCGGGCATTCGGCCGATCATGATTACCGGCGACCATCCCATCACCGCTAAAGAGATTGCAAAACAGCTCAGAATTGCCAAAGATGGCGACCGCGTTGTGACAGGGCGTGAACTCGCCACGATGAGCATGGAGCAGCTAAAAGATATTGTTGAGGAGGTTCCTGTTTTTGCGCGGGTTGCGCCTGAACACAAGCTCAATATCGTGCAGGCATTGCAGGAAAAAGGTCATATTGTCGCCATGACAGGGGATGGTGTGAACGATGCACCCGCGCTGCGAAAGAGTGATATTGGCGTGGCGATGGGCATTACGGGAACGGATGTATCGAAGGAAGCGGCCGATATGGTGCTACTCGATGACAATTTTGCGACGATTGTGCGTGCGGTCAAAGAAGGGCGCACCATTTACGACAACGTTCGCAAATTCCTCCAATACATCCTGACCTCAAATGCTGGCGAAATTTATGTGATGCTGTTTGGCCCTCTTTTAGGAATGCCCCTCCCGCTGATCCCGCTACAAATTTTGTGGATCAACCTCGTCACAGACGGGCTGCCCGGTCTTGCGCTCTCTGTCGAACCATCTGAGAAGGATACGATGACGCGCTCACCTTATGCGCCAGATGAAAGCATCTTCAGTCGTGGCATCGGCCCGCGTGTGTTATGGGCTGGCTTATTGATGGGTGTCGTTTCGCTTGGTGTCGGGTATGCTGGTTTTAGAGGCTGGCTACCATCTCCGTATGAAGTTGATACAGAAGAACACCTACGCTGGTGGCGCACGTTAACATTTAACACATTGACGCTTTCCCAAATGGGCAATGCGCTTGCCATTCGCTCCAATAGTCAATCGCTCTTTAAGATTGGGTTACGCTCCAATATGATGATGATCTATGCGGTGATATTGACCTTTGTGCTGCAAATGGCAGTCATCTACATTCCGTTCCTACAGAATGTCTTTAACACAACTGCGCTCTCGCTGCCGATTATGGTTGGAACATTGGTCTTGAGTACGATCGTCTTTTGGGCGATTGAGCTTGAGAAGTTATTAAAACGACGTAGTGCGACGTAAGAGGCATCGCTCTCAGCACACACAAAAAAGTGGCTGCGCCGCAAAAACCGCCCCTCCCCAACGTTATGTGCATGTGGAGAGGGGTTTAGACTTTCCTATTATTATGAAAAAAGTGAAGCTGCTTTGGTAGAGATAAGATGCCAAAGCGGGCTTCTTAATTTTTATTTGTAAGCTGTTATGAACAACTCTGATTTACATATTGAAACATTGACCGTTCACGCGGGCATCGAACCTGACCCGACAACGGGCGCGGTGATGACTCCGATCTATCAAACATCGACTTATGCCCAAACGGGCATCAACGAACACAAAGGGTATGATTATTCGCGCTCAGGCAATCCGACTCGCACGGCATTACAAAACTCGCTAGCGGCTTTGGAAAACGGCCGATTTGGACTTGTCTATTCATCTGGCATGGCGGCGATTGACAACATGATGCGCCTCATCAAGCCCGGCGAGCATGTCATTGTCGGTGATGATGTCTATGGCGGTACGTTCCGTCTGCTTGATAAAGTTTTGGCTGATTACGGGATTGAATTCAGCTTTGTAGATACGACGAACGTCTCGGCCGTTGCCCAAGCCATCCAGCCCAACACACGGCTCATCTGGCTCGAAACACCCACCAACCCCACACTCCGCATCACCGACATTTCTGCGCTTGCAGAAATCGCGCACGCAAATGGCGCATGGCTAGGCGTGGACAACACCTTCGCCTCGCCTATTTTGCAAAAACCGCTTGAGCTTGGTGCAGACATCGTTTTGCATAGCACCACTAAATATATTGGCGGTCATTCTGATGTCGTTGGTGGAGCCATCATCATCAATGATGAGGTGATGCACACCCGCCTCGCATTTTTGCAAAATGCAATTGGGGCTGTCCCCGGCCCGATGGACTGTTTTCTGATGTTGCGCGGCATCAAGACGCTGGCTCTTCGCATGAAAGCGCATTGTGAGAATGCGGTTGGCGTTGCACAATTTTTGGCTGACCATCCCGCTGTGAAAGAGGTAATTTTTCCGGGCTTAGAGACGCATCCGCAACATGAACTCGCCCAAAGACAGATGAAAGGGCCGGGCGGGATGCTCTCCTTTACGCTGCATGGTGGGGTCGATGCGGCAATTAGCGTTGCGAAGAAAACCCAATTGTTTACACTTGCGGAGTCGCTCGGCGGGGTAGAATCCTTAATCGAACTACCCGCGCCGATGACACATGCAACGGTCGCAAATTCGCCACTGGCGGTTGAGCCAAGTTTGATTCGTCTCTCGGTCGGGATCGAAAATGTAGAAGATTTAATCGCAGATTTACAGCAAGCGTTAGCATTATAGTTGCTGCTAGTGAATGAATCATTTATTGCTAGCGACTACCCCACTATTCACATGTTTTTTGATAGCAAGCAAGTTTTTAACAATGTTTTAGAGGCAATCGGCCGAACGCCTCTCGTCCGTCTCAACTCTGTCGTGGATGGCCTGCCCTGCAACATCTACGTCAAGCTCGAATATCTCAATCCCGGTGGCTCGATCAAAGATCGCATCGGTAGCTTTATGATCGATGAGGCAGAGCGTAGCGGTCGGCTGAAGCCCGGTGGTGTCATTGTTGAATCGACCTCTGGCAATACGGGTGTTGGTCTCGCTATCTCGGCCGCCCTCAAAGGCTACAAGTGCATTTTTGTGATGGCTGACAAACAATCACAGTCAAAAGTTGAGATTTTACGCGCATTTGGTGCAGAGGTGATCGTCACGCCGACCGCTGTCGAGCCAGAAGACCCGCGCAGCTACTACTCGGTTGCAAAACGGCTGGTTGAAGAAACTCCCAATGCCATTCTCGCCAATCAGTATCACAACCCAGAAAATCCGCGCACCCACTATGTCACGACCGGCCCTGAAATTTGGGAACAGATTGGTGATCGTTTGACGCATTTTGTGGCAGGGCTTGGCACAGGTGGCACGGTCACGGGCGTTAGCCGCTATCTCAAAGAGCAGAACCCCGACATTCGCATCATCGGCGTTGATCCAGAAGGCTCAATTTTGCTCGATTTGCATCAAGGCCGAGAAGGCCAGGCAGAAAACTACAAAGTTGAAGGCATTGGCGAAGACTTTTTACCGTCCTCGCTGAGTTTGGATGCAATTGACGAGATTGTGCGTGTCAATGACCAAGAATGCTTTCTGATGGCGCGACGACTCGTGCGCGAAGAGGGTGTCTTTACAGGTGGCTCTGGCGGTGGTGCGGTCGCTGGCGCGGTCAAGTATGCGCGGGAAGCGGGGTTGACGGCCGATGATACGCTCGTCGTCATTCTGCCCGATTCAGGCTCACGCTACATGAGCAAGGTGTTCAATGACAACTGGATGCGCGAAAATGGCTTTATGCCACGCCCCCGTCCGCGTACCTACTTCGCCAGCGATGTGCAAGGTGCGAAAGGCACAAAAGACCTCATCACCGTGCGCGAAGATGCCAGCATGGAAGAAGTCGTCAAGCTGATGAAGGAACACGGAATTTCACAGGCTCCTGTCGTCGATACGGAAGGACGCTTGGCTGGGGTTGTGACGGAATTAGCCTTGCTCAATCATCTGCTGGATGAGACACATGACCATCAGGTGGGTGAACCGATTGCACCGATTGTCAATCGTGATCCACTGGTGATCTCGGCCGATACGCCCATGAATACACTCATGCAAAAAATCAGCGCATCCGGCCTCGCCATCATGACCGATGATGACAGCCGCATCACGGGCATTTTGACAAAGATTGATTTGCTTGACTTTTTGGCGGGGCAGATGGACTAAAGAGGCACAGTGATTTCGCAATTGCAGTTGGTTCGCAATTGCGAATATTGCTTTATAGTTGGAAACCGTTTGTGGCAGGGATCGCTTTTTGATCAAAGTCTTCAACAAGATCGCTCAATTGCAAGGTTAAATCTTCCCATTCTTCCGAGTTAATGATCGTATTGGCCTGTTCTTTGGTTGGCACGATCCCGCTGGCTTGGATTTGCTCCGCTTCGCCATAGGTCGTGTACCAGAATTGCAGGTCATTGAGGCCAAGCTGCTGTAGACGCGGAATGAACTCGTTTACGACAAAATCATAATACTCTGATTCTTTGCCCTCCGAAATATCCCACTGCATAATTACTTTTACGCGCATAATTTAATTATTAGTCATCACGCAGTTAATCAACAGCTGTGTTTGGGAAGTCGTTTTATATTACTAACCAAGTTCCCAGACCTCTGCTAGGTGTGCGTAACGCTGCATTGTGTTAGGTGTGGGCATTCTCGAAAAATGTCCACATCACGTTTGGCTTTACTGTTTCGGAGCTAATAAGACAGTTTGAGTTTCGTCGGGAACGCCGCTAGATGAGACGCGCAGAGAGCTGACAGGCTGAAGATCGGCCGATCCCATCTCGTTCAAAAACCTTTCGACACTTTCTAACGCTTGTGTGACACCCTCTTGTGCAAACTGCATTGGCACAACGATGCCCGGCTCAATCATGGCAACAAGCTCGGCCGCCTGTACACCATTCAAACATCCACTCCCACCGACAGGTAACAGCAACACGTTGACCTCACCCAACGCCTCAATTTGCGTCTGCGAGGGAATCTTTGTGAGTCGGCCGAGATGGACAACCTTCAAACCATTGAGATCAAAGCGAAAAATCGTGTTGCGTTCTTTGCCACGGGCTGCTATGCCTGTGATAAATACGCCGCCAATTTCATATTCACCCGGCCCCGTCAGCGTGCGAGTTGCCGTGGCAATCTCGCCATTCACGTCGGCGTGGCTACGTGTGACAATGTCAGTTTTTGTGCGCGGAAGTTCTAATCCCACATCAGCACTGTAAGGGTCTGTGATGATGGAAGAAAGGTTTCGTTCTACCAAACGAAAACAGCTTAATCCGTACCAAGTAATTTCCATATTGTGTAAGTAAGGGCTAGTATGCTAGTAACTACTAAAGTCATCGAATCGTTTCTTGCTAGCAACTAGCAACTAAATTTAACAAATGATGTATTATAGCGCGTCGCTTTATGAGACGGCATTTCTCTATCAGTTCTTCAACTATTTGACCTTAATGGACGATAGGCGATAAGAGGTTAAAACGGCCGAAAACCCATCGAAGGATGTGGATTTTTACCGAAAATTCACTAAAAGTTGAACTTGGATGCCAAGTCAATCGGACAAAAAAGTGACCTAGTTTACATTTTTATGAGTCAAGATGGGAGCGAGAACTTTCATGCGATAATTGATGTCCCAAGCACACTTGAGCCGCTTGGTCTCAATGCCCCCGCGTGATTTATCAAGGCGGAGGAAAAATTGGGGGTAGCCAGAGTGACGTAAGTGGTCTACCATAGAGTCAATGTTTGAAGAGTTCCGCCCAGAGATTATTCAGGATGTAGCAGGAGCGCGGAGAGCGGTCGTGGGGTTGCTGAACATTGTCGAGGAGTTGAAGCAGGAGAACATTGGTCAGCGAGAAGAAATCCAGCGATTGCGGGATGAGATTAATCGCTTGAAAGCGGAGCAAGGCAAGCCAAAAATCAAGGGGAACAAAAAAGGGAGTGACCATTTCGGCCCTCACAGCGACTCTGGTCGACGCGCATGGGGTGTTTTCATGACTGTCGCTGAAACCGCCAATACGTTTTTGACCGCGTCTCTCACACCCATGCCCTACCTGCTCTCGCTGACATCATTCGCGCTCGCGTCCACCCTCCCACCTCTTAACCTTCTTTGTCCCTGTTTTTTGGGAAGTTACGCGGAGGCTAACTAATGAAAAATCTGCTTTTACTCACTCTCTTGCTTATCCTTGGCTGTAAAGCACCGACCGATATTGTCGCAATGACGGCCGACTTGGAAAATAACATCGTTGCACAAAAAGCAACCAATACGCCTGTTCCAACCGATACCGTGCGGCCGACTGTGACAGCACGTCCGACCGATACGGTCGAGCCAACCAACACATCACAACCAACGGCGACGCTCGTTCCAACTTTTACATCGACCGCGACGCTCATTCCAACCTTTACGCCAACGGCCGAGCCAACGCTGACCGCGATACCGACCGATGTGCCGGAGGTCGCTGAACCGTTTACCGTGATCGGCGTTGAGCCAGATGACGTGCTAAATGTGCGCGATGGGGTGGGAGTCGATGCTGAGATCGTGTTTGCGCTGCAACCGATGGCGTTGAATGTGGAGGTGATCGGGGGAAGTCGGGTGGCGGCCGATGGCGGCACATGGCTTCCTGTCGCGTATGGTGGAGAAAATGGCTGGGTCAACGGACATTACCTAGCAATCCAAGAGGGGACACTACCTGCACCGTTCCGCAACCAAGCGTTAGAAGCACTAACCGCGCTGCGTGAAAAAGATATGGACGAGTTTGCCCAATATGTCCATCCCGAAAAAGGGGTTCGCTTTGTGCCATTTACCTATGTTGAAGAGGAAAATGCCACTTTCGCTCCCAATCTCGTCGATAATTTGTTTGATGACCAAAACGTGTACTATTGGGGGACAAGCGCGGGAGATGGTGAACCTATCAACCTGGCCTTTGCCGACTACTACGAGACCTTCGTTTATGATGTCGATTATCTCTACGCTGACCGCATCGGCTATGATAGAAATGTCGTCGTTGGCAACAGCATCGACAACAGCCGCGTGGTTTACCCCGATTCACACATCATCGAGTTCCATTTCGACGGCTTTAACCCCGACTACGGCGGCATGGATTTTCGCACGCTGCGGCTCGTCCTTGAAGAGTACAATGGGACACCGCTTGTTGTTGCTGTTGTTCATAACGTTTGGACACCGTGAAATAGGGAGCAGTAAGAGCGTGCTTTTTCACGCAGGGCAATCGGACGAAAAAGTAACCTAGTTTGCATTTTGTGCGTCGAGATGGGAGCGAGAACTTTCATGCGATAATTGATGTCCCAAGCACACTTGAACCGCTTGGTCTCAATGCCCTCGCGCTCTCTTAAGTAGTCAGGCAAAAGTTTTGGGGCAATGGTAAATGGTAATCGGTATACAGTGTTCGGTATTGACCTGTGGTAGAACAAACACCGATTTACCGAATACCGAATACCCGATTACTTTTGATTAGGGTGTGTTTCATTTACTTTTGAAAACATGTTTCGG
>CAYMGE010000089.1:0-24360 GCA_964389925.1 uncultured Ardenticatenaceae bacterium
TCTTAAACTGCAACAATTCCCGAAACATGTTTTCAAAAGTAAATGAAACACACCCGAATCATATCAGGCAGGGATGGATAGTTTATGCTAACATTGATGCAAATTAGACCAAAAATATAATGAGACAAACTGTACGAAATTTATCCATCCCACTCTTATTCCTCTTACTTTTTACACAGTCAACCGCCTATGCCCAACGCACATTTTATTGGGACAGCTATGACGTTGACATCGAGCTACGCAGCAACGGTATATTGGACATAACCGAACAGCAAACCATCGTCTTTGCAGGCGGTGATTTCACCTATGGGTATGCCACCATTCCATACAATCGACTGGATGACATCAACAACATCAGCGTTCGTGAGGGTGATACGGTTTTTCGTGAAGCGAGCAACGAGGCTCCTTTCACATTCCGTGCGATTGATCGCGGCGATGAGATTGAGATTAACTGGTATTTTCCACCCTCTCAAGGCGAGCATACCTACACCTTTAGCTACACGGTTGAGGGGGCAGTGCGCGTCGAGGAGACCGGCAGCCAAGTTTTTTGGATGGCAATTCCATCTGATGTGCCGGGGCGCATCGAGCGCAGCACCGTAACGATGCGTGTTCCGGAAGGCGTGACAATTGGCTCCGCGATAGCCCTGAGCAACGGTGGAGAGCTTGACTCCTCTACCTACGATATCAGTGAAGATGAGCGTACTGCCATTTTCAACTATGGCAATCTCGGTAGCGGTGATACGTTAGAGACGGGCATTCGCTTTCCCACAGGCCAACTAGACCTTGCTATTCCCCAATGGCAGCGACAAGAAGCAATTAATGATGCAATTGGGCTTACCGTTCTCGTTGTTTCGATTTTGATGCTGGTTGGTCTGCCGATTGTCGTTCTCGTTGTATGGTACACACGCGGCCGTGATCCTGAAGTGGAAATGGTGGCTGAATATCTGGAAGCCCCGCCGAGCAGTCTGCCGCCTGCGATTGCGGGGTCGCTGATTGATGAAACGGCCGACATGAGCGACATCATTTCCACAGTGGTTGATCTTGCCAAGCGTGGGTATTTGACCATTCATGAAAACAAGAAAGATCACGAGTATCGTTTGACTGACAAACAGTGGCACGATGTTCACCCCTTTGAGAAACGCCTCATCCGTGCCATTTTTGGCTCCAAGAAGACGCGCAAACTGAGCGATTTACGCTATAAATTTGCCAACAAGCTGCCCGCTATCCGCCAAGATTTATATGACGAGATGGTTAGGCTCAAGTTTTTTAACCGCTCACCTGAAGCGGTGCGAAACGGGTATCGTGCGTTGGGGCTGTTGGGCGGCGTGTTGGGTGTCATTGGGTTTATTTTTGTCGGCTCGGTTTTTGAGGGTATCGCTACAGCAGCGTGTCCCGGCTTGGCCTTAATCCCCGCCGCATTGCTGTTAATTTACGTTGCGGGACACATGCCGCGCAAAACGCAAGCGGGGGCGGAATCGGCCGCAAGCTGGGAAGCATTCAAAAACTACTTGCAAAATATAGAAAAATACAGCGATTTGCAGGAGGCCGGTGCAATTTTTGAGCAGTATCTACCGTATGCCGTCGCATTTGGGCTAGAGCGCAGCTGGATTCGCAAGTTTAAGTCTGTGCCAACGGCGCGACCGCCCATCTGGTATGATCCGTTTCCGCGTCAGAGTCGCCGCTATGGACGGCGCGGCGGGACGGTGATTGGCTTTCCTAGTGGTGGTGGTGGGAATCGGCCGACGCTTGAAGGGATGGCTGAAGGGATGTCTGGCGGCCTAGAAAATATGTCACAAGGGTTGACCCGTATGCTCAACTCAACCTCTACCATCATGCAGAGCCAAAAAAGCAACAACAGTAGCTCTGGCGGTGGTGGCAGCTTTGGCGGCGGGTTCAGCGGCGGCAGCTCTGGCGGTGGCAGTCGAGGATTTGGATAAAATGGGAAAAACAATTGGAATGGTCATGATTGGCGGCGCAATCGCCGCATTTGTGCTCGTTGCGCTCGTCATGTTTGTCTTTAATCAAGATAGCGGACTCAGCAACAGCGGTGCAGTGTTGGGGTTTGCGCTGTTCACATTGGTACTTGTCTTACCCTTGGCAGGGGCTGGCATCTTCTTTTTGCGAAAAGGGGGGGCCGAAGAGGCCATATTGGCAGATGTGCGACAGGAGCGCAAGCTGCTTAATATGGTCAAAACGCAGGGGCAAGTTGAGATCAGTGATGCCGTCTTTGAGTTGAACAGCACGCGCGATCAAGTGCATCAAATGCTATATAGCCTCGTTGGGAAAGGGCTGTTTTCAGGCTATATCGACTGGGACGACGGCACGCTATTCTCAGAACAGGCTTCGCAATTACGTGATTTAGAGGCGTGCCGCAACTGTGGTGGTCAGCTTGATTTGGCAGGAAAAGGGGTTATCAAGTGTCCATTTTGCGGCACGGAGTATTTTTTGTAAACGGGGACGAATTTAATCGTTCGGCGAATGGTGTATCGCAATTGAGTGCATGTCAAATCAGTAAAACGTGCGGGTAGGGGCTAGGCAAACGGCGTACAGCCTATCATTATCATGATGTTCATGCCGTTTGTCTCGCCCCTTTTGTGGCATATCGCTCAAACAGGGCGAGATAAACGGCATTGGATGGTGCTTTTGTCGAAATAATGCGCCGTTTACCTAGCCCCTACATGTCATATCCCTTCATCTTTTGCTCAAATGAAATGCACTCATATGTAAACATCCGCTTCTATTCTACCGTTTGCCAAGCAGAATATAGCGAGGGAGATAGATAACGGACGGCGAAAAATTTTGCCGCGACCCGCTTCGCGGGACAGATGTGGGGGACACCCCCACACCCCCATTCAGAAAAACAGTATTCAGAAATTCAGAAAACAGAATTAGGGAGTCTGTACAGCCTGGACGCACCGGACCCCAACGTTGTAGTTATCGTAGGACGGCGCGCCGTGGTCGCGGTCGGCGGCACGAACGCTGCTAATGCTGTCGTACCACGCGCCCCCACGCAGCACCACTCTTTCCCCGTTGTTCTCATAATTCTCTAAGTCTTCATAAGGGTAGGGATCATACGGACTCGCTGTCCATTCCCATACATTCCCTGCCATATCCAATGCCCCATACGGACTCGCTCCCTCTGTGTAGCTTCCTACCTCTGTCGTTGTCCCGACATTCACGCCATAATTCGCTAAACTCGCATTGGCACGCTGATTGCCCCATGGGTAGATGCGTCCGTCTGTCCCGCGTGCCGCCTTCTCCCATTGGGCTTCCGTCGGCAGTTTGCGCCCCGCCCACTCACAATACGCATTTGCTCGACGCCAATTGACATACACCACTGGATGCCTCGCACGACTGTCGTCATTGTAATATCTCGTGTCAAACGGTGAAGAACACGCGCCTGCCTCTACACATATCCTGTACTGTGCATTCGTCACCTCCGTCTCATCTATCCAAAATTCGTCAAGAAAGACATCCTGTTGAGGTGTCTCATCTGAGAACCAGACACGATTGCAAGTACTCTCACGTACTTCCTCATATTGTTCACAAGCTGTTGTTATTTCATCTTCTGAACTACCCATCCGAAAGACCCCCGCTGGCACCAGTAGTTGCACCATCCCATCCACGTCTGAGATGCGCCGTGTCTCAAGCGTCGGCGTAAACGTCGGTGTTGGTGTCTCTGTTGGCAATGGCGTATCTGTTGGTATCAGTGTGTTAGTTGCCGTTGGCAATGGTGTCGGAGCCTGTGTATCAGTTGGTGTTGGCAGCACTGTATCTGTTGGCGCAGGCGTATTGGTGAATGCGGGTTCTGGAACGGGCGTGAGAGTCTCCGTCTCGACCACTGCAACTTCAGCCGTTGTCGCTGTCGGCGTTATCTCATTTCCAAATAATTCATCACGCCATAATAATATCGTCAGCATTAAAACCAAAATCCCTAACACACCGCTCAAGCCTAGCAGCATCGTCTGAGATGTGGGACGTGCTATGGGAGAGGATGGCACATTGACGAGAGCCTCACGCATGTCGTATGCAGAGTCAAACCGCTCATTTCGCGCAATGCTCATCCCCTTTGTCACCGCCCGCAGCAACGTCGGCTCTCCCGACGACAGTAGCTGACCGATCGGTTGATCCTGCTCTGGATTTGCTGCTCGTTGAAATGCTGGTAGTGGCATATCGCCCGTCAACGCATGGTATAGCGTCGCGCTCAAGCTGTAGATGTCGCTGCGTGCGTCCGTATTGTCGTGTAGAATGCCCTGTTCCAGCGGCGCATAAGCGGGTGTCCCAAAGCCTTGGATCGCCATCGTCGTGCGTGGATCGGCCGGATCCCACAGCTTCACCAACCCAAAATCGACCAACACCGCCTGCCCGTTCTCGCGGATGATGATGTTGTCTGGCTTGATGTCGCGGTGTAATACCCCCTGTCTATGACAATAGTTGAGTGCGTTGAGCAGTTGGATCGCCCACATCCGCACGTCATCGGCTGGCAACGCCCCTCGCTGCTCAATCATCGAGGCCAGACTCTGCCCCTTGACAAAGCGCATCACCAGATAATCGTTGCCACCCTCCGCAAAGTAATCGGTGACGTTGACCAGATGGTTGTGTTGTAGTTTGGCGAGGGTCTTTGCTTCGCGGCGAAACTGCTCTTGCAGCTTGGCGTGCAGGGCTGGTGAGATACCCGGTTGAGGGATCATCTTCTTAATCGCCACCTGATGGTCGAGACGCAAATCTATGGCGCGATAGACCATGCCAAATCCGCCCTGTCCGAGAATTGACTCAATGCGATAGCGACCGTGTAATAGCTGATTGCTTTGCAACATGTTGTCGGTAAGCGTAGCCGAATGTTGGAATTTGGCAAGGAATTTGGAGCGCGTAAAGTATTGCGTCAACTGGATACGCAACACGCATTCTTTTCACAATTTCGCTATCATTCTGCTCGATGTATCAAAAATATATATTTCTCTCTTTGATAGCTTGCGCGTTTCTGCTGTTGGGGTGCGGCGTGAATGCGGATGAAATTGGTAATCGCCTGATCGTGACGGCCGCACCTCTGGAAATGCAGCGCAATTTGTTGGTTGTGTCATCGGTAGAAATCGCGCCGGATGAGCCAGCGATGGGGGAGGTGGTCTCGGCCGAGTTCACCCTCCAAAATATCGGCGATGAGCCGATCACGTTTCTGCGGCTGCTCGCGGGCGGGCGCGGCCCCGACTGCGACGACTTCACCTGTACCGACTTTGCCGACTACCCGTTTGTCGAAAACCTGACGCTTGAGCCAGAGGCGAGCTACACCTATCAACAGGCACGCTCCTTCTGGGAGGCGGGCGACTACTTTGCCCAAGTCGTCTATTTATCGACCGCAGGAACCTATCATTTTATCGGCGAGCGGCGTGAGTACAGCATTGAGGCGGGACTGGCGTTGGTCGAGCCGTTGACGCTGACGACAACGGATGGGCGCGTCAATGATCTATTCTATGCGGGATTTACGGTCGAGAATGTGGGGGATCGGCCGATCACGCTCCCCCTGCTCGGCGTATTTGCACGCGGCCCGGCGTGTCAGGAGATCAACTTTGAGTGCGCGGCCGAAGTCGATTTTGGATATGATGCGGAGATTACGCTCGAACCGGCCGAGCAGTTTGTCTACGACAAATGGCAACAGCTCACGGAAGCGGGAGATTACGCCATGCAAATCGCGGTGCGCGACGAGATGGGCGTGTTTCACTTTCTGTTTGAGCCAGAAACGTTTGAGGTCTTACCGGCCGACACAACGCCGCGCACAGATCAATGGGCGTTTGGCGCACATTTTCATCCCGTCTTTAATGAAAGCGACGCGCAACGCTTGGCACTTGCCAAACAGGTCGGGGTTGAGATTGTGCGTGTGGCGATTCAGTGGCGCGTGATGGAGCCAAATGGCGCGGGGCAGTATGACGAGAATTTTTTCATGCCGCGCCTAGCTGAACTGTTTGACTATGCAAATGAGTTAGAGATCGACATCTACGTGATGTTATCGGGTGCGCCGTGCTGGGCATCGGCCGATCCCGACAAAAATTGCGCCGCGCAACGCTATGACCGCGCTTACCCGCCGGCCAATCCCAATGAGTACGCCAACACGATGCTCGAACTGATGCGGCGACACGGCGACGATATTGTGGCCTACGAAGTGTGGAATGAGCCAAATATCGAACGCTTTTGGCGTAATCCGGACGCGGCCGATTACGTCGATCTGCTGCAAACGACGTACACCGCCGTCAAAGCCCAAGATAAAAACGCGGTCGTTCTCGGTGGCGCATTGGCGATAACGGATGTGCGCTTTTTGGAGGAGATGTATGCGGAGGGGGTGTTTGGCTACTTCGACGCGCTGTCGATTCATCCGTATGCGGCCGATACTCCCAATGATTGCAGCATCTATCTATTTTCGTTTCTTTGCGGCGTGGAGGCGATCCGTGCCTTCATGCTGCACAAACAGGACGATAAACCAATTTGGTTTACCGAGTTTGGCTGGAGCAGCTTTGACGGGAACGGTGGCTTTGGCGAGGCGGCGCAGTTGACCTATCTACAGGCCGCCTTTGAGATTATCGAGCAGTGGGAGTTTGTGCCGGTGGCGACATGGTACAACCTGATCGACACCGATTACGATCAAGACGCGCCAGAGGCGGAGCATCATTTCGGGCTGTTCTATGAGAATTTTCGGCCGAAGCCCGTCGCACGCTGGCTGCAAGACCAAGAGCTGCCCTATCGACAGATTATGCCGATTGTTTACCAATAGCGGGTTGCATAGAGCGGTAAACTGCAAGTGATAAGTGGCAAGCCAGAGCGTATGCGCTTTTAGTCTTGTCTCTAAGAACTATGACAAAACCACTTCGATTCGCTAATTTCCTATCCTTCAATCTAAATCCGACCTACAAGGCAATTTGCGCCGAAATCACGCGCACGTTTGGCATCCCAACCCAGTTTGAAGTGGGTGAGATATTTGATGATTTTTTCAATGATAAAATCGACGTTGGGTATATTTGTGGTCTGCCCTATAGCAAATTTGCCGCGCTAGACAAGCCGCCTGTTGAGTTACTCGTTGCCCCCGTGCTGGCAGAGGAACGCTGCAATGGTCAGGCAGTTTATTTTTCTGATGTGGTCGTGCCGGCCGATAGCACCGCCCAAACGTTTGCTGACCTTGAGGGCAGCACATTCACTTACAATGAACTTGTCTCATACTCTGGCTATCGCGTCATGGGATGGCATTTGGCGCAGCGCGGGCGCGATTGGCGTTTCTTTGGCGCACAGACAAAATCTGGCGCACACGTGAAGTCACTTGAACGAATTGCCAGCGGCCGAGCAGATGTCGCCGCACTCGACAGTCACGCGCTATCGGCCGCCCTCCAGCTTGATCCCACCCTCGCAGCGCGTATTCGCGTGATCGATTCGATAGGTCCTTCACCACATCCGCCGGTCGTGGTTGGTCGTGGTGTGTCGGCCGAACTCAAAGCCAAACTACGCGACTTCTACCTCAATCTGCACACAAATCCTGATATGCAGCCTCATCTTGCGGCCGCTGCGATTGCTCACTTTGTCAAAGTCGATGATGCCGACTACGACACTATTCGTGACCGTGTAGATGCCTCAACTATTCGTTTCTCTTCGGCTTGTGGGTAAAGCTCTGAATACCAGCCTCAAAGAATCCCCCTCCCCAATCCCCGCTAAATGCAATCTCATCCAGCGGTTTGCGCTGACGTGGCGCACGTTCTCGCTCGTCAAAAGGGGCAACCAACGTCTCAATATCGCCCATCGTACCAAGCGCGATGATGCAAATGACTTCGTGATTTTCTGGGATATGGTAGGTCTCCGCCACTTTTGCGCGGTCAATTCCAGCCATCTGATGGGCGTAGAGGTCATTTGCCATCGCTTCAACCACCATCTGCCCAACTGCCAATCCTGTATCGTATAAAAACGCCTGTGTGGGCGGTTTGCTGGGTTTGCCAATCAGCGAGGCGACGACCGCGACGAATGCGCCCGCATTATGCGCCCATTTCTGATTGCCCGGCAGCAAACAGTTAAACATTTTCTCGAATTCAGCTTCATCGTCGCGCATTGCCACGATAAAACGCCATGGCTGCGTGTTATTGCGCGAGGCTGACCAGCGTGCCGCTTCGAGCAGTTTGATCATTGTCTCACGCTCGATTGGCTCACCGCTAAATGCGCGTGGGCTCCAACGTTGTTGAAGCAGGTCATGTAAGGGTTGTGAAGTAATTGCTGGTTTATTCATGGTTGCAATGGTGCAACATTCGGCCGATTAAAACAACGCAAAGCGCAGACTATTTCGTATTTCTGGTGTATTTGATGGTCTCAGCCCTCAAAAAAGATTACCATTCCTGCCATGACACATTCTGACAAAGCCGCCTTGCGCGGTGAACCAAGTTATGTTTGGCGTTCGGGACAGGAGCGACGGCTCCGCATGATCGAACGCTGGGTCGATTTGAACGGAACCGTGCTGGACAACGGGTGCGGGCTAGGCGCGTATTTGGAGAAATTCGGCCGCTACCCCGGCAACCACTTCGGCAACGAGATCGAAGAAGAACGCGCCGCCCACGCACGCGACCGCTCGGATGGGGTCGTCATCTCACCGGGTGAATTTCTCGCCTTTGCCGACAATTCGTTTGACACGATTTTCAGCAATGAGGTAGTCGAACACGTTCAGAATGATCGCATGGCAGTTCAGGAGATGGTGCGCGTGACGCGGGTCGGCGGACGCATCCTGATCTTTTGCCCCAATCGTTGGTATCCCGTTGAGCAGCACGGCATCTACTGGCGTGGCGTGTACCGATTTGGCAACATTCCACTTGTCAACTATTTGCCAAATGTCCTTCGCAATCGGCTTGCACCGCATGTCGCCGTGTACACAAAACGCGGGCTGCAAATGCTATTTGCAGGGCTGCCCGTCAAAGTTGTGCAGCACACGCGCATCTATGGCGGGTACGATAACATCGAGTACAGGCTGCCGAGAATCGGCCGAATTATCAAAAAAACGCTCTATACCTTAGAGCAGACCCCACTCAACGTTTTCGGTATTTCTCATCTGCTCGTTCTCGAAAAAGTTGCTGATGCTGGAAAAACGACTTAAAACAACTCGCCGCGCGGCCTTGATTATGCTTGGCGTAGCAAACAACGCACTACGCCGCTGGAACTTTCCCGTCACATCACGCGAAACGGAGACAGACGAACTTGAGAATATGACCGATGTGCAGCCAATCACATTAGAAGAGCTTGGCGATCGGCCGTTTCAGACAATTGATGACGGGGTTGGCACGCTCTTTCACCGTCGCTATTGGGTGGATATTGCGGAGAGTGAGAAGTCGGCCGAAGCAATCATGCGCCTCATCCAACGCGACCCAAACCTATTTGCCCCACAAGAACTCGCCCACTTCAAGCGGACGTTGGGCGACGCGGAAAGCCTAGCGGTGGGTGATGAATTCCATATTTCCATCACTAGCCCATGGGATGCCCCTGTGCGCGTTATTGACGTAACGCCTACTTCCTTCACATTCGTCACGCTCGATGGACATCTTGAGGCGGGCGAGATTACATTCCGCATCATTGACCACCCATTGCAATCCGAATGGTTGCGCTTTGAAATCGTTTCGTGGGCGCGAAGTCGAGATCGGCTTGTGCAGATTGCCTTTGAAACGCTGGGTGTCGGCAAGGCAGCTCAGACAGGAATGTGGACATTCTTCTGTCAGCGCGTGGTTGAGCAGAGCGGTGGCAGGCGCGTGGGAAGTGTGCAGGTTGCAACGCAAAAGGTAATTCGTTACGTCAAGGAACGGTAATTTCGATACGCTCCGAAGTCAATATCTCATCGACGGCTGGATCGATCAGTTGTGCGGCGATTTGATGTTGTCCACTCGTCGTAAGGGGGAGCGTGTATGACCAAGCACCATCTGCATCGGCCGTCACCACATCATAAATACGCTCATCCACCAAGATACTGACGATGCTATTGGGGTCGGCCGAGCCTGACAGCAGCACATCCCCACCGCTGAAATCATCCGCAATATCCGGCACCTTGAGGGTTGGTGTGGAGCGTGGCTTGACTTCGATGATGAGTGGAGAACTGGCGGCCGAAACTCGTCCCTCGCCATCCGTTGCAACCGCCGTCCACGTGAACTGTCCAACCTCAACCAAATTCACCTCAAATGACCAGTTGCCATCCGGATCAACAACCGCTTTGCCCTGCTCGCTGTCATTCTGTCGCACACTGATGATATGGTCTGGGGTGCCACGCCCGCGTAGGGTGAGCGGCGTATAGACGATGAGCGAGGCGGATGCGTCGAGAAAAAGCGATGGGGTCGCTAGAACAATCGCTGTGGGTGAAGAAGTCGGTGCAGGTGTTGGAATAATGGGCGACAGTGATGACTCGACCTGATCTGCTCGCCACTGAGTCAACCCGACTGCAAGCGCAAGCAAAATCAAGACAGCGATTTTGAAGATGTTGTACTTCAGCACGTCTGCTGGTGGTCTGCTTATTGCACTCATGCTGAAACCTTGGCGGCCGCCCGTCTAAAAGCATCTATATCATCAGTCGTGTCGGTTGCGCTCGTTTGGGCTGCAACTTCCATAAAATCATCAGGCGGGTTGTCGATGATGAGGTCGGATGATGGCTCCAACTCGTCCGGTCGAGGCTCAACGTCTGTCAACTCCCCGCTTTCAAATGCCGCAATCGTTGCTAATTGCGCTCGCAGATTTTCGATCTCCCTGCGCGAATCTGTCAGTGCCGTGTTGAGAGCTGTATTGCGAGTAGAGAGTTCAACCAGCTCCATGTCCAGCGTGCTAATATGCTGGCTTGCCGTTGCTAAACTTAGGTTGGCATCAATGAGTTGCTTGCTTGTCATTCCAGCCGCGCTATTCCCGCGTCGCCAGAAAAAAAAGTCGATCAAAAATTCAATCAACCACCCTGCAAAAAGACCAATTGCCAATCCTGCAATAAAGGTTTGTTCCATACTACGCTCCTAATTCTCACTTTTTAGATTGTTTTGTGGCGAAACGACTGCCTATCCTCAAATAGAAGTATAAGACAAAATTAACTTTCTTTCCATTGTATTCCAGTGAATCTAGCAATTCAAAACATGGAAATGGGGAAGTGTCGTGTGCGGTTTTCGCTGTCGGTTAAACGTATTGCGTATTGCGTGTCCAACAACGTCAAACTGTAAGAGATAGTGTCATTAAGTAGTCAGGCAAAAGTTTTGGGGCAATGGTAAACGATATTCGGTATACAGTGTTCGGTATTGACCTGTGGTAGAACGCACACCGAATACCGATTTACCGAATACTGAACACCCGATTACTTTTGATTAAGTACTTACGCTCAAGCGATCTGTTCAACTTTGACAAAGAGGGTTCCCTTGAGAAGCATCATGCGTGGCTGAACGTGGTCTCCGACGATACGCTTGATGGGGGGATTTTGCAGAATAGACCAGTTAAAAACTTCCGCCTCGCCGCGCACCACCTCGCCTGTCACGGAGATGAATTCGCCCTCTCGAAACATGACGGTATCGCCAACGTTGAGCGACTCGAATGGAACTTCTATCTGTGTTTGTCCATCGACCGCCCAAACGGTATCAGGTGTTCTACCCATTGCCTGCCCGACCCATTGTTGGAGGGTTTCAGACATGACATGTCCCTTTTCTAACCCATTTTGACGCAGCTTTGCACCCGTCAAGCGAGAACGTTGTGAAATCCAGTCGATGAGGTTGGTCGCAAAAATCTGGTTAGAGGAAATTGTCCCAGCGATGATAAGCGATAGCAAAATGGAGCCAAGTTTTTCATCTTTGCCGCCAATCGTGGCAATCGCCTCTTGGAAGACAGGGATGTTGTTGTAGATGTTAAGCGGCACGCCAAGCAGCGCGAGCGGAGAGGCTGTGATCGCGCCAGCAAGCGTTAGACCAATGGAAAGCGTCGCTAACCCCGTGTGATGACGTGCATCTTCCGTTCTTTCTGCCAGTGGTTTCGCTAGTTGCAACTCGGCCGAGAGAACATTTTTATCCTTGTCTTGGCCGCGTTGTTTGAGATAGGCATAGAGTGCGCCGCCAGCTAAAAGCGTGTTTGTGATCAACATAAGGAGTTACTCAATTGCCAGCATCTCTTCGATGATTTCGCCCTCAATCACATCGGCATCATCTATCTGTTCTGCACGCATGTAGCGGGCAAGCACAAAGCTGGCGGCAAAGACACCACCGCTGACGGTGAAGAGGGCGGGGTTGAAATAGGTTGCCGTGCCGAGGATGCCGCCGGAGATGCCTGCGCCAACTTGGACGAGGAAAAAGGTGGCAGGGAGCGAGCCGAGTGCCGTGCCGAAGATGAGCGGTTTCCAGCCTACGTTGAGCATTCCTGATGCGTAGCTGACCATCTCCTGCGGAATGTAGAGGAGCCGCATCAGGAGCATTCCTTCAAAGGCATTTTGGCGCAATCGGCCGATGTAAGGCTCCACTCGCCGAGTCAACGATTCGCCAAATCGCGTTCGTCTTGCCAACTGCGTGCCAATCCCATAAGCGATCATCGCACTCAATGTTTGTGACGTGATCGATAAAATTGTGCCTTGCATTGTGCCAAACAGCGCCCCCGCAGACAGGGTCATCAACGTTTGCGAGACAAAAACAGTGGGTAAGATGACCGCCGCAACGCCGTAAATCAGTGGGGCGGCTGGACTTGTTTGGGCAAGCTGAATGACTTTTGTAACGGTACCAGGTGGAAGTAACAGCTTGATGACAGCAACGCCTGCACCACTAATCAAAATGATGCTCCCCGCCATCCCGGCTGCACCAATAAGGAGATCACGCCTTTCCGTATTGGGTGGATCGATCATCTCGACAAAGGGGCGACGTTTTTTTCTGCGCCTCTTGTAGCGAAATGAACGTTTATGCGATGCTCGGCCGTTGCGTAATGCGTGAGTCAGTATCATTGAATCCACTACGCATGTCCGTTCAACTGTGACTGATCTGACTTAGCACGGGTGCGTTGAAAAGCTTCGCTAACTGACGACAAGCTATTTGACATCATCTGCTGAATCTGCCCCGCAATTTCGGGCTGGGCTGGCTTTTCTGCTTCGTAGACAAGTAGTTCCTCACGCACGCTGAAAACCAAACGCATCGACTCGGTGATATGACCGACAACGCGCTCCAGAGTGTCATCCAAATCGCCCTCAACGTAGTGTCCTTCCAGCACGCCGCGCAGGTCAAATCCCATGTCCTCGCAGAATTGAGCGACAAATTCGGTGATGACCAAGAAATGCTCGTCTGAAAGTCCCTTCATCCATTGATAGAGGTCTTCCGAGATAAAGGCCGCATCGCTGCTCCACGCACGAAGACGCATGGCAAGCTCTGTGTCAACAGGGGGCGTGACAGGTTGCCGCAGTGTTTGTAAACGTTCAGAGCTTTGAGATTTTATCTCATCAATGCGGTCGGCAATCTCACTCTTTTGTCGGTCGTCTAGTTGCCACGTTTTGTAGATAAGCGTTCCCCAGAAAAGGGCTGAGAGAATGAGGAAAATGATAAAAGCTGTCATGGTTATGAGTTGTTGGTTGGTAGTTGCTAGCGATTTAGCAAAATGATCTATCACTGAGCGTTATTGAACTAGACCACGCCAATTACAATAGTTAAAAACCGCCTTTTTTTCAAATCAAAATCGCAACGAAACACGTTACGACCAATTGTTTGCGCGATTGCTTTTCTCGCGGCTAAAGTACATGTTGAGATAATGTAGATAAATCACGCAGAAATGATATGGAGCTAAACAACATGACGGTTCTCTTTGCTGGCCTTGCCATTGTCCTCGTGGTTATTGGGGCATTTTTCACTTTTTCTCGCGGTGGAGAAGAAACCCCTGCTTTCCAATTACCATCCCTGCATAATAATTATAAGAATAATCTGGCGTTGGCTCAAGCTCTAATTGAATGGATGCGGCCGCACGATGCAGCTCTTGCGGATTGGCTACAGACGATGAATCCAAAAGCACAAGAAGAAATTGTCAAAGAGGTCGAAAAGTTCTGCCAGAAAAAGCACTTTCACATGGCATGGGTGATTGACCAGCAGATCGAAGACGAAGCGTTGCAGATGACGCTAACCCAGTTTTTGCTGCAATTTCTACAAGGTGAACGGATGCTGGCGCAATCAGAAAGTGAACTAAAGGCTTATGTTGCTTTGGTGGATTTAGTACAGAATATCAACCGACGTAAGCGCAAGCAAAAAGCCCAACTCGTCTATTTACAACTGGTCAACAATGAGGTGTTGCCTCAAGGCAATCTTGATATGTTGTTGAGCAAAGACAAGAAACGCTGGGAGAATGCGGCAAAGTCAATCACGCTTGCTTCGCGCACCAATCGGCCGATGGTAAACGTTGCCATCAGCGAACATGTTCTTGAGGAACGCCCGGCGGCCGATCCCGTTATAGCTATCCCAAGCCGTTCAACTGTTGTATCGTAGAATTATGCCTACACTTTTCCAGCAGAGCAGCGACTATAAATGCCGAACGTGATTGATTGTGAGTTTGTGCGGATGTGTCAATGATTGAGAGGGGACGTTCGGGAATTGTGGCACAGCCCGGTAAATCTGGAAACGATGCGCCGTAATCACTCTCTGCATCTTTGTGAATGTTCATTGCTGAGAATCACAAAATTGATAGACAGAGATGCCTATCAGACACGCTCTATTTTCCAAGTTTACCATTCATAAACAAACCCGCTGAGATTTCAAGAGAAATCAACCAACCCGCCTAGAAACAAGTAGAATACCAAGACATTTTTTGCGGAGATTGACCTATTTCTCAAGTTAACGACACTTACCCAACAACAAGACCAAAAGAACGCGCCTATCTGGTTGGCGCAGAATTGAAACGAGGGCGGGCATTACTGCCTGTTGAAGATAGCCTCTTGGAACTGAATCGACTAGCCGATACGGCCGGCCTTGAAGTTGTCGGTCAAACGTATCAACGTCTCAATCACCCCAACCCCGCCACCTATATTGGTGCGGGCAAGGTGGAAGAGATCAAGCTGCTGGCAGAAGATTTAGAGGTCGATGTGATTCTGTTTGATGACGAGCTTTTGCCGCGCCATCAGCGATAACTTGAAAAGCGGTTTGGTGAAGAGCGCAAGGTGATCGACCGCACAGCGTTGATCTTGGACATCTTTGCCCAACATGCGGAGACACACGCGGGTAAGTTGCAGGTTGAACTGGCGCAGTTGGAGTATCGCATCCCGCGTTTGACCCGTATGTGGACGCATCTTGCGCGACAGGCGGGGGCAGGTGGCGGTAGCGCAGGTGGCGGAACAGGTGCGGGTGGCTCAAGCGCGAGTATTGGTTTGCGTGGGCCGGGTGAAAAGCAGATTGAGCTTGACCGACGCATGATCGGTGTGCGTGTCTCGCAGTTGAAAAAAGAGATCGCACAGTTACAAACGCTGCGGCGGCTGCATCGCGCCAAGCGGCAACAGACAGAGCTACAGACGGTGGCAATTGTCGGATATACCAACGCGGGCAAATCGACATTGCTCAATCGACTAGCGGGGGCAGATGTGCTTTCGGTCGATATGCTCTTTGCCACCCTTGACCCCACAACCCGTCGCGTTGATCTGCCCGGCGGCCGAGAAGTCCTCTTTACTGACACGGTTGGCTTTATCCAAAAGCTGCCCACCGACATTGTGGCGGCCTTCCGCGCAACGCTTGAGGAGATCACAGAGGCCGACATCATTCTGCACGTTGCCGATGCGACCCATCCCAACATGTTGCAACAGATTGAGGCAGTTGAAGATACGTTGGCTGAACTTGAGGTTGAGAAATTGCCAACTGTTTTGGCATTGAACAAAATTGACTCACTGGAGGATGGCAAAATTGAACTGCCGTCCCAATACACAGGGCAGGCTGTTGTCGCCATTTCAGGCTATACAGGGCAGGGGATTCCCGACTTGCTGCACGCGATTGAGGCGGCAACCGAGCATTACATGGATGCGGTCAGCGTCTTTTTGCCCTATAAGCGTGGGGATTTGCTCTCGCTGTTTCATGAACGCGGTCAGGTTGAAAATGAAGAGCATACGGGTGAGGGGGTGCGGATTTTCGGCCGAATGCCCCAACGCCTTCTCCCCTACTTTGAAAAATATCAGGAGCAACTCGCGTGAATTCGATTGCGCCACTCGTTACCGATCCCATCATTGTAGAGGCAATGGATAGCTTTGTTATCCACAAAGAAAAAATTGTCAACCTAGCGATTGCAGTTCAGCAAATCCCTGCACCAACGGGTGATGAAAGTAGACGTGCCGCCTTTGTTCATGACAACTTTAGCCAGCTTGGGCTACAAGAGGTCTCAATGGACGGCATTTTTAATGTCTATGGGTGCATCAAAGGCCGTAACCCCAACCTGCTGCCGCTCGTCGTCACAGCGCATAGTGACACAGTTTTTCCACTCGAAACAGATTTACAGGTGCAGCGCGATGACAATATCGTACACGGGGCAGGGATAGCGGATAATTCAATGGGGGTTGCAGGTCTGCTCACGCTGGCTGGCACGATGCAACGCTATCAGTTGCAGCCTGAACGCACCGTTTGGTTTGTCTGTAATGTGGGGGAAGAGGGGTTGGGCGACCTCATTGGGATGCGAGCTGCTGTTGAGCGATTTGGCAAGGCACATGGCTACATCGTTTTGGAAGGGGGGATGTATGGCTTTGTTTTGCACGAAGCGATTGGCGTGCGTCGCTATGAGGTGCGAGTTGAGACGGATGGCGGACACTCTTGGAGCGATTTCGGCCGAGCCAATGCCATCCACATTCTGAGCCACGTCATCACCCAAATTGACAAAATTCGCGTCCCAAAATCTCCTAAGACAACCTACAATGTTGGCGTGATTGAAGGCGGCACGTCGATCAACACAATTGCGCCAACGGCTAGCTTTCAGCTCGATCTACGCTCTGAAGATGTCAATGGCTTGACGCAGCTAATTGGTCAGGTGGAGGCGATCATCAAGAAGGTACGGCGACGCTATGGGAATGTCGCGGTGCAGACAAAGATAATTGGGGATCGGCCGATGGGTCGAATCTCCGTCCACCAGCCACTCGTGCGTCTGGCAGATGAAGCCCTACGCGCCGTTGGCTGTCGCAAAATTCAATATCTGCGTGGCAGCACCGATGCAAATATCCCGCTCAGTCGCGGTTATCCAGCCGTGTGTATTGGCATCGTGCGCTCTGCAAACGCACATCGTTTGGACGAGTATTTGGACACGACGGAGCTATCACAAGGGATGCAGCAAGTGTTGCTGTTGGTGTTGGGGGCGGCCGACTATTGATAACGAGCGGTCAAACTCAAAGATGTTGTGCTTATCGTACCTATTATTGACTGCCGACAACTGTAGCGGGGGCGACCTCATGCCCATAGTGTGGCACACGCTCCACGTGGTCAAACGGCCAATAAATGACCCACCCCTTGCCAACAATTAAATCTTCTGGCAAAAATTCCCACGTGTGGGAGTCGCTAGAATTGTTGCGATTATCGCCTAGCACAAAGTACTGATCGGCCGGCACCGTCCAGCGGCCGCTGTAAGTTGGGTCTGCGCTGATATATGGCTCGTTCAAAACGGTATCATTGACCATGACCCGCTGTTCGCGCACCTCAACGACATCACCCGGTACGCCAATGACGCGCTTGATAAAATCACGGGAGGGATCACGTGGATAATGCAGCACAATGATGTCGCCGCGATCTGGCTCATCAAGGTAGTAGGCCAGCTTGTTGATGAGAACGTATTCTCCTTCCTGCATCGTTGGCATCATGCTGCTACCCTCAATGCGAAAGCGACCCGTCACCGTATTGACAACCCAAAAAATCAGCAGCGTGAGCAGAATTGTCTCAACAATCTCACGAGCGATTAGAGCGTTAGATGGCGATTTTTGCTTTTGTTCGGGTCGCTCATCTTCGGCCGAATAATCGATCAAACCAGTCGCTTTCTCAGAAAAATCGTTCATTGCCATCATCATAGCAGCGGCTCATAATAGGGTCAATATGAGGGCGCAGAAGCGTACTGAATTATTATGGGTGCGAGCGGATTTTGCGATAAAGTTGCTTTCTTGTCTAGCGTCCTAAAACGGGAACCGCAACACTGTTGACGACAGACGAAATGACCCCGCTCGCCGCGTCTCGCTTCATCCAGAGATCGGGGTCGAGGATGAGGCGGTGGCGTAGGGCGGGGAGGACAAAGCGTTTGACATCATCGGGCAGCACGTAATTTCGGCCGTGAAAAGCCGCCCATGCGCGAGACAGCTTGAGCAATGCGAGAGAGCCGCGCGGACTTGCGCCGACAGCAACGCGATTATCCTCACGGGTGGCACGCACAAGCGAGACGATATAGCGTTCCATGTCTGGCTCAACATAGACTTCTTCGATTAGCTGGCGCATTGTCAGCAGTTGGTCACCGCCGGTGACCGCAGTGAGGGTCGCTTCTTCCTGCTTGCGTTCACGGCGACGGCGCAGAATTTCGGCTTCATCTGCGGCCGATGGATACCCTATCGATAGCTTGACCATAAAGCGGTCGAGTTGCGCCTCTGGCAATGGAAAGGTTCCCTCATACTCAACGGGGTTCTGTGTGGCGATCACCATAAACGGCTCAGGCAGATGGCGCGTTTCTCCTTCAAGTGTCACCTGATGCTCCTGCATTGCCTCCAACAGCGCAGATTGCGTTTTGGGCGTTGCGCGATTGATCTCGTCGCCGAGAATGATGTTGGCAAAAATCGGCCCAGCACGTAGCTCAAAATCCCCTCTGGCACGGTTGTAGACATAGCCCCCCGTGATGTCGCTGGGCAGCAGATCGGGCGTAAACTGAATGCGCTTGAACTGTAGCCCCAACGCAATCGCAAATGCCTTTGCCAGCATCGTCTTGCCCAGTCCGGGAAAATCTTCCAACAACACATGCCCATCCGCCAAAATCGTCGTCACGACGTATTCGAGCAGTTCGCGCTTGCCGATAATCGACTTTTCAACTTCTTCAATCACGCGGTTTGAGATGACCGCAATTTGGGAAATATCCATCTGAATTTAGATTGACGATTTGCGAAATCAAAAATTGTCAATCATAAGTCGCTTTCACGTAGAAATCGAACTGCTTGCGAAAAGCCAAGAATCAGCGCGATGCCGAGCGCAATTGACCAACCCAATCCGACGTTGAGCGTCGCGTTGAAGATAATCAACGTGATGATAAGGGTGATGATGATGATGATGAGTAACGTCTGGAGGTGAAAGCGCAGTAGCGTTGCTTGGTTGATGATGTCGTCGTACTGGTCGAGACGGCGGCCGAAAGCATGTAAGTCCCACCCGCAGAAGATGCCAAGCGTGGAGACAATAAGCAGAGTGGCGTTTTGCTGCCGCAAAGCTGCGACCGTGATGAGCAACATGGTCAGGATAAATGCGCTGTTGGTCAATCCGTTGCGCTGTGTACGCTCTCCTGCAACCCAAAATACGAGTGGCAGCAAGATGATAGAAAAGGCAAACGGCGAGTCGGCTTGTCCATAAGTCACGCCGACGGTGATAAGCCCAACTGCAAGGGCGAGCCATGTGAGAGATTGGAGCAGCTTTATCATCATAATCCACCTGCTGGCATCGGCCGACTCAATTTCACCCGTACCAACTCTTTCAACGAGCGACGCACATCCCAATTGATGACTTGAATTCCGGCCTGTTGCAGTTGACGTAGCAGCAGCGCACGTTCGATCCGCGCCATCCGCGCTGCTAGGTCGGCCGATTCTGACGGCGGTAATGTTTGGTGTTCATACGCGACAGGATCAGGACTGATAACCAAGACCGAGTAGCCCCGCGCACGCATCCGACGCAGTGATTTTGCATCATCGGGCAGCAGTGGCGAGAAAATCACAAGCTGCGATTTCGCGGGAAAAAGCCGCGTTGGCAGGTAGTCGAGTCTGCTGAACACCTCGCTCGTGCCGACGTTGACGGTTGAGAGCTTGCGGATGATGCGCTGTTTTTGAATTCTGCCATAGCCGGGCAGCGTCCAGTCGAGAAAATTGCCGTAGATTAGCAAGCTGACGCGATTGCCGGCCGAGAGAAAGCTCTCTGCAAATGCGTTGGCAGCAGTGATTTCATATTCGAGCAGCTTGGTATCATTGACACGTGTGATAGCACGTTGGCGTGCGTCAATAATCAGGCCGATGTCAGCGACGCGCTCTTGCTCAAACTCATTGGTAAATAGCGTGTCGGGATGACGTGCGTTGGCGTGCCAGTTGAGATGACGCTGTGGATCGCCGGGCCGATATTCGCGCACGCCGAAGAAATCGACACCGCTGCCGGCAACGCGAGCGGGGATGTAGCCGGCAAAGGCGCGGGTTGAACGCGGCCGAATCACAAGATCACCCAGTCGCTCCATGCGCGGCACAACCAACGATTCTGTTTTGCCGATCACGAGTAGATTCTGCTCGCGCCAAAAAAGACCAAGCGGATCACACGTCAAAATTTGCAGGCTGGGAAAGCGATGGACACCGCGAGAACCATACAGTTCATACTCAAGCGTCACGCTTTCTGAGGGTGCGAGCGTTGTGATGAGCGACGTGCTGCCGTCTGTCACCTTCATTCGCGCTGGCACATCGTCACGAATTTGAACCTCGCGCAGTCGGCCGCCCTTGTTGACAATTTCCACCTTGACGCACAAATAGTTGCCTTCAACCAGCCGGTCTGCACTCAACGTGCGCGTCGCTTCTAGGTTGAGATCGGGGGTGGCATATAGCACGCCCGTTCCCAATGCCAAAATAAGTGGCACGGTCAACGCCAGTACAACACCGTTGAAGCCAACCAATGCAGCGACAATCATGCAGGCGACCAAAGCCGAGAGGGTGACGGCGCGACTCAAATTTCCAGCACCTCCTCCAGATAGTCGAGCGTCGCCACCAGATCAGCATGATCGCGTGCTTTCCTGCCCGATGCACCTAAGAAAGTGTTTTGTCGTGGCTGCCTGTCGAGTTCCCGTGCTTCAAGGCCATCTTGCAAATAGCGTGTGACGGCTTCTGGTAGGGCGAGGCTGTTCTCTTGCAGGCTGCGCTCTAGCTGGGAGAGGGAGATTGGGTCATTGCGGCCGATTGTCGCCAGTGCAAGCTGAATCACCTGCTGGCGCAGTCGCCACTTGAAGAAAGAGCCTTGACTTTCTTCCTCTATCCAGCGCATGTACCGCTCGACCGCGCCGGGCAGCTCTTCTGTTCGTGGTCGGCCGCTGCGGTCGCGTCGCTCTAGCCACAGGTTAAAATTTCGTAGAACAACAGTGAGAAGAAGCTGACAGGCAGCGATCACGAAGATCAGCCAAAAGAATAGCTCTGGCAAACTGTATAAAAAGCTGGAGGCGGCGAAATAGAGAATGTAAAAGGGTGGCGCGATAACATCTTGAATGATGCGCGTCTGAGTTAGAAGGAGCATGAGAAGCGCAACGCTCAAAAGGGATGCGGCGAGGGTAGCATGGCGGCGATTCATGCTTGCTCCTTGATGCGCTCGGCCGATGTCACAATCTCGCCCAAACAGGAGACCGCCTCCATCTGGTCGCGCACACCGGGCGGATTGGGACTGTAGCGCACTTTCTCAAATAGATGGGTCAGCCGTTCCACAGGCGAAAGCGGCAGCCCCGCCTTCTGTAGCTCTGCTGCAAACTCGCTCGGTGTCATCGCCCTTTTTCTGACGATCCCGCGACTGCGCCGCACAGTCTCGGTCATTTGACTATACGCCTTGATAATTGCCCCGCGCAAATCATACCCTTGCTCGATCTCGCCGATGGCCTCCTCCGCATCTTGGGCGATCTCGGCCGCCAACGGCAGCGGCGTTTCATCTACAAAATAGCGGCGTGCAATAAATACAATGATGAAAACGGCAACTGCGGCGAAACCCAACGTAACGGCAATTGCAAACCAGTCTGGCGGCTCACCCACCACTTCAGGCGGCATCGTGTCAAATTCTGGCACCGTCAGCAGCGGATCCCCGATCGGCTCTGACTCAGCGACTTCGACTTCAGTTTCAACTCTATACTCACCCACGTTGGGCAGAACCAAGAAGTAAATGGACAAAATGATCACAGCATACCCAAGAAGCAAACGACGCAACTTTGGATAACGCTTGAGCATAATCAGAGAGAAAATGCTTGACACAATCAGCGTAAAGATGATTATCCTGCGCCATCTATCGATCAACTCCGGAGCTAATGCTACCTCCATCGCACCGTCAGCTTGGTCAAATGTGGGGAAGACAAATGTGTTCTCGATGGTCGGAATCCAGCCTGACGCAATGAAATTTGCTGCCAGCAGTGTGAGCGTGAGCAGCCCGACAAATAAGGAGAGAAGGGTAAGGGTCTGTTTTCGGCCGAACATCTTCCAAGCAAGTATAGGCCGCATCTTGCACGAGTCAAACGATGTCTGCCAAAAAATCGCTCAAATTAAGTCACGCTAATGCTATTGAATTGTCATTAAATTGTCACCATCAAATTTTACAGATCGAGCTTGATTTTGACCTTACCCGCCGTGAGCTTCACGTCAAATCGCTTCAGCCGGCAGGTTTCATCTTCGGGCCAAAGTGTACGACCTGTGCGAATGTCAAATTTCCATCCGTGCAGCGGACACGTGATGCGACCGCGGTGGAGTGTGCCATCGTTGAGATCGGCCGCCGCGTGAGGGCAATCTGCGCTAAAAGCGTAAATCTCACCATCGATGCGCGTCACGATGATCGCCTCCCCTTTGATTTTCAGCGAATACGGGGTGTTAGGTTGAACTGTTTTAGTCGATAAACCTGTTGTCCAAAATCCATCTCCGTCACGCTGTTTTTGTCTAAATAGCTTCATGACGGCCGATCATAGCCGAAATGTCCCCAAAAAACGCCAAAAATACCCCCTTCTACCTATTTTCACGATTATGAGTATTTGATATAATTCTGATTAGTTGTGCTGTAGTAATTCGCATTACAAAATAGAGAATGGGTAGTGAAAAGTGTAGGGACTTTGCCGACCTGCTCATGTCCGTTGAAAAGGGAAGAATTCCAATTATGAAAAGATTACGCTATATCGCGTGTGCCTGCATTTGTATGTGGCTCACACTTGTTTTCACAACATCAAGCATTTTTGCACAGACGACACGCATCCCCCCTTCTGATTCTGAAGTTCCCCTAGCAATTGTCGTTCAATCTATCAACGCAGACGCAGGCGCAATTCATTGGATAATGTTGCTGCTTGCCTCCGCTTTCCTCGTCTTGCTGACACTCTCATTCAATGGGTTTGTGCAACGCCAGTTGCGAACGACTGTACGAACGGGCGAGGGGCGTATGTCACTTGAGGAGCATATCCAACGCCAATCTGACCAAAACGCTTGACAGAAAGCGGACATCCTTCTACTATTCGCTCCATGAATCGCGCTTATTATTACTTATTTAGCTATTTACCCTCACAGTCGCGCTTGTGCGAGAGGGTTATTTGCGCTTGAGATAAGTAGCGATAACCACACAGAAATTACAAGACGCGGCAATTTGCCGCGTTTTTTTGTTTTTAGGAGATTTTATGATGCCATCAAAAACGATTGCCTGTCGCGGTGTGCGCGGCGCAACAACCGTCACATCGAACGAGCGCGAGGAAATTCTTGCGGCAACCCGTGAGCTACTCTACATTATGATTCGTGCCAACAGCATTCATCCTGACGATGTTGCAAGCGGCATTTTTACAACAACAATAGACCTAAACCAAACGTATCCCGCTTTCGCTGCACGGCAGTTAGGTTGGTATGATGTGGCACTGTTGTGCAGTCATGAGCTAGATATTCCGACGGGAATCCCGAAGTGCATTCGCGTGTTGCTGCATTGGAACACGGATAAAACACCACAGGAGATTCATCACATCTACTTGCGTGAAGCACAACATCTACGTCCAGATCGCTCGGAGTGGCCGCCAATTCCAGTCGAGGATATTCAAGCGGCCGTCAAGGATTTTGATCTCGGTTCTTTTGGTGGGGACGCGCCCCGTTCATTGACAATAGAGGAGTAATCAGTATATCTGGTAGGGGCGGCCTGCAAATCGTTCTTACACATCACGCAAGATAGGAAAAACGGTCAGGAACCCCGCGCTAAAGCGACGGTGCTTGAAAGAGCCTCGTACCTGACCCGCCTAAGCACTTAGGGTGCTACGTTCGTTCAGAAATAGGTACGTTTGAATGCTTCTCCAGTTCAGACCACTACGGTTCGTTGTTAAAAGCGTTGAGGGTAGGCGCGGTGCAGCGAACGCCAAACCTGAGCAGAACATTGGCTAGGAGATATTTACTGCCGAAAGGCAAGGACATTGTAAGATGCAACAAGTTTTCGTTTTAAGTTCAACAAAGAAACCGCTGATGCCAAC
>CAYMGE010000090.1:0-24311 GCA_964389925.1 uncultured Ardenticatenaceae bacterium
TACGCTGGAATGACACCCTCAAAGTATTTGAAACACACCCAAATGAAATGCACTCAACCCCTTTTTGGTTTCGGCCGATTTCGACTCGTAGCGAATAGTACAACCTCTATCAACGCACAATGTCAGTATAGAGCCAGTATCCCCTCACGCGCTCAAACGCACTCTTTTCTGTAAATGAGCCATCCCTGCCATCATCAATAATCATTGCTCGAAATGTGACTGTGGCTGTGTCTCCAGATGTTTCTTCACCCAAAATTTGCAAACCGACATATTGTGTTCGCGCACAATACGCTTGTAGTCGTTTGCGCCATTGCCGCACGTCATCTTCTCGAAATGGGCTGCTAGGGTGTGTGGTTTTGATGATATAGCCGACAAGCGAAAGGGCATACGCACTGTAGCGAGAGCGCATGACTTGGACTGGCTTAGACGCTTTTTTGCCTTTATGGAAGGGTTGGCAGCACGCTTTGTATGGTGTTCCGCTATGGCAGGGGCATGGGGCTGTGGGATAAATTTTCATTAAAGTATAGCCCTTCTCCCAAAGGCTAGGGGAGAAGTGGCCTGTAGGAGCGGGGTATTTTTTATTGAACGTCACCATGCTGTAACGGCATTTTCGTGGTGGGTGACGCGCAACAATTTGCCTGAGTAGTCGAGTTCGACAGCGATCACGTCGAGGGAGAGGTCTGTTTCGTCATCGAGATCGTTTTGGCTGAGGTAATGTTGTGCGACAAGGAGCATTTTTTGTGCCTTGCGCGGCGTGATGGCAGATTCAGGTGAGCCAGCCGTGCGTCCACGTCGGGTTTTGACTTCGATCAGTGCCAATCGGCCGCCCCTCTGCGCCACAATATCGATCTCGCCCTCACGCACGCGCCAATTGCGCTCAACAATCGTCCAGCCGTTCGCCTCCAAGTGAGTCGCCGCAACCGATTCGCCCCACGCACCTAGTTTTTTGCGTTCGTTTGTCATGCTTTGAGAACGGCTCTAACGGTCTCGATATCCGTTGCGATTTGAGCTTTTAGGGCATCTAATCCAGCGAACTTCTGTTCATCACGGACGTGTTCTATGAATTCGACGCGCAACGTTGCGCCATAGATGTCGCGGTTAAAGTCGAGGATGTGCGGTTCGATGGAGATGCTATTTTCTTGTTCGACTGTCGGCCGAACGCCCACATTCGTCGCTGCAATAAACGATTCATCCCCAAGCTGTACCCGCGTCGCATACACGCCGTTTTTAGGCAACACCTGTTTTTTCCACGAAGCAATGTTGGCCGTCGGCACGCCAATCGTGCGCCCCAACTGTCTGCCTAGAATGACCTCGCCCGCCACTGCATAAGGCCGCCCCAAACAGTAGGCTGCATCGCCCACATTGCCCGTTTGCAAGCTGTGGCGAATGCGGCTGCTACTGATGCGCTCATCCCCTGCCATAAAAGGTGGAAATAGATTGACCGAAAAACCATTTTGTTCGCCGCACGCGCGGAGAAAGGCAAAATCGCCCTCGCGTTGATAGCCAAGCGAGAAGTTACCGCCCCAGAGTTCACACAGTTTGAGGTGCGTGACCATTTGACGGACAAACTCGGCCGCCCGCATACGTCGCACCTCCTCATCAAATGGATGCGCGATAATCAGTTCGATTCCCTGTTCGGCAATGCGTTGCAAACGCTCTTCAAAAGAGGTCAGATAGTAGCGGCCGATTTTTCCCGCAATAACCTCGCGTGGACTGGGGTAAAAGGTGAGGGCTGCGGGGCGGGCGTTGTGTTTTTCGGCCGATTTCACCACTTCACTCAGCAACGCTTGATGTCCCCGATGCACGCCATCAAATACGCCAACTGCCAGCACGGTCGGCCGATTGGCATTCACTTCCTCGATTCCTGTTACAATCTCTAGCATGAGCGTGATTATCGTTATGCAATCCGTAATACGCAATAAAGGAGTTGCACGATAAAATAACCCTCTATGACCAGCCCAAAATTCCAACGACTCAAGCTCACCAAAACGCAGCGCGAGAAATTTAGCAAACTGCGTCGTCTCGACCAATTGCAAAAGATGGATCCTATTGACTTTGAACGCTACTGCGGCTGGTTGTATGAGCTGGATGGCTACAAAGCACACATGACCGCCTCGACGGGAGACGAAGGAATTGACCTCCTGCTCAAGAAGGGGCGTGACACGATGGTTGTGCAGTGTAAGCGGTATACTGGCACGGTGGGACAGCCGACCGTGCGCGACCTTTACGGCACACAGCTACACACAAAAGCAAAAAAGTCTGCACTGGTCACGACGGGGCGAATTTCGAGTTCGGCCGAGTCGTGGGCAGCCAATAAACCGATTGACCTAATCGACGGCAATGATCTGATGGCTTGGATCAATGCCAACCGACGCATGGGAAAAGCCGATTCATTTTTTCAACGTAATTTTGGTAAGCTCGCGCTTGTACTTGGCCTGCTCGTCGCGGTCAGTGTTTGTGTCTTCACCTCTCTATTTGCATTAAACCTAGCCCTCAATCGGACACAAGGCCCAGTGCGCCCCAGTGCGCCGACGCTTGCTATTCCAACCTCGCCACTGACCCCCGCACCGACGGCGACTGACGAGGACATTATCGCTGCGCCCACAGCGACACTGATTGGACAGCCAACGGCAACGACTGTGGCAGACACGCCGGCTCTCACCCTTGCACGTGCTGAGAGTGCGCCGCCATTGGCGGCCGATGCCACATTCTGGCAAAATGTCGAAGGAATTCCAGTGACAAACATCGTTGCACAAAATGACGCATGGGACGGCTCTTTAGATGTGGGGGCAATCTGGAAGTTATTGTATGATGACCGCTTCTTGTACGGCTACGTCGAAGTGACCGACGACACCATCGTGCAGTCAGAACCCGCCCGCACAGCCTATCGTGGTGATAGTCTTGAGCTTGAGATCGACACGTTGGGTGATGCTGCCGCCCGTTCTCAACCCGACGACTATCAGTACATCATTTCGCCCGGCAATTTTAGCAATATCTCGGCCGGCATTTTCCGTTTTCGCGGCAGCAATGGAGCAATGGTCGATGATTGGGGGACAAATGCACAGGTGTTGTCGCAGCGGACGGCCGATGGATACGCAATCGTTTTCCGTATTCCATGGTATGATGTACGCTATGAAGGTTTTCCAGAGGCGGGGGCAACGATGAATCTAGCTCTCAACGTTAATGATAATGATAATGCTGGCGAATCCACACAAGAGGTTATGATTAGCCATGTCGCCGGGCGCAAATGGAGTCAGCCCGCGACATGGGGAGGCGCGACGCTTGGAGAATAGAACGTTTGTGTCGCGTAGCCCTTTATGCTAGGATAGATATATGACATTGCAAATGCCACACCCACACGCGACGCAACGGCCGATTGTCAAATGGCTTGTTGTCGATAAATCACAAATCGAATACCCCAGTGAAGACGGACTCCCAATGGCAGAATCAGATCACCAACGCATCCCTTTGACCTATGGAGTTGAATCACTCGATCTCCACTTTAAGCCTGATCCAACCATCTATGTATCGGGCAATTTACTGATTTATCCCGAGCGTGGCAATCCTTTTGAAAGTGTTGCACCCGATCTGTTTGTCATTTTTGGTATCGAGGATCGCAAGCGCGACAGTTACAAAATGTGGGAAGAGAAAGCGGTTCCCACATTTGTCTTGGAAATTCTATCCACATCCACAGCCACGAAAGATCAAGGCAGCAAACAGGGCATGTACCAATTTTGGGGCGTGAAAGAGTATTTCATGTACGATCCCAAAATGTCGCACATCGATCCACCACTCAAAGGATTACGACTCGGTGCAGATGGCTCCTACAAGCCAATTGAGTTTGAGCGATTAGACGACAGAACCATCTCAATTTACAGTGAAACGCTTGCACTTGAACTACACGTCTTCCTAGATGGCGAACTGCGCTTTTACGAGCCGATTGAGCGACGTTATTTGCCAAATTACGCGGAGGCCAATCGCCTCGCCTATGAAGCGACACGACAGGCTAACGAAAGGCAGCAGCGAATTGAGCAGTTAGAGGCCAAATTGCGTACGCTTGGGATTGATCCCAATTCTATTTAAGATGAACCCTATCCAACAATACGATATTCTAAGCCAACATCTGGTCAATTTGATCCCAGATGTAAAGTTTAGCGCGGAAATCAACCTCAAATTGGAGCGCATTGAACGGCTTTTGGAACTGTTGGGCAATCCCCATCGCACATACCCTTCGATTCATATTGGCGGGACAAGCGGTAAAGGTAGCACGGCGACAATGACGGCCGCTATTCTGACCGCCGCCGGCTACAAAACGGGGCTACACACTTCTCCCCATCTGCAAATCCTCAATGAGCGTCACCGCATTGATGGAAAGCTTGCGCCCACATCTGAGCTGCTGCGTTTGCTGGAAGAGATGTTACCATTGGTCGAGCAGGTGGGTGAGGAGATGCCGGAATTCGGCCGACCCAGCTACTTCGAGACACAATTCGCCCTATCATGCTGCTGGTTTGCAGAGCAGAAAGTCGATGTCGTCGTTGTGGAGGTTGGTTTGGGCGGAACGCTCGACTCGACAAACGTCTTGCCTGCACGAGTTGCCGTTGTGACGAGCGTTGGCTTTGACCACACTGAGATTTTGGGCAACACATTGGCAGAAATTGCGGACAACAAAGCGGGAATCATCAAGCCAAATCAGACGGTCATCACAGGGGCAACGGAGCCGGAGGCTTACGATGTGATTGCACGACGGGCGCGACGAATGGGTAACCCGCTCTGGACGTTGGGCGAAGAGATAGAGTTTGAGGAAACGTCGGCCGATTCAGTCAACTTTTACATCAAGGGCAAGACCTATTTTGGCGTTGAAATGGGAATGCTCGGCTCGTTTCAAGCCGTAAATGGGGCATTGGCGATAGCGGCCGCACAAGCGTTTGCGCCCAATCTGGCAGAACGAGCAGTGGCGGATGGCCTTAAGAACGTGCAGTTTGCGGGACGAATGGAGGTGGTGCAGGCGGAGCCAACTGTTATTCTGGATGGGGCGCACAATCCCGACAAGATGCGTGCGGCTTCGGAAAGTTTGGCCTATGTCTCTGGGCGTGTGATTGGCATCGTTGGGATGAAGTTTGGCAAAGATGTGCAGGAGACGCTGATTCATGCGTTGCCGTATATGGATGCGGTGGTCGTGACGGAGTTTAAGTTGCAGGGGTTGTGGGAGGCTGTTTCGGCCGATTCTCTCGCCGCCACTATCCATGAACTCACACCCAATTTACCTGTCAGGATTGAACCGGATGTCACGGCTGCTATTGAGTTGGCTTTGGAGATGGCGGGGGCGGCCGACATTATTTGGATAACAGGCTCACTCTATCTCATCGGCAATGCCCGTCAATTTTGGTATCCAAACCAACAACTTATCATTGAGGCAGAAAAGTAGTTAGTTGACTCATGTTAGGCAATGTCCCTAACCAGTGAAATGTGTGAAGAGAATGGTCAATGGGGAACGGGCAACGAAGAATTGTGAATGAGGAGAAGTCGTCCGGTGTGTACTCTCCATTGGCAGTTAATATGAGTTAGTTGAGATGTTTTATGCGACCTGATTGGGACAGTTATTTTATTCAAATTGCCAACGCGGTGGCGAGCCGTTCGACGTGTGACCGCGCTCATGTCGGCTGTGTGCTTGTGCGCGAGAAGCGGATTCTTTCGACGGGGTTTAATGGCTCCCCCGCGGGGCTTGACCACTGCGATGAGGTGGGACACCTCATGGTTGAAGGGCATTGCGTCCGCACGATTCATGCGGAGGTCAATGCCATTGTTCAAGCAGCCCTACACGGGGTTAGCACGAAGGGTGCGACCTGTTATGTGACGCACTTTCCCTGCATTCACTGCACAAAGACGCTGATTAACGCAGGGATCACGCGCATCATCTATCTAAATGGGTATCGCATTGACTCAAATGCCCAAGCATTTTTAGCACAAGCGAACATTCGTGTAGGGCAGCACAGCTAATCCCAGCGACGCTCATCGACCATCCCTGCCGCGCCATCTGGCAGCGCATCGACAAATTCAACTGCATCAACTTTCACGCGAATCACCTGTTGCAACGCGCCCTTGAATGCCTCTGCCATCTCCGTTTTGTCAGACACAACGCGCACTGTCAGAATATCCCGATTTTCAGGGCGTGTGACGATCCCCTGCACTGCACCTGTTTGCAGCAGTTGACCCGCGATGAAGCGTAGCTGGTTGGGGTGGACGAACATGCCGCGCACTTTGACGGCTTCTCCTTTTCGGCCGACCAACGTAATCGCTCGCTCCGCCTGCTCACTCTCACCCGGCGCAGGATCAATCTTGATCGCCATATCACCCGTGCCAAAGCGAATCAGCGGATAGGCGCGATTAAATGTTGTCACAACCACCTCGCCTACCTCACCTGCACCGACACACTTACCCGTATCTGAATCGACAATTTCGATGATTGGCTCAGGCATCAGTTTCATCTGCATGTTGCCTTTTGTATCGAGCGCGAGTAAGCCAAGCTCGGCCGTCCCATATCCATTGGCAACCGAAATGCCATACTCTTCGACCAACTTTCGACGGAGAGAGGCAGCGAGGGGTTCGGCCGAGACAAACGCTTTCGTCACCTTAAAATCGCGCTTAAAATCCAACCCCATCCCTTCTGCCTTCTCGATCAATGCTGCTAGAAAGCTCGGTGTCCCCGCATACCCCGTCACACCCAAATCACGCATCATCTTGAGTTGCAGGTCGCTATTGCCTACGCCACCTGGAATAACTGTACAACCAATTGCCGTCAAACCACGATCAAGCATCATGCCGGCGGGAACAAGATGGTACGAGAGCGTGTTTAGCACAATGTCTCCCGCGACAAAACCGGCTTCGGCAAAGACATGACCGACCGCCTCATCGTCAACCCCGTCACTCCCAGCATCTGGTTCGTAGAGTGGCCCCGGTGAAAAGTAAATGTGGCTTAATTCCTCAAGTGGAACAGCTAGTAAACCGCCAAAAGGAGGGTTTTCTTGCTGCATCTGCACGACATCATCTTTGGGGATGACAGGGAGTTTTTCGAGATCGGCCGTTGTTTGGAGGTCGGTCGGGGTTAGCTCGGCCGAGTCCATCCGCGCCCGAAATGCTGGGGCATTCTCATAAGCGTGTTGAATCTGTTGTGAAAGGCGTTTGTTAACTATCATTGGTGCAAAAATAAAAAACCGAGTCTCCATTGGAAGCTCGGTCTTAACTTCTTAGTCTACATTCCAATCTTCATCATCGAGATCATTGTCCCAAAAATCAAGTGCTGTTTCGGCAGCTGCAACTAAGTCTGAAAAGTCGTCTTGTTCGCTCATCGCATTTTTCGCTAAATTCTAACCAACCCACCGCTTGCGGCGTTTATAATGTTTAATGTCACGGTAGCTTTTGCGTTCGCCACCCGATCCCATGCCGAGATAGAATTCCTTGATGTCGGCATTTTCTGAGAGTTGCTTTGCTGTTCCATCCAGTACGATGCGCCCATTTTCCATCACGTAGGCGTTCGTTGCCGTTCGCAATGCGATGTTCGCATTTTGCTCCACTAACAAGATGGAAACCCCCGCTTCTTCATTGATCTGTTTGATAATTCCAAAAATATCTTGGACTAATAGGGGGGCAAGACCGAGCGATGGTTCGTCTAGCAGCATCAATTTGGGCTTTGCCATGAGGGCGCGGCCGATCACAACCATCTGCTGCTCACCACCTGAAAGATAGCCGCTTGTTCTATCTCGGAAGTCGAGCAGACGGGGGAAAAAGTGGTAAACCTGCTCCAGATCACTTTTGACAACCGCGTTAGACACACCGCGAAAGAGTGCGCCCGTCCGCAAGTTTTCTTCGACGGTCAAATGCCCAAATAGCGGCCGACCTTCTAGCACCTGTACAATGCCCAAACGTACAATCTCATCTGGGGTGAGTTTATCGATCTGTTGACCATCAAACTCGACGCTACCGCGAGTCACCTCTCCCTGTTGGGAGTGCAACAGGCCGGAGATCGCTTTGAGCGTCGTCGATTTACCCGCGCCGTTTGCGCCGAGTAGTGAGACGATTGCGCCATCACCCACTTCCAGCGTCACGCCGCGCAGAACGAGAATGACATCACTATAGACGACTTCGATGTTGTTTACTTTGAGCATTGGAGAAAGTGAGCAGTAAGCAGCGAACAGATTTCTGTTTACTGCTTACTGACGACTGCTTACAGACTATTGACCGGGACGCAAGTCTGGCAATTCAAACCAATCTTCGACGACTGTGAAGTCAATTGACTCACCATTGAATTGGAACTGGCGAATTTGTGCCATATTTGGCGCACGTCGGCCGTCCGTCACGTCGATGTTCAACACACCGTCTGAGTATGTGCCTGTCTCTTTGATCGAGTCCATCAGGGTTGCACCGCTGAGGTTTTCAAATCCGTTGCGGCCGATTGCATCCTCAAGCATCTGCTCTAGCACAAGAAACGCGCTGATGCTGGTGAGATAGGTCACACCACCCGCGATTGGGTCACGACCGCCTTCTTCTGAAAATTGTGCTGCGAGGTCAACCGTCATGTTGCCTTCGTCGTTGTACCATAGGTTGGGGAACACGCCGTAGTAGCCGTCTGCGGCCGCTTGATTCTCACCTAAAAAGGCAAGAACATCGGTGTTGAATGTCCAGTTGACACCACCCACAACGACTGAATCCCATGCGCCTAATGCACGCAATGTACCGATCACCTGTGTTGTACCAAATGACAAATTTTGTGCGTAAATGACATTTGCACCACCCAAGATTAGATTCTGCAACACGCCTGATACATCTGCTTCAGGCGAGATTTCTTGCTGCTCAAGATCAAGCAATGTAATGCCTAACTCTTCTGCAAAGGCTTCAGTCTCTGGCGTATTTGCACCTGCGCCAAATGCGTTTGCCCAACCGACAACGCCGACGATGATCTCATCGCCAGCCCCTTCGGGCTTGATCTCATCCCAGTTATCCGCGACATACTGGAGGAAACCACCAAATTGATCGGTGTAGATTGGGAATGCTGCAACCGTGTAACCATCTGCTGGGTTGTAGAGTGCTTCCGCGTTCAAACCAGAGACGACGTGAACGATTTCATCTTCAACAACGCGATCTTTCAATGCAATCGTGGCACCTGAGCCATAGCTCATAAGTACAATTGGTGCTGGATCGGCCGTGCGCGTCTCGTTATAACAAGCAATTTCGTTCTCTGGGTTGTAACCTGTCTCACAGAACTCAACGACCATTTCAGCACCGCAAACACCACCATTTTCATTGATGTAGTTCACAACGTCTTCTGTTGCAAATACAAACCCGTCGCCAAGAATTGCAGCCAATGGCCCTTCACGGCCAGCTTGCTGATAGATGACAACTTCTTCGCCAGTTGCATCAACGCCGTTGCAGTCGCCGCCCATCATCATGTCGCCATCATCTTCCATCATTGCGCCGTCACCACCCGCTTCAAACGTGGTGATTTTTGAGTCGCCGTCAAATGTAATGGTCACAGGGCCGTCTGCATCGACGGTGAAGGGGATATTTTCACCATCAGGCGCACCGTCCAACCCATAGTTCTCTGTCCAGCCACCATCAAAGGCAACCTTGCCTTCGTAATCACCAGCGGGCAGGTTGAATACACCACTGTAAGTGCCATCGCCATTATCTGTCAGACGTGTGGCATTACAGGCTGGATCCCAGTCGCCATCGCAACCGGCGGCCGCTTGGAATGAGCCAACTGCGACAATTGCCCCTTCCATTGAGCCACCAATCAGGTCACGAATTTGTGCGCCAGCGTTGCCCAGCGCATCCGAAGCGGTTTGTTCACCACTGATAATCAATGAGAACGCATCGCCCCAGCTACCCCAGATCGATCCCATTTCTGGAATGGCAGGCATCGGGAGACCACCAACAGCAACATCACCAAATGCGACCAACTCTGGATCGGGGTTTGGTGTCGCATTGTAGGCCGATGGACGATTTGTCAATTCTGTAAACTGACGCATCACGTCTTCGGTTGCGAAGTACTCAGTTAGAATCGTTTGTGCTAACAGGACATTTTCACTCAGTGCATTGACCGACCAGCCTTGGACACCCAAGAAAGATTCACCTTGTTGTGTTCCTACTGGGAAATCTGCCACGGCATAGTTAACACCTGACTCACGAAGACGCTCCAATGCCCAAGGGCCAGCCATCAAGAAAGGTATTTCGCCTGTCTCAAATTGCAAATGCGCGGTGTCCCAATCGGTGCTGTCACTAATTAGGCCAGCCTCAACATTTTCTTGGATAAAGTCACCCGCGGCGATCATGCCTGCACTGTCAATACCAACATCATTTGGATCATAGCCACTGCCATCATTACCAAAGACATAGCCACCAAATGCAGTATGGATAGGGAATGAATCATAGGTTGTGCCAGTCAGAGCAAGCGCGTAGGTCGCATCGCCACTGTCAACCAGTCCAGCACCGATCTCCATCGCTTCTTCCCACGTCGCAGGAGGAGCATCAACGAGATCAGCGTTGTAGAAAAAGGCGAGGTTTTCCGTTGCATAGGGCAACCCAACCAGATCGCCGTTGTAGGTGAATGCGTCAATTGCAGCGGGGGCAAATTCATCCTCACGACCCGCGAGGTCAATTGTCGCTAACAAGCCGCTATCATAGTAGCCACCGATGCGGTCATGTGCCAGCAAGATAATGTCTGGGCCTTCCCCAGCCGCGGCCGCAACAGGGAATTGATCATAGCGGTCTGTGACATCCTCAACGATCAAACCGATGCCATATTCCTGTTCAAAGTCAACTTTGATCTCGTTCACAACAGGTGAGAGCAGGTTATCTGCCCAAACGACGATGTTTGTTTCAAAATCGGTCATCTCCTCATCAGGCTCATCCACCGCTGGTTCGTCTGTTGGCTCCTCAACAACTTCCGGCTCATCTGTTGGTTCATCGACCACCTCAGGAGCCGCAGTTGGGTCGGCCGGAGCCTCTTCTTCCGCCCCTCCACATGCTACGACAAATACTACGAGCATGAGGGCAAGTAGGTAAAATATCCAATTACGTTTTTTCATGTTTCTTCTCCAAAAAACTAAGTTTTGTACTCTATTTGACCATTCAAATAGATTGCCTAAATTTACAACGTTTAGCGTGCAAAGGGGCGCAGTCGCCAAGAAGCCTTAATTAAATTCCAGCGATGTGCCATGCCGCGCGGTTCATAAATGAGGAAAAGCATCAGGACTAGACCGAAGAAAATCGGCCGAAAACTAGTCAACAACTGCGCCGACTGATCGGGGAAGATGTGTGCCAGATACTCGCCAAAATCAATCGCAACGTCTTCAAGCAAAATGATGGTCATTGCGCCCAGAAATGGGCCAAGTCGCGTTCCCATCCCGCCAATCACCAGCATACCTAAAAAGATGATCGAGACGTTTAGGTTATAGCCAAACTCTGTGCCAACCCCACGCTCAAAGTGCGCCTTGAGCGCACCGGCGACACCGGCCAAGGCTGCTGCGATAAAAAACGCTCGCAGCTTATAGCTAAACGGGTTCACGCCTAGTAGTTCGGCCGCCAAATCATTGTCTCGCACGGACACAAATGCTCGGCCGAGTTTTGTGCGGGAAATGTTATTGGTCAAAATTGTCGAAATGATGACAAAGGTAAACGAGAAAATGAAGAAGTCACGCGGTTCTGAGATGTTGATGCCGAAAATTTCGGCCGCTGGAACCTCAATCGCGCCGCTTGTCCCGCCCAGATAGTCGCTCCAAAGGTTGCGTGTGATCCATGGAATGATAAACTGCGCCGCCAATGTCGCCATTGCCAAGTAAAATCCTTTGACACGCAGTGAGGGCAGCCCAAAGATCAGCCCGATTGTCCCTGTCGTCAGCGCAGCCAACGGCACGGTAATCCAAATTGGCATTCCCCAGTGGGTTGACATCAGTGCTGATGAGTAGCCACCGACGAGCATAAACGCGGCCTGTCCAAGCGAAATCTGACCGGCATACCCCGTCAAGATATTCAAACCCTGTAATGCAATAATTGTGTAGGCAAACTGGTTGAGCGTCGGTGCAGAGTTTTCAAAGATACGCGGCATCAGGTAAACAAAAATAATCGCCACCACCGTCATAATCAGGTGAAGTGGCTTGCGAATAATGCGCTGATCTTGTTCGTAACTGCGATCAAAGTCGCCAGCGGTGCGAATGGAAGCCATGGTTGGAAGTGGTTAGTTGCTAGTTGCTAGTGAAAAAACTAGCCAATAACGACTAGCCACTATATTCTTTCAATTCTTTTCTGCCCAAACAGCCCTTCTGGGCGAATGACTAAGACGATGAGCAGCAAAACGTAGGGAGCAATGTCGCTTGAGTTGCGAATCGTCGTGTAGCTCGATGCCTGCACGAGTGCCTGTACTAAGCCGACTGACAAGCCACCGAGAATCGCCCCGCCCAGTGATTCCAAGCCGCCAAGCAAAATCGCGGGAAATGCAACGAGAGCAACTGTCGCCAAGTTGACGCTGACCCCTGAGAGCATCGCCAATAGAATGCCACCGAGCGTTGCCACGATCCCCGCGATTGCCCACGAGAGGCCAAAGATACGCGGCACTTTAATGCCAACGCTACGGGCTAGTTCGTGATTTTCGGAAGTCGCCCGCATCGAGAGGCCGATATTTGTATAGTTGAAAAAGAAGATAAAGGCGACCGCGACAACAATGGCGACAATAAACGTTGCCAAGCGCGTTGGGTCAATCCGAATCATCTTGAACATCAACATTGCATCTTCGGGGGCAAATGGATTGGGAAACGTGAGCGGCTCGTTGGACGTGATAGGGGAGGGGAAGCCTTTGGGCTGTGTCCCGAACAGGACGGTGACAATGCCTTCAAATAGTTGGGCGAGGCCGAGCGTCATGAGCATGATGGCGAGAAGTGGTTGACCGGACATCGGCCGCAAAGCCACCCGCTCAATCAATAGTCCTGCCAAAACCGCCACAGCTATCCCAGCGACAACGGCTAGCGCAAACGGTAAATCGACAGGCATCTCGCCATCCTGTGAGGTTCCGCCGGCAAACCACCACGTCGCATACGCGCCAGCCATCACCATATGACCATGTGCGAAGTTAAACACTTCCGATGACTTGAAAATCAACACAATGCCCAATGCGATCAGGGCTAGTGTGCCGCCGTTGAGCATCCCTGTAATAACCTGTTGTGGAACTAAAATCCAGTTCATATTATTTGTAGCGTCGGCATTCATGCCGATGTTTTCGATCAAACACGCACAACATTGAGCGTGTTCTCCGTAAAGCCCGTCGAGCCATCTTGATAGGTGACTTCTTGGCGAACGGTAATTTTGTCTGTCGATTTGCTGTATAGTGCGTCGATAATATCACTATATTTGTCGATCAGAACTTTGCGCTTGAGCTTGCGTGAGCGTGTCATCTCCGACTCATCTGCATCAAACTCTTTGGGCATCAAGACAAACGCTTTGATTCGGCCGTCAGGCGGCAAACTTTCATTGATCTCTTCGACAGCTTCTTTGACTAGGTTCAAGACTTGTGGCTTTTGGCTTAAATCAGCAAATGTCGTGAAGCCGATGCCTTGCTTCTCCGCCCAGCGAGCCACGTTATCAAAGTCGAAAATAATCAACGCGGAAACAAAATCACGTGCTGGATCACCGATGGTCATCACTTCACGTATGTTGGGGTTGAACTTTAGACGACCTTCGATAAACTGCGGCGAGAAGCGTGCGCCATTTGACAGTTCGATCATGTCCTTGACGCGATCCCAATAGATCAGGTGACCATCTTCGTCGATGTAGCCGGCATCGCCCGTCAAAAACCAGCGACGACCTTGCTCATCAACTTGCACATCCTCGGCCGTTTTCTCCGGATTTTTGTAATACCCCATAAATAACGTCGGAGAGGAGAGTTGAATCTCATCATTTTCGCCAATCCGCACGTCCGCCCCTGGCACAGGCTTGCCGACGCTGGCAAACTTGATGTCACCCGTATAGTGGCTAGTCCCCGCTGTTGCCACTTCCGTCATGCCATAGACCTGCTTGAGATTGATGCCAATCGCGTGGAAAAAGCTCATCACGTCGGGGCTAAGAGCCGCGCCGCCTGTAATGGCAGTGCGAATGTTTGACATGCCGAGTTGGTCGCGCAAGGGGGCGAAAAAGAGCGTGTCGGCGATTTTGTATGAGATGGCGAGGCCGACATCGGCCGATTGCCCCCGCATCCGCTTTTCCGCCATCCGATTGCCAATCGGCATACACGCTTTGTACAACGCCTTGTTCACCCAAGACGAATCGAGCATCCGCACTTGGATCATGCTCACCAAGTTGTCCCACAAACGTGACCCGTAGACGACCACCTCTGGCGCAATTTCGCGCAGATTTTGGCGCACCGTTTCTGGCTCTTCGGGGAAGTTGATGATGATGCCGTAATAGCAGTGGTTGGCAATGCCGAGAATATGTTCCGCGATCCAGCCCATCGGCAAAAAGCTGACGTGATTATCCGTTTCGTAGCGTGGATCAACTTCCTCAAACATGCGGGCGGCTTCGAGCATATTTTTGTGGGAGAGCATCGCGCCTTTGGGCAGGCCGGTTGTGCCAGACGTGTAGCAGATGAGGGCGAGGTCATCGGCCGAACCCAACTTCACCTCCGCCTCAAACCGCCCCGACTCTTTCGCCAATAGGTTGCGCCCCATTTCGATCACGTCTTGATAGGAAAGCAGCCAATCGTCCTCATATCCCCATAGTCCACTGTCGTCCCAGTAGATAACGTTGCGAACCTGCGGGATTTCAGCACGGATGTCGAGCATTTTATCGACCTGCTCTTGATCCTGTGCCAGCACGTATCTTGCATCTGAGTGATGAATGATGTAGCCAGCCTCTTTGGGGTTCGCGTCTGTGTACAGCCCGACCATTGCCCCACCAATCGCCTGAACGCCCAAATATCCCCACAGATATTCTTTGTCATTGTCGCCGATTGCGGCAACATGCTCCCCACGCGCTAGGCCAAGCTGCAACATGCCCAGTCCGAATAGCTTCACCTGTTCAAGCGACTGCGCCCAAGAGTACTCTTGCCAAATGCCATACTCTTTTTGGCGCACAGCGACTTTATCATCTCCGTAGCGTTGCGCTTTTTCTAGATAGTACTGTGCAAATGTCTCTGCCATGTTGGTGTTCGGTACTCAGCAATTGACTGAATACTACTCTTCTCCCAAATACGCTCGAATCACCTCTGGACTCGCGCTCACCTCATCCGGTGTTCCATCGCCAATTTTTTGTCCGAAATCGATCACGGTGACGTGATCTGAAATGTCCATGACGACACCCATATCATGCTCAATCAGCACAATTGTGATGTTGCGCCGCTCATGGATGTCCAAAATAAAGCGGGCGATGTCCTCTTTTTCCTCTGAGTTCATGCCCGCCATTGGCTCATCGAGCAGCATCAGTTTTGGTTCTAGGGCGAGAGCGCGGCCGAGTTCGATGCGCTTGCGTAGACCATACGGCAAGGCTCCGACCAGTGATTTGCGAATCGCATTGATCTCCAAAAAGTCGATGATCTCTTCGACGACTGCGCGATGTGCCACCTCTTCGCGTTTTGCCGCGCCCCAATACAACATGCTCGACAAACTATTTTGCCGCATGTGGATGTGTCGCGCCGCCATCAAATTATCGACGGTGCTAAGACCCGTGTAGAGGGCGATATTTTGGAATGTGCGGGCAATGCCCATCGGGGCGATTTTGGCAGGCGGGGTTTTTGTGAGATCAGTTGTGCTGTTGTAGAGGATTTGACCGGATTGCGGCCGATAAAACGCGCTAATGCAGTTGAGCAGTGACGTTTTGCCTGCCCCATTTGGGCCGATGATTGAATGGATTGTCCCTTCTGACACATCAAAGCTGACGTTTTTGAGGACTTTGTTACTGCCAAAACTCAATTCGACATTCTGGACGGCTAGGAGCGGCGTTGTTCCCATAGATTGTGTACTGTTGTGGGTAAGCAAACAGTCTTTCCTTCTCTTCTTAGTACGATATAAACCCTAGCCCAAATTTACCATTCTCCTTCTTGTCGTGCAAGAAATTCGTAAACGGTTCACAATTTTCACAAACGAGCATGAGCATGAAATTGGTCTAACTGAACTCGCTCAACCTAACATTTGGAAAGTCTGGCTTCTTCTACAAGCTGCTAGAAATGAAAAGTCGAGGCATAAGCCTCGACTTTTTGACTGCGGTGGCAGGATTCGAACCTACGAATGGCGGATTCAAAGTCCGCTGCCTTACCACTTGGCGACACCGCACTGCAATTAAGCGACGAGAATAGTAGCATAGTAGATCGGGTTTGGCAACAGGAAAATCGTGACTAGATGCGAGGTGTTCTTTGAATTGCACTACTACGCGAACCGTGGATATAATAAATTGATTCGTTCTTCTGCTCACAAGAGGGATTGAGTATCAGTAGTGGTAATCATTTGGTTGTTCCAGTAGTTTTCCTTCCTATAAGTTAGATTTTGTCAGGATAATATCAGACAGGTCACCGCATCGTGTTGTGACAGACTGCATCGTAAACGAGCATTCGCCAATTCTTGAGGTATGAATGGCAAATCAATCATTACTCGATTCAACACTGGTAAAAATTTTAGATGTAACAAAGGGTTCACCGGTCGTGCAGCCAATCAGACCAGAATTGGAGCGAGTCGCAAATCAACTGTTAGCGGCGTTATCGGCCGATATTGTCACCATTCTCCCGTACAATCCTTACTGGGAAGAGTTTGGCATTCCGATCACCTCTGGGGCAATGGAGGCGATTGTGCCACCTTACACGCGAGATAGATTACGCGATTTGATGGCACGTCAACACAAGACAACGCTTATTGAAGATCAAGCTATCTTGCAAGAGCTTGCCCCACGGTTCCTACAGCGCGAGGGAATCCATACCCTTATCACAGTCTGCATCTACAGTGAAACGCTTCCCTTGGGCATCGTTTTTGTCAAGTGGCGGAAAGCGCATACGCTCTCATCATCCGAGCGCGAACAGTTAGATAACCTCATCGCTGTTATTCACAAACTAACGACGAGCAGCCACACATTTAACTATTTCATCAAGTTACTGTACACAGAAATACAATTTGATGTCGTTCGACTGCATCTTTTTAAGCAAGAGCAATTGGGGACGATTGAGGAGATAGGTCAGTTGCGTTGGGGCGTTCGGCCGATCTCCAAAGGCCACCTCATCACGTCTACAAATTGGAGCCGCAAAACTGCCAATAGTTCAATCGTAAAGGCACTTCAACGTTATATTGATAATGGGCAAACATTTCTATTTCAGGATGATGCCGATGACTCGTCCTCAGACCTGAGCGCATTTACACAATCTGAACATATCCAAACCAATGGATATGTGTTACTGATCCTCAACCAGAGAACGGAAGATGAGGAGATTGTCGGCATCCTGTTTGTCAATTGGCGCAAAAAACAGCGCTGGACACAAGCCAAAATCGCTGGCGTGCGTGCGGTTGCGCGTCAAATCGCTCTAGGCATTCATACACGCCGTCTCGTGACCATGATAAAAGAGCAGAGCATCAGCGAAAACTGGTTGCAGGAGTTGCTCGGCCGCGTCATCCGCAAACGGTCAGCCAGCCGCGAAGAGGCATTGGAACTCGTCTTAGAAACGGCCGCCACACTAACCGGCTCCTACTTTGGTGACGTTCGCCTGAAGACGGGCAACCAGTTGGTGATTGAAGCCACCTTTGGAGATGAGCAGCTACAGCGCACCTTTCGACGGAGCTATCGAGCGTTGCCAATTGATGGGTCAAGCCTCACTTGTGAGGCATTTCGCATGGAAGATGCAACCATTTTCACCAATGCTCAAGCAGAGAAAAACTACATTCATGCGCTTGAAGAAACACGATCTCAAATGGTTGTCATTATACGACATGTCGAGAGAGGCGAATCGATTGGCACGATTAACTTAGAACATAAAAATCCCTATGGATTCAACAAAAATGATCGCCTTCGCATCATTGCAATTGCCGAGGTGACCGCCATCATCTTACAGAATATCGAACGCTATTTTCACCTTGAAGAAGAGCGGCGTTCCTATCGCATGTTAGAGGAGATCGCTGTCAACGGGCTGATCGGGGCAAATTGGCTACATACAGCCGGCACGCGCAGTCGCGCGATTGAAGTGTCTGTGGAAACCATCCGCAGACAGCTACAGCGCAGGCGGTATAACAAAGGCATTATCGAAAATGCGTTGCAAAACATCATCAAGATAGCGAATGACTTCGTGCTGAAACAGCGCACATTGCCAAAAGAGCTACAAGCCTCGCCCACCCCTTTCCTGATCGACCAGAAGCTAAAGACGAGTTTACGCACGCTCCAGCGCAGCCATAGCTTCAAGATGAAGCTCAAGCTGAATGCAGGAGGAGTCAAGGTTGAAGTTCACTCCGTCGCATTCAATACGTTGTTGGGTCATCTGGTCAAAAACTCAATTCAGGCGGCCGCCACAAACAATATCACCTCGGAAATCGTACTAGAAACAGAGATCGATGATACGTTTGTCAAAATTACTATTACAGACAACGGCCCCGGTATTCATGGTGAGCGTCTTAAATACTATTTGCGGGATCGAATGCCTGAACAATTGCGGATAGGTGCAAGTGGCGCAGGCATGAATATCGTTCAATTTATCTTGCGGCGTTACGGCGGCGATATTTGCTATGTTGAGCAGGCGCATGGTGCTAGGCACGAGATACGCCTGCCCATCAAAGTGCAATAGTTTGGAGTTTTTTGAAGTAAAAGGAGGAGGAGAAGAACACAATGATTGAAAGAGCCATTCGAGCCATTCTCGTTATCGACAATGACAAACCTTATCTCGATTCTGTGACGCTCTTGCTGAGAGGAGAGGGGTATACAGTTTTTTCGGCCGAATCACTCGAAGAAGCTGCCCAACATCTCGCCAAAAGATATATCGATCTCATCCTGATCGACAATCGCTTAGAGGACAATGGCAATCCTTATGACAATAGTGGCGCGGATTTTGTGGGCAATGCTGACCCATCGCAGGCCATCGTTTTGATGAGCTATTATCTGCATGATGGCATTCGTTTACAGCGTGTTTCACACAATGTGCGTGCCTTTAGCAAAACGCGCCCCGCCATTGAGTTACTTGAGCTTGTCGAGGAGATACTACAAACGCTGATCCCATATAATCAGGAATTGAAGATATATTGGTCGCGCACGTCCGCCAAAAAGGTTGTTGAACGGCTGGAGCAGAATGAGAAAAGCGTCCCCTTGGACTCTCTTATTAAAGAGCTTGAGGAAGTTTTGCGAAAACTGTTTTGGATTGAGTCCAAGATATTTGTTCATGCAATTGAACAGGGCAGAGGAGGCTCGGCCGTTCTAAAAGTGTTCTCAACCGTCAATCGCTCTGTTCAGAGGCCGCCCATCATTGTCAAGTTTGGCTGGCGTGAAAACATCGACAACGAGTTGCTCAACTATCGCGTTTACGTCCAGCCCTATTTTTATATGCGAACGACACAAATGCTGGGGCAGCCCGCTTATACACACCATCTGGCAGGCTTTAAGCAAATGTTCGTTGGCTATGAGCAGTATTGGCGGCCGCAGCTAAACGGACATCAATCAACTGATTTGATCAGCTTTGCCACCGCGTTCAACAGATGTTTATTAGGAGAACTGCACTTCATTATCAAAACCCTTTTTCTTGAAACATACAGCGTCTGGTTCGCCGATAGGCAAACGCTGACGCAAAAAAAGAACCAAGCGCGTGCTTACTTTAAGGATACTGTTGAAACCTATGAGGAGTTATTGAGCTTGCAGGGCGCAAAAAAACAGGCCTTGATCCGCCAAAACATCGACTCACTACGAACACACACTTTTAAGAACGTGCAGTTACACATTCAAGAGGAGCGTGTCACGTTTATTACAAAGGATTTTACGGAGGAGCTGCCAAATCCAGTCCACTTTTGGCAACATTATCAACACTGCATCCCAGACACAACGATTATTTGTTTGACACACGGCGATCTAAACCCACACAATATCTTCGTCAATCGCACATTGGATTCATGGTTGATCGATTTTCAGCGCACGGGATGGGGGCCTATTTTACGTGACTCGGCCGAGCTTGAGTCCGCCATCAAATTTTCGCTCTTGACAACAAAAAATTTAGCCCGTTTGCTGAAATTTGAACGCGCTATTTTGCAAATGCCAGAGCTTGCAAGCTGGTCTAAAATTGGCGGGCGGACATCGGCAAAAATAACAAAAGCTGAAATCTGTGTCCGCGCAATCAGGCAAGAGATGGCAAAGGTGAGCGAGACATCAATTATGGAATATCACGCATCCCTATTTTTCCATGCACTCAAAATGTTATCGTTCAACGTGGCGAGTGAGTCTATGGTTTCTGAACTGTTGCCAAGTCGTCGTCCAGTCTATCATGCTCACCTTCTATATTCGGCCGCCAAAATAGCAGATATTCTGATGAAACACAGTGAGGGAGCGCATGTTTAGAGCGGCCGAGATCACCCAAGTACAAAGAATCATCGCCGCCGGCGAGTCCGCCTCCTTAATTGGCGCGAGCGGTGTCGGCAAATCCAACCTATTCAAACATCTGCTCGACCATGACGTTCAACAGACAATGTTTGGCAAGGATGCACCCAACTATCTCGTGATGCGCGTCGATGCCCACTATGTGGCCGATCTATCACTTCGCAGCATCTACAGTTTGTTGCTCGATCAGTTGGAACTGTTGGGGGATTCGGCCGATTACTACGACATTGATCCCACTGTATTCGACAAAATCACAGCACATCATGACAAAATGCTCGATGCGGGCAAGGATGTTCTAAAAGTCCAGCGGCACTTCACGCTGGCAATCCGACAGCTAATCTCTGATCGAAAACGCAAGCTCGTGCTGCTGCTCGATCAGTTTGAGGAGTTTTGGATAGATGCGCCGCTTCGCCTCTTTCTCAACTTGCGTGGCTTACGCGATGCCTATAAACCGCGCATCTCGTTTTTGACCTTTACGCGCAACGGGCTGCCATTACTTGCCAAAATGGATCATGCACGTGAAAAGTTTCATGAGCTGCTCGCGCCTAACCTGATCGGTGTGAAGCCTTACAACTCGGCCGATTCTCGTGCCATGTTGACGGCAATTGCCGGCCGATACGATATTGACTTAACGGCCGAGCGCATCGAAACACTTATTCAACAGTGTGGTGGCCACGCAGGGCTACTACGCGCCGCCCTACTCGCCGGCAACAAGCAAAGTGCCAACGTGAGACGCGAAGCACAAAAAATATACGACAGCCTTATGCCTGAAGAACAGGCCGCTATCTATCAACTGGCTCACAATTCTCCACAATTCGATAAAAGCTCTACCCGCTGGCTACAAGTCAAAGGGCTTATCGACCCTGACCGTCGCTTGTTCAGCCCTCTCTTTGCCACTCATATCAGAACGTTTGCGTCGCCGGTGCAGCTAGGCATCACGTATGATCCCAAAAATACCCGCCGGATTACGATCAACGGGATTCAGACAGATGCACTCACTATCCTAGAACACCGTGTCTTTTTTGTTCTCTTTCAAGATGCAGATGCCATCATCAGCCGCGATGACATCGCAACAGGGGGTTGGGGGTCACCTGATGGGGTCACAGATGATGTGATAACACAGGTTATTCGGCGTATCCGTGAGAAAATCGCCCCCATCATGAAGGCAACCGACATCATCGAAACAGTGCGCGGTGAAGGCTATCGCTTCAACTCTCTCACCTAGTCACATCCAATTCATCTTTATTTTTCAGGCACATCTTAGAGAAAGTTGCTAGATTAGCCGTAGAGTGGACTTTAATCTGCTCTTGCTGGCGCAGAACACGGGCATCTCTGCCTGTGAATGAATCGCAGTCAGAGATGACTACGTTACTTTTTTATACAGTGAAAAATAGCTTAACCGCCAACGACTTCCCAAATTTCCATTCTCTCATAAATTGGCTGCATGAAAACAATATCGACATCTCAGCTTGGGATACAGATGATGCGAAAGGTCTGCACAGTCTTTGGCGGGAACTTCAATGTGGCGAAATAACATTGACCACACCCCCACCTCAGCGTCATGTGCGCGTTGTTAGCCTGTTGATCGAGCGTGAGAATAAGATACTGATGGAAGTGAGTCAAACAATGCAAGATGGGCGTATGCGTAGACGTAATCTACCACCCAGCGAGAAATTACTCGCGGATGAGTCACCGCTCAGGGGGACGAGACGGTGCTTGCAGGAAGAAATCGGCGTTGAGGGCAGTGATGTTAGGTTAACTGAAGTTGGCGTGCGCGAGGCGATACGTGAGTCACCTAGCTATCCGGGTCTTGCATCTGTTTACACGATACATAATGTCTCGCTTTCATTGCCGCAGCTTCCCGATAGCGATTTTACGATTCCAAATCAGGGGGTTGGCGATTCTGTCGTGGCGCATACGTGGGGTTGGCGACCCAAAGAATCACATTGGTATTTTCGCTGTTAGCGTTGGATGCGACGTAGAATCGGCCGAATCATCCCCTCCATCTCCTTCACGCGCAACGCGATACATACCCCAACGTAGCTCAATCCACTGACAACGCCGATCAAGACGAGATTGATGGCAAGCTGAAAGACAGAGGTTGCGTTAGGAAACAGTCGCCAACCGAGTATGGTTACAACAAACATGACGATGGCGGCGATGGCGATTCGAGCAACGCCATCCAGCGTGTAGCGTCCGTCAATGCCGTCGATCTTGCGGCGTAACAACACAAGTAGCGCGATTACCTCAAACCAGTTGGATAGCGAAAAGCCAAGCGCAATACCACTTGCTCCAAATCGGCCGAGTGACGGAAACACCCCACGTCCCAGCCAGTAGCCTAGCCCAAGCATTAGTAGTAGCTGGATTGCCCCAACCCAGATTGGTGTCCACGTATCTTCTAGCGCGTAAAAGGTGCGGGCGATGACCTCGATCATGGCTAATGCAACGAGTGCGAAGGCATAAAAGGTGAGAGCGGCTGCCGTGAGCGTCGTGCTGTTGTTATCAAATGCACCGCGCTCAAAGACGAGGCGAATCAACGGTTGCGACAGCGCGATGAGCAGTACAGCGGCTGGAAAGCCAATAAACGCGATCAGGCGCAGTGTGTCGGCAAGGATGCGCTTCATCTGCTGATACTCTTGGCGTGCGGCGAGAGCGGCGAGGGTTGGAAATGAGGCGGTTCCGAGTGCGCGGCCGACGACAGACTGTGGCACAAGCATAATGCGAAAGGCGACGCGCAACGCCGTCACGCTGTCAGTCTCGGTCAGCGGTTGTGCTAAAAATGGGGTGATGATAGCGTTGAAATAACCAAATGAGAGGCCTAGTGTGCGCGGAGCCATCAAGCGTAACACGCGCCGTGTTGGGGGATGTGAGAGGGAGAGAATCGGCCGATACCTCACTCCTTCTCGCAACAAGCCCGGTATCTGCACCGCAACATGCAAGACAGCTCCCAAGACCATCCCCCACGCAAGCCCTAACGCACTCGGGTAGAACAGTACAACCCCAACAATTTGCCCAACTGGATATAGCACAACCGCAATCGCTGGCAGCAAAAAGCGTTGTCGCGCATACAGCGTCACCATCAGCACACCACTCACACCAAAAATAATCTGCGCCACCAGCATAATTCGCAACATCGGCACAAGTAGCGCGAGTAAATTGGGGTCTTCAGCAATCGCCACGCTGTAGTAGCGCATAAGCAGTGGTCGCGCAAAGATCGCTGTCAATGTAACCAGAAACGTCGCCGCCAGAAAGACAGCATTGATGACAATCGAAAACAGTTCCCAAGCACCCTCGGTATCGGCCGATTCCTCATCTGCAAAAAAGCGCGTAAAGACAGGGATAAACGCCGATCCCAGTGCGCCGCCAGAGATGAGAATAAAGATCAGTTCGGGCAGCGGAAGAACGAGCGAGATAGCAATCGCTTCAGTTGACCCCGTTCCAAAGTAATAGGTCAAAATCTGTTCGCGTACTAAGTTGAGCAAACTGGCACATAAAAATAGCACGCCGACAATCAGTGCAGCATTGACGACGCGCCGTTTGTTTTCAGATGTTGTCATAGCGGGGGATTATACGTGTTTGGAGGATGACTTGGCGTAAAGAAGCAGTGTTATATTAAGGAGACGTGGTGCGTATGTAACTATACGGGCATAGAAAGTGTGATATAAACAGGGCGTAATGGTTAGGGTGTGTTTCAAATACTTTGAGGGTGTCATTCCAGCGTATGCAGGAATCCA
>CAYMGE010000091.1:0-24222 GCA_964389925.1 uncultured Ardenticatenaceae bacterium
AGCTTGTGGCAGCATGACCACGCTTGTTCACCTATGACCACTTTTTAACTATCTCTCGCTTCTTTTTCACCTCATGCTCACGAGCAAATTTCTGCAATCTCCATCTCTCAAAAACGTATGACATCATTAGCAGACTTGCCAACTCGCTGCCAAATCGTTACCATACAGGGAACTCCATTTCACTTCCATTATTTGCATGAAGGTGAACAGATTCCTCAGCGGGTCTTTAATTGGTCTACCCATTGAATTTCACAGTGTAAGGAAAGATGTCGATGAGCAATGAGCCTTTCAACGGTTTGACAATGCCTGTTTTTACCGCCTTTAGCTGGGCAGGACAGGAACAAGCAATTCAGTATGCACTCGGTCAGCTTGATGAGTTCATCAAGCTGATGCACCTGCGCCTATCGCGGGAAACACAAACGATTTTTCCACAGCGTGGATTAGACAAAACATCTCAAGGGGTCTTTCTTGCGCGTGATCTCGAAACGCAGCGCGATCTCTATATGACGTTTCATGCTTCGGCAAGGTCTTTCCGCTATGCTGTCAGTTTGTTTGACCGCAACGCGCTCAATCGGGCTTTTAAGGCTATCCAGAACGACCAGTCAGGTTTTTACGATGCGCTTTCGGCCTTGGAGGGTTGGGAGCTGCGTATCCAGCAGATGGAGTACAACCCTGAGACAGAAGAGGCGACAAACTACAGAGATTTGTACAAGGGTGCGGCGAATGCGCTGACACCGAGCGAATCGGCCGAAATCATCGAACGCGCTGTCTATCTGAATGGGGAAGAAAAATGGTTGGCAACGGTTCAGCTTTCTAAGCGGTCACCGGCCGAGTTCATCGCCGCAATGGGAACGGCCGTGACGAGTGAGGTCGCCAAAGAGGTCGATAATCTGCTGCCTGTCTTACGTTTCTTGGTCGGTGGTGTTAAAAAACGCCCAGCGGCCAGTCGCAAAAAGACCCCCAAAAAGAAATCAACCGCCAAGCGCAAAAAGGCAACTGCGGCCAGTGTGATAGCTGAAGAAGAAGTACAGACCTTCACCTACATCGCCAAGCTAAAACCGATGCACATTAATCGCGGCTTCGTTAACATGACAGAAGCTCACTGGCCTTTCTTTTCCATCAACTCGCGCACGGTGACACGTGACATCATCCTCAAGTATGAGGAAACGATTGATCGTGAGAGTGCTGTTTGGCGCATGGTTCCTTCCGACAAAGCCCGGCTTGTTCTCAGCGATCCGGCCCGCGACTGGCTTGACGACAATTTCTCACCCAATGACGAAATTCAAATCACAGCCAAAAAACTAGGGTTAGACAAAAACGATAAGATCGAGATCGAAATTGAAATGGTTAGTTAGCTGCGTTAGCATCAAAAGTAGCCATAAATCAAAGGGGTGTTACCATTGAGGGCATCCCTTTTTTTGATCTCGACTTTGGGCGCACAAATGAGGAGTATTTATGTCACGAACCAAAATAGTTGGCACGATTGGGCCAGCGTCTTCTTCTGAGGAAACGATTGCCAAGCTGTTACATGCAGGGCTAAACGTCGCCCGTGTTAACTTTTCACACGGGGATAAACATTCAATCACCGCACTTGTAAAACGGCTTCGCAAAGTAGCCACTATCGAAGGCAAAGTACTTGCGATATTGGGCGATCTGCAAGGGCCGAAAATTCGCATGGGAAAAATCCCGGGCGACAAGTTATATCTCAAGGTTGGTGAGCAGGTGGTTTTGAGCGCTGACCCCGACGATATTGGGAAAGAAGGGGTGTTGCCGTTTCCACATCCAGAGCTTGTTCCCGCTATCAATCAGGGCGCACGTCTTATCATCGGTGATGGCGAATTGACGTTGCAGGTGATGGCAAAGCGTGAGCTACGTTTACACTGCGCGGCAACGGTCGATGGGCCGATTGGATCGAGGAAGGGAATTAATTTGCCTGCCACCGATTTACCAATTGCTAGCATAACGGACAAAGATAAAAAAGATTTAGTCACCGCGATTGATCTGGAGCTTGACTACATTGCGCTTTCCTTTGTGCGAAAGGCACAAGATATTCAAGATTTGCGTGCGCTGATGCACGAGTACGATGCAAATATCCCGATTATTGCAAAAATTGAAAAGCGCGAAGCAATTGATTGCTTGCGCGAGATTTTGTTAGTTTCGGATGGCTTGATGGTGGCACGTGGCGACTTAGGTTTGGATATGCCAACCTATGAAGTGCCATTTCTGCAAAAGAAGATCATTAATGCTTGCAATGAGGCTTCTAAACCCGTTATCACGGCGACACAAATGTTGCAGTCGATGACGGAGTTGCCGACACCAACTCGCGCTGAGGCGACCGATGTGGCAAATGCGATTTTGGACGGAACGGACGCGATCATGCTCTCGGCCGAAACCGCCGCCGGCAAGTTTCCTGTCAAATCTGTCCAAACGATGCGTGCCATTGCCAAAATCACGGAAGAAAATTTCCCCTATCAAGCGTGGGAAACGCGACGTAATCAGAAGCTCTGGAGCGACATCGGCCGCACAGATGACGCAATCAGTTCCGCGTCAGCCGGTATCGCCAAAATTCTCGACGTTGCCGCGATTGTCACAACCACAGTCAGCGGCTCAACCGCGTTGAAGGTTGCCCGCTGGCGACCTAAACAGCGCATTATCGCCCTCACCCCAAGCAGCCGCACCCAGCGCAAACTCGCGCTCGTTTGGGGGGTTGAGAGTGTCCAAGTTCCGCGCTTTGGCACAATTGATGAGATGACAAAAGACCTCGTTCCTTCGTTGGCTCCCAAAGGATTTGCAGAGGGCGAGCGGGTTGTCATAACAGCGGGTATCCCATTCGGCCGAAAAGGGCTGACCAACATGATTCAAATCTATGAATTCACAGCGGAAGATATGCAGCATGGTGCAGAATAAGTGGTTGACGGCCGATAAACCACTCATCATCGGACATCGTGGCGCGAGTGGGGACGCGCCTGAAAATACGTTGATGGCCTTTCAACTAGCGCGTGAACAGGGTGCGGATGGTCTTGAGTACGATGTGCATTTAGCAAAAGATGGTGTTCCCGTCGTCATTCACGACCTCACGCTTGAGCGGACAACCAACGGCGAGGGACGTGTTTCAGACTTTACCAGCACAGAGTTAGCAGAGCTTAATGCAGGGGATGGCGCAGGTGTGCCGTCGCTTGACAGCGTGCTGGCTGAGTTTGGTGGCGATTTTTTGCATAACATTGAGATTAAGGGGGGATCTGCCAATGCCCAAACGCTTGTTGCCGCTGTCGCCGACTGTATCGCACGATACGATCTCGCTGCAAATATCGTTGTTTCCTCTTTTGAGGAAGACATCTTGCGAGCGGCGACACAGCTTCCCCCGCCCATTGCACAAGCGGCACTGATCGATCCAGAAGCTCCCAGCATCCCGGCCTTCTTTGCGGGGACGACGGTTCATCCATACTTTATGGCTGTTGATCAGGCGTTTATGCGCTGGGCGGCCGAAAAAAGCTATCGCGTGCATGTCTGGACAATTGACGAGCCACAAGCAGCACAACGGCTCAAAACGTTGGGTGTAGCCGCTTTTATCACAAACTATCCCGCAAAAATCCGAGACGCATTGCTGTGAAAGTCAAGCTAATCCTCAACCCGTTCGCAAACGTCGGCCGCGCAAAAAAACAGTTGCCCCACATCTGCCAAACATTTCAAACACAGGGCGTTGCGCTCGACGTTTCGGTGACAGAGCGCCCGCAGCACGCGACACAGCTTGCTCGTGACGCGGCGCAGTCGGGTGTTTACAACGCACTCGTCGTCGGTGGCGGGGATGGTACGCTCAATGAGGTTGTCAACGGGCTGGTGTTAGCTGCCGGTGAAGATGGCACGCTGCCCTTAGCCGTTTTGCCGCTTGGCACGGGTAACGATTTTAGCGATATGCAGGGGTTGGCGCGGGATGTCGGGGCGGTGGCGCGTCGGGTGGTGAGTGGCGATCGGCCGACGCAAATCGATCTCGGCAAGGTCGAAACAGGCCATAAAACCTACTATTTTGACAATAACTGCGCCGCTGCGATGGAGGCGGCCGTTAATCAACAGGCGTTGCGCTTCAAGCGATTGAGCGGCCGATTGCGCTATGTTGCAGCGGTAGGGCGTGCGCTTATGAATCTACAAGAGTGGCAGATGCGCTTAACGTGGGATGACGGTGAACTAGACGAGGTGCTACTGCTGCTCTCGGTCTGTAATGGGCCGCGCACAGGTAGTACCTTTTTGATGTCGCCGAAGGCGAGCGTGACAGATGGTCTGTTTGATGTCGTCACCGTACCACGCATCGGCTGGGGGACGATTGGGCGCGTTATTCCACGTATCGTCAAGGGGACACACCTCTCACACCCTGATGTCACCCTATTTCGCACGACAAAATTACAGATCGACTCTCGGCCGAGTACCCCTATTCACGCGGATGGGGAGATGGTGGCAGATTCGGCCGAAAACATCACCATCAGCGTCCTGCCCGGCAAACTCTCCCTTCTCATGTAGCCTCGTGGATGAGGCCGACATCAGACAAACACATGATTGTGAAGCCAACGTGAAACTTCCCTCACGCTGTATTGGACACAGCTAAACATTTCCCGACTCTCCCCAAATGAAATATGACCTGTCAGATTCGGCCGCGATCCTAAGCGGACGACAGCCCCTGTCAGGTTTTATGTTAGATAGCGGGAGAGCTTTATGGTTCAACAAGCAAGTAAGCTGCGACGCAGACTCATCCTACGATTTCTCGACAACTTTTTTGCCAACTTTTGGCGCAACGTCCTACCCTTCTTTTTGATGCTATTGTTTGGCATCTACTATTTTTTCAGCAGCACACCCACCTATCTCAGTCATGGCGTTTTGTATGTGCAGGATGACTCGCTGCTGACGACGCTCACGAATGTGCGTAGCAACAACTATATTTGGGTTTCGCGTGGGCAGACGGTGATTGAGCAGTTTGATAGCTTGATGCAGACCGATGCGTTTGCGCGGGCGATCTTGCAGCGCACCAATTGGGAGGAAGAACTGCAAAACGGTGTGCCGCTCAACGAGCTACTGGATGCGGTGCGGCAGAACTTGTGGGGCGAGATCAAGGGGGAAAAGCACGTCCACATTGTGGCACAATCGGATGATCCCGAGATTGCCTATCAGTTGGCAGATGCGGCGATCACGCTCTATCGACAGTGGAAAGTTAACCTCGCTGTCAGTGACATCACCAACTCGGTTGGCTTTTTGCAAAGCGTGATGAATGATTATCAGGTGGAACTGGAATCGGCCGAAAACGCCCTCCGCACCTACCTAATCGAGCATCCCGACCCCGCCTTTGGTCTCCGCCGCCCCGGTGAAGAAGCGACCCAAATTGAAATTTTGCGCGATGATGTGTCTGTCGCTGAACGGCGCATCCTCGAAACTCGCGCCAAAATTGATCTCATCAAGCTCGATCAAACACAAACATCGCAAGAGGTAGAAAATACTTATTTGCTCGTCGATGCGCCAAAATTGCCGCTCGCCCCCGAATACACGACAGCCCAACGTGTCATTGTGCTGTTTATCTTCATTGGTATGGGTGTCCTACTTTGCATTGGCGCGGGCGTTGGTGCGACATTGATGGATAAAACCTATCGTTACCCCGTCGATGTTCACACCGATCTCTATCTGCCAGTTTTAGGGCGTATCCCAACGGGCAAGATAGCGTTGCCGGCCGAGATGCTCGGTGTCAGTGACGACGATGATGATCACGCCCCCCCTACCATGCCTATTCACCTTACCCAACATAGTGACCCGCCAACGCTCATTATCGTTCCCCCCAGTCGTGAGGTGACACATGCTTAACTACAATGTCAATGCCCGCAGCCTAGAGGGGCAGCAAACCGTCCAAAGAGCGCAACATCGACTGTGGCAGGTGGCCTTTGTCTGTGCCACGCTGCTGCTTGGTTATCAGATGTTACAGGCAAATTTCATCACCTATAGTGCAGAAGGTGTTGAAATCGGCTATTCCATCCTCGTCTGGATGCTTTATCTTTCTGGGGTCGTCGCCATCTTTGTCAAGCCACGTCTCGGTGTTTACATGACGTTGCCCCTTGCACTGGCAGGCGATGCCGCATTGTCATGGTGGTATCCGTTTGACCTCAACTTTTCGAGTCAAGAGTCGCTGCTCTATCTACATGATAGCGTCATCATCAGCCCACTCGAGTCGTTTTTGATCTTCACTGTCTTGGCGTGGCTTATCCCGCTCATCATTGGCGGTGGACGTAAAACGCTCTCAAAGATCACGTTTGGCGCGTTGTTTTGGCATTCGGCCGTTTTCGCAGGTTTCGCCGCCATCGGCCTCGTCTATGGACTCGGCACAGGCGGTGTCAGCAATATCGGTCTCTGGGAAGCACGCGCTATCTTCTACTTGCCGTTGTGCGCCATCACAACGACCAACTTGATCCAGACGCGCCGCCAAGTCAACACACTCATCACGTGCATCATTCTAGGTGTGACGTTTGAGGGAATGATTGGCACGCGCTTTTTTTTCGTCACAATGCGCGGTTCGCTGGCCGGGTTTGGTGACATCATGGATCACCCCTCAGCCATTCACATGAACTCGATCTTTGTCTACTGCGCGGCAATTTTTCTCTATCGCGTCGCATGGCCACGCCGCTTCTTTGTACTGAGCGTTGTACCCTTTATCACTATCACCTATATTGCAGCGCAACGTCGCTCGGCCTTTATCTCGCTAGGGATCGCGCTCGCCATCCTGCTTTTGATGGTCTTTCGACTTTATCGCAGACTGTTCTTTATCCTTGCCCCAACAGTTACCGTTCTTGGAATCGTTTACTTACTCGCTTTTTGGAACAGCGGCAGCCCAATTGCGCTGCCTGCCCAAGCGGTCAAGTCGGTTATTGCAACGGACAACTCTTCTGAGGCGGATCGCCAATCGAATATCTATCGAGACATCGAAAACATTAACATTAATTGGACGATCCGCAATAACACATTGATGGGTGTTGGCTTTGGGCAAAAATTTTGGGTTTTAGTGCCATTGGCAGACATCAGCTTTTTTGAGTGGTATGAGTACATCACCCATAATTCTGTTGTTTGGATTTGGATGAAAGCAGGTATGGGCGGTTTTGTGGCGATGCTATTTATGATCGGAGCGACATTGCAGCTTGGCGCACGAGCGATGTGGCGAATGCCCAACAACGATATGGGCGCGGCGACGGCTTTCTTTACGCTTTATGTTGTCATGCACATGATCTTTGCCTACGTCGATATGTCGTGGTCGGCGCAAAACATGCTGTTTCTTGGGACGGCGATTGGGATGATTAACGTGATCGAACCGATCATGAGGCGACCTGTTGTATTGCCGGAAACGCGCTGGCCATGGGTGCCAAAGCCGCAACCTGCGCTTGGGCTGCGGGAGGATTGAGGCAGTGAGACAGCACATACTCTATTTTCCGCTTTTTATTTTGATGAGTCTTCTGATCGGTTGTGGTGGGGAGGCAGCGGCCGAACCAGATGCCGTGACAGTTGTCATCCCGACGACAGCCCCACTCATTACGGATGGTCTGACGATGGAGCCAGTCCACCCGACCGTTGCGCCTGACAGTGAGGCGACAGTCAGTCATCTATTTAGCGACCTCTCTGGCACAGAGGTTGCCGTCAATGCAACATTGACAGCGATGCCACAACCGACGACAACACCACAACCCACACCTATTCCTACTCGGAGAACGCAGAGAACAGCGGTCATTTACTACGATGGGATGTCAAGCGATTGGGACATTCGTAGCACGGGCGTTTTTACAACGGGGTATACGGGATCGGCCGCATCGGGCGATGCCTCAATCATCTTTACGCCGACGTTGGGGGCGCGGGTGCTGCTGTTTACAGTCAAGGAATCGGCCGAGCGCACCTACACACACGAGGACGTTCTCGGTATCACTTTTCAAATGACCTCACCCGACGGGGCGATTGGCGTAGATGATGTGGCAATGACGGTGATTGGCAGCAATCGTTATCCTTACTGGGTTGAGGGAGATGACTCTGTGCAAAATGTCGCTGGCCCTAACTTGCCCGGCCGACTCAGAGATGACGCGATCAGCAATGCCTATGCCGATCACTTCCCCGAATCAGCGATCCAATATCTGCACGTCGCCCGCGCCATTCCGCAAAATAGCTGGGTTCCTGTCACAAACTACCTGCCAGAGCGCATCTTTGCGCCTGAATACAGATATGTGACGGGGTTTTATATCAAGGTCGATGAACTTCTCGACAGACGTATCTTGATCGATGATGTGCGCGTAATTGAATGGGATGAATAAACTGAGAGATTCCATTTTTTCAAAAATGGAATCTCTCAGTTGTCTAAATCATGCGCCGTTTACCTAGCCACACGCTTTACTGGCTTGACATGCACGCTTCAGATATGCGTGACTAGCTGACTAACTCCCGCACTTCGTCGGCAACGCACTCGGCCGTCAAGCCAAACTTTTCATACAGCGTCTGATACGGAGCAGACGCGCCAAAGTGGTCAAGGCCAATCGCTGTCCCATAGCTGCCGACATATTTATGCCAGCCAAGCGTGGCGGCGGCTTCAATGGAGACGCGGGCGGTGATGTGTCGAGGGAGGACGGAGTCGCGGTAGTCGGCCGATTGCTCCTCAAATACGCCCCAGCTCGGCATTGAGACAACCCGCGTGGCAATCCCTTCATCCTTCAACATCCCATGAGCCTCTAGCGCGATATGCACCTCAGACCCCGTTGCCAAAATCAACGCTTGCGGTTCATCGCTGTCCGCCACGACGTAAGCACCCCGCTCTGCGCCCGAAACGTCTGTGTCGAGCGTGGGCAACCCTTGTCGCGTCAAGATCAGCGCGGTCGGCCCATCCGTGCGCTCAAGCGCAACTTTCCAGCCAATGGCTGTTTCGTTGCCATCTGCGGGGCGAAAAACGTGTAGGTTTGGAATCGCACGCAGCGCGGCGAGGTGGGCAATCGGCTGATGCGTCGGGCCGTCTTCGCCGAGACCGATGCTATCATGGGAGAAAACCCAAACGACCGGTTGTTTCATCAAAGCACCCAAGCGCACCGCCCCCCGTGCATAGTCGCTGAAAATCAAGAATGTGCCAGAGTAGGGGCGCAAACCACCATGTAGGGACATCCCATTTGAGATCGCCGCCATGCCATGTTCGCGCACGCCATAATAGAGATAGCGACCCGTCGGGCTGTCTGCTTGAAAATTCCCCATCCCCTTCGCCAGCGTCTTGTTGCTACCCGTTAAGTCTCCCGACCCACCCATCAGGTACGGTATGACAGGTACAATTTTCTCTAACACTTTCCCCGATGCAGCGCGAGTCGCTTGCTTTACATCTTTATCGAAGGTCGGCAAAGCGGCTTCCCAATCATCGGGCAGTTCGTTTTTCTGACCGCGTGCGAACTGTGCCGCCAGCGTTGGATTTGCGAGCGCATACGCTTTGAATTGGTCTGCCCACACCTGCGAGCCATCGGGGTCAACACGCCGATCTTGCATAAACTCCATGACATCTTCCGGCACGGTAAATGGTTCATACGTCCATTCGTAGGCCGCTTTGATGGCAGAAACCATCTCCTCGCCTGTCAATGCGCCGTGTGCTTTTGATGTATCTTGGGCGGGGCTTTTGAGGCCGATGTGGGTACGTAGGCCGATTATCGTCGGCCGATCCTGCTCTTCACGCGCCGCCACAATCGCCGCGTGGATCGCTTCCATATCATGACCATCCTCAACCACAATCGCGTGCCAGCCATACGCCGCAAAGCGTGCCAACACGTCCTCGCTGGTGGCAAGGTCGGTGCTGCCATCAATCGTAATTTTGTTGTCGTCAAAGAATGCGATCAGCTTGCCGAGCTTCCAATGTGCGGCAAGCGCACAAGCCTCGTGCGAAACGCCTTCCATGATGTCGCCGTCGCTACAAAAGACGTAGGTATGATGATCGACGATGTTGAGGTCGTCCGAGTTGTAGACGGCCGCTAAATGGGCTTCCGCTAAGGCCATCCCAACGGCCGAGCTTAATCCCTGACCAAGCGGCCCTGTCGTCATCTCAATGCCCGACGTTTCGTAAACTTCTGGGTGTCCGGGCGTGATGCTGTGCCACTGGCGGAAGTTGCGGATGTCATCGAGTGAAATGTCATAGCCTGTCAGGTGCAGCATTGCGTATTGCAACATGGACGCATGACCGTTTGAAAGAATAAAGCGATCCCGATTTGCCCAGTTGGGTTGCTTTGGATCGAAGCGCAGAAACTGTGTCCATAGCACGATGGCAGCATCGGCGAGTGCCATCGCTGTGCCAGTATGACCACTGTTTGCTTGGTTTACTGCATCTACTGCGAGCATTCGCACGGCATCGGCCGCACGTTTCAGTTCTGTAAGGGGCATGAGGTTCTCCTAAAGTTGTCGATTAGCGCGGAGCCATCCGTATCGCGCCGTCGAGACGGATCACTTCTCCATTGAGCATTTGATTTTCGAGGATGTGTTGCACGAGTGCCGCATACTCATCCGGATTTCCCAGACGAGAGGGGAAAGGAACTTGTTTGCCCAACGATTTTTGCGCCTCTTCGGGCAGCCCCGCCAACATGGGTGTTCTAAAGATGCCGGGGGCAATCGTCATCACGCGAATGCCGCTGCGGGCGAGTTCGCGGGCAGCGGGCAAGGTCATGCCGACGATGCCACCTTTTGAGGCAGCGTAGGCCGCTTGTCCGATTTGACCATCATAGGCCGCGACGGATGCAGTGTTGATGATAACGCCGCGTTCGCCGCGCTCATCGGCCGATTGCTTCGCCATTTGATCGGCCGCCAACCGCAACACGTTAAACGTCCCAAACAGGTTGATCCGCAACACTTTTTCAAAATCAGCGAGCGAATGGTTCCCGCGTGAGCTTAAAATTTTGCGTGCAATTGCAATGCCCGCGCAGTTGATCGCGCCTTGAATGCTGCCAAATTCCTCAACCGCTTGATTGACCGCACTCTGGACATCTTCCTCATTGGAAACGTCGGTCTTACAAAAAATAGCGTGTGGCATTGTCTGCGCGACTGCGCTGCCAAGTTCTTCGTTTATGTCAAGAATGACGACATTTGCACCGTTCTCACTAAGGCGCTGGGCAGTTGCCGCACCCAGCCCTGAGCTACCACCTGTGACTAAAAAGGTAGAGCCTTTAATGTTCATATTTGCTCCTGTGAAAATAAGGATGAAGGATGAAGGATGAGGGATGAAAGTTAGACTCACATCTCGGCATTTTCATTCCTTTCGGTAGGTTGGTATTCGTTAATTTTTCACCAAATACCATCAAAGCCTATCAGAATTAGCCATATTTGGCACGTAGCGCAGCCTCAACGTTAGAGGGAACCATCGAACTAATGTCGCCACTGAGCGAGGCGATCTCGCGCACCATCGTGCCACTCAAAAACATGTGTTCCTCGCGGGTCATCAGCGTGAGATATTCAATTTCAGGGGAAAGTCGATGGGTGATGAGTGACATGCGGAATTCAAATTCAAAGTCGGAAAAGATGCGAAGGCCACGAATGATCGCCTTTGCCCCAACTTCATTGGCAAAATCGGCCGTCATCCCACTATACGTCATCACGCGCACGTTGGGCAGTTGGGTGATATTTTCATTGATCAGGCGGACGCGATTTTCGGCCGAGAACAGCACTTTCTTGATCGGCTGCCCATGATCATAAACGGCGATAATCACCTCATCAAACAGCTTGGAAGCGCGTTCAAAAATATCCAAATGTCCATAATGCACTGGGTCAAACGTGCCGGGACAGATTGCGCGAACAGTCATGTATTTACCTCTTTTTTTTAGTTGCTAGTTAAACGTGCAATTCTTTAGACTTGCAACATCTTAATTGTAACGATGTGCCGTTTGTTACGCATTCGACACGTGTTTCGGCCGATTCATAAATAGCACCAACACCGCCATCGTCGCGGGATAGATGGCTGAGAGCAGCAGCGATGGCCAATAGTTGCCCGCTAAGTCGCGCCCTACACCGTAGATCAAGGGGCCGAGTCCAGAGGCGACCGCCGTGATGGTGCTAGAAAAGCCCGTGATCGCGCCGAGATGCGCTCGGCCGAAGTAGTTGGCAAAAACAACGTCGGCCGAGATGCGTGCCAGTCCATTTGTCAAACCAAACACGATTCCATAGATAATCGCCAACTCTGTGCCGCGAATGCTCGTTGAGGACAAAATGGTGACCGTCATCAGCACCAGCGCGGCCGCCAACACGTATTTTGTCGCAACGCGGTCGATTAACCAACCCGCCGGAAGGCTGACCAGTGAGGTAGTGAGCGACATGGGTAGGAAAATGGCGGCGGCGAGATCGGCCGAAAGCCCATTGTCCGCAAAGATGCTGACGATGTGAAAAGTCAACCCTGTGCCAAGCATACTGAACGCCGCGACACTGAACACGATCAGCCAAAATGCTTTGGTGTGGATTGCTTCTGCGCGTGTCCAATTTTCCTCAATGAACAGCTCTTTCTTTGGATCGATAACCTGCTCAACTTTTTCATACCCGTCGGGCAGCATCCCATACAGTTCCGGCCGCTCTCGAAAAAACAGATAGCCCAGCGGAATCATGATGCCCATGACGAGCGCACCCAGCAGCCAGTAGGTTCCACGCCAGCCGATTTGTGGAATTAGCCAGTTGATCAAATTGGGAAATAGACCAACACCCAACATCGCCGATGAGAGTGTGCTAATCCCCAATACAAAGCCACGCCGCCGCACCCACCATTGATTCATGACGTTGCGGCTGACCAACACCATGCTGCTCTGCCCAAGCATTCGCATAAAGATGATTCCGATCATCAACATAATGGCGTTTTGCACAAACCCCATGTAGATGCACGCAGAACCAAAGGTTAGTGCAATGAGAACGACCATTTTGCGATTGCCGCGTTGGTCGATGGCTCGGCCGATGTACGGCAATGCCAAACTCCCCGTCACCGTCCCGACAGCGTACAAACTGCTGACGAGCGACCGGCTCAGTCCGAGGTCTTCGATAAAGCGTTCGATAAAGATCGAAAAGGAGTACGTCTGCCCCGGACTCGACATGATGACCCCCAGCGTGCCGACGACGAGGATGACCCACCCATAGTAGATCGGTGATTTTCTGACAAAGCGGCTATTGAGAACGTTGTTTTTTTGTTTAAGCATCAAAGATTTGGGAATGTAGTGTCGTGGCTTCAGCCCGACGTTTTCGAGCCGCCATTCACATAGCCAACATCCGCGCCATTTCATTGTGCAGGGTCGCAATGCCGACTTGGGTGGCGGGTTTGGCGAAGAGAAGATCGGCTTGGAGGGCGAGCGCGACGTGAGCGGCTGTGTGAGCGGCGAGGATCGTCTCGGCCGAACTCCCCCCAATAACCACACCCACACCCCACTCTCGGCACAGCTTTGCCGCCACAATCAGATTATGTAAGCTCCCCAATTGCAGAGGGTCGAGCCAGAGCAGATCGACACACGGTTTTTGCGCGACAAATGCCTGCACTGCCTCTAGCGAATCGACGTAGGCTCGGCCGACGAGCTTTGTCCTCAAACGCCGAATTTTGAAATAGGCTCGCAACTCGCCCAACTGTTTGACCTGTTCCGAGCGGCTGGGCATGATGAGCGGGTCTTCGAGATAGAGTTGTTGTGGCTTTGCGGCCGCTTCTAGCCCAAACGCGCTGCCAAGAATTTTGCCCGTGTTATTTTCCAAAAGTTCCCCATAGCCACCGCTCGCACTCAAATAAAAGGCCACATCGCCCAAATCCCCAGCTTGCTTTAAGCCACGAATGGCACTCTGGGCATCAATCCCATTGTTGCCCAACTCAGTGATGCGTTTGGCAGGGTCGATAGTCAGACCGAGCGATTGAATCGGATGATGGAGCAGGCGGGTGGCGGCGCGAGTTTGGCGCATGAGCAGCGCGGCATGGAGGGGAACAGGCTTGGTCGGTCGTGGAAGATGATATGTGGTGCAGAGGAGATCGACGGGGGTGCGTTTTGTCGTCAGGGTGGCGGCGTTGAGGATAGCTTGGCTGAGGGCATAGCGGATTGAGGGGAATATCGACCGCTCCTCCTCATACTCGCGCACAATCGGCTCTGGTTCGGTCTGCACGCCTGTAAATAACGACCGCCGCGACAAGCCTGTATTGCGTGGCTGAATCGTCTCGATCAGCGTGACTGTCTCTGTCAGCGTGTCAACCCGCGCCAGCAATGCCGCTAAATCACCGATTGGTTGCCCGATCAAGACAGGGCGCACATCGTTGTGAACGGTTGCATGTAGCTGATTTTGCGAAAAGCCCGTTAGCTCAATCGCCTCTCCCCACCCAATTTGACCGTTCTCTAGGCGCACGCCTACCGAAATCATTGCACCCGCCGTGCTGTGTCCGTTTGTCGTCACTACATCTTGAATCTTCACGCAGGCATTCTATCCCAAACTACTAGCACCGAACCAATAAAATGTGGCTCTTTAGGAATCGGAGTGGTTTGCATTACGTAGTGCGTGGTGCGTAATAATCTCTGGACACGCACCACGCACCACGTACTATACGTTTTCCACTCAAAATCCCGAAGACCCTAAAATGCCTGTTAATCGCATCACGTAGTAAAATAGTGATGATGCCAAGAACTTCCCATTCGATAACAGGAGTACACAATGGACGAACACAAACAGTCGCGCAAAACGTTATATATCACAGTCGCCGTTGTCTTGGCTCTCACCATAATTGTATTCATCATAAGCTGGCTGCTTCAATTAAGCGTGACGTGGACAGTTTTTGCCATCGTTACTGTTTTGGTGGCAGCCTTTGTTGGCTCGATTTCCTTTCTCGATAATTTAGGCGGCGCATGGGATACGGTTGAACGTATTGTCGAGTCAGTTCGTGTTCGCACGATTGGGGAAGTCGCCAGACAACGATGGAATGAAGATGGCAGTCTGTTAATCGATGGGGGTAGGGAGGTCAAATGGCGCGAAGCGGTCGAGGCGTACTATCAGAAGCTATATGACCAAGTGGCTCATGTGCGTGTGTTGGGCAAGCGTGAAAGCCAGCCGTTAGAGAAAATTTACACCGCTATCAATATGCTCGATGAGGAGACGGCAAAGCAGCGATATGGTATTGATGACTTTCGCGACGAGTTTACCTCACCACGCGATCTACATTCTGGGAAGACCAAGCGACTGACAGACGATGAGGCGTTGCGTGATGAAAAATTAAGGAAGCTGTTTATCTATGGCAAGCCGGGCGCGGGAAAGACGACATTTATGTATCGCGCCGCGCTGTTGGCAATTCAGGGTGAGCTAGATCGGTTTCCAGTCTTGGTTCGCTTGCGTGAATTGTCTGAAGCGCGGCCGACGATGCGAACAGCCGCTGACATTTTCGATTACATCAGCAACGACACAGCCGTACAGACGATCCCCGCAGCACACGCATTTATTGAGCGAGTATTGAACAATGGACGCGCATTGATCCTATTTGACGGATTAGACGAGGTCAACTTGCAAGGAGAACGGCGCAAAAATATGATCGATGCGCTTGACCAATTTGCGGAACAGTACGCCGAGAGCCAAATCCTAATTACGTGCCGCGTTGCGGCGACGGATTACTCATTTATAAAGTTCAAGTATGTTGAGCTGGCTGATTTTCAAAAGTCGCAAATTCGCAACTTTATCAATGGGTGGTTTGGTGAAGGCAACGTCAAGGCGATACAGAGCCAGACAAAGCTGTTGGAGGATGAAAAGTACCAGCCGTTGGAGGAATTGGCGCGGGTTCCGCTGCTGCTGACGCTGCTCTGCGTTGTCTATGAGGCACGCAATCAGTTCCCGCTCAAGCGCAGCAAGATATATGAGGAGGCAACGGCGGAGCTAATGGGCAAGTGGGATGCGACGCGCAACATTCGGCGCGATCCGATTGTGGCGGGGTTTGAGTCGCCCTATCCAGAGACGTTGCTGAGTGTGATCGCAGCCGAGTCATTTAAGCAGGGGGATTACTTTTTAGAAGAAGATCAGCTTGTCGCGTGGATTAAAGTGTATTTGGAAGGGGTTCCAAACGTGGCGGCGAATCAGGCGAAACGGGTCAAACGCGGGATACAGACACAGTATGGCCTGATCGTCGAGCGGGCGCGTGAGGTGTACTCATTTTCGCATTTGACGCTGCACGAGTATTTTACCGCGCTCAACATCAAGGAGAACGAGGCACGCGGATCGCTCAACGAGTTGATGCAACATATTGGGGATGATCGGTGGGAGGTTGTGTTTACGCTGACAGCCGAGATGTTGCGCGACGCAACGGCATTTTTTGAGAGCTATCTGCAAGCAATGACAGAAATGGTTAAGACAGATGAAACAGTGTGGCAAATTGTCGCATGGGCAGAGCGCAAACAATTATCAGTTGATCATCGGTATCACGCAGCCGCAGTGCGAGCTTTTTACCTCGACCGCGCCCACACCCGCGCCCTCGACCGCGCCCTCGACCGCGCCCACACCCTCGCCCTCGCCATCGCCATCGCCATCGACCGCGCCCGCGCCCGCGTCCTCGCCCGCTACCTCGACCTCGCCCTCGACCTCGCCCTCGACCTCGACCTCGCCCTCGACCTTGCCCTCGACCTCGACCTTGCCCTCGACCGCGTTCTTAAGACGATTACGAAATTGAAGCGACAATCGTTGCACGACAAAATTAAACATCTGCAAGAGAACCAGCCAGCCGATGATGACCGCGCTGGGTGGCGTGACTGGGCGGACAAGCTACGGCAGGTGATGATCGAAGAGCGTGACATTGGGCATAGATGGTCACTTACAGGTGAACAAATTGCCCTGTTCAAGCGATACTTTGACGCAAATTTAGTGTTTGTGCGCTGTTTGGCGGTGGCGTATACGCCAGATCGGGAGGCATTTAAGGCGCGGATGTTGTTGCCGCCGCAGAGAGATGGGGGCGTTGGCTGATGGAGAAGTGAGCGGTTTGTCCACAAGGGAAGTGGATAGTCGAATTCGTCAACAACACCGCTCTATATTTTGCGACCTTCCCAAAATGGTTCCCGCATGACGCGCTTGAGCGTTTTGCCCGCCGTGCTGCGCGGGAAATCGGTCATCACAAAGACGGCGCTCAACTTTTGAAAGCGTGCCTCAACGCGCTGATTGACCCAATCGCGCAACGCATCGGCCGCCACCTCCCCCTGCAAAATCACCGCCGCCACAGGCGATTCGCCCCATTTCTCATGTGCCTATTGTATCGGAAATTGCGTCGTCCCACGTATAATAGCGCGATGAACAATCCAACAGACACTCGTGCTTATCGCAACGCCCTCGGCCGATTTGCGACAGGCATCACCATTATCACAACCCAAGTTGGCGACAGTGTGCGCGGTATGACTTGCAATGCGTTTCTCTCGATTTCGCTCGATCCGCCACTCGTCGGGATCGCCGTCAAGCACAGCGCGACGATGCACGGCTACTTGGAACGGTCGGGGCGGTATGGGGTCAGTGTGTTAGCGGCCGAACAACAACACCTCTCCAATCACTTTGCCGGCCAACCACAAGCCGGCCCCGTTCCCTTCATCACCCGCGCCGATCTGCCCCTAATCGACGGCGCAAACGCCCACCTCATCACAAAAATTGTCCAAGCCATCCCCATTGGCGATCATACGCTCTTTGTCGGCCGAGTCGAACAGTTCCACTACAAAGACGACGCAAACCCACTTCTCTACCATGCAGGACAATATGCCTTGCTTTCAATGTAGCACTGGCAGGATGCCTGTGCTACATCTGTGTGCTTTATCCACGCAAAAAGTTCATCACCAGTCCAACAACAAACAGAATGATGAAGATGTAGAAAAGAATTCTGGCAATACTCTCCGCACCAGAGGCAATTCCCCCAAATCCGAAGATGGCCGCGATGATGGCGATAACGAAGAAGATAATAGCGTAACGTAACATGAGGTGAACTCCTTTTTATAAGCGTTGCCTTGCTTGGTAACGCCTCTGTTTGCATATCTGACTGTAGAAGTTTTGCGTCAATGTTTTGTTAACATTGCGGCATATTCAGTGGCACATACTTATTTGTACTAAAATTAATCCTTGTCTAATTTTGTCGTTACGCAGTTCTGATGTCGCGTCTTTACTATAACTAATACAAAAATATGCCTAAATGTGATAGCTTGAGAGCTGTCAGTCTAGGGAGAAAACAACCATGAATCTAAATAAATTTACACAAAAAGCACAGGAGGCGATCTTCGCGGCGCAGCAGCTTGCAGAGGAACGCAACCATAATCAGATCGAACCGCTGCATCTTTTGACAACATTGGTTGTACAGGAGGGTGGCGTTGTTCCTCAAATCATCAACCGAATTGGCGGCAATGTGTCCGCGCTGACTGCTCGCATCGAGCAAGAGTTGGGGCGATTGGCGCGGTCGTATGGTTCGTCTAAACAGGTCAATATGAGCCGAGAGTTTACCAATGTGGTGAACTCGGCCGAACGCACCGCCTCAAAAATGAAAGACGACTACACCAGCACCGAACATCTGTTGCTGGGGCTATTGCAAACGAAGGTTCGCAATCTGTCGTTTTTGGGCGAGATGGGCATTGACCAAAATAATGTCCTACAAGCCTTGACGCAAATTCGCGGCGGGCAGCGCGTGACGAGTCAAAATCCCGAATCGACGTATGAAGCGTTGCAAAAATATGGGCGCGATTTGACGCAGATGGCGCGGTTGGGCAAGCTTGATCCTGTTATCGGCCGAGATGAAATCATCCGCCGCGTCATCCAAGTCCTCAGCCGTCGCACAAAAAACAACCCTGTCCTGATCGGTGAGGCAGGTGTCGGCAAAACGGCAATTGCCGAAGGGCTCGCGCAGCGCATCGTCAAAGGCGACGTTCCCGAAGGAATGAAAAACAAGGACGTATTCGCGCTCGACATGGCTTCGCTTGTGGCAGGGGCAAAGTTTCGCGGCGAATTTGAAGAGCGTCTAAAGGCCGTTTTGCAGGAAATTGCTGACAGTGACGGTCAGATCATTCTCTTCATCGACGAATTGCATACTGTCGTCGGGGCGGGCGCGAGTGAAGGCTCGATGGATGCCAGCAATATGCTCAAGCCGATGTTGGCACGTGGCGAGCTACGCACCGTTGGCGCGACGACGCTCGACGAGTATCGCAAATATATCGAGAAAGACCCCGCGCTTGAGCGACGATTTCAGCCCGTTTTTGTAAACGAGCCAAGCGTCGAGGACACGATTTCAATTTTGCGCGGGCTGAAAGAGCGCTACGAAGTTCATCATGGCGTGCGGATTCAGGATAGCGCGGTTATTGCGGCCGCCCAACTCTCCCACCGCTATATCACCGACCGCCAGCTCCCAGACAAAGCAATCGACCTAATCGACGAGGCAGCCAGCAGGCTTAAAATGGCAATTGACAGCAAGCCCGACGCGCTTGACAAAGTAGATCGCCAAATTTTGCAGCTTGAAATCGAGCGTGAGGCACTGAAGAAAGAGCGTGACGACGCGAGCAAGGCACGTGTCAAGATCATTGAGGGCGAGATCGCTGAGTTGAAGGAAAACGCAAACGCACTCCGCGCCCAGTGGGAGACGGAAAAAAGTGCGATTGATGAGGTGCGTGGCATCAAAGAAAAGATGGATGAGACGCGCACGCAGATTGAGCAAGCCGAACGCAGTTTTGATCTCAATAAAGCCGCTCAGTTGCGCTATGGCACGATGACAGAGCTTGAGAAGCAGTTGCGTGAAAAAGAGGTTCGTCTCAGTGAACTGCAACAAAATGGCGCATTGCTAAAAGAAGAGGTTGACGGGGAGGACATCGCCAGCATTGTGAGCAACTGGACGGGTGTCCCTGTCAGCAAGCTGGTCGAGGGTGAGGTCGAAAAACTGCTCAAAATGGAAGAACGACTGCATCGGCGCGTGATTGGGCAAGAGGATGCGATTAAGGCGGTGGCGAATGCCGTGCGGCGCAGTCGGGCGGGGCTGAGTGATCGCAATCGGCCGATTGGCTCCTTCATCTTTCTCGGCCCCACCGGGGTCGGCAAAACCGAACTCGCTCGCGCCTTAGCCGAATTTCTGTTTGATGATGACAACAACATCGTGCGAATTGACATGAGCGAATATCAGGAGCGACACGCCGTCAGCCGCCTGATCGGTGCGCCTCCCGGCTACATCGGCTATGACGAGGGTGGCCAACTGACTGAACAGGTGCGCCGTCGGCCGTACAGCGTCGTCCTGTTTGACGAAATCGAAAAAGCGCACCCCGACGTATTCAACACGCTCTTGCAACTGCTCGATGATGGTCGTTTAACCGACTCACAAGGCCGCACCGTCAATTTCAAAAACACAGTTGTCATCATGACGAGCAATATCGGCAGCCAGTTTTTACAAGGTGATCGCTACGATCCTGCTGCGGCACTCGCAGCCCTACGGCGACAGTTCCGCCCCGAATTTCTCAACCGCATCGACGACATCATCACCTTTAGCGCACTGTCGCTCGAACACCTAAAGGAGATCATCGACATTCAACTGCTGCGCTTGCAACGCATGTTGGATGATCGCTCTATCGTGCTGGATGTGTCGCAGATAGCCAAAATGTACTTGGCGCAAGAGGGATATGACCCCGCTTATGGCGCACGTCCCCTGAAGCGCACCGTGCAGCGACTGGTTGCCGACCCGCTGGCTCTAGCGATCCTCGAAGGGCGTTTCCGCGATGGGGACACGATTCGCGTTGATGTCGAGAACAACAGCATCACGTTTAAGAAGGGTGAGCCAATTATCGAGGGTGAATTGCTGTAGCCTGAGTTAATAAAGCCTGCCTGATTCGTCACAAAGGTTGTTTTTCGGTTATAGTTCCTGCAAATTGTTCAGGAGTTAGATAATGATTGAATTACCCCTCTCAATAGATGCCGTTAATTATCGTGAATGGAAGACGTTTGAGCCGTACTATACGGAGCTAATCGAACGGGAACTTTCGGCCGAAACCCAACAAGAATGGCTACAAGATTGGAGCGACCTCACGCGCTTTTGGTACGAGGTGCAGGCGTACACTTCAATTCAGCGCACGCTCGACACCAGCGATGCGGCACGCGAAGCGGCCTATCTCGACGTGGTGAAGTCCGTCTTACCACACGTCGAAAAGGCAGAGCAGGCATTGAAGCAGCGCATGTTGCAGCTTGAAATCGACGATGCCGATATGCAGATTGCGCTGCGTAATTTACGTGACGAGGTTGATCTATTCTGCGAGGGAAATTTGCCGTTGAAGGCTGAATTGGTGCAGCTTTCGACACAGTATGACAAATTGGCGGGGGGATTATCGGCCGAGTGGGACGGCGAAACCAAAAACCTCAACCAGCTTGCCGTCCATCTCGACAGCCCCGACCGCGCCGAACGTGAGCGCGGTTGGCACACCGTCATGGGGCTATGGCAGTCGATCCAGTCGGAAGCTAACGACATTTACGTTCAAATGCTCGCCAAACGCCACCAGATGGCACAAAATGCGGGTTTGGACAACCATCGCCAGTACGCATTTCGCACGCGCAGACGCTTTAGCTATACGGCCGAAGATTGTTATCAGTTCCATGAGGCGATTGAAGCGGCTTTTGTGCCGGCCGTTGAGCGTATTTTTGAGCGCAAGCGCAAAGCGTTGGGGTATGACAAACTGCGTCCGTGGGAATGGGTGCCAGAAATGGGCAAAGTTGTCTCAACCAAAGACGAACCGCTCACCCCATTCTCGACCGAAGAACAGTTGACCCAACACTCTCTCGACATCTTCCACAGCCTTGACCCCGAACTTGGCTATCAGTTTTCGCAGATGGCAGAGGGCGGAATGCTCGATCTGATGACGCGACAGGGCAAAGCGATGGGAGCCTACTCACACAGCCTGCCCTATCGACGGCTGCCTTTCATCTTTATGAATGCGGTTGGCAGCGGCCGAAATGTGCAAACAATGCTACACGAGGCGGGACATGCCTTTCACAGCTACACCGCCATGCGCAGCCAGCCGCTCGTTTGGCAAATGCGTGCGCCGATGGAGTTCAACGAGGTCGCGTCGATGGGGATGGAAATGTTGGCTGCTCCTAATTTGACCAAAGAGCGCGGTGGGTTTTACACGGAGGCAGAGGCAGCACGCCATCGCGTCGAACATCTTGAAAAGACGCTGATCTTTTTCCCCTACATGGCGGTTGTCGATGCATTCCAACATTGGGTCTATACCAACATCGACGCGGCCTCTGACCCCGACAACCTCGACGCAAAATATGATGAACTTGCCCAACGCTTCCTGCGCGGGATCGACTGGACGGGACTCGAAGCGATTCGCGCCACGGGCTGGCAACGCAAGCTGCACATTTTCCGTTATCCTTTCTACTACATCGAGTATGGCATGGCACAGGTCGGGGCTTATCAGGTGTTCCGCAACAGCCTAGACGACCACGCGCAAGCACTAGCCGACTATCGCGCAGCCCTCGCACTGGGTGGCACAAAAACGTTGCCCCAACTGTTCAACGCGGCCGGCGCAGAGTTCCGTTTTGACACACCATTCCTAACGGAACTGGTTGAATTTGTAGAGAATGAGATTGCCCAATTGAGGGCGACTGAATGATTACCCTGATCGCCACCACAAAATATGGTCTCGAAGTGATCGTCAAGACGGAATTGCGCCAGCTTGGATTTGAGGACATCAATGTGCAGCCCGGGCGCGTCGAATTTGCGGCGACGCTGGCTGATATTCCGCGCGTCAATTTGTGGTTGCGCTGTGCAGATCGGGTGCGCGTCAAGGTAGGGGAGTTCAAGGCGACGACGTTTGAGGAGCTGTTTGAGCAGACGAAGGCGTTGGCGTGGGAGGCGTGGATACCGGCCGATGGGCGTTTTGATGTACGCGGCCGATCCGTCAAGTCAGCTTTATTCAGCGTGCGTAGCTGTCAGGCCATTGTCAAGAAGGCATCGGCCGAACGCCTCCTCACCGCCCACCAAGTAGACGAACTCCCCGAAACTGGCGCAGCGTACACCATCGAAGTCTCGCTCCTGCGCGACGTTGCCCTTTTGACAATTGACACGTCGGGCGCGGGGCTGCACAAGCGCGGCTATCGTGAGGAGGCGGGGGAGGCTCCGCTCAAAGAGACGTTCGCAGCGGGGCTGGTGTTACTCAGCTCTTGGCGCAAAGAGCAGCGCCTGATCGATCCGATGTGCGGGTCGGGAACGATCTTGATCGAAGCCGCCATGATTGCCCGCAACATTGCGCCGGGTCTCAAGCGTCATTTTGCCAGCGAGGATTGGTCGCTCATCGGCGCGGACGTTTGGCGAACGGCACGGCGTGAGGCAGCCAGCGCACGCCAAAAACGTAAGGGCAAGATCAAGCTGTTTGGCTATGACAATGATGGGCAGGTCATCAAGCTGGCGCGGCGTAATGCGAGTAAGGCAGGGGTTGAGCGCGACATTCAGTTTGAGCAGAAAGCGGTCGAAGATTTATGGATCGACCAAGAGCATGGCGTAGTCATCACCAACCCGCCGTATGGGGTGCGGATGTCTGACTTTCGGGCGATCAATCTGATCTACATCGCGCTCAACAAGATGTTTCGCAAGAAGTGGGGGTGGTCGGTGTATGTGTTGACGGCCGATCAAAAGCTCCCCGACTACTTCAAACGCGCCCGCCCCGACCGCGTTCGCAAGCTCTACAACGGCACGCTCAAAACAAACTACTACCAGTATCACGGCAAAAAGCCGATCAGTGAGCCGTAATCGGTGAACGGTAAGCGATGATCCAATAACGCAACATCGACAACTTTTTGTCGCTCATTTTCAATTTTCAATTGCTTCAATTTTCAATTCTTTCAATTAAAAATTGAAAATTGAAAACGGAAAATTGAAAATTGCTAGGGATTACAGACGACAAAACGACCATTTACATTTCTTCGTCTGAATTTGGCGAACACCCAACTGCCTCCGCCAGCGCCAACGCTTCGTCATTCTCTGGGTTGAGTGCCAGCGACTGCTGAATGGCAGCACACGCCGCCGCTTGCTCGCCAAGCTGCTGCTGTGCCTGCGCCAATAGAAAATAGGTGTAGGCCGCTAGGCCGTCTGAAAACTGATTCAGCGCAAGTGCGGCGTTGAGATCGCGCACCGCCTCTTCTCCTCGTCCCATCGCCACATAGGTTTGTCCTCGCGCCCCATGCGCCGTCGCGTAGTTGGGGTTGAGGGCGATTGCAAGGTCGTAATCAGCCAACGCCTCCTCATACCGC
>CAYMGE010000092.1:0-14133 GCA_964389925.1 uncultured Ardenticatenaceae bacterium
GGATTCCTGCATACGCTGGAATGACACCCTCAAAGTATTTGAAACACACCCAAAAGAATTCGTGTCTTTGTGTAGCCGAGGATTCCATCCTCGCATCTGGGAACGAGGTTGGAAACCTCGGCTACAATGCACCAAAACTTTTGCTGATCTACTTATATATTGTAGAGTGATCTAATTATCACAAAAATGCTCATAGGCGAAAATTCTGCTAGACTATTTCAAACAGGACTATTTTCCCAGATACGAATACGCAAATAGCAAGTAAGGTTCAACCAGCGTCAAGTAGTAAGGTAGCATCGACAATGACTTATGCAGTATACGAAAAATGGAAACGTGAACCCCTTATCGAGAAGCCAGAAATCTCGATTGTCATTCCCGCTTATAACGAAGAAATCCGCATTATTCCAACTGTTGGTGCGATTACGTCACATTTGGTTACCTTCGGTCGGCCGTGGGAACTAATCGTAGCCGATGACGGCTCGCAAGATCAAACAGTCACCATGCTTGAGGAGCTTGAGTTTGTTAATTTGCGCGTGTTGACTACACCGCAGAATGGCGGCAAAGGCAGTGCAGTCAAACGCGGGATGTTGGCAGCGCGTGGCGACTATATCCTCTTTGCCGACGCAGACAATTCAACACCAATTGAGGAAATCGGCCGCCTTCTGCACGTGCTAGAACATGAAGGATATGATATTGCGGTTGGCTCACGGGCGGCCGATGGGGCAGAAGTTGAAAACAAGAGCTTTAAGCGCAAAGTGTTAAGCGCAGGTCTCAACGCCATCGTGCAGAATCTTTTTCGCATTCGTGTCAAAGATACGCAGTGTGGCTTCAAGCTGTTCAGACGTGAAGCGGCATTACGCCTGCACAATGCCCAAACATTGATGGGCTTTAGCTTTGACCTCGAAATTCTCTATCTCGCGTTCAAGTTTGGGTACAAAGTTGCAGAAGTGCCTGTCACTTGGTTTGATGCGCCGGGTTCAAAGGTCGATGCCGCAAAAGAAGCTCGACGCTTTATCACTGATTTAGTCAAAATAAAGATGACCGACATACGAGGAGGGTATGCCCATGCGTAAGCTACATGTTGGGATCGTGACAACATTTCCGCCGGGGACGGGATCGCTCAATGAGTATGCGTTTCATTTTGTGCGTGCTTTGCGCGAGAAATCGGCCGATGTCTCTCACATCACGCTTTTTGTCGATCATCTCCCCAACGATAAGGCCTACCCCAATGAGGCCGGCAATGTCTCAATGGACATCGTGCCCTGCTGGAGATTTGGCTCACTCAAAAACCCCCTCTCGATTGTGCAGGCGGTTCGCAGCGCGAAGCCCGATGTCGTTCTGTTCAATCTGCAATTTGCCACGTTCGGTGATGGTCGCCTATCGGCCGCGCTCGGTCTATCCACACCACGCTTAGTCAAGCAGGCAGGCTTCCCGTCCGTCGTGTTGTTACACAACATTATGGAGACAGTTGACCTGAAGACGACTGGGTTTGCCAGCAACCGTGCGCTTGAATGGGCGACGCGCACGGCGGGGACAATTGTGACGAAGGGGGTTTTATCGGCCGATCTCGTCGCCCTCACCATCCCGAAATACATCGAAATTCTTGCAGAAAAATACAAAACGGACAATCTACTGTTGGCTCCACACGGCTCGTTTGATGATGAGGTGGTACAGCCCATTCACGACATTCCGCTTGATCCAATGCAGATTATGGCGTTTGGCAAGTTTGGCACATACAAAAAAGTCGAGCGTCTAATCGAAGCATTTGCCAAGCTGCAAACACCCCAACGCCCCCCACTCGAACTCGTTATCGCGGGCAGTGACAGCCCCAACGCCCCCGGCTACCTAAGCGACGTTCAGGCGCAATACGCCCACGTTCCAAACGTGCGCTTCACAGGCTATGTGGCGGAAGAAGATGTGCCTATCATCTTTGGCGAGGCGGCGGTCGTCGTCTTCCCATATACCAGCACAACCGGCAGTTCGGGCGTGCTGCATCAAGCCGGCGATTATGGCAAGGCGGTCGTTTTGCCCAAGATCGGTGACTTTGCCGAAGTGATTACAGAAGAAGGTTATACGGGCGAATTTTTCGATCCAGAAAGCGTCGAGTCACTCGCCAACGCTATCGGTTCACTGCTCGACAACCCAATCAAACGACGCGAAATGGGACAGCAAAATTTTATGGCTTCGCACGGCATTCCGATTTCGGAGATCGTCGATTGGTATTTGCTGCATTTTCAGACGTTGAGGATGGACAGGGAAGAGGAACGTGTGGGTAACTCCACACACTACGTCACAAAGCAGGCTTAAGCCTGTTTTCTCACTTAGCGTCGTCGTTCACGGCGACGAACCAAGATGAACATAACACAGCGAACAAAAACCAATGTACGAATCCTAGAATTAGACGGCCGATTTGACGCACACACGTCTGAGCCAATTCAAAGTTGGCTCACAAATGCAACAGCCAGCCCAAACGTCGTCGTCAATCTCAGCGGCGTGAACTTTATCGACTCAACCGCGCTGGCCGTGCTTGTGCAGGGCATGAAGCGATGCCGCGAAAATGGCGGTGATCTACACCTCTCAAATATGCAGCAAGCGACGCGCATCATCTTTGAACTGACACGTTTTGACAAGGCTTTTTATATTTTTGCAGAAGAGTCGGCCGCGGTCGCCGCCTTTGCTGAACGGTGTCATGCTGACTAGAAATATAGTCTAAACTAAGCGATGACCATCCAAGAACTCGAAGCAGATATTGAACTGCTCACCACCGAACTGCTGGCGCGACAAGATGAACTGGTTGCGCTCTACAATCTTGCACAATCGACACGCAATTTGGTCGATGTGGAAGATTTGATGGCGGTCGTGGTGACAGAATTGCGCGTGCTGTTTCGGGTTGAACATAGCTTTATTTTGCTGCGCGACGGGGATGGGATGCGTGAGCGACAAAATCCGGTGGGGCGGCTTTCGGGTGAAACTCTATTTCGATGGCTTGACCATGCACGCGGCCGACGGCGCGATCTAATCATCACCAACAGTCGCGTCCCACATGTACGTGATGCACTGGTTGCGCCGCTGGTTATTGATGGGGAAATTGTTGCGGCAGTCGGGTTATCCAACCGCTTGAATGGTGCATTTTCCGCGCCAGATCGTAAGCGGCTGCTGATGATCGCAGAACAGGTCGGCGCACATTTGGAGAATCTGCTGCTGCAAGAGGAGCGAATCGCCCAAGTGCGCTTGCAGTCTGAAATGCAGCTTGCGCGTGAGGTGCAGGGACGCTTACTGCCCGACCGTGTGCCGGCATTATGCGGGCTAGATGTGGCGGCAATGTCGATTTCCGCGCTGGATGTGGGCGGTGATTTCTATGATTTTGTCGTGCAGGATGAGCAACTGACATTTGCACTGGGGGATGTCGCGGGGAAGGGAATGTCGGCCGCCATGTTAATGGCAATGGTTCGCACCACGTTGCGGACAGCAGCGCGATTCATGCAAAACGTCGTGCCAAGTGAGCTGATGCAAGAGGCCAACATGCTGCTCTACGATGACTTTACGGAAGTCGGCCGATTTGCAACGCTGTTCACGGGACGCTACGAAGTGTCAACCCGCTGTCTACAATACGCCAACGCGGGGCATTCACCCGTCATTTTTTGCCCTGCCAATGGAACAGCGCAGATGTTGGAGGCAGACGGTGTGCCGCTGGGTGTGCTAGATGACTGTTTGGTTGTGCCGCGCGAACTGCGTTTGAACGTGGGGGACGTGTTGATCGTGGCGACAGACGGATTTCCAGAGGCAGAAGACGGGGAGGGCGTGATGTTGGGCTATGAAAAATTATTTGAGTTAGCGACGTGGGGCGCGGGAGATGTGACTATTTCGGCCGAAGATATTCGCCAAACGCTCTATAACACTGTCAATGAGTTTAGCAACGGTGTGGCGCAAGGTGATGATATGACGGTCATCGTTTTGAAGGGGATGGCATGAAAAAAAAGCTGCGAATTTCGGCCGATCTTGCCCAGCTTGAAACAGTCGGCGACACCATTACACAGATGCTGATTGCCCATCCCGACGATGCCTATGGCGTTCAGCTAGCCGTGCATGAGTGTCTGACAAACATTATTGTTCATGCGTATGGCGAAAAATGTGGCGAGATAGAGATTGCGCTCAGGATGCGCTGGGGCAACTTTTCGGCCGAGATTCACGATAATGGACGCACATTTGCATTAAAAGATGTGCAACAACCTGACCTCGAAAATGGTCAAATTCATGGCTACGGCATCTTCCTGATGCACGAATTGATGGATAGTGTGGAGTATGAAAGCAATAGACAGGGAAATTTTTGGAGACTCGCTAAGAAATTAAGTGGGTGAGTTTATGATTTACGATTTACGCAGGTTAATCAGCAATCCTAAATCCGAAGTCAACGTAATGGAAATTCAGGTATCGGAACAGATTACTCGAAAAACAATAATTGTCCTCACGGGGCGCATTGACGCATTTAATGTCAGCGTGCTGCGAGAACAGTTTAACAACCTCATTGAGGATGGGGCGACACTATTTGTCGTCGATCTGAGCAAGGTCACGTTTTTAGACAGTGCCGGGATGGCCGCACTGGTGAGCCTGCTAAAAAAAGCGCGATCAAACGGCGGCGACGTGTCGCTTGTCTGGCCAAAGTTGGAAGCAGCCAAACGGATTCTGCGTTTGACCAAATTTGATCGTGTTTTCACGATGTTGGAGGGCTAAAAAATGTCAAAAGTATTAATTGTAGATGATTCTCGCGTGACACAGCACATGCTTCGCATTCTGCTGCGCCGCAATAACTTTGATGTCGCTATCGCCGGCAACGGTGAGGCGGGGTTGGATGCGCTCGATCAAGGAGAGGTTGATCTCGTGATTAGCGACATCAACATGCCATTTATGGATGGGTTCGGAATGGTCGCCGCGCTGCGTGATGACAATCGGTTTGCCACGTTGCCCGTGCTGATGTTGACCGCGACGGGTGATGACGACAATCGAGATCGTGCCGAACAGTTGGGCGTGAACGGTTTCATCACGCAACCATTCGACTCACAGCAGTTGATTGCAACTGTGAAGTCGCTTTTGCCGGCATGAGTCGGGCGGTAGACATTCGGCCGAATAATCGCGCCTTCCTGTCAGGCGCAACCGTTCTGTTTATCAGCATGACGGTTGTAAACGCAGGCAACTATCTCTATAACCTGATTCTGGGTCGCTGGCTCGGCCCCGCAGCATTTGCCGATTTGAGCTTAATCGTGACGCTGATGTTGATGGTCACATTCGTGACGGCGACCTTCCAGTTGACGACGGCAAAATTTGCGGCGGGCTATGCGGCCGACAACGACCTCGCCAAAATCACGGCGATGCGTGTGTGGCTCGGCCGAATGGCGTGGGGTGGCGGTATCCTCGTCATGCTCATCATCGCCGGCGGCTCGACCATCTGGCGCGACTTTTTCAACACCGCTTCAGCATGGCCATTTGTGCTGCTCGGCATCGGAATTCCTGTCTATTTTGCACAGGGGATAGATCGCGGCATCTTGCAGGGACAAACACGCTTTGGCCTGTTAGCTTGGAGCTATGTTGTCGAGATGCTCGTGCGCTTGGGGGTTGGGCTGGGGCTGGTTGCGCTGGGCTTTTCGGTAATGGGGGCGACGTTGGGCATCACGCTCTCATTTGTCGGCACGTGGATCATTGCGCGATCAGGCGTGATCGGCATGGTGAAGGAGAAAGCGATTTCGGCCGATGCTCGCAAAGCAATCGCGCTGTTTGCATGGCCTGTCATCATCGTGCAGATCAGCCAAATTCTAATCAACAACAGCGACATCCTGATCGTCAAACGCTTTTTCCCACCGGAACGGGCGGGGCTGTATGCGGCACTGGCTTTGATCGGCCGAGTTGTCTTTTTCGCCACATGGTCGGTCGTGACAACGCTCTTCCCCATCGTGGCACAAAAGCATCAGAAGCGAGAAGCGCATCGCCATCTGCTTTGGATTGGCTTGGGCTTAGTGCTAGCCGTCTCGGCCGGGATCGTCGGCGCAACGCTGTTGTTTCCAGCGCAAATCGTCACTATTCTATTTGGCAATGCCTACCTAGAAATTGCCCCCCTGCTCTGGCTCTACGCGCTCGCAACGATGCTCTACGCGCTGGCAAACGTGGTCGTCAACTATCGACTGTCTATCGACTCGTATACGGCAACCTATTTTGCGACGGCCGCTGGAGTCGTGCAGGTCGGCATGTTGTGGCTGTTTCATGATTCACTACGTCAGGTCGTTGTGTTGCAGATTGGGTTGATGGGGGGATTGTTAGCTATTTTGCTGGTCTGGGATATTTTTACACGCAGAGGGTGGAGCCTCTTAGAGAAATGGACGTAGTACGCAGAGATTATTTTTCGGCCGAGAACATCCGCCGATACATCATACCGCTCGCCCTCATCATCATCACCCTCCTCCTGCTCAACTGGTTGCTGCCAATGCAGCTTGCACCGCGTGAGCCAACAGCGGAAATTGCCCCTGTGACCAGCACGGACGCGCTTGTTCCCACAGAGGACATTCGGCTCGAAACGGTTGGCAGCAACTTCACAAACTGGCTGCCAATCAAGGGGGCTTGGCAAGCGCGAGACGGCGGCGTTGAACACACGACACGCGCGGACTTTGACAACTACATCGCCTACACAACGCGCTTTGAGCCGCCATTTGCGTTTGACGCAACCGTTCAGCATATTGATGGCATTGGCGCGGGCTTGCTGATTGGAATGCAGTCGCTCGACAATAACGCCAATAGCACACTGATCCGCTTTGAAAATGATGGCTCCGCACTATTTTGGGGCAACTTTGACGAGGCAGCGCAGTTTACAGGACAAGGGTTTGCCCCAGTTAGCATCGACCCGCTCGCGCCTCAGCGCGTTACCATTCGTAATTTAGGTAATCGCTACGACATTTTGCTGAATGGCGAGTTGTTGGTCACCGATTTGCCGTTAACGACCAGCGCGGGATATGTCGGTCTGGCTGCGCCGGAGACGGCGGCGTTTTTTAGTGATATGCGCGTTTTGCCGCTAGATGGCGTAGGGATTGGAGAAGCTGTTGCCGTTGAGTTGGTTGAAGAGTCCCCGACGTTGCTCGACCAAGTGGAAACGATTAGCGGCGAGTGGATTTATGAGGAGGGGGCAATTCGACAGGTATTGCAAGAGCAGACTGATTACGTGACGGGACTGAATGTTTTCGGCCGAAATTACACCTTAGCTAGCACAATCACGCTCAATTCCGAGCTAGCCGATAGCGGCGGCGGTTTTATCTTTCACGCTCCTTCCCGCGACCAATTAGCAGGCAGCACGATGGTGCGTCTCCTCAACGGCGGTGAACAAATTGTGTGGGGACAGTTTGATGAAGCGGGCATTTTTCAAGGTGCGGGAAATATAGAGATCGATTTGCCAATTGGTGCCCCCAGTGAACTCGCCGTGATTGTGGGCAGTCGCCGTTACGACATTATGATAAATGGCGAGACGATTGTGCGTGGGTTGCCGTTGGCAGTCGAGGAAGGTTGGATCGGGCTGGTGGCGTATCGTGGAATCGTGACGTTTGAGAACGTCGTCTTGGATTTGGATGGATAGTTATGACAACAGTACAGATAGAATCGGCCGAAGCATCCCCAACAATCATCACACGTCTCCGCGACAGCTCCATTATCCATCCGCTGCTTGCCTTTCTCATCACGCGCATCATCGTCTTTGTTGGTGGCTACTTGGGCGAAATAGCGATTCCCGGCGTGAACGGCGCGGGACTTTACCATGTTGCCCCCGACAACGTGCTGCTAGACATTTGGGCAAGATGGGATAGTGCATTTTATCTGGGCATCGTCAACGAAGGATACAACTTCACACCCGGTCAAATCAGCAGCGCAGCCTTCTTTCCGCTGTATCCACTGCTCGTCAAATTGGTCAGCCTGATGACGGGAAATGTCTTGCTCTCAGGCGTGCTTGTCAGCAACGCCGCTTTGCTTGCCGGCCTCATCTTTCTCTACAAGCTCGCGGAACTCGAATTTGATGCCGAAACTGCTCAACGTGCCGTCTACTATATCGCCGCCTTTCCGACTGCTTTTTTCTTTAGCGCGGTCTACACGGAGAGTGTTTATCTGCTTGTCTCGGTTGCGGCCGTCTACTTTGCACGACGCAAGCTCTGGGCATGGGCAGCTCTCTTTGCGCTGTTAACCTCCGTCACACGCATTATCGGGCTGGGCATCTGGGGCATTGTCGGGCTGGAATGGCTTCGCACACACGGCTGGACATTGACGACGATCTATCGGGCTGAGGCATGGCGCAATCTGTGGCAAGGTCTCCGCACTGATTGGCATAATCTCGCAATCATTCTCACAGCACCGCTCGGCCTTCTAACACACATGCGCTTTCTCGGCAAGACGTTTGGCGACCCCATCGCATTTTGGACGATTCAATCAGCATGGGAGCGCGAGGATTTGGGGTTTGTCCGCATCATCATCCGCGATTTGACCCCCATCTTTAGCCAAAGTTTTGGCACGGGCGACATCTGGTGGCATGTTATCCTCGATCTGTCTGCTTTCTTTTTTGCCTTTATCGCTGCATTCTTCATCTGGCGCAAGCTCGGCGCGGGGTACGCCATCTACACGTGGCTTGGTGTTCTCGTCCCCGCAAACAGCGGCTCCGGCAGCATTTCGCGCTACATCCTTGTTTTGTTTCCCCTCTTTCTCATGCTCGGTTATTGGGGCAAGCAGCGACAACTGCACAACGCTTTCATCATCGGGTTTAGCTGCTTGCTTGGCATTCTAACCACAATTTTTGTCAACTGGGTTTTTGTCGCCTAAAAGACCCTAGCAAAACGGTATAATTGGCGACATGACAAAACAACGTTATGTCGCGTTTTTACGCGCAATCAATGTGAAAAATCGCTACGTCAAGATGGAGGCGTTGCGCGAGGCTCTCGCGTCGCTCAATTTTGAGTATGTCGAGACATATATCCAGTCGGGGAACGTTATTTTTGAGACAGCAGCACGAGAATCGGCCGACATCGAATCTGAAATTGAAATCCGTTTGAAAGAGGCATTCGGCTTTGACGTGCCAACGATGGTAAGATCGGCCGAGACCGTTCGCACAATCTCCCAACGCGAACCCTTCGGCGAACGCAAAGACAACGTCAATCTCTACGTCTCTTTTCTCAAATCACTGCCAGACGACTCGCTATGCGAAAAACTGTATACTCACGCCAATGAGATCGACCAATATCTCATCGAAGACGGACAACTCTACTGGCGGATGAATCGGGCGGGCGGCAATAGCAAAATGACTAATGCGCGAGTTGAGCGCATTTTGAAGACAGCGGCGACCCGTCGCAACGTGACATCTGTGCGTAAACTCGTCGCAAAACATTTATCATAAGAGACGCTATGAACATCGAACGAGGTTTTCAGTTTTTGGCAGCAGGTGGGTTGAATTTGGCGGCCGTTTTTGATTGCGCGATGTTGCCAACAAACATGCTCACAATGACGGATGATGTGCCGTGGAATGCGTATCAACGATTGGTGCTGGTGGGGCATGGCGGCCGACGTATGTGGGAAGCGTTGCAGGAAAAGGGCATGGCGGAAAATGATCCTGTCGATAGCTACAGCAGAGACCTCACACAACAATTTATCCACCGCTATCTGGACAACCCAAAAACGTACTGGCTTTATCCAAGCACACCGCACCTCGTGCCGTTGCAACAGCTCGGCGCGTTGGCGGGATGGAGTCATCCGTCACCTCTAGGCTTGGGGATAAGCCCTGTATTTGGCGTATGGTTTGCCTATCGAGCGGCATTTTTGGTCGATGCAGATTTGCCATTACGACAGGTGTTACATCGGCCGTCCCCCTGTGATAGCTGTGTCGATAAGCCTTGTATCTCGACCTGTCCCGTCGGCGCAGTGAAAATGGGCGCGTTTGATGTGGCAGGCTGTTGGGGGTATCGTTCACAGCCGCAGTCACCTTGTCAAGATCGCTGCCTCTCGCGGATGGCTTGCCCCTATTTTCCCGAACATCGCTATTCTCTCGCACAGATTCAATATCATTACGGCATCAGTCTGCACATGACATAGGTTAGCGGCAATTGCCTGATATAGGTTCGCAACTTTTAAGTTACAATCCCTCCATGTGTGGCATAACTGGCGTGGTGGGCGCGGACATCTCCCCCAAACAATTGACGAAAATTAACGACACGATGTGGCATCGCGGCCCCGATGACGGTCATCACTTTGTGGGTGACGGTGTGGGTTTGGCGGCGCGACGACTGGCGATCATCGACCTTGCCGGTGGGCGGCAACCGCTGTGCAATGAAGATGGCAGCGTTTGGATCACATATAACGGGGAGGTATTTAACGCGCCACAATTACGCACCGAGCTTGAACAGCGCGGACATCGCTTTCAGACGCAGACCGATACGGAAGCGATTGTGCATGGGTATGAGGAATGGGGGGTTGAGATTATCGGCCGACTACGCGGCATGTTCGCCTTTGCCATTTGGGATGATCGTCGTAAACGCTTGCTCATAGCGCGGGATCGCTTTGGGATGAAGCCACTCTATTACGCGAAAAGTGGCAGGCAGTTTGCTTTTGGGAGTGAAGTTCGGCCGATCCTCACCGCCCTACCCCAACTCCCACGCAAACCGAATCATGAAGCCCTTTATCGCCTGTTTGAGATCGGTTATATCCCGACCCCGCACAGCGCATTTGAACATATCTACCAACTCCCTGCCGCCCATTATCTGATCCATGAGCAGGGTGATTTTTCGATTCATCGCTACTGGCAGCCGGTATTTAGCGAACGAGGAGCCACAAACAGTAGGCGGTCGCTTGGTGAGTATACCGAGCAGTTTATGGAGAAGCTGCGCGATGCGGTGCGGGCATGGAAGCTGGCAGATGTGCCGGTGGGGTCGCTGTTGAGCGGTGGGCTGGATAGCAGCACGCTGGCGGCGTTGTTGACCGAGATCAGCGGGACGATCCACACGTTCAACATTGCATTTGATGCAGCGAGTCATGACGAATCGGCGCGGGCGCGCGAGGTAGCGCGAGCGATTGGCAGTGAGCATCATGAGCTGGGGTTTGGCTCGGCCGAATTTGACAAGCTGCCCCACATCGTCCGCCATCTCGAAGCTCCGCAGACGAGCATGACAAGCATCGCCATCTATCTGCTCTACCAAGCGTGCCGCGATGCGGGATTCAAGGTAATTTTAACGGGCGAAGGGGCAGATGAGCTATTGGGCGGCTATCACTGGTTTGATGGGGATCGACGCATTCGGCCGATGCTCAAACTACCACAATTTAGCCGCTCGCTGCTTGCCAAACTCCCGCGCAACATCTCAGAGGCCGGTCGCCGCGTTCTCGCTCGTGGCGATACAAACCCGCTCTCTCGCTATCACCTCTGGCAACAAAGCAGCACATACGGCGACCGTCACTACTTGCTCAACTTCGGCACACAGCAACGTTCACCGCAATATACGAACTGGCACGTTCCCGACAATTTCAGCCAACTTGAGCCGCTACACCAATTTCTGTACCTCGATTCGCAAACGCGCATGGTCGATTTTATCAACTTTGAGGTAGATCGCATGAGTATGGCAGCCTCTGTCGAAGCGCGTCCGCCGTTCTTAGATCATGAGCTATGGGAATTTTGTGTGGGGTTGCCGGCCGATGTAAAGCTCTCAAGTGCAGGAAACAAACTCGTTCTGCGGCAGGGTGCAAAGAGCTTGATTCCAGACAGCATTACAACGCGCAAGAAACAAGGGTTAGCGACACCACATGCTGACTGGTGGCGTAAAACGCTGCCAGCGTGGGCCGAAGAAGCAGTGCATCCAACCGCCTTGCGTGAAACCAACCTATTTGATATCGAGGCAGTGCAAGAACTGCGAGAAGCACATCTGGAAGGATATGGCAATTTTAGTCAGATGTTGACAGGGATTTTGACAACGCAACTGTGGTGGGAGGCATTCATTACAACGCAACCATGAGTGACGAGCAGGACACAACTCACAACCAAGACGGCGGCGTTACTCTCAACAATAAGGGTCGGGCGACGATCCGTGATGTCATCGGTGGCAATCAAGTCACGTACAAATATTACGGTCAATCCGAACCAATCCCGCCAATAGAACGAGAACAAAAGGGTGACAAATCTCCTTACAAAGGGATGGCCTACTACACCGCAGCGGACAAAGATCGCTTCTTCGGCCGCGAAGCCATCACAAAAGAACTCGTCACCCGCCTAACCCGCAAAAACAATGATGAAGGTGTTTCGGGAAATCCTATTCCCGAAATAGTCCCCAACTTTTTGCCGATCATCGGCGTGTCGGGGAGTGGGAAATCGTCGCTAGTGCGGGCGGGGATCGTGCCAGCATTACCCGAATCAGATTGGAAGATCAAGGTGGTCGTGCCGACGGCGCACCCACTCAAGGCGTTGGCGGCGGCGTTGAGCGACAGCATCAAGGAGCGGCGCGACCTGATCGACATGATGCAGGAAGGGGATGAGCGCGTCCTCGACCTCGCCGTGCAGGACGTTCACAGCGCGGGCAAGCGATTTTTGCTCATCGTCGATCAGTTTGAGGAGCTATTCACGACGCTGCCCAAGCTGCTCAACCCCAACGACGAGAAGGAAAAAGCGAGGCGCGACGCTGCCAAGCAGGTACGCCAGCAGTTTATCGACAACATCTTTTATGCGCTCCGAGCATCCTCGCTAACAAGCGTCATCATCACGCTGCGGGCTGATTTTCTGTCGTACTGCTTTGACTATCCCACGCTGCGCGATGCGCTGGAGAAAAAGCCGAAGCTGCTTGCGGCGATGGATCAGCAGGAGCTAACCGACGCGATTCGTAAGCCGGCCGAGCAGTTGGCGTATGCGATAGGGGATGAACTGGTGGGGCAGATTTTGCGCGACTGTGGGATTCGGCAAGTGGGGGATGCGGCCGATGCGGGGGTGTTGCCGCTGCTGTCGCACGCGCTCTACCAAATGTGGGAACACGCCGAGAGTCGGGAGTTGACGCTGGAGGCTTACAGGGCGGCGGGGGGCGTGCAGGGGGCGATTGCGAAAACGGCCGATGCCGTCTACAAAAATCTGACGGCCGACGAGCAAGTACACGCCCGTCACATCTTCCTGCAACTGACCGAGTTGGGCGAGGGCAGCGAAGATACACGACGACGCGTCCCGCTCAAGACGCTGCTGGGCGAAGGGCGCAAACGACGCGACCTGCTGACGCGCCTGATGGATGAGCGGCTGATTACGACAGATGAGGATGATTTTGTCGCGGTGGCGCATGAGGCGTTGATACGAGAGTGGAGACTGCTGCGCGAGTGGGTTGATGAGGAGCGGGAGACGCTGCGCTTGGAGCGGCGGATTACGGATGACGCGACAGAGTGGCGCAGGAGCGGTGAGGACACCTCGTTGCTCTATCATGGCACACGACTACAGCGTGCCATCGACTGGCTGATTGAAATCAACCCCACATTGTTTCCGCAGGAAAGTCACTTTATCCAAGCATCTCAGCAGCAAGCCGATGCACGCGAGCAAAGTGAACTGGCACAAGTGCAAGCATTAGCCAAAGCCAACAGCGTTGCGGCAACGGAAGCTAAATTGAGAAGTAGGCGAACGTTGCAGGGGTTAGCTGCCGCCGTTACGTTAGCGATTCTCGCCATATTTTTTGCGTTTCAGGCAAACAGCCGCGCGAATGAATCAGAACGACAATCGAGAATTTCGTTGGGGCTGTCGCTGGCGGCGTTGGCTCCGCAGCAAGCGGATGATGAGGTGGGGGAAGGTGACGAGTTAGCAACGCTGTTGGCGTTGGAGGCACTGCGCCTCAATCGAGACGAGATAGCGAACTTGGATGGCTATGTCGATGGTGCGCTGCGCCCGCTGTTGACGCAGCCGTACTTTGCCGTCGTTTTAGAGGGGCATTCTGCAACGGTGAGGTCGGTGGCGTTCTCGCCAGATGGGAAGCGGCTGGCAACGGGTAGCTCCGACCAAACGGTGCGGCTGTGGGAGGTGGACAATCCCGCGGCTGCCCCTGTCGTTTTAGCGGGGCATTCAGGTGGGGTGTTGTCGGTGGCGTTCTCGCCAGATGGGAAGCGGCTGGCAACGGGTAGCTT
>CAYMGE010000092.1:14233-14304 GCA_964389925.1 uncultured Ardenticatenaceae bacterium
GTGTTGTCGGTGGCGTTCTCGCCAGATGGGAAGCGGCTGGCAACGGGTAGCTTCGGCCAAAGGGTGCGGCT
>CAYMGE010000092.1:14404-23919 GCA_964389925.1 uncultured Ardenticatenaceae bacterium
GTGGGAGGTGGACAATCCAGCGGCTGCCCCCGTCGTTTTAGAGGGGCATTCAGATGCGGTGTGGTCGGTGGCGTTCTCGCCAGATGGGAAGCGGCTGGCAACGGGTAGCGGCGACGCGCTTGGCACAAGCGGTACGGTGCGGCTGTGGGAGGTGGACAATCCAGCGGCTGCCCCCGTCGTTTTAGAGGGGCATTCAGATTGGGTGTTGTCGGTGGCGTTCTCGCCAGATGGGAAGCGGCTGGCAACGGGTAGCTTCGACCAAACGGTGCGGCTGTGGCTGATCTCACTTGAGGAGATGCAGCAGATTGCGTGTGGGTTGGTGCGGCGGAATTTGACGTGGGCGGAGTGGCGGCGGTTTTTGCCGACGGAGGAGATTTACAATCCGACGTGTCCGCAGTTGGGGATTGATGAGGATGATGTGCCAGAGGAGAATCGGCCGTGAGCTAGGGGCTGGGCAAGACAGTGCAGGTGTGACAAATACGCTTACCCACCAAACAAAAGAATACCCAAAATAATCGCAACTAAAACGGCGCAAGCAAGGATAATCAAAACCCAGATCGGGAAAGCAGCATCATCTTCTTCAGCTTTTATCGACTCAGGGAGTGGGCTAGGAATTAGCTGCTTATATACAGGGCAATCCACGTGTGCATCCGCCAAGCAAAATGCTTCTTGGTGTTCAAGCTGTATGATTGCAGGTGGGTTCGCCTTGAAGCAAGTCGTTAGTTGAGCCGGAAAAGCGACACGAATTTCTTTATCTGATTCTAGCCCTCGATGAGGGCAGCCTAGATGCACTTTAGGATCGACTTGTTGCATTAAAATAACCTAGTTCAGGAGTAATCAAAGGTTAGGTACAGTTGGTTAAAACAGCCACCTAATTTGTCAGTTAAATCAAAAGCAGAGATGATAGAGGTAAGATAGTAGAGTACGTTATTCACTGCTAAACCGTCCGCATTATAGTTGAAAAGCCTATTTTCAACAAACATTAAGACAAGGCTTCGGCAAGATAGTCTCATCTGATTCGCCCTGTATAGGCATATACTGCAATATACACCCCTATATACACTATAAAATAAACAGTTTTCCTCTTCATCATGCTCATTGCTCTTTTGGCAGCTGATTCCAGCAACGCAAGCTAATACTGGTCGGCCGCCCATCTGACCAAGCGACAAAAGTCCCACCCCCTACCTCAAGATGATGATCGCATCCTTACGCTGTGACAGACAATGACACTAGAACCAGCCCTTTCAGTCGTCGTTTATCAAAAACCCTGTAGCGTCGGGCGAAAGCCACAACGCGACAAAATCAGTTTGGCTATAATGCAGCCTCATAAATTTTGAGGATTGTCTAAACAACCCTCAGCTAAAGCAGAGGGGTTGAAGACATTCCGCCGTTGGCAGCTGAAAGACTCGTCTATACTGAAAGTATACGGTTTCAACCGCTCCGCCTTCGGCGGACTAAAGAGAGCATGGAAATGAATCGAAAAGCTTTTGTCGTTGTTGCTATCGCGCTGTTTATCGCCCTATGGGGGATATTGCGTCAACCGTTGGAACAGCCACAGGCCGCTACTGCAAAGGGGCGTGTGATTGCGGCGCAAATGCAGTCGATTGCATCGGCCGATCAAATCCTCTGGAATCTTGCCCTAAACGATACCGTCTTTGGAGCTTTTGTGCGCGACAAAGAGCTTGATCTATTGCGCGTGATTCCGCTCAAATCGGGCGAATCGACGGCCTTCGCAGGGTGTGCGATGGGAGAATGCTCGCTCTTACGCTTCTACAACTATACAGACGGCGGCACAATTGAGACAGTTTTCAACAGCACAACAAAGCAGTTTGTACAGAGTTGGCAGGATTTAGACAATCGGCCGAATCCCTCTTTTTATCTCACAAAAAAAGTTGTAGACATCGCTGCGGCCGATCAGCGTGTCGTAGACGTGCTAGGCGATATTCGTCAAGCAGAAACAGCGATGATACCAATGTCTACTTGGCTCAATGATAATGAGTGCCGCAATGATTGGTGCGTTGATTTGACATTTCACGATCCGAGCGAGAGCGGCAAAATTTTTCATATCGTCGTCAATATGCACGAGGAAAATGTATCGCGTACCTTTTTTACGCGGGGGCGCGATGACCGTTTCTACCAAGAGGCAGATGGACTCGATGAGAATTTGCCTGCCTTCACCGATGGGTGCCATGAGGATCACGGTTGGAGCGTTTGCTGGGAGATGACGGCCGATGATGGGGTCAACTTCTACAACGCTCGCTACGAGGATCAACTCATCTTTACCACAGCCAAAATTGGTCAAGTTGAAGCGTACTATCCTTCGTGGCCGGGTGGTTATCGAGACGAAATCGGATTTGCCTCTACCGTACCACCCAAATTTGACACACGGCTTGTTGAGATGGAGGGCGCATTTCAAATTCGTCAGCTATTTACCGAACCGTTTGACTGGCCAAACTGCATCTGCTGTTATCGTTATATCCAAGTGATGACATTTGGTGCGGATGGTAGCTTTGAACCCGATTTTATCTCAGAAGGCCCCGGCTGTGACGAGCTTTCCGAATACCGTCCATTTTGGCGATTCAATTTGGCAATGAACGGCGAAGCCAATGAGTCACTGTACTATTGGGACAAGACACAGTGGACAGAAGCAATAACAGAACAAGATTTGTCGCTGTACGAAACGGGGGTCGAGGACGAGCGGCTTATTACGCTGGCAGGCGATGCAACTTATCGCTGGATACCTGAACGGAGCGACCCGTTGGGTTTAGATGAGGGGCGGCTGTTTATCGTCGAAAGTGATGGGGATGCGCCGATTGTTCCCGGCCCAGCCGACACGTATGATCCGCCGCTTGCGTTAGTGACGGGCGAAGATTTAACAGACGAAGAGTCTGATCTGGTTGTTTGGTATGTGCCAATTTTGAAGACGAAGAAAGGCGGGCCTTGGTGGTGTCAGCCTGACCCTGAGCCGCTGGTGTCGCCCTGTTCGGTTGGGATGCGTGTTGTTCGTTCTAGCAAAAAGGTTGAACAGCCGACAGAAGCGGAGCTAGCCCAGTTAGAGGCAAATCGGCCGACACCCATCCCCCCACAAATCACCCCCACACCCAGCCTAGACGAAAATGGCAACGAAATTGCTGCCGTTGCCACCCTCCCCCCCACCCCACGCGCAATCACAGGCGCGTTGGCGGAGGAGATCATTCTCAACTCCGGCTGTGGAGCATGTCACGAGGTTGGGGAATTAGGAGAAGAGGGCAAAGTGGGGCCAAATTTATCAAATATCGGCAATGTAGCACATGCAAGGGTGCCGGGACAATCGGCCGAAATCTACCTTCGCAACTCGATTCTCTATCCCAATATCTTTCTCGTTGAAGATTGCCCAAATGGAGCTTGCCAGCCAAACGTGATGCCCGGCACTTACTACTTACAGCTAACCGAAGGGCAAGTTGATACGCTTGTCGATTACATGTTGACGTTGCAGGATGGCGAGCCAGAGGAAATTGGTGCGTTGCCCAGCGATTCCAACAGCGTCGAGCCAGGCGACATTCAAACAGCGCGGCCGACAGAACAGGGAATAGACTCTACAGCCATTGTATTGATCTCACTCGTAGCAGTTGCGGTAGGCTTACTGATTTTGACTATCTATTTGCTGTCACGCAGACCAGAAGAAAACCAAGCTAAATAACGCTCACAAACTCATCCCATGACTTCTTTTGCAGAGCATGTGTTGGCACCTGTGCATCTTCGGCCGGATAGCCTACAACCAAATTGATATAAGCGCGTTCGTTTTTCGGCCGATCTAGAATTTCACCTAAAAATCCCATCGGGCTGGGTGTATGTGTTAGACAAGCCAGCCCAGCATTGTGTAATGCTGCAATCAAAAACCCTGTTGCAATCCCGACTGATTCCTGCACATAGTAGTGTTTTTCTTTATTGCCATCCTGCCTTAGACCATAGGATTGTGCGAAGATCACAATGAGACAGCCTGCACGATCAATGAATGATTTGTCGGCATCTGTCCCCAATGGAGCAAGGGCTTCTAGCCATTCGGCCGATGCACGCCCTGCGTAAAATGCCCGCTCCTCTTCTTCCGCAGCGAGCCGAATTTGATGCTTAATATCAGAGTCTGTCACAACCACAAAGTGCCACGGCTGCTGATTTGCTCCACTGGGCGCACGTCCAGCCGTTTCAAGGCACATTTTGATCACGTCCAACGGCACAGCTTTGTCTGCAAAATCACGAGTACTATGACGTTCACACATCAATGCAAAAAAGTCATGGGCGCGACCGCGCATCTTTTCGACAGGATATGTCTGCATTTCTAATGGAACAGATGAAATCGTGTGCATAATTTTTGCCTCAACAATACCAAATGGGTTTCTAAGACGCGATTATACAATTTTTGACTTCTTAGACCGAATTGCATGTTAAAATCAAAGCAAGATGTTTCATGGGGAACGAACGTTGTCGGTCGGCAACATATTGCAGAAACGTTGTCGGTCGGCAACGTTTTGAGATGAAATTTGTAGAAGATATGGAGTGCATTATTTATGGCGACAAAGTTTATTGCGGTGGTTAATCAAAAAGGAGGCGTTGGCAAGACGACATCGGCCGTCAACATCGCTGCTATCGCAGCCCGCCTGCTCGGCTCTGAGCGCGTTTTGCTGCTCGATGCAGACCCGCAAAGCAATTCGACGGTTGCGCTGCTTTCGGCCGATGCCGCATTTGGCAATCGTAGTGACACATTTCTGACACTGCTTGACGTTTTAGAAGGTCGCTGCGAACTAGATCAAGCAGTACATTCTGTCAATTTGGCAGCTGCGGGTGAGTTTGATGAGGGAAATTTAGCGATCATTCCCGCCCGTTTGGAGCTAGCTGCCCTAGAGGTTCAGTTAAACTCCGCTCAAAACTTGTTCACGCTACGTCGTAAGTGCCGCACGATACGGGATAAATATGAGTTGGTTATCATTGATACGCCGCCCAATATCGGTGGTTACATGATGAACATCTTGATGGTTGCAACACACATTGTCATACCTGTCACACCCGGTATTTACGAAATTATCGGTCTCAATTCTCTGCTGGACACGATTGAGCCTGTCATAGACGAACTTAACCCAAATCTACAAATTGCCGGTATATTACCGACACGGGTAAAGCGGACACGCTTTGCAACAGATGGTGTCAATGCACTTCGCAAACGGTTTGGTGAAGAGATGGTGCTACCCATTATTGGCGATAGAGTTGTCATTGAACGCGCTCACATGCAGGCTCAGGATGTTTACAGCTATCAGGCAGAGAGCGATGGCGCACAGATGTACTTAACTGCAACACAGACATTATTGGAACGAATCGGGCTGATGGAGGATTGACATGAGCGATGAGTCAGCATTTGGCAACCTTATTGGGTATCGAGGGCGACTGGGGCAGCGTAACTCAGCGCAGCAAGAAAAAAACAGTGTAACTCGTCAGTCACTTTACTCACTGCGCCCCGACCCTGAACAACCACGTAATTTATTTGGAGAAGCAACTTATCAGCAGCGGCTTTGGAACGGGGATGATCCACGCGACGTGTTGCAGGATTGGTTAGCAACCGCTGAGAGCCATGCAGCACGCAAACAATCGGCCGACTCCCTCCGACATCTCGCTGCCACAATTGCAGAATACGGTCTCATCCAACCTATTACTTATCGCACGTTACCCAGCGAGATGAATGCGCCAAACGGTGTGGACAAGCTCATTGTGACGGGGGAGCGCCGCTGGTGGGCGCACGTTTTGCTCGATATTGAGGATCGGGAGATTGAGGGACGGTTGTCGGCCGATTCTATCAAGGCTATAGCTCTCCCGAATGATGCGAAAATTCGCGGAATGCAGCTAATTGAGAACTTGTCACGCGAAGGGCTAAATGCCGTTGAACGAGCAGATGGATTAAATCAACTGCGTGTGGAAATGTCTGCGGGGCGTACAAAACCGATTGCTTGGACGGAGGTTGAGAAACGGCTAGGCATTGATCGCACCTATCGTTGGCGCATCCAGCAAGTTGATAAACTCTCCGCTAGGGCAAAACGTTTAATTGTGGAAAATGATCTGACAGAGAACGCAATTCGGCCGATTACCGCCAACAAAGCTCTTCAAAGCCGTCCAGATTTGCAGGAGACAGCTTTACAAACATTGGTCGCTTGGCAAAATAATGATGAGGATAGCAACAATCGACGCTTAACACAGCATATTGCACAGTTGCTGCATAAGGAAGTCGAGGATGGGGCGGCCGAAGTTGTCCTTGATTATGCGGCCGTGACGCAAAAAGCGATCAGTCGCATCTCCTCCGCGGCTAAATCTCTCAATAGGCTAGACGGTGGGGGTCGGCTCTATCTAGCTAATATACTGGCGGCAGATGAACGAACAAAACGCTCGTTCATCGCCTTGCACGAACAAATAGAAACGTTACTGCAAGAAGTAAACGTTGTCGGTCGGCAACATTTTGAGTAGTGACAATATCTTTTTTCAAAAAACATATTTATTAGTTTAATTGTAAACAGGCTTATTTCTGTTTTACACTCACAACCTAAAGCTTACGCAGGGAACCCCATGATTAAATCAACTATACCAGCACCTAAAAATGAGGCAATCTTAACCTATGCACCCAATAGCCCAGAGCGCGTTGAAATTCAGGCAAGGCTGAACGAAATGCGCTCGCAAACGGTCGATATTCCTCTCATTATCGGTGGAAAGGAGATTCGCACAGGCGAAACTAGTGAAATTCGTTCTCCTCACAATCATGAGCAACTGCTTGGCATCTATCACAATGCAGGCACGAAAGAGGTGGAGATGGCGGTGGAGGCAGCTTTGGCGGCGCGTGCAGCTTGGGCAGCTTTGCCATGGGAGCAACGTGCGTCTGTCTTTTTGAAAGCGGCTGACCTTTTAGCAGGGTCGTGGCGCTCCACGCTCAATGCAGCGACGATGCTGGGACAGTCAAAAACGGTTTATCAGGCAGAAATCGACTCGGCTTGTGAACTAATTGACTTTCTGCGCTTTAACGCAAAGTTCTATGAAGAGATTTTGGAGCAGCAGCCGATAGCGAACTCGGCCGATACATGGAATCGGATGGAGTATCGGCCGCTTGAGGGATTTATCTTTGCAATCACCCCCTTCAACTTCACCGCGATTGCCGGCAACTTGAATACAAGTCCTGCGCTCGTTGGCAACGTGACACTTTGGAAACCATCGCCTAGCGCAGTCTACTCCGGATATTATGTATACAAATTACTTGAGGCCGCCGGCTTACCCGCTGGCGTGATTAACTTTATCCCCGGCGACGCATCGAGCATGGCGGAGCAACTGTTGGCACATCCAGACCTAGCCGGCGTTCACTTCACAGGCTCAACGAGCGTCTTTCGCGGGATTTGGGCAAAAATTGGTGAAAATCTTGCTACGATGAAAAGCTATCCACGCATTGTTGGAGAAACGGGGGGGAAAGATTTTATTTTTGCACATCCATCGGCCGAAGTCACATCGCTTGTTGTCGGCGCACTGCGTGGTGCATTTGAATATCAAGGGCAGAAATGTTCGGCCGCTTCACGCATGTACATCCCGCGTTCAATCTGGCCTGAGTTCAAGCAAAAATATATAGCGGAAGTTCACAAAATCAGGGTAGGGGAGATCGAAGATTTCACCAACTTTATGGGGGCAGTTATCCATCGTCAATCATTCGACAAAGTAACAGGCTATATCGAGCAAGCTCGTGCGGATAGCAATGCCGAAATTATCACAGGTGGAAACTATGATGACAGTGAAGGTTTTTTTATCGAGCCAACGACAATTGTCACAACCGACCCACACTATCCAACAATGGAACAGGAGCTTTTCGGCCCCGTTTTGACGATCTACGTTTATGCTGATGAGGCGTTGAACGAAACGTTAATCCTTTGTGACGAAACATCGCCCTATGCACTCACAGGGGCAGTTTGGGCACGTGATCGTCATGCGATCAGTTATATGCTAGAACATTTACGCGACAGTGCAGGTAATTTCTACATTAACGACAAACCAACGGGAGCTGTTGTCGGGCAACAACCTTTCGGTGGCGCACGTGCTTCTGGGACAAATGACAAAGCCGGAAGTCCACTAAATTTGATGCGCTGGTTGAGTGCAAGGGCTATCAAAGAAAATACTAACCCCCCAGTGGATTGGTCATATCCATCGGTGGCATAATCTTTTCCCAAAGGAATGGGTTATCAGCTACCCTAAAATTGACCGCATCTCCTCTAAGCTGCTAGATTCGCTCTGTAATCATACTTCTCAGTTTTCTGCAAGGGGTTGTATTTGGCCTTAGGGGGCTATTCAGCAGCTTTTTGTGCATTTCATCTCTTTGATCTTTCAAGAAGGTAAAGCGTAGCCTCACCTTGTCATGTGAGGGGCAATTTCGCAACTTCCCAAATTTTTGAGAAGATACGCAATTTCTTTCTTAATTTCGCTAGAAGCGGCATCATTTCATGGTGCAATCGGCCGAATCAACTTGGTAATCCACTTTCTCTCATAAATCATTTAACTTTACTTGCCTTCTCATAGCACGTACTCTCATTAGCTTAATATAGCACTTGATCTCGGCAGATCGCCCGATAAAATGCCAAATATCGCCCTTTTTTGCTCATAATACAATTAATTCATAGATCAAATCCACATTTGAAAAGATGACAACCGCATCTTGATATTAATAAATCTTCATTTTTCTGGTTTATTAAGTTGCGATCACCATTTCGCCATTGTAGAAAGCTAAGTGATCGGTTATAGTCCTACATGAAATCAGATATTCACTGGTCTATTGATTATTATGGTACTTGGAACAGAACTACGACGGCTACGAAAAATACACCAACAAACGCTTACAGAAGTGAGTGATAAAACAGGTATTGCGATCTCGTCCCTTTCGACTATTGAACGCGGCCGAACCAGTCCCACTATTGAAACCTTACAACGGCTTGCCCGTTATTATCAGGTTCCCATCCAACAGCTATTGGACATTGACCAAAAACCACCAGTTGAGGCGGTTGTGAGGTCATTACCTGGTTTTACAGAGTTTGAGGGGCAAATGAATGGTAATATAAGCGATGACCTCAAATCATTGCTATTGCATGTCAATTCAAAGGCTCGGCAGCCAGCAAAAGACATCGACGATTGGCGACGCTATTACTATACGCTAGCCTCTATCATCAACTAAAAAGAGTCCGATATTATATTATGTGGTTTATGACCTTGAGTTATCTTCGCACGCCAAGAGCTAGCTTATGGCTTATTGAGAAAAAAAAGGCCCGCGTGAACCAAATTTTCCAGAAATCTCACGGAGCCGGACGTGGGTATAATAGGTTTTCCTAATTATTGCCCTTCATTGTGACCGTTTTGGTGTAGATCGTCAAGGGGTCGGCAACTTTTTTATCTTTTTGCCACCATACGAACTGCTACCTTAAACGTGTGCAACACGCGATAAGTACCTGCTTCATCCACCGTCGCCGCAAGCGGTCTTA
>CAYMGE010000093.1:0-23613 GCA_964389925.1 uncultured Ardenticatenaceae bacterium
TGACGGTGCGGCAGGAGATCGATTTGCTGACGCACATGCTCGACGCGCAGCAGGTGGCGGAGCGAGTGGACGTGGCGACGGCGCGGGCGCAACTGCATTTGACGGAGGGCGAGTTGCGCGAGGTGCTGATCGAAAAGACGATGTTTAATGATTTGCGCTTGCAGCCGCTGGCGTTTCGCAATGTGCCGCTGGCGGCGGGGGAGCCGTTTTTGCAGCGCGTGCAGGATCGGTATACGGAGATGATGACGACGCAACTGCCAGAGACGCGGGGAGACATGCACTATCGCAAGCGGCAGTTGACGAGCAAAAATAGTGAGATCGACCGTAACTTGGTCGATGGGTTGGAGCAGTATGTGTTGCAATTGTTGGACGATCCGAACGGCGGGATTATCAAGGCACATCTCTTTTTGAATGCGTTGCGCGATGATCTGCGGACAGATCGGGACAATTTGCGTGATGGGTATGCGGGGAAGCGGAAATCGGCCGAACAACAACAAAAACGCATCACCCGCTCTCGTGAAAATTATCTAGGCCGTGCCGCTGTCGCTGAAGGGGTTAGCTCGATTCCATTTGTCTGGCTGGGTGCAATGCTTTTGTTAGGCGCATTGCCCGTGATGGCGTTGCTGTTGAACTGGTTGAATACGGGGGTTGGGGCGCTCAGTTGGGTGGGTCTGGTTGTGTTGATTGGATTGACGGGGGTTATTTTCGGCCGAACCTTCAACACCCTCCGCACCTCTCGCTACACTGTCGTCAAAAATTACGACGCACGCCTGCAAGCATTCCGCGACACCGATTTGCAGGAGGCGATGATTCAGCTCTACGACGACCTGATCCAGTGGATTGGCAACTTCCGACAGGGAGTCAATCAAGTCTGGGAGCAGTTGACCGACATTCGCACAGGGTTAAATACGGAGTGGGAGGTACAAAACGATGTGCAACATTTGTCGGGCGTGGCGCGGGATCGGCTGGCAGAGTATTTGCTCACACCAGAGGGGATTGAGCAGACAGAGCGCAATCTGACGCTGAACGATTTTAGCGAGACCGGAGAGGCGTTGCGGCAGGCGATTGGCACACCGAGCGCGTGGATTCAAGAGGGGATCGCTCAGGATGTGTTGGCTGAGAAGTTGCAACGCTTTGCGCGAGAGCGGGTGACACTGGCGCTGGCGGGATATGATTTGCGGACGGCGATTGAGGACGTTTCGGCCGATGAGCTTGCCAATAAATTCCAGCGCGTTTACCAGTTGAGTTTCCCCTATTGGCGACATGACCCGACAAAGGTAAGTTTGGTCGAACAAGCGGAGATCAACGCGGCGGTCGCACCAGCGTTGAACCTGAATTTGGACAAACTGTTTGGTGCAAGCGTCAATCAAGTGACGATGGACAATCGGTATGAGATCGTCGTCAGCGGGGTACGGCACGGGTTTGGGCTACATGAGATGAACGCCTATACGCAGCTTTTGGCGCGTGGTTATCAGGAGGCGGTCTTCTCAACACGGGAGCTTTTACACACGACGGCCGATCGCCTCGCACTGCCTGATCCACAGGTTGCGCCGATGGCAGATTTGTCGATTCAGCAGTTGCCGCTGCGTCAGCTTTATGGGGTGGCGCGGGCGTTGAGCGTGTTGAAGCTGGGTGAGATTGGCGGGCAGACAGGGATTGAAGTGTCGTGGACAGCGAGAGATGGTCGAAAGTTATTGGTTGGGGCGACTCCTGCGGAGGCGATTTTTAGGTTGGAATATGACGGGGAGTTGTTGGGGGCTGTGCGGGGGGAAATCGGCCGAAAATGGCGCAACAGAGGCGCGATGGACAGCGTGCGTGAATGGATTAACACGATTGATGTGACAAATCCTGAGTATTGGACAAGGTTGGCAGCGGAAGATTTTGTTGAGGCGATTGACGAACGTACATGATCTATCTAATAAATTAGGCAACACCATTTCTGTATTATTTGTTACAATTTAGGCTGTTAGATAGATTGTTAGTTTTATCACTCATAGTAGTAGTACCTTAGTCTCATAGCGGTTTCAAGACAATGTTGATATAGCTAAAGCTGTGTCAGCGAAGTTGCCCGTGTGGCAACTGTTATTTGCAACTGCTTGATCGGTGTAATAATTTGCTACGACAAAATCGATGTACGAACCGAAACGATTTCGCCCCTCTATATTCGCCATTATCAGTATCGTGGTGCTTGCTGGTATCGGTATCCTATTTTTCACATCACAACTTTTAACCCCTCAGCCAGACTTTGAACCAGAAGCGTCTGGCATCACGCAAATAGCCCCAACAGCGACGCTCCCCCCCATCGCCACACCACGTCCAACTAATACTCCTACGCTCATACCAACAGTGACGATTGTGCCTATTTTGCGCTTTGGTATGGTTGCCAGCGATAGTGCATGTTCGGCATTTAACACGGTTGTCATGAGCGTGTTAGGTGATTTGGAGATTCGGACGGAGTTACGCATTTTCGATGAAGCAGACTCTCTCTATCAAGCATTGGCTGACCGGAACGTTGATTTAACCATCTGCTTTCGAGACCCCATCGATCGGCCGTTTCTCACAAAGCACGTCGGCTTCTTGAAGACAATTGACGCACCCTATCTCGATAATGGGGAAATACGGCGACAAGTAATACTAAATGCGGCTAATATCGTACCATTGCATGAGGAGCGGCCTTGTTTGGTACAATTTTTACAGGCGATACCATTTGAGGCAGAGACAGAATCGGCCGAAACGTGGCTCGCTGAAAATCAGTCGGTGATTAATACATGGATAGACTGTAATTAGGGAATGTCGTTTGCTCTCTACCAGCTATCGACAAAAAACTGGTGGAGCTAGCTTTCTTTATGAATAAACTTCCCTTATTACTGCTCATTCTTATTCTCATCGCGTGTCGTGACACAGAAACCCCTACGCCAACCGTATCTCAGACAGAGGAATCCTTTACTCTGAGTCCCTCGATTGAAGCCCATACCCCGACCATAAGGCCGACAGAGGTCGTTGAATCTACCCCATCTATCGTTGTCGGCTCAATGGAATATACGGAACAACGCATCTTGGGTGCGTTGGTGGTGCAGCTGTTGCGGGCAAATGGGTTTGAGGTGACAGATCGTACAGGACTAGGCGGATCACGTGCGGTGCGTCAGGCATTGGAAAATGGGGAGATTTCGCTTTATCCTGAACTAACGGGAACGGCGTTGTCGCTATACCAAAATATCCCTGCTGAGAATTTGCCAAAATCGGCCGAGCGCACCTACCAACTCGCCAAATCACTCGACACATCCAATGGTCTCATCTGGCTACAGCCCAGTCAGTTTGACAGCAGTTACGTGCTGCTCGTGCGCGATGGGCTTGTGCAGCAAGGGGTGACAAGCATCGCGGGGTTGGCAAAATTGATTGACAATTTAGAACAAGCGTTGACGCTCTGTGTGGAGGCCGAATTCTTGGGGCGGCGACAGGACGGGCTAGCAAGTTTGCTAGAGGTTTATAATTTAAATTTTGGGGAGGACGCGATCATGATCTTGCCGCTCGATGAAGTCTACGCCCAATTGCGGGCAGGTGGTTGTGATGTGAGCGTGGGGTCGAATAGTGACGGGCGGATCACTGCGTGGAATCTAAATGTGCTTGAAGATTCGGCGCAATTTTTTCCATTTTATCAAGCTGCGCCGGTTGTTTCGGCCGAACTCCTCACCGCCTACCCCGCCATTGAGTCAGTTCTCACCCCTCTCTTTGTCTCTCTCGATCAGGCCACCATGCGTCACCTAAATGCGTTGGTCGATATTGGCGGGGATGGCTTGTTTGATACCGGAGACGAAAAGCCGATCAGCGAGGTTGCAACGAGTTATTTAGAGTTGACTGGCCTGATAGGGGACGCGCCGCTTATTCGTATTGGGGCTTTGGATTCGGCCGAGGGCAAACTGCTCGCCAACCTCACCGCTCAAACATTGGCGCGGCACGGCTTCCGCACAATGACACAAAGATATGCAAGCAGCCAACTTGTGCGCCAAGCATTGACCGGCGGGGCGGTCGATATTGCATGGGAAAACACAGCGCGTTCTTTGATCGCGTTCCACAGCGTCCCGCTCGACACAATCCCCAATCAGAGCCAAGCCGTTTTCGACCTCATCGCGTCATTAGACACACAATACAACGATCTAACATGGTTAGCCCCAACAGAGTACGATAATAAGTTAGTTGCCGTCTTGCAACCTGAAATTGTCGAAGCGATTGGCAACACAGATAACTTAGCGGATTTCATTGCTGATCGTGATGATTTTATTTTATGCGTCGATGCAGAGACGTATGGTCTGATTTTGCCATCTAGCGAAGCAGCGTATGGGATCATATTTGCAGAGGAACAGGTGCGCGTATTGAATACGGATGATCTGCTCACACGTGTGCGCGACAACGATTGCACGATGGCGGTTGCGTACAGTGCAGACAGTCAGATCGCGGCGTTTGGTCTTGCCGAACTGCCCGACCCGAATGGCATCTTTCCCGCAAGCAATTCGGCCCCTGTGGTGACACAGGCTTTGCTCGAACAGCATCCTGTCGCCGTCGAACTGCTCACCGCGACATTTCCCTATATCGACCTCGACACTATGCTAGAGGCGCAAGCGCAAATTGACGTTGGGGCAGATGGCGTGTCTAGGTCTGGCGATGAAATTTCAATAGATGCCGCTGTGAATGTCATTTTGGCAGAAACACCGTTGTTCAGCGACTTGCCAACAATTCGGATTGTGGCAGAACCATTAACAGAGCCGCTGCTAATGGCAGAGTTAACAAAGGCATTATTGGTTGATAAGGGGTTTGAGGCGGAGATTTCGGCCGATGCCCGCAACACGCCCGACCTCTATGCGAAAATCCAAAACAATCTTGCCAATATCGCATGGTCATATACGGGAGCGGCCTTGACTGAACAGCATGACGTTCAACCCGTGCCATCAGACCCACAGGCAGCTTTTCAAACGCTGCAAACCCTCGATGCCGATGTTGGCTTACAGTGGCTCAATCCAACGGCGTTCAATGACACATACACCTTGCTCTATGACCCCACCAAAGTTGATATAAATTTGCAGTCATTCCGCGACTTGGCAAATTACATGAACGTCAATGACTCGCCATTCACACTATGCGTTGACAAAGATTTTTTCCTGCGCCCCGATGGGCTACAAGCGATTGAAGCTGCCTATGGGTTTCGCTTTGACCGCGCAAAAATTGAACAGTTTAGCTTTCGCGAGCTACAGAGGCAAATGCACGCCAATAGTTGCGATCTGGCACAAGGATATCGCACCGATGGTCGTGTTGTGGCGCGTGGTTATGTGACGCTATCTGATCCACTTAAAACATTGCCAACGTTCAGCATGGCAGCCTTGACAACCCCTGTCCTGCTGAGTGAGTACCCTCAAATTGGAGAGGCGATCAATGAGCTGATGCCTTTGTTGGAGGATGACGTGATGGCAAATCTAAATGCGCGGGTTGCCGTTGGTGAGGATGGTGAATTGTATAGCGGGGATGAGATTTCGGCCGACATCATCGCCCGCGCCTTTCTCTGTCAAGAAAATCTCATTCGTCGTACCTGTTCTGGTGAAGCCGCACTGCTGGATGAGCCTGTTGACGCTGCTGAGGTAGCGGCGCGTGTGGGTTCGCCGCTGGCAAATGGTTGTACATTGGCTGAGATAAATGGCGGGTTTGAGGAACAGGCAAATTGGTATACGCCAATTACGCGCTCATCCGCACGATACAGCCCTGTGCAAACACATACAGGTGATTGGGCGATGCAGTTGGGGGCAACCACTGACAGAGAGGGATTATTGGAAAGTTTTTCGATTGCACAACAAGTTGTGCAATTGCCGGAAGGGGCGGTTTCGGCCGAGATCGACCTTTACTACTATTCTATCTCCCACGACGCGATCGGTGGTGATTATGCCGGTCTCTATATCTTTGATGCAGGCTTAACCACGACAAAGACAATTTTTGACCTACCATTCGACCCAGTTCAACGTTGGACACATACTCAATTTGACTTAAGCCCCTATCTAGGTGATTCAATCGCGCTGCATTTCTTAGTCATCAATGATGGGGATAGTATCCCGTCAACTGTGTTTATCGACGATGTACGCTTGCAAATATGCTACGCGACGGAATAAATCGCGGCATGGACTTTAGTCTGCTTCCGCTTTGGTTAATTGGGCGCGTGCAATCGCGGCATGTTTGAAAGAAAAAGCCGGATTGGTGTCGAGGGCCGTTTGTAAAAAGGTATGCCCTATTTCTTCGTTGCCACTAGCGAGCGCGATGATGCCGGCGTGATAGTACAGCGTTGCATCTTGCGTGCCGAGACGCAGGGCTTGCTGGCTGATCTCGGCCGCCTTCTCAATCTCCCCTGCATGATACAACGCCCACGCATACGCATCTGCCCCATAAATACTAGGCCGCGCCGTGTATGCCGCCTCTGCTAGGGCAACTGCTTCGGACGGGTCGCTATACTCGGCCGCAAACGCCGCCAGTTCCATCTCCACATTCATTCCCGCTCCCGCATTTAACTGCTGAATCACCTCGACTAAATCATACTGCTGCTGTGCGAGATCGTTCTCACCATTGGCGGTGTACAGATCACCCAACGTCCAAGCGAATTCGACAATCGGCATCCGCTCAACCAGCGGCCGGTAAATGGCAATGGCTGCATCGAGATCGCCACGCGCACCCATGACTTTTGCCTTGCCCGCTAGCGCGTAGGCATAAGTCGGGTCAACGGCGATCACTTCAGCATATTTTAGCTCGGCCGACTCCCAGTCCCCCTTGTTAAAATACAAATTTCCCACCTGTGTGTGTGTCCAAGAGCTGGCTTCTGTTCCTCGCACACTCGTTTGGGCGGCCGCTTCCATCGCCTCGATTGCGCCCTCTACATCCCCATAAAGTTCCCGCAAATACGAAATCCGCGCATAAGAACTCAGATCGGGGCGCAACTGTCCCATCGCATCGGCCGTCTCCACTGCCAATTCATACTCACCCAACTCAACATACGAATCGACTAGCACACCCAACGCCGGCGCACGATAGGGGTTGCGTTCACGCGCCCGCTCTGCCCACTCAATCGCTGTGCGAAACTCGTGGCGAGCGGCGGCAAGCTGTCCCATGCCAACCAGTGCATCGACATAGTTGGGGTCGAGGGCTAGCGTGCGTTCAAAGCTGCGTTCGGCTAGATTGTAGTATGTGGGGTCGCCGCTCACGCGGACGTGTTCGAGATAGGCATGACCGAGAATGGCTTGTGCATCGGCCGATTCAGGATTGTCCATCGCCCGTGCTTCATACATTGAGAGGGCATCGGCCGATGTCGGAGCCAACATGGCTGGGGCTTCCTCAGCAGGCACGCCCGACACGAGACGAAATCCCGCAGCCCCAATAAAAATAGCGATTGCCGCTAGTAGCAAAAATTGAACACGTCTATCCATCCGTCTTAAATACTCACATTATAATTTAGCTATTCGGGAATTGGGATTTCCCAAAGCTGCTTGCAGCGCAAGTTAAAAAATACCCGTCTCAAAAAATGCGCGTAGCGTAATACCAATGCCTGCCAATGTCACGAAGACCGCACTCACAACGGGAAGCGCACGAATGACACCCTTGTGATTTTGAGTCGCACGCTCAAAGTATCGCCCCGCATAGACAAATGTTATGCCCAACAGCGTCAGAACGGTGGCGAGTCCAAGACTAAAAATGACAATTAGCAGAAGGCCAAAGCCGACGCGCTGGAGGGCAATTGCACTGAGCAACACGACAAGGGCCGAAGGGCATGGAATGATGCCACCCGACACGCCGAGCGCAGTCAAATTACGCCAGCTTAGTGCGCCTTGCGGTGGAACATGGGTGTGTCCGATACCAAAGTGAGTGTGATACCCTTCAGCATCTTCATCTATCACTTGGTTCTTCTCGCTTAAACGATGGGCATGACCCAACATCAGTGAAACGCCAATCGCAACGACAACTAATCCCGATAAGACCGATAGCCATGGGTAAAGTGCTTCGGGCAGAATATAGCGAGAAGCAAACAGAACGAGTAGCCCAAGCATAAAGACACCGGCTGTGTGCGTGATCGTTGTAATCAACCCCAGATAGAGCGCGTGTTTTGCCGTGCCACGTGAGCCGACGAGGTAGGCTCCAACGATGGTTTTGCCATGACCGGGTGAAAGCGCGTGGGCTGCACCGAGCGCGAAGGCGGCGAATAGCGCAATGATAACGACTCGCGGGGTGAGAACTTCAATGTTGATTAGTTCGGTGAAACGATCATCTGTGGCGCGTTCGGCCGAGACAGTCCCCTGCTCGGCACCGCTCATTGCACCCGCCGCCACTCCAACTCCAATCGTCACCTCCGACACGCGCAATGGCTGACTCAGCAGTTCCTCAGGATACTGTGTTAATGCCTGGCTGACATCCTCTGTTGGCAATCCTGCTGTGTCAATTTCTATACCATTTGCCTTTACAACGATCTCTTGCCAGCCAACGCGATCTGCAAAATTATTGTCTGCGAAATAAAGTTGGCCTTTGCCAACGGGGCGCGACCCTGTCAATGTCATTTCCAGCCGCTCTGTTAACAAGCCTCCCTGCCCTTCGGGAAAGGTCAAGGTCTGCCCCTGCATAGTTAGCTCGACAGGCACACCATCAAACGTCATCGTCAAGTTTTCGAGTAGAGTTGGAATCAGTTGATTGAGGTAAGCGGTCTGCTCTGCGGCCGAGATCGTTTCGTCTCCATCAGTGTCGATGTTTGCGCGATTCTGAAACGCAGGGATTTCCGCTCGATCCACAACAAAAAAGACGCTAACCGTCTCATCCTCGATAGTAATGCGACTATAACGATTGATAGAAAAGTTCCCTAGCGGATGGGCGAGAACTGTTTGTACAAAAAGCAAACTGAGCAGCAAGGTTGCAATAATCCCCGTTTGCCTAAAAAATGTTTTGGTCATGACAATTCCTTGAAAAAACAGATTTGTTTTCCACTAGGGAATACGAACAGAAGGGCAGATTGAATCACTATTATTAGCAAGATGAGCTTCGCGTCTGCGATCTATATCTATTCCTATACCTTTATGGAACAAAATCAGCTTAGGTGTCGTTTATAAAGCAAATACAAATCTAGGAGATTTTACCATGACAATTTTGAAGAAATTTACTTTGTTGCTGTTTATGTTGGTGTTGGTGGCTTGTGGAAGTGCGGCCCAAGAGATGTCAAATGCGGCCGAAAGACCCGTTGAGACAGTAGGTGAAGTATCGGGCAATTTTGATGATGCGGCCGACTTTGAAGCTCCCGTCGAAGAAGATAGACTTGCTGGTGACCGTGATACCAACTCACAACAATCGAATCGCCTAATCATCAAAACTGGCAGCATGAATGTCGAAGTGGGCGACATTGACATCGCTGTGGGCAATGCAACCTCTTACGTCGTCGGGCTGGGTGGCTACATCCAAAGTCAGAACGTCTCTGGCTCAGGTCGCTTCAAATCGGCAACCCTGACGATTGGCGTGCCAGTAGACCAGTTTGAAAACGCGATGGCGACATTCCGTGACTACGGCGAGGTCGGCAGCGAAAATGCGTCCGGGCAAGATGTGACGGAGGAGTTTGTCGATTTGAACTCGCGCCTGACCAACCTCGAAGCCACGCAAACACGACTACGCGAACTCTACGATGAGGCACGCAATGTGGAGGAGACGCTTGAAGTTGACCGCGAATTGCGACGCATCGAAGAGGAGATCAACGTCGTGCAAGGGCGCATCAAATACCTGTCAGAACGCGCCTCATTTTCAACGATCACGCTCAACTTCTCGTTTGTTGGTGAACCGATTGTGACAGAACCAGAGCAATGGAATCTCGGTTTCACGATCAATCAAGCGTTCTCCGACCTGCTTTACACAGCACAGAATTGGGCAGATGGGCTAGTTTATTTTGCTATTGCCGTGTTGCCATTTTTGTTGATTTTTACGTTGTTCATTTGGGTTGTGTATAAAGTCGTGCGACGAGTTTATGGTCGCGTAAAGGGTAATTCTGCTCGTGATTAAAGGGGATGTGGCGGGGTTTAGAAATCTCGACCTACAAACTTTTCGGGAATTTTTGCCAGCAGAATTTTTTGGATGCGAGATTGGACGGCGTGAATCGGCCGATCTGCATCCACCACCACCCACCTTTCATCCCCTTCCAACAGCGCAAAATATCCCGCCCTCACGCGCTGATGAAATTCAATCTTTTCTAAGTCCAACCGATTCATTTCCTCTGCATTCGCAACGCGCCGTGCAAGACCGCGCTCTACGTCAATGTCAAGCAAAAGGGTCAAGTTGGGTTTTAAGCCACCTGTTGCAAACTCCGTAATAGTGCGAAGTTTGCTTAGGTCTAGTCCGCGGCCGAATCCTTGATAAGCATAGGTGCTGTCAAAGTAGCGGTCACAGAGGATAACAGTGTTTGGTTTGGTGAGGGCGGGCCGAATGACCTCACCAACAACTTGCGCTCGTGATGCCGAATAGAGCAAAATTTCTGCCTCTGACACCATCGCCGTATTCTCGACATCATGTAGAATATGGCGGATTTGGTCGCCAATCGGTGTCCCGCCCGGTTCTCGCGTTTGGATGACGGTATAGCCTCGCTCTTGAAGCCATTGCGCTATCAGTTTAATTTGGGTGGACTTTCCACTACCTTCTGGCCCTTCAAATGTAATAAACATGGACGCAAACGATAACAAAAACATTGGGCGGCTGCCATAATTTTTGCGATAGGTGATGAACTTGATGACGTTTACATCGACACTAATCTAGCTTGCGTGGCGGCTGTGTCGTCAGATGGAATGCCCAGTTGACGCTACGGGCTGACTCGTGTGCCACGTTGATGCGATCCCATGCCTTTTCACTCAATGCGCCATCACTGAACCAGCCATCTTCGAGGATGTCATAAATTTTCATTCTATAACGCTCAACCGTTTCAGGCTGGACGCACATTTCGGAGGCGGCCGCCTTGACACTCAGCCCATACACAATGCACAACCAGAAAACCTCTTTTAGGCGCGGTGACAAGTCAGGATGAATTTGCCACGGCTCAAGCATCTCGCCACTGGCTAACCAAGCATCATTTGTGCCAGAGAGTGCCTCGGCCGCCTGTGGTGAATACGTTTTGCCCACTGTAAATGCATGAATCAAGTGGGTCGCCAGTGCCAGTTTGACATCTGACTTGACAAGCAGGGAGTCGGCTCCGGCCGCAATCGCCTGCTGCATCACAGCTGGTTCGCTATATTGTGACCAGCAGACGACGACTGCTTCGGGGGCTATCCCTTTGATCCGACGCACAATTTCTTCAAGTGGAATATCGCAATTTTGCCGTTCCGCGTCGAGAAGAACAACATGGGGTAGGAGGCGTGTGCTGGCGAGTGTTTTTAGCAGGCAATCGGCCGAGTCACATTCAGCCTCTACCGATGTCCGCAAATCACGCGACAACAAACTAATCACGCCTTTCAAAGCAAAAAAATCATCATCCATAACAGCAACACGCAGTGGGAAACGAATAGGCATCTCAATCTCTCCAGTCAGTCACAATGTTCAAAATTGTCACAATCTACAAACATGTTCATTTGAAACTCCCTCACGCCTAAAATTAAACGCTCGGCACATATATTAGTAAAAGATAAACGAGTATCGCGCTTAAAACTATCAGGATTTTCCGCATGTCATTTTTTCAAAAATCCTATACCGCCGTTGCGATGGCTGTGAATAATAAGACGATCACAGCCAGCAGTAGATTCAAGCGTAGCAATTGTGCCTCACGCTTTGCAAGTGCGGCGCGTTGCTCTACCATTTTGCGCCCTAGCAACAGCAGCCGCTCCATCTCAGGCAGCAGGCGAAACTGCATTAGCAAACTCAACGTCGTCATCCCCACAATAGCGACATGTTTTGCCAAAATCGCCCATGCCCATGTGTTGTCTAACACCAAAAAGCCGCCGTAGTGCGCGTCGTTGGTCATCTGATAAAATCCGGTGACCCATAAGATAGCCATTGAGCCGTTGATGTATGGTAGGAGTGATTTTTGTAGGCCAAGCCAATGATTATCAGTCAATTCGCCACGACGGTAGGCAGGCAATGCGATCAAACATACCATCGTCAAGCCACCCAACCACAGCACCGTCGTGATTAAATGCAGCCAGTAGGAGAGAGCTAAAATCACCATTGCAATGCACCTAATTTTGTCAGCGCGTTTGGCTGCCTATTTTGTAGGTTTTTTGCAATTTTCGTGATGGGTTCGCCTGTGACGGGATGCTTCCATGTGGGGACGATCTCGGCCGCTGGCAACGCAATATGCACATACTGCAACAGGTCTGGATCGGGAATTTGCCGCCCATCGTATTCAAAAGCCTGCTCACCAAATAGCGTAATGTCCAAGTCTATCGTGCGTGGCGCATTTGGATCAGCGACGCGCACACGGCCTTGCTGCTGCTCGATCTCGCCCAACACCCGTTTTAACGTGAACGCATCCCCTGCCCACTCGATCAATACGGCCGCATTCCAGAAAATCGGCTGATCGAGCGTCCCGACAGGCAGGGATTCATAAATGGATGATGCAGCTATGATTGGTACACGTCTTGCGAGTAGACGGACGGCCGATGGCAGATTCTGTTCCTTCTCGATATTTGAACCAAGCAGGATAAGCACGTTTGTCATTGTTGCTATGCGAACTCTTTTTGCGTTCGGACAATTTCTATGCCAACGGATGCCGCGAAGCGCAATGCGGTTGGCTTTTCAACACGCACCATCGTTTTCGCCGCGCCAAACTCGACACAAATCATGCGTGCCAAATCCGTGACGAGCTTTTCAACTGTCAGGTCATCCCCTGTTTCAATGCGCTTAATAATTGCTTTGGAGACGGATTTGTAATTGAGCGATTGTTCTACGTCGTCGCCTGCTGCGGCCGCAGAAATATCGTGCCACATCGTGACGTTGACGAGAATATCCTGTTTTTTGATGCGCTCTTCCGGATTGAGGCCTAATATGCCACGCACGAGCAAATCTTTGATAATTATTTTGTCCATACAAATGCCTGTTATAAAAATTGGCCGCCATCGAGCGGAATCGTAACCCCTGTCAAGAAATGCTGCTGTAAGAGGTGTAACACATTTTCGGCGACAACGGCCGCGCTGCCCGCCCGCTTCAATGGTACTTTTTCCTCTGCCAGATTGTCCAAATAGCTACGATCTTTGTTTGGTGGCGGCAAAATTGCGCCGAGTGCAACCGCATTGACGGTGATGTTGGGGGCAAGTTCGAGTGCCGCCATTTGCGTCATCGTGTTCAATGATAGTTTGGTGAGACGATAGATAAAGTGGTCGGTGTCCACATCGAAGATGCGCGCATCAGTGACGTTGATGATTTTGCCTGTACCATCACCGACAGCCTCCGCAAATGCGCGACTTAGCAGATAGGGCGCACGTAAATTGATGTTCATTAATTTGTCAAAGCCGTCTGCATCCGTATTTTCAAACGTGTCTTCTTCGGGAAAGATAGCGGCCGAATTGACGAGAATATCGACCTTGCCAAACGTGTCGAGTGCTTTGTCGATGATCGCTTGTGGGGCAGTTGGTGAGGCGAGATCGGCCGAAAATACCGCCCCTTTCCGCCCATACACAGTCACCACATCTTCCAACGTGCGCTTCGCCCCCTCGTCTGAACGCCCATAGTGAATCAGCACGTCACAGCCCGCCCGTGCTAGTGCCAAGACGAGCGCACGGCCGACGCGCACCCCACCACCCGTTACAACTGCAATTTTGTTTTCTAAATTCATCGTTGGCCTATCGTCATTAGTGGAATTGAGTTGTCGGCCGCACCGATCACTTCACGTGCCATCACCATCTCACCCGTCAGATCATGCACCATCGCGCCATCAATTCTGACAGGCACAATTTCGCCCAGCGGCAGTTCGCCCGGCACGAACACGAGACCATCAATTTCGGGGGCATCGCGGTAAGTTCGGCCGATGCTGACCCCATCTCCAAACCCTTCCACTAGTACATCCATCGTCTGCCCAACAAGCCGCTGATTCTTTGCTAGCGAAATCGGCTGCTGCACCGCCATCAGCCGCTCTAATCGACTCGCCATCACCTCATCGGGAACCAATGCCCCCACCGTCGCAGACGGCGTTGATGGCTCAAAGCTGTAGGTAAAAGCTCCGACACGATCAAATTCTAAATCTTTGACAAATTGCACCAAGCCATCAAATTCTTCTTCCGTCTCACCCGGATAGCCAACGATAAACGTGGTGCGAACGGTCAAATTTGGCATCGCCGTTCGCAGTTTATCGAGCGTGCGGTAAACCCAGTCGATGTTAGCAGGGCGACGCATCCGCTTGAGCGTTTCGCGGTGTCCATGCTGCAACGGGATGTCCAAGTAAGGCAAAATTTGTGGGTGTCGCGCCATCGCCTCAATCATCTCGTCAGTCACATAGCCGGGATAGGCGTACATGATCCGAATCCACGGGATGTCGGGCGCGGCTTCGACAATGCCGTTGAGCAGCTTGGAGAAGCCATTTTTTAATCCTATGTCATGCCCATAATCGGTTGTATCTTGCGCGATCAGGATCAACTCTTGCAGCCCCGTCATCTGTAGGCGCTGTGCCTCGCGGATAATGGACTGGTAAGGGCGGCTGACGTGTGTGCCTTTGATTTCGGGAATGGCGCAAAATGCACAGGGGCGACGGCAACCATCCGAGATTTTGAGATAAGCAGATGCGCCCTGCACAGAGGCACGCAGGACACCGCGTTCATCTGTGCCGACGGTCTCGGCCGATTCTGGCAAATGATAGAGCGCACCCGGCTTCTTATTGCGCTTTAACTTGTTGATAAATGGCACAATGTCCATCCATCTGCGCGTGCCGATCACGCCATCTAAGCCCGGCACCCACTCGACCACCTGCGCTCCATAACGTTGTGCCATACAGCCGGCCGCCACAACAATTTGATCGTTCGCTTTACCGGCAACCAATTCACGCAGTGCGCCAATCGACTCCTGCCGCGCCCCTTCGATAAACCCACACGTGTTGACGATCAGCACGCTCGCGTCCGCCACCTCCTCCACGCCACGATAGCCGTTGCGCTTGAGTAAGGAGGCCATGCTCTCGCTGTCCACCGTATTTTTGCTACACCCCAAGCTGAGGAGATAGAACTGTTTTTTACGTTTTGCTTTACTCATAATCAAAAGGGACGGTCTGTCTACGCAGAAAAGTCTATTGCGTCTCTAGTTTACGCAATATGTGTAACTTCGTGATGAAAAATTCGTGACGCAAACAAAGTGACGAAGCCTAGAAACACGCGCAATTTGTTGCTTTTACTTTGCCACTTGGTTACTGATTAACTTGGAGGATAATATCTCGCGTCTCGCGGGGCTGACCCATGCGCCCATACTCGATGCCATTAAGGGAAAGAACGACCGCATACGCATTGCCCATGCTGAGGTCAAGTTGACGCTGTGCTGTGAATTCGAGCGTTTCGCCACTGGCGATATTATCTTGCAGAACAACATTGCCATCGATAGTGACAATCAGGAAGACACGCTCAATTGTTTCAAGCGTGACATTAATGACTTCGAGATCGGTCGGAAGCTCTTGGATTGGCACGGCCGTTGGGAGAACGTCTTGGTCAAGCGCGTTGCGGCTCGTTTCGATGATGCTGTCTTGAGGGGTGACTTCGGCCGATTCCAGAATGCCTTCCGTGTCAATTTCCTCAACACTGATCTGCGTTTCCCCATTCACAACCGTATCGTACAGCTGTTCCAAGCTAAATTCGCGTCCATCTGCCACAAAAAAGCGACTTGCCACGAGCAAAATTGCTGCAATCAGCGCAACAATAATGATAATTCGCAGCATTGAATCGCCCGTTTGCTGATTTTGTGATGGATTTAGCTCCATGTTGACGGGGTTGAAAAATGGGTTGCCATCACGTGGCGGCACAACCCCATCTTCGCTCTTTCGCACGCGCCGTCCCCCGTTTTGCAAGCCGTTTTGATAGCTATCGAGGAGTGGCTGCGGGTCGAGTTCGAGATACTTTGCGTAATTCTTGAGATACCCACGTGCATGAACGGGCGTGGGCAGTTCATCAAACCGCCCGCCTTCCATCGCCACGAGATATTTTTCTTGAATTTTGATCTGCTCGTTGACGGCCGCCAGCGTTGCACCGCGTGCCTCCCGCGCTTCTCGCAAAATGTTCCCGATCTGTTCCATAAGCAAAGAAGCGTAGAGACGAACTCGCCTCTACGCTTTTCAACAATTAGGTTTCGTTCTCACCAAACGATAGGTGATGTTGCTTACGCCCTCTCTTCCAGTGCTGCCAAAAGTGCATCAGCTTCTTCATCTGAAAGAACGTCCGCGTCCAAATCTGTAACAATGCTTGTGTTTAAATCTGTCGTAACGTCCGCGTCTAAATCTAAGCCCAGCTCACTTAAATCGCCGACAGCTTCCTCCATTGCTGCCGCCAAGGCTTCGGCTTCGGCCGCGCCTTCCGGCCGAATGATGACCGTGAACGCTGGCTCGTGTGTTGCATCGAGCCGATAAGTTAGGCCATGTTCACCCAATTCGCGCAATGAGTCGCTTTGAATGTAGCGGCGGTCTGTCTCGATCCCGACCTGCTCTGCCAACAACTCGGCAATTTGTTGCGTTGTAATTGAGCCATAAAGCCGGCCCGTGCTGCCCGCACGCGCTTCAAAGTTCAACACCGTGCCAGCAATGGCTGCGCTCAAACGGTCGTACTCAGCCTTGATCTGTGCGCGACGTGCCGCAGCCCGCTCTGACCATGCCTCTGCTTGACGCATTGCACCTTCTGTCGCCATCACGGCAAAGCCACGCGGCAGCAAATAGTTGCGCCCATATCCAGCCGCAACCTTGTGGATTTCCCCCGCATAACCGAGGTGTTCAACATCTTCTTTCAACAGTACCTTCATTGTCCGTCTCGCTTTCGTAAATCACACAGTGGGCAATCGTCAACAAAAGATGTCATTTCCGCAGGTGCGAAAAACAAGCTGTGTGAAATATCATTTTAATCTTTCAAAATTTGGGGCAAATCGAATCTATGCCAGTCGATAATAGTATCAAAGGCAAACCAATAAAACAAACCACCTCGATAAAATTTTTAGTTCCTTTATCAATTTCGTACAAATTTCCCTTTTCCATCACGCTGCCATCGCGTAGAATATAGGGGCAAGCCTTAGTAGCTCAATGGATAGAGCGGCGGACTTTAACAAAATGGAGCCTTCGCAGAGAAACAAGAATCTGCGAAGTGGACAGCACTGTATCGGTGAACCCTTAACAGTTAGGCTGATGGCAATACCGAGGAAACCGCAACGAGCGTCTGCTCTTGTGGGATCCGTAGAGACTATACGTGCTGCACCTGAGATGGTGAAGATATAGTCCAGACCCCAAACAGTTGTATAGGCTGGCGACGAAAGTCGTAGTAGGTATGCTAATCCGTAGGTTGGGGGTTCGAGTCCCTCCTAGGGTATGAAGGCAAGTCAGAGATGGCTTGCCTTTTGTGTTTTATGGTCGCTGCCTGTTGTACAATAGGGTGCATGAGCAACCCAAATTGGATTACAGCAAAAGAATATACAGATATAACCTATAAGAAGTCGGGCGGTGTCGCGCGGATTGCGTTTAATCGGCCGGAAGTCCGCAACGCATTTCGGCCGAAAACCGTCTTTGAGCTATTTGACGCATTTTTAGATGCACGGGAGGATCATAGCATTGGGGTGGTGTTGTTTTCGGCCGAAGGCCCCTCCCCCAAAGACGGCGTTTATGCCTTTTGTAGCGGTGGTGACCAGCGCAATCGCGGTCATCAAGGCTACGTCGATGAAGACGGCACGCCGCGCCTCAACATTCTCGAAGTGCAACGCCTGATCCGCTTTATGCCAAAAGTGGTTATCGCCGTTGTGCCGGGTTGGGCGGTGGGCGGTGGTCATAGCCTGCACGTCGTCAGCGATTTGACGCTTGCCAGCAAAGAACACGCCATTTTCAAGCAAACCGATGCCGACGTAACCAGCTTTGACGGCGGTTATGGCTCTGCCTATCTCGCCAAAATGGTTGGGCAGAAACGAGCGCGGGAAATTTTCTTCTTGGGGCGCAACTACTCGGCGCAAGAGGCTTATGAAATGGGCATGGTCAACGCCGTTATCCCACATGATGAACTTGAGGCCACTGCCTACCAGTGGGCGCAAGAGATTTTGGAGAAGTCACCGACATCGATCAAGATGCTCAAATTTGCCTTCAATTTGACGGATGATGGACTCGTTGGGCAGCAGGTTTTTGCTGGGGAAGCGACACGTTTGGCCTACATGACAGCGGAAGCAAAAGAGGGGCGCAATGCGTTCCTAGAGAAGCGCAAACCTGATTTTAGCGATGTGAAGTGGATTTCTTAGTTTTCGGGGAATGTTTCGATTTTGAAATCCCAAAACTCACTTGCACAATTTCGACGTAGGGGTTAGGTAAACGGCACACGAGTTCAACTAATCTCAAATTTAACGCCGTTTATCTCACCCCGATTACCAATCACATGGTAAAAAAGGGCGAGACAAACGGCATCAACATCATGGTCTAATGTCTCTGTTGCCACGTATAGCATCTAGCGAAGCCTGTGATTATCACTACGACGAAGACAAGCAGTAGCGGTGATAACGTCGAGGATGTCACAAAGGAGCGCAACTGCACGGCTGTTGGCACGGTAAACTCAAAGGAGGATTCCGCACCGAAGGTAGCATTGCCGCTTAAATCGATGCTGACGACGCGATAGTAGTAAGTCGCTGCTTGTGTACGCGCTTGGGGTGTGAAGCTCACCAAATGGCTTGTAGCATATTGATTACTTCCAACCTCGCTCGTGTACACTCCGGGCTGCGTCCCATATTCCACCTTTGAGGTAGCAAATTCATCCGTTGACCATTGAATCGTAACTGCATTGGTTCCCGTCCCTAATGAGACGTTTGTAACAACGGGTGGGATGTTTTCATAAGCAGGGCCGCCTGCGCTTGCTAAACCATTACGTTGCAACAATGTTTTCTTGTTTGTGTTCACATGTCGCATTACAACACGGTCTTCCAAATTGTCTAACTGTGTTTGCAAATCGCTTGGCACTGCAACGAGTGCAAACCGTTGCAGTGTGTTTGGAAAACGGGTCACGACGCGATCCTTAACATCATCGAGTTTTGTTGCCAACGCGCCATTTGTTACTAAGTCAAGGGTCGCCGCCGTGTTGAGGGATTGCATGACAATGCGATCTTCCATGTTGTCGAGTTTGTCACTGAATATTACTGGAAGGGGAGCAAGCAACATTTCAATGAGCTTATTCGCCTGTCTAATCACAACACGATCTACAACCCCATCTAACTTTGTCTCTAAAGTTGTGGATTGAACCGAACTCTCCTCCCGTACTGTATCCGCGCCAGTGACGACAATCGTATTGCGTGATTGTCCAAATGAGGGGCTAACGATAAACAGCATCAGGCCGAGAAGAGCGACAAATCCCAAAACGAGAGGTGCATTTCTCTTCTTTCCCATCACTGCTCCCTATAGACAACAGCCAATCCAAACACGTAGTTTGCCTCAATAAGATGTTCGGTGTTTGGTGAAACTTGCACTGTTCCCCATCCAATGAAATTATCAAAAATGGTGTTGCTACCAGCAACAGTCGTACCGTCAATGTTCCAATATGGCCCAACGCAGCAACCAGCATTTCGATATAGTCCCCAACTTGTTTCATAATAGGTAAGACCCGTTGGCAGCTCTATCGAAAAATAATCATAGTCGCGTGGTTCTGTAAAATCTGCGACAAACATCAGGTGAGTTGCATTGGGAAAACGAAAATCATAGTAACTTGGTAGTTCGTATGGTACGCCAGCGTCACCAGCGATTTCTACTAATACATGCTCTAGGAGTGTTGGGAGACTTGTTCCTCCTGAATTAACATAACCTTTCCAGTCCATAATCTTGGAGGCAGGATCAGAATCCATATAGTAAGCTAGAAGCCACCCATCTGTACTAATGTAAACATGTGTGTGGAAAACTTCATCTTGTTCATCACCGTAACCAGGTACTGAAACTAATCCAATAATGTAATCGTTTGTTTCATCCTCAATAGCCTCAAACGAACCACGCACATCCTCCAAATCAATCGTCACACCTGTGTCAATATAGGCAGAAATTCCGACATCCCTGAGACGACCTTGCGCTTCTGCAAACGCGGGGCGTGCGCCAAATGCGATTGTATTGGATGATGACAGGGCCTCTCCATCGCTTGTAGATAAGTTGATGCCGACAAACGCAAACAACGCGATTGCACTGACAAATAATGACCATTTGAGCAATTTACTTTTCATATCAAATCTCCTAAAGTTGTTTCAAGCCGTGACTTGAGAAAATTAGTGCCAGCAGAAAGATTTTTGGCACATGTTTAACTGGTTTTGTGATGCTTCTTGATATTTGCGGCCGAATTTCACAGCCTACTGGAATGCGTCTATTGTACGCATCTGTCATGAAAAAGCTACAGATTGTCGTATTTGGGGGCTGTTTGCCAAACAGAGAGGACGGAAAAGAGTGGAGATTTATGGATCTCCACTCACAGAGTTTGGGATTAGGTGTTTTGTGCGTCGTACTCGGCCGAAGCCAGCTTCACACAACACGCCACAACGCGCATCGCCTGCTCGACATCTTCTGCGGGCGGCCGACTGGGTGAGAGACGAATGTTTGTATTGTTTGGATCAACACCACCGGGGAACGTCGCACCCGCTGGCGTGAGGGCAACGCCCGCCTCCTGCGCTAGCTCAACGACGCGACTGGCAATCGGCCGCGTCGTGTCAAAGCTCACAAAGTAGCCACCTTTTGGCTTCGTCCACGTCGCTAACCCCGTACCGCCGAGTTCTTCTTCCAAAACGCGCTGCACTGCGTCAAATTTCGGCTTCAAAATCTTTGCGTGGTCGCGCATCAAGCCTTCCATGCCGCCCGGATATTGTTCTAAAAAGCGCACATGGCGTAACTGTTCGATCTTGTTTGGACCAATCGTCTGCAAGCCCAATACTTTTGTCCAATGCGCGACATTGGCCTCACTCATGCCGATAAAGCTGATGCCACCGCTCGCAAACGTGATCTTTGAAGTCGAGCCAAATAAAATCACGCGATCTGGATTGCCAGCCTCTTTTGCCAGTTGCAACAAATTTGGGACAGGATCGGGTTCATCAACTAGGTGATGAACGGCGTAGGCATCGTCGGCAAAAATGGTGAAATCGGCCGCGGCCGTCTCCATGCTGACCAACCGCTTGGCAACGCGCTCTGAGATCGTATCACCAGTCGGGTTGCTGTAGGTCGGCACAAAGTAGATTCCTTTGACGCAAGCATCGCTAGCGACAAGGTCTTCCACTGCGTCGATGTCTGGCCCTTCTTCTGTGATAGCAACAGGCAGCACCTCAAATCCCAACGCAGTCGCCAGCTTGAAATGCCGATCATAGCCGGGGATTGTCACAATTAGCTTGGGCGACTGCGTGATCCAGCCATGCTCGCTGTCTTTGACACCCTTGAGCAACGCCCACGACAAAATACTGCCCATCAATTCAAGACTCGAATTATTGCCAATCATTATTTCGGAGGGTTCTACGCCAAGCTGTTTGCAAAACATTGCTCGCGCTTCCGGTAGCCCCGCGACCCCACCCGGATAGTTGCGAATATCGATCCCGCTGGGCGTAATCACGTCTTCACTATCAATGATGTTGAGCATCGGCAGACTCAAATCAAAATCTTGATCGGATGGCTGTCCACGCTTCATATTCAGGTTCAAGCCCTGCGCTTTGTAATTTTCGTACTGTTGTTGAATGTCACTCATGACGGTTTTCCTAAAATTTGACAGGTATCAAGTACCAGCTATTGCTTTTCCTCGTTCTAGCGTTTTTGTAGTCAAAGAGATATGAGGCAAGATGACAAAAATTCAGCGTAGCAAGAGGCAAAATGCCTCACAAGAAAGCGGCTATACCGCAAGAAAAGAGAGTGTACCAAAACTGGGCAAAACGATAAAATGTTAACGCATTGGGCAAAGGGGGGCGTTTGCAGTATTCTGCACGCATCTCTATACTTGGGCGCACAAATTCAACGTCATTCCTTGAAAAAGCGTGAAATATGCGCCAGCGCAAACTCGACTGGATCACAGAGCAGATAAATAATGTTAGAGCCGATGATCTGTATAATCATATTCGCACCATCGACAGCCCAATGGGCGCATGGGGCAATTGATGGGCATGAGGTGCAGAATTTCTGCGCCAACAACTATTCAGGAAACAACAATGAAACGAGACAAAATCCGAGTTCTTACTATCAGTGGAACACCTTACCAAATGGGATACGCGCATGGCGCGACATATCGAGAGGAGATTCGACGCTATGCTGCTGAACGTGTCCATCTTGTGATGCAGGGGAAGTGGAGCGGTGGCGCCAAAATGTCACGTGAGGCGGTGCTGGACTTGGCGGAACAGCTTGTGCCAGCGCATGAGGCTTTTTCGGCCGATCTCACCAACGAAATGCGCGGCATGTCAGCCGCGACTGGACTCTCGCTTGGTGAATTAATCGTCGTGTCGGGTTTCACCGATTTCATCGACACCGTTTACGCTCAAAACCAAACAGGCAGCCGTGTTCCGCTCGATGACTGCACGGCCTTTCTTGTACCGGATAGCCTTGCCGATGGGCAGGGCTTTTTTGGGCAGACATGGGACATGCACGACACAGCAACGGAGTTTGTGATTTTGCTCAATGTGCAGTATGGCGCTTTGCCAAATGCTTATGTTTTCACGACGACAGGCTGCTTTGGGCAGATCGGCATGAATGACGCGGGTGTGGCGGTTGGGATCAATAACTTAATGGCGGCCGATGGACAGATCGGCGTGACATGGCCGTTTGTCGTCCGTAAAATGTTGCAGCAGACCGATGCGGATGCTGCGCTCCAAGTGCTACGTGACGCGCCACTGGCGGGCGGTCATAACTTTTTAATCTTTGACAAAAAGGGGAAAGGGTACAATGTTGAAGCGTTTTCGACGCGCATCCATGTGACTGAATTGCGCGAGGATGCGTTGGTACATACAAATCACTGTTTGGTAGACGTGACACAAGCGGTGGCACAACAACGCCCAACTGATCTGCAACGCACGTCGGAGGCACGTAAAACACAAGCGGAGGCACTACTGGCAGCGCGGCCGATTACCATCGATACGCTGCAAGCCGTCACCCGTGATCCCACAGCGATTTGTTACACGGGCAAACCGCCCTACCATGTTGAGACGTGCGGGGCGGCGATTATGCGGCCGAAGACAGGTGAATTCTGGGCTGTTTGGGGACTTCCCTCTCACAACGAATACGAACGCTTTGAATTTTAGGAACGAGGATTAAATAACTGCCACCTTAAACGTGTGCAAAAGTGTGCAACACGCTACAAGTACCTGCTTCATCCACCGTCGCCGCAAGCGGTCTTACATGGTGTCCACAGGCGTTACGCCGCTGTAGCCCAACGGCGGCGACTTTTCTGGGGTCGCCTTCCTTTTCAGACTTCTTCTATGTTTTCATCTATCATCTTGGTTTTCAACGCAGATTAC
>CAYMGE010000094.1:0-23537 GCA_964389925.1 uncultured Ardenticatenaceae bacterium
CACTCTTCCATATCCCCTGTTTATACCACACTTTCTACACCTGTATAGTTACTTTCTAGCAAGGTCTTTTTAGTTTTTCCTGAACTTGGCTGAGGAACAAAAGGGCTTTGTCTTGGGGAATCGGCCGATCAGAATGTACACTCAAATTGCCCTCTATCACTTCATACGCGAATAATGGTTTTGGATAAGTAAAAGCGACAAACAACACCAATAGTACACAGACGATGCCAAACCGCTTTCTCCAGCGTTTCATAAATAACCGTTAGTCGGGAACCAAGTTCTAAAAAACTTGGCTCCTTACATTAAGAAAATACAAAGAAGCCCGCTTTATCCCCTGTCATCTCCAAATAGACACGCTCATTTCCCTGGCGCACGCTCACGATTGTCATTGGAACTTGGTCAAATTCAGCCAATGTCCGATCTAGATAATCCTCCTCGCCATGAATGCTGTGCGAGAGCGACATCTCTTTGCGTGCGCCCGATGGCGTATTTAGAATTTCTTCTGTCAAGCTCGCCATGCGCTTGAAAACGGGTTCTGTTTCATCTGTTGTGGGATCAGTGACCGCGAGAACGACTTCATGTGCAAATTCAACGACTGCCCCCTCGCCTAGCTCCTCAATGGCGCGGTTATGTAGGTCGCGCAAGGTGCTATTGACGGTTAACTCAGTTTCAATAATTGGCTCTAAAGGTGGGCTGGTGCGATCTGCGATGATGGGATATTCCGTTTTGTAAACATCGTTTGTCAAGCCATTAATCATCATGGCGACACCGGGTTCAACTTCCATGTCGTGAATGATTTTGAGTGCTTCCTGTGACTGGAAAGCAGCGACAATAGAGGCACTCGTCGGCGTGGTGGGAACCTTCCCCTGCAAGATATTGTCACGCGCAAGGGCTGGGCAAGAGTAGCGCAGCCCGATAATTTGGTAGTCGCGCTCGCTCAAGGTGCTTTCGTAATTTGCACCGCGTCCGGGCCAAAAGACGCGCACAATTCCCATTAGCTCCTGAATTGCGCCATCGACCCATGGCTTGCCTACGGCTTGCGAAAAACGATCAATCGACAGACGTGCTTCCCGATTATCCAAGCAGCCGACAATCGCATCGACATGACGGAATACGCCGAGACCCAATTCGTGATTGATGTCGCCATGAAATGTTTTGACTTTGACATCGGGGTTGAGTTCTTTGACAGCTTCGGCCGCTGCATCCACCTTACGTCGCCCGCGATCCTTCTCGCGGAACAATACAGAACGGCTGAGGTTGCTATCTTCAATCGTGTCGAAATCAGCGATAATCAGATTGCCAATTCCCATGAGGGCGAGATTCTTCAATACCTCATTGCCCAACGCACCCGCGCCGATGACGAGAACGGTCGCGTTGCGAACTGTCTCTTGCTGCCACCAGCTAATATAACCAAATGTATGATACCGATCCGCATCTGGATCGGTGATGACAATTGTTTCTTGTTCTTCAATTTCTTCGATGTTGATTTCTGTCATGTGTTTATCCAACGCTCATATCGGCAAACGGGTGAAAAAGAAGAAAGAGAAAGAAAAAGAACGGCTTCTACCTCTTTCTCTTTTTCTTCCTTCTTTTTTGTTTCACCTTGTTTCCCACATGAGCGTTATCCAAAAAGCTGTTTATCGGTCAATACGCAAAAAACGCCGGCGAGTTGCCAGCGTTTTGATATTTTAAGTCACCTTGTGTGTAACTGTGACTATCAGCCACCAACAACTGCGGTCACTGTTGGAATGATTGCCCGTTGCGCCATGTCGTACCATGCGCCGGGTGCAAAGCCAAGAAGCAACACGGCGACAACACAGATGCCGAGTGCCAGTTGTAGGGCGCGTGGGTAACGATAAAGTTCAGCCGGCCCGTCAAACATAAAGGTGTAGAAAACAACGCGCAAATAATAGTAGGCAGAGACAACGCTCGTGAGTGCGCCGACAATGGCTAGCCAGACGTAGCCCGCCTCAATTGTCGTGCGGAACACGTAGAATTTGCCCGTGAAGCCTGCCGTCAGTGGGATACCTATCAGGGAGAGCATAAGGTACATGAGTGCGAGTGCAAATGGCAAATTGCGTTTGGCAAGTCCTTTGTAATCATCGAGCAGCAGCCCCATTTTGCCCTCATTGCGTTCAATGGCGATGACGCAGGCAAACGCGCCAAGATTTGTAAAGAGGTAAGCCAGCATGTAATAGAGAACGGCCGAGACACCATCACGACCTGCAACGACAGCCATCATAATATAGCCGGCGTGCGCGATACTAGAATAGGCCAACATGCGTTTAATGTTCTGTTGTGAGATGGCGGCGACATTGCCTAGAATCATCGTGACGGCGGCGATGATAGCGATGGCAGGTGCCCATTCCAAAATGATGCTGTCAAGTGATCCCGCAAATATCCGCAAAATCGCGGCGAATCCCCCCACTTTTGAGCCAACCGACATAAATGCGGTTACAGCGGTTGGTGCGCCCTCATAAACATCGGGAGTCCACATGTGGAAGGGAACCGCGCCAACTTTGAAGGCAAACCCAACGAGCAGCATCGCAACGCCAGCCATTCCTAGTGCGCCACTCTGCCCAATGTTTGCCGCGATGATGGGTAATGCAGTCGAGCCAGTTGCACCGTAGAGGAGCGCAATGCCAAAGACGAGAAAGCCAGATGAGAACGCACCCAGCAGAAAATACTTCAGGGCTGATTCTTCCGATTGAGTGCTACGATTGTCAAAACCTGAGAGAATGTAAAGTGGAATCGACAACAGTTCGAGCGCGAGAAAAGTCAAGATGAGATCGTTTGCCATTCCCATCAGCATCATGCCACACGTTGAGAAGAGCATTAGGAAGTAGAGTTCACCACGTGAGTTATGCGTGCCGCGCACATAGCTGACCGCTATCAAGATTGAGAGTGCGGCACTGACAAGATAAAGAATATTGAGGAACGTGCCAAAATTGTCGAGCAGCACCAAAGGCAAGCCAGCCTGTGTCTCGAATGCATCGATCTCGATGTTCCATTGCATAAATGCGACGATTAGCGCGGGAACGATGCCCACAAGGGAGAGCCAACCCGTGAGCGACTTGCGCTCATTTGGGATTCTCAGGTCGATAAACATGAGAATTAATCCCCAGCCGGCGAGGATAATTAGTGGAAGAACTGCTTGGATGTTGAGTGTTGGAACGATAAAGTCCATTTGTTTGCTACTTTTGTGATAGCTGTGCAAGACAGCATTGGATTGCAAAATTTTTCACAATGATAACACAATTGCATCGTCGCATCAGGGAATTTGGAGTTTTAGATTTTAGATTTACGATTTTGGCAGTGTCGCTTTGACTGTCCTATCTGATTCTGCTAGAGGTGGCGTATGATTTGGGGATTATGCAAAAAATAGCGAAAGGTGAGATCGAAAAGCAGGTGCGAGTGATGCGAGGGCGGTTGCTATCGGCCGTAAACACAGCCTCCCCCGAACTACCAGATTTAATTGACGGCTACACCATCGAGGAGATATTAGGCTATTTGGGCGCGTGGTTTGAGCAAGTCAATCAAGGACTACGCGAAATTCAGCGGCGCAAAAAGCCAACGGATCTTCTGCGCTGGCATGAGGACAGCACACGGTTTATGCGCGATGCAGTGGCAGACTCGGCCGACCTCACCTTCAATGAAAAACTTGAACGGCTGGATGACGCGCTGATCCAATTTGAGGCACGTATGGAGCAATTCAATCATGACGATCTCAATCGGCCGAAGCGCATTCGTTTTCTCCGTCATAAGCCACTTTGGCCACTAATCGCGGCATTGACGTATGAACACGAAGAGAAATTTGTTGAACAGATTGAAAGAATTGTAGAGAGATACGCATGAAAACATTTTTTATTGATCGCGGCGACTTAGGGTTGCTTAAGTTAACGGGCAAAACGCGCATTGACCTGCTCCATCGCATGTCTACACAGGATTTGCGGAACATGCAAAGTGGTGAGGGGCGGGCAACGGTGTTGACGACGGATATCGGTCGAATCATTGATCGCCTCATCCTTTACACCAGCAGCGACACCGCCTATGCACTCACAGGGGCGAATAATGCCGACAATATCGCACGCTATTTGATGCGGTTTGTCTTTTTCAACGACGACTTTCAACTCGAAGATGTCAGCGCACAAACGGCGATTTTTGGTGTTTATGGTTCGGAGGCGGCCGAGAAGCTAGCTGTTTGGGGTGACGTTGCAAATTTACCGCTGCATCACTGGCGACAGATAGACGTGAACGGCACAACCCTTTACGTCCATCGCACTGACCCAATTGCCGGCGCAGGTTATTTTGTGATGGCCAACATTGTGGACAAGATAAAAATTTCCGTTTTATTAAAAGAGATTGGGATTGCAGAAGGGACACAAGGCCAGTTTGAATTTTTACGCATCAAAGCAGGGCTGCCTCTTTTGGGTTATGAGTTGACCAACGATTATATTCCGCTTGAGACAGGTCTTCAGGAAGATATTTCTTTCACAAAAGGGTGTTATATCGGTCAAGAAATCATTGCGCGAATGGACAGTCGGGGGAAGTTAGCCAAACAGTTGGTGCAGTTTCGGGTGAATGAACCTTTGGATGCGTCGGCCGAAATCAGCAGTAATGGCAAATCAGTTGGCAGTCTCACCTCTGTGGCGACGTATGGCGGGGAGACCGTCGCGCTAGGCTATCTCAAGACACGTGCGCTAGATAACGACTTATCCGTCAATGGCGTAAGCCTCCAGCGGATTTGATGATAAACGGATTATCTCACGCGCTCAATTTGTGAATCGCTCATCAATGTTTGTTGCATCTCTCTGAGTAAATTCACGGTTGCCATGACTCGTTGCTGCCAGCTTTGTGTGAGCGGCTCATTTTTGAGCGCCTCATAAGCTATCAGCCATTCTTCAGCTTGATTTTGAACTGTTTTTAGCAGTGCGGCTGCGCCATCAAATTGTGTCGCAGACCGGAACAGATTCATGATCGTTTGGATGCGGCCGCCGAAGCCGCGTGGCAGATCGAGATTTCGGCCGATCGCCCCCATCTCTCCTGCACTCAACCACCAGCCGCTTTCGTGGGGTGAGGTGAGGAATCGGCCGACTGTCTTCAATGCTGTCTCAGGCTCGCTCAGATCGGGGACTTGTGGCTTTGTTGATGGCTTAAACGTGATTTGCAACCGTCCAGCATGATCGCTAACAAGTTGCCACGTCAGCATTGCCACCGCTTGATAGAAGCTGTCTCCTTGTCGCTGAACAGCAATCACAAATGGCGGTAACCATTGCAAAAGGTGTGCCTGCAAAAAATTGCGCTGCAGCCGGCGAAGTTGTTGTGCGATGATGGGCAATTCATCTTCCCATGCGTCTGCTTCTGCCCCCGTTAAAAATGCTAAAAAGCCCAACTCATTTGCAATATGATCTGCTTCCCCAACCCATTGGTAGCCACCTTTTTGATAGTGCGCGATCAAATCGTTGGCAACATCGCCACCAATTAAACCACTGCTATCACGAAAGATACTTTCGTGCGGAAACAGCTCAAACCCAAAAAGCTGTTGATGGGCAATCTTTGCGTCATCAGGGCAGAGATAGGCAGGGGTCAGTTCTGGGATGGCGTTGAGATATGGGGTGATGTCGGCCGAAATTGGCTCGCGCAGCAGCCGCGCCAATAGGCTGTAGGACGCATAACGGGCGGCTGCATTTTCTTGTGGTGACAACATGACGTGGGGCTATTCGGTACTGAATACCGACTTATCGTTGCGCTGGCAATGCGTAGGCCTCTCGTGTTGGTTTCAATGGCCGCTTTAACCAATACGGCCGACGTTCATGTGTCGGACTATAGTCAATTGCACTACGCGAAAGCGCGACCCATTCTCGATAGACCTTCATTGACTTTTCGGTATCGACCCAGACATCGCCATGTTTTTCATTTGGCGCAGCCTTGCGAACATTGACCGCTTTTTGCAACCAGCAATGATGGCCACTCACTGGATCAGGATGTACCCCATGGGTCAAGTTTTGATGTACGCCAACATCTTTCCACCACACGCGGCTTGTATCGGGATCAAACGTTTTCCATGCCTTTCCCCCCTCCAAAATGTTCAGCCGATGCTCTTTACCGTCTTGCTTCAACTCAACATGACTCGACATCCCAGCACCAATTCCCTGCCCATCTTGTAGCCGCCAGCGCCCTAAATGATGGCTCATGGCAATAATGCCCGGCTTGATCCCTTCGGTCACCCACGCTTTATCAATAAAGTAACCAATTTCGGTCTCAACGCGCAATAAATCACCCGACTTCACACCCAAACGTCGCGCATCTATCGGGTTAATCCAGACAGGGTTTTTGTGCGAGATTTCATAAAGCCACTTGGCATTGGCACTGCGGGTATGGATCAGCGTCGGTAAACGGAAATTTGGCAAGAGCAACATCTCGCCCTTGCTAATGTCGATATTATCAGGATGAACGTGGCTCTTGAGCGGATATGGAATTGTGTACTCACGCTCTGTCCAGCCCCAATCGTGCAGCGTTGGGCTGAAAAATTCGAGTTTTTTACTCGGCGTTTTGAACCCGGTTTTCTCTTCACCATCAATGAACACACCGCCATCCGCAGGTTTCTCATAAGGCGCATAGTTGTTTGCCGTCACTTCAAAAGAGCCATATTTTCGCATAAATTCAAGTGGTGTGAGGCCTTCTTCGGCCGCTTTCTCTGGCAATCCCGGCACACTATTCTCAAATATCCATTGATAATACTCTGCAACCGTAACGATTTCCCCCTTACGATAGGGACTCTCAAACCACTGCCGAATTCCCAGCTTACCGTCGGGATCCATTCGCACCGACAGCTCAATCCACCACTCATTCTCTTCCCAAACTTCGCCGGGATTTGCCTCATAGGTGTGCTTGATTTGATGCCCCAGCTTCTCCATCGCCACGCGGCGCACGGGTTGACGGAACGCGATCCACTGTCCGCTATGTGTCTCTTGGCTCATCAAATCATGCCGTTCCCCCGCATGTCCCATCGGCAACACATAATCTGCAAACCACGCTGACTCGTTCCACGTCGGTGTCAACGCAACGTGGCACTTGATTTTTTCTTCATCTTTCAGTGCTTTCAACCACATAAACCCATCGGGGTTGATCCACATCGGGTTATAGACGCGAGTGAAGTAGACATCAACATCGCCGCGTCCCTCCTCCAAAAAGTGTGGCAACAAAAAACTCATCTCATAAAACGCAAACGGCCATTCATGCGGTAGATGTAATTCATTCCATGCGTCATTGGCGGGTGGCGTTTTGAACGGCTTTGGCACAAATTTGCTCCAGCTATTTGCATTCGTTCCACCCTTTGTGCCAACACTGCCTGTCAGCACATTCAAAAAGTAGAGGCAGCGTGATACTTGCCAGCCACCCAAATTGCCAATGCTTGCGCTACGCCACGTATGCGCCGCCAGTTTGTCGCCGCATTCCCCAATGTAACGCGCTGCTTCTTCAATGCGCTCAATTGGAACTTGGCACTCTTCGGCCGCCCGTTCAAATGTAAAGTCAGCATACAAGGATTTCAGAACGCTCTCGAACAGATCAAATGAGGCTTCGCCATTTACGATTTGGGATTTACGACTTACGATCTCGTCGCGCAGTTTCGCATCGTCAATCGTCAGTCGCAAATCGGCAATCGCCAACAGCGTTGCTTCCCAGTTGACCCAACGACGCACGAATTCTTTGTTGTAAAGGCCGTTTTGTATCAGGTAGTTAGCAACAGCCAACAGAAAAGTTTGCTCGCTACCGGGCCATGTCGGCAGCCACACATCGCTCATGCTAGCGGTGTTCGACAGACGGGGGTCGAGCGTGATGATTTTCGCGCCGTCCATCTTGCCCTCGATGATGCGTTGAGCGTGTGGGTTGAAGTAGTGACCTGTTTCGAGATGGCTAGAAATTAGCAAGATGACGCGGGCATTGGCGTAGTCGGGCGACGGCCGATCAAAGCCCGCCCATAAAAAGTAGCCAGCACGTGCGCCAGCGGAGCAGATGTTGGTGTGGCTGTTGTGACCGTCTACGCCCCATGCGCTGATGGCACGATTGGTGTAGCCGTCTTCTCCGGGTCGGCCGACGTGATACATGATTCCGTCTTTGCGCCTCTTTCGACTCGTCCGCATCTTCTCCGAAATTTCATTCAGTGCCTCTTCCCACGTAATGCGCTTCCATTTGCCTTCACCACGCTCTCCAACGCGCTTGAGCGGATACAGAATGCGCTCAGGGTCATAAATTTGGTTGTGCGTTGCAGGGCCTTTGGCGCAGTTGCGCCCACGGCTGCCGGGATGGGTTGGGTTGCCCTCGAACTTCTTGATCTCAAGCGTTGTCTTGTCAATATAGGCCAACAGGCCACAGCCGCTTTCGCAGTTAAAGCAAACCGTCGGTACAAGCATATAACGTCGCGCCACCCGCTCAGGCCAGCTTTTACCATCATATTCGACCCAATCATCCCAGTGTTCCACGGGTGGATAGTTAGTCAACCGCCCATCGGGCTGCTTGACGGGGATCATTTTGACATTGGCAAACGATGGCAGGTCGGTTCCAGCGACATTAGTGATCCCTGTCGGTTCGGGGCGCGGCGTTTCGGGCGCACCCATGCGGAGCATTGTTTTGAGGAAGTTACCGAGTGATTTTTGATTGCTCATGGTTGACTATGCCTATTGAATCGGGCAAAATGCAATTATGTTAATGCCACCTATTGAAATAACAGACCAACAAATTGTGATTCCGCAGCGGTATATGGATACTGAATTTTCAGTTGAATTGATTGGTGATAAGTTTGTTTTTCGGCCGAAAACCAACGGCAAAAACGGTCACGCAGAAGTAAATAGTCATGCCGTTCAAGCCGAACAGTATTCTGATGCTGAGAAACTTTCGTATGAAGAAAAGTTAGCCAAAGTACGTGAACGATTTCCGTGGGCTGGAACATGGGATACAGGCGAACCAAATCTCTCAATGCGAGTTGAAGAAATTCTTGCGGCTGAAATTGATCCGCGTTCAGGTTGGACGACAAAACCGCCTTTGGAGGAAAATGAATGACGGCATTACTTGATACAGGATTTGCTCTTGCAATACTTTCCACAAGAGATGCAAAACATGAAGCATGTATTGATGTTCTTATATGTGAGTCAGATGTGCTATTGCCATCCCCCGTGATACCTGAATTAGCATACATGGCAGGAAGTAGAGGCGCACGACAGAATTTTATCGCTTTTTTACAAGCCACTTGCAGTAAAAACAATTCGATCATCCATCCAAATACAATAGACTTATTGCGTGCAACTGAAATCATGGTGCAATACGCAGACGCAAACATCGACTTTGTAGATTGTGCAATCATGGCAATGGCTGAACGCTTAAACATCACTCGTATCCTCACGGTAGGTCAGCGCGACTTTCGCATGTTTCGGCCGAAACACACCCCACATTTCACCATTCTCCCTTAGCTGTTTGGAATTTCCTGCGGAGCCATCACAAACGCATATTCGTACAAGAATAACCCCACGATGGTGCAAATTCCTGCCACAATCCCTAAAACGGGAATACCTAACAGCACTAGCACAAACGGGACAATATGCCCTAACAGGACGCTGCCATACCAAAAGTGGTTTTTGTAGCGACCGTGTGAGATTTCGTGTGCGGCGCGTGCGGCGACTTCGCTGGCGTGTGGAATGCCAAACTCGCCTGTGAGTGTAATTGCCAAATCAATAACGATAGAGACGAGCAGGATTGTGCCAGCCGTTTCCAGCAGACCCTCTGAGACCCAGCCGCCAAACACCGCCCATGTGAGAATCTCGGCCGAACCCACCATAAAAGCCTGCACAACCAAATGAGCCGGCAACAGTGGACTCTGCCACAGATCACGCCCTTCTGCCTGGGCAAACAAAAATGCCGTGTACATGGCAACACCTGCCGCTAGAGCAAAGCCAGTCCACAGAAAAATACTGCGTGCGAATGAATTCATCTCGCCCCAAAGACCCAATAATGCGCCGAGTTCAGCCAGCCACCAGAGGCCACCAACCACTGTGAAGCCAATTAACAGCACCGCGCCGCGCGTCAGCCAGCTTTTCCACTGTGGACGCAGCAAAATTTTCAGGAAGCGTTCGGGTCGCTCCAAATCATAAACGAGCAGCCCCGTCGTGATGCCAATAAACAAGAGTGAGATAAACCCACCGATGACTGTCGTTGTCAGGTCAAAATCGAACCAGCCAAACGTCAGTCCCAGCGTGAAAATCATAAACACGCCTGCGCCAATCCCTTTTGTCACCAAATAGGCTGGGACAGGCCAATGCCACGGAATGTGATGCTGTGCATTGTACGCGACCTGCACCATCTGCTCCGCCATGCGACCATCGCCAATCTGAATCGGGCCGCCGCTCGGCTGCGCCTGTCTTCCCACTGGACGTAACGGTGTGCCGTTGGAGTGAACGGGAATATCTCGCGTAGAAGGGGCGCGTAGCTGACCGCTTTCGGCCGCTGACACGCCATTGTGACCATTGCCGCCATGCAAGGGCATTGCATCCGCCCACATAAATGTCGTTGGCACACGTTCTGTCGCCGTCGGGTGCATTGAAACGTCGTTGCCGTTGATGTAGAACAACTTCGGCGCAGTTCCCTGCTCTGGCTTGCGAACGGTTACTTTTTGAGTTGCGAGTAGGTGGGAGATTTCAGTTGTCGGGTCGTTCATGTCACCCGAAATGATGGCATGTTCAGGGCAGACAACGACGCACGCTGGCTCAAGTCCGACCTCTGTGCGGTGGGCGCAGTAGTGGCATTTCGCGGCCGTACCGCTGTCAGGGTCGATGTATATCGCATCGTATGGACATGCCTGCAAACATGCTTTGCAGCCTATGCAGTGTTTGTTGTCAAACTCGACGATCCCATCGCTGCGCTGATACATCGCCTGTGTCGGACAGATACGAACACATGGCGGATTGGCACAATGGTTACAACGTGTGACTTGGAAATGTCGGCGTGCATCGGGATATTGCCCCGTTTCAACATACTTCACCCACGTCCGATTGACGCTTAAAGGTACTTCGTTTTCCGATTTACATGCTACGGAACAGGCATGGCAGCCGATACACTTGCGATTATCAATGACAAAACCGTAGTTCTTGTCGGTGATGGGTATGTCTAGTGGGATAGATTGCATTAAGTTAGTAGTGGCTAGTGGCTAGTGCCTAGAGAAGAAAAGAGTTTCCTTCTTCATTCGAGCAGCCAGCAACTAATCACTGCGTTTTTCAGGTGTGCGAAGCAAAAAGGTAAAAACGTGTCCATCGTCGTACATGTCGAGCAGTTCGCAGCCGCTTTGTCGCGCCCACGCGCTGATGCTGCTGGGGGCGTTGAGGTCATCGGCCGAGATTTCCAACACCACCCCACGACCTTGCTCACGTACCGCCGCAATGACAGTAATAAGCAAGTGCGGGCAGCGTTGGCCTCGCAAGTCATAGATGAATTCAGCCTTGTCGTTTTGAGTCATTCTGCCTAAACGTCTTTCACTCTATGCGGTATCTTACCGGAATCTGACAATTCGCACCGTCCATAAATGCGATACATACTTGTCCATAGTTTTATGGACAAGTCAATCGGTATGGCATCAATCCAGTAGTAATGAAGCCCCTACTTGTGAACGATCCTTCGACTCAACAAGAGTAATGCTATTGCTGAGAAGAAAAGTATCATGCCATTTGCGGAAGATGTCTGGTTATGTGTTAGGTTAACGGCTGTGGGGACAGACTCCGTGATATGCAAGCGTGTTGCAGGGTCGCCAAAGAGGGTCATTGTGCGGACATTTTGTTCCCAATAGGTGCTTGAAGCGTAGAGTTCTGCTTTAGCAATATTGGTGGACGGGCCAAGCGTCGTGATCTGGTCAGTGAACAATGTGTCATAGAAGGCTCCCATCAATATCCGCTGTTCGCTCGTATATCCAAGCCCAGCATCTGTCCAGATAGCCACTGCACCCCCGTTGGGTGGTCGCTGCAATGCTTCGGCAAGTGCTTCGTCATAAGGTTCGATGATGGCATTTGAGGGAATCGAGAAAAACCCGTTGAGACAGTCAGCAACGGTAACAAATGGATTCAGTCCACTGTCTGCCAGAATGTCTGCGTGAACCTCTGTAAAGATGCGATGACCGCGTCCTTCAGCGACGTAACTACCCCAGCGATAGTAGTTACCATGCCCGGCGTAGTTGACAAAGGTCGTTCCGCTTAAAAGTGTTTCTGAGATGTCACGTGTCATCGTGGGCGTTGTGTAAGTTCTTGCGTAGAGCCGTTCTATATCAAATAAATCAGGAAATTTATCGATCAGCAGTTCGCTATTGCTCTCGAAAACGTCCTCTCGATCATCGGCGACAAATAGCGCAAGTTGATTGTCAGGGGCGGGGCGATTTTCATAGGTGATAATGTTGTCCACGATGGCATTGGCTTGGGCGAAGGTTTCGGCCGATAGTCTGCCCACAAACATCTCCTCAAATATATCATCGCCTGCAAATGTTACATACCAATGATCGGATGGAATTTGCCCACGATCAAATGTCTCGATCATTCTGGGTGGGACGAAATTGCGTGAGCCGGTGTTGAGCTGATCTTTGTAGTCTTGTGAGCCATCTCCCAGCAGAACAACGTAAGTAGGGGCAGGTGTCTGCCAGTTAGCATGAGTGTAAGCTAAGAATTCACGAATCGCTTCGGGGTCAAATAATCCATGTCCAAATTCATCATAAATGTCCTGAATGTCAATCATCGCAGTTTGCATTCCCTGTGTGTGACGATGATCCGCGAGTCGTTTGGCAGGTGTGATGAAGTCAGAATGAGTGATGATGAGCCAATCGGCCGAATTTCCCGTATCTTTCCAATTACTCACACTATCAAGCGCACTTTTTGGCACAGTTGTTAAGGCAGTCGCAAAAAAGCGCGTCCCCTCTGTAACAGTTTGTTGAAAATGGAGTGACCCATTGTGAACAGTGTGGCTAATTTGGCGTGGCTGTCGTGGATCGGTGATGTCAAATAGGTACAAGCTGTCCGTGGTGAATCCTGTCACGGTAAAGCTATATGTTCCAGCGGCGGGTGGTGCAAAGAAAAGTGTGTCGTTAATGGCAGTGTAGGTGGCAGCGTAGTCAATTTCAATCCAGTTGATGTAAAGTTGATCGACGGCTGTTCCTGCGTCGGCCGATTCAACCGTTATTACATTTTCCCCTGCTATTAGAAGTGATCCCGTGACGGGAATTGTGTGCGTAAAGGTCGTCTGACCTACCCAGTTTTGCTCATCTACCAGCGTGCCATTGAGCGAGATGCGTGTTTTGTGTGCAAGCGTTGTATGACCTTTCAACTGTACTCGCATCGTTATCATTGGTGTTTGTGCAACCGTTGGTAACGTTGCAGTGTAGCTGCGCTGTGTATCTAAGCCTGTAGAATTTGGACTAATGCGTTCCCCCCAAAACCAATGATCTTCCCCTTCCCCATCTGGCATTGTGTTCCAATAAAAAGTGTTCTCTTCAAGATGTACCGTTGTGGCAAATTGGGTCGCCATCGTGGGGTTGGGATGGGTCTCATTGAGCGTTTCCATCTGCGTCCCTGCCCCTAATGTCAACCAATAGACATTCTGATTGGTGTATAAATCTTCATACGCCTCGCCAAAAAAGAGCAGTGAATCATCTTGAACGACTGTAGCGATTGGCAACCCACGATTGGTCAAACGTAGCTCTGCCGGATTGTCTATCGGAAAACCGGCACTCATCAACTCGGCAAATGGAATTCCGTACAAACCTGCTTCAGTGGTAGTTATCCGCAGAGTTGGCACATTCGAGTTTTTCGGTTGAATTTGCGGAATATGTGCTGTCTGAACAGTAGGGCGATCAAGTGTTTCATAGTTGAGCAATGTTTTAGAAAGCAGTTGTTCATAGGCGGGGTGATTTGGCCTTTTTGCAACCGCTAACTCATCCCACGTTAACTCAACGACGATCTTGCTATAAACCCGTGCGCCGCTCTCTTCAAACTGAACCGGATTGAATATAAGTTGAACAACAGGTTGGTCACGAAGGTGTATATCAGTTTTTAGTGTGACCAATGGCATTTTGCTTAAAGGATTATCAAGCTGAATAGATGTTGATTCGGCCGAAATTACCCGCCACTGCACCGAATTTGTCGGCACTCCCAGCAGGACAGAATGCGACAATTGCCCATTTTCATCTAACTCTAAGCTTGCCATTTCAACCATTCCATCAACGACTGACCATGACTCATTTCGAAAAATGAGCTGCATAGAATGAGTAGTGTGTGAGTCGATTGAGACTAATTCTGAGGGTAACGCCTCTGCAAGCAGCACAAAAATGAGTAAAGGGAGCAAAAAAAAGGGTAATAAGTGTGAAATTTTCATAAAAACAAGCGGCGGTAAAGTGCGGTGAAAAGCCATGAGAAGCGTAAGAAATACTGGGAAATATATTGACGTTTGGGGCGAATTGGTATCGTCTTTCCATTTCGGATGATTGCTGTTACGCGGCCGAGTATTTGTTCGGCCGAGATAGTTGCATCAACATGGCGACGGTTATCCCCTTTTGCAATATACTTGTTATCCCTTTCAACTTTTACTAGCCGGTGTACAATCAGCTGTTTTCCATCATCAAACAGCAACAAATCGCCACAAAAATACTGCTTTGATGACTTTATCAACACTTTATCATCCGAATGCAACAATGGCCACATACTATTACCTACCACATCAAACATTAGAAGCTGATTGTCTATCTTGTTTAATTGTCGTAGGCTTGTGAAAATCACGTTTCGTTTCTGTGGCATACTTTGGTTATTCCATCTTCTTTACAATTTTGGTTAGTGGCAGGTTGTAATACCATTCTATCTTGCACGTGTGCGAAAGTTGCATATCATCATTGCAGATCGAATTGACGTTGCTGAGATTGTACAAGAAAGGTCAAAAGTCTGTCTTGTAGCAGTAAAAATTCTCAGGTTCGACGCTTTTTCAAAAATCAGGCCATACTACACCTCAAAAATAACTGCGTAACGGAAAAGTATCTCTTTGTGCGTTTATGCGAGAGAGTGTTTGTTATTGCCTAATTCAAATAATTTTTTGATGCCTGTCCATGTCGGAAGGGCGGAGCATAAATTTTGACTGTTTCTCTTGAATTGCGTTTAGCTATTGCCTCGCATTATAGTGAAAAAGCTTACGAAAGTTGGTTAGGCTGTGCAATATCTGATTGGGAGCAGCTTGCACATGAGGCGGTCGTTGAGCGTCTTGCTCCTCTTCTTTACTATTCACTCCAAAAATTTCCTCGTGATATACCAGTAGATGCCCACTCTCGTTTGAGGGAAGTCTACTATGCAACAGGCGCCCGCAACACGAGAATGTTATGGCAGCTAAAGCGGGTAACAGATGTGTTGGATCAAATAGATGTCCGATATATCTTGTTGAAGGGAGTAGCACTGATTGAAGATGTGTATGAGGGAAATGTCGGGTTGCGGCCGATGAGTGATGTTGATATTTTGGTCGATTCGGCAGATATTCCGCGCATCTATCCCGCCATCAAGGAGATCGCTCAGTTTGCACCGCTCCTCTTAAGAGATGAGAACAACTTTTCCCAACATGAGTATTCATTCTACCCAGTTGAGGATGTCCATGTTGAAATGCACACACGTTTGGTACGTTATGCTTTTTATGCAAATCGACCAGCTTTCGCAAAACTTGCCACGCAATCGATAAAGACCTTTACACCAGAATGGCAGTTTTTACATCTATGCGTGCATGCTTATTTGCATCACGAAGGTGAAATCGCACACTTTGGCGCGGATGCCGCATTCGTTTTGCAGAATGAGATCGATTGGGATGTCGTCATTCGCAATGCCGAAGAAAATAGAATGGTGCTGCCGCTGCAATGGGGCGTTTCTCACTTAGCCAAGACATGGTTTGTTGAGATTCCTCCAGAAATCATGAGGAGAATTGGGCAGTTGAAGGCGACATCGGCCGAGAAATTTTACGTTTACTGCGCTCGTCATGCCGCGTTTCGCCGTCTTGGTACATGGGTTGCACTTCCAACATGGCAACTAAAAATGCGCTTTCTATGGGCAACTGTTTTTCCCTCTCATGCTTATCTACGCCACCGCTGGGGCGATGAACAAACCCAGACTCGCTTGCAACTGTACCGGAAGCGCATCGCAGCGATCCCTAAACGCCTGTTTGAAAACTAACTGACCAAAAATCGTCGTAGTACCAGCTAAGACACATTGTAGAAAAACGATGTGTCACCAAAATCATGCGTGAATCATTACCGCAAGTGTATCGGCAAGGAGAAAGAAGGCAAAAGGATCGTAAGCCAAAACCGATTCATATATCAGATGTTGCCCGTCGGGCAATTGATATATTGGGATCATTTTTTGGGTTGCTTGTGCTTTCTCCACTGTTTGTGATGGTCGCGTTTATGATAAAGCGTGATTCGGAAGGCCCCGCCTTTTATGGGGGAAATCGCGTCGGCCGCCACGGCTTGCCTTTTAAGATATTAAAGTTCCGCACGATGTATGAGCGCCCTGAGAGTTATCAAGGTTCAAAGGTGACAGGCAGCAATGACTCTCGCATCACGCCAATTGGTCAATGGTTACGAGACACAAAGTTGAACGAGTTGCCACAGTTGTGGAATGTCTTGGTTGGCGAGATGAGCCTTGTCGGACCGCGCCCAGAAGACCCAGATTTTGTCAAGCGTTGGTCCAAAGAAGAGCAACAAACGATCTTGTCTGTACGTCCGGGTATCACGAGTCCCACATCGATCATCTATCGAGATGAGGAGAGTATGCTCAATGCCGAGACCGTGATAGATGAATATATTGAAAGCATCATGCCCAGCAAGTTGCGTCTCGATATGCTGTATGTACGCCATCGCACATTGCTCTCAGACTTAGATGTTATCTTGTGGACACTTGTAACATTACTGCCCCGACTGCGCGACAAAAAAATTAGTGAGACGCGCATTATGTGGGGGCCATTTTCAGAATTTGTCGGCCGACATTTTTCATGGCTGATTGTTGATTTTTGTGCCTCATTGATTGCAGTCGTTATCTCAGGAATTTTATGGCGTAGTTCAGGTTCGCTGGACTTAGGCGTTGCCCGTGCAATAACTGTTGCTTTTGGTATTGCGTTAACCTTTTCGTTCGTAACCTACATTTTGCGTCTGCATCGAGTTCAGTGGTCACGAGCAAAAGCAAGACGTGGGATAGAGCTGCTCTTTTCAGCTTCAATTGTGACAATTGGTCTTCTACTCGTTAACCAGTTATGGCAACCAGTGCCGCTTTTACCTGTGGGCATGATTATCATGACGGGCGTACTCGCCTTTGGCGGATTTCTGACAGGTCGTTACCGTACACGGCTTATCACGGGCATTGCTTCCCGTTGGACAGTTTGGCGTGGTACGCGCCAAAATTTGGGAGAACGAGTGCTTGTAATCGGAGCGGGGGCAGCTGGTGAGGCTGCGCTTTGGATGATGGGGATGGATACCTTGAGAGGTGCTTTCTCTATTGTTGGTTTTGTCGATGATGCACCAAGTAATCAAGGCTTAGAGATTCGTGGCGTTCCTGTTTTGGGCGGAGTCAGTGACTTGACTCAACTGGTTAAGGAGCAGGATATTGGTGTGTTGGCATTTGCGATTCGGGCGATAGATTCGGCCGAGAAAGAGCGTATTCTTGATCTATGTCGGCAAACAGGCTTGCCCCTTGTGATGATTCCCAACATTCTCGATTTGATGCAAGCACAGTTACCGCATAATGGCTTGTACCCCACCCATCGTAATGGGCTTCTCAACGAATTAGATGTTGCACTAACTGAAATCAGTGTGCTTATTGCAAATGGTTCGAATTCTGCCGCTCATGAGAAAGTGTTGGCAACACAACAACTAATACTAAAATAAGAGAATTTTTAATGGATTGGACGCAGAAAAAAGTCTTAGTCACAGGGGCAGCTGGTTTTATTGGCAGTCACCTAGTTGAAGAATTAGCTGAACGTGGCGCAACGGTTCGTGCATTTGTCCGTTATACATCGCGCGCGGAAATTGGACACTTGCGTCTTTTGCCAAAAGTGTTACGAGATGGCCTTGAGATTGTGATGGGAGACTTGCGCGATCCCCACGCGGTGGAACAAGCCGTGCGTGAGGTTGATTATGTTTTCCATCTTGGGGCATTGATCGCAATTCCTTACTCTTATGTTCACCCAGTTGATACGGCGGCGACCAACGTAATGGGAACGATGAATGTCTTGACGGCATGTCAAACCCACAACGTGACACGTTTGATGCACACATCAACGAGCGAAGTGTATGGGACGGCACTGCGTGTGCCAATTGATGAAGAACACCCTTTACAGCCACAATCCCCTTACTCAGCGAGTAAAATAGGGGCCGATGCACTTGTCGAGAGCTTTTATCGCTCTTTTGATCTCCCCACCATTACGGTGCGTCCCTTCAACACGTATGGGCCGCGTCAATCTGCCCGCGCTGTAATCCCGACGATTATTACACAAGCACTGACCAGCGATGTAATTCGACTAGGTAATTTGGATGCGCGACGAGACTTTACGTTTGTGAAAGATACAGTAGATGGTTTTCTCAAGGCGGCCGATGCACCTGAGTCAGCTTTGGGACGCGCTTATAATCTTGGCGTGGGGGACGACATTTCAATTGGGGAGTTAGTTGAGGAGATTGTGCGGCAAATCGGCCGAGATGTCACCGTCGAAATTGACCAACAACGTCTCCGCCCTCAAAAATCAGAAGTGATGCGCCTGCTCTCAGACAACAGCCTCGCCCGTGAAAAGCTGGGTTGGCAACCACAAACCTCATGGTCAGAAGGTCTGCGCCAAACAATTGCGTGGGTTGATGAACATTTAAGCACCTTCCGTGTGGGCAGGTATGAGATATGAGAGCGATTGTACTTGCGGGCGGGCGTGGCACGCGCTTACGCCCTTACACAACCTTTTTCCCAAAGCCATTGATGCCAATAGGCGACATGCCAATTTTGGAGGTACTATTGCGTCAGATGAAAGTGGCTGGGATCACAGATGTCACGTTGACGATCAACCACTTGGCTGAAATGTTACGCTTGTTTTTTCAAGACGGGCAAAAACTTGGCTTAAATATCGACTATAGTACGGAAGATTCGCCGCTCGGAACAGCTGGGCCTCTTTCTTTAATTGATGGCTTAGAGGATACATTTCTTGTCACAAATGGGGATGTGTTATCGATGCTTGATATAGCGGACTTAGTCCAGCATCATAAGCAAAGCGGTGCGATAGCCACCATTGCAACACATCAGCGCACAGTTAAAATTGATTTGGGTGTCATCGAACATGATTCGTCCGGGATCGTGACTGACTACATCGAAAAACCTAGTTTTGACTATCGCGTGAGTATGGGCATTTATGTGTTTGAGCCACGTGTTGTCAACTATATCCCCTACAATCAATATCTCGATTTCCCAGACTTAGTTTTGAAATTGGTCAAGGCTGGTGAGAAAGTGTCTAGCTATCCTTTTTCAGGTTATTGGAAAGATTTGGGGCGGCCAGATGATTATGAACAGGCGACGGCCGATTTTGAGCAGATGCGTGAGCAGTTTTTGCCGAACGAGGAGCGTGTATAATGGCTTGGAAAGTTCCACTCGCAGATTTGGATTTTGATCAACAGGAAGAAGAAGCCGTCCTCGCCGTCCTTCGTAGCAAATGGCTGACGATGGGCAGCGAAACACAAGCATTTGAAGAAGCGTTCGCGGCCTATATCGGTGTCAAACATGCGTTTGCCGTCTCAAATTGCACCGTTGCGCTGCATCTAGCATATGAAGCATTAGGCATTGGGATTAGTGATGAAGTCATTGTTCCATCGCTGACCTTTGTCGCAACGGCAAACGCGATCAGGTATACAGGTGCTACACCTGTCTTCGCAGACATCACGAGCGAACAAGATTTCAGCATTTCTCCCGATGATATCGCAGCAAAAATCACCCCAAAAACCAAAACGATTGCGGTCGTGCATTATGCAGGGTACGCGTGTGATATGCAGCGGATTCAGGAGATTGCCGACCAGCATGGTTTGTCGATTGTGGAGGATGTCGCGCACGCGCCCGGCTCATCGCTCAATGGCAAGATGCTCGGTGCGTATGGGGATGTTAACTGTTTCAGCTTCTTTTCCAATAAAAATATGGCGACGGGCGAGGGTGGGATGATCACGACCAATAACGACAAGTTGGCTGATCACATTCGCCTGATGCGCTCACACGGGATGACGACGCTGACGTGGGATCGGCATAAGGGTCATGCGTTTACCTACGATGTCGTGTCGCCGGGCTACAACTATCGGATCGACGAGATTCGGTCGGCGATTGGGCGGGTGCAGTTGGCGAAACTGCCCGCAAATAATGAGAAGCGGCGTGAGTTGGATGCGATGTATGTTGAGTTGTTGCCGTCAGAGGTGGTTGTGCCTTATAGTGACCATCGGGGGGTGAGCAGTTGTCATATTCGGCCGATTCTCCTCCCCACCGGCACAGACCGCCAAGCGTTCATGGCTGCCATGAAAGAGCGTGGTATTCAAACGAGTATCCACTACCCTCCAACTCACCAGTTCTCAACATACCGCAACGGAACAAAGCTACCTTTAACAGACCAAGTAGCATATCGTGAAGTGACGCTTCCCCTTTATCCCCAATTGGAAGCGTCTCAGGTGACACTTGTCATTGATTCGGTCAAATTGGCACTAGCAGCATCAATGACCTAACGTGTTGACCTTTGTTACCTAGATTTAGGTCGTTATCCTCGCTTCGCCTTAACCCTATTCGATTCACCACGATGAGCATTGGTCGAGCACGGTTCTTAGTTGCATCGCTTAATATCGTTTTGCTGGGTTTATTGGGAACACAACAATTGGGAACCAATGTTTGGTCTCAAATGTTTCTGCAAAACCAGACAAAGATTGCTCTCTCAGCATTTATGCCTCCGTCGAGTCATGATAGAGCACTTCTCTGGATGGCAAACCAAGCATATTTGAATGATGAGCATGAGCTTGCCCACACTTTTTGGGCTTCTAGTGCAGAAGCCCATTCTCGATTTGGGTTGCAAATTCAGGGCAAGATACTTCTTGCTCAAAATGAGGTGCCAAAAGCACTTGAGGCTTGGCGTGATGCGGCCGACTTTTACTCAACGCTAGATGCCTCCAACGCGATGGTAACAGCACAACAGTACGATGATGCTTCACTCGCGTTCGAATCTTTGTACGATATCGACTCAGAACGTGGCACATTACATTATGCTCAATTCTTGTGGGATCATGCCGATCGTACAGCAACCGCTGTAGCCGTTCTGGAAAATTCGCTGGAAGAGCACCCCATCTCTGCTCATCGAGCAAGTTGGCTACACCAACTCGGTGCATATTTATATGCTGAAAATCAATGTGCAGAAGCAGAAACTATTTACTTGCTATTGTTGGATGAAGCTTCTGAGGATTGGCAAGCGTATGTTGATTTAGGTGCTGGGCGTTATGCATGTGATGGTGATGCAGCGAAAGCCATTTTGACTTTTCAGCAAGCTATTGAGGCTGATCCCACACGAGCAGATGGATATTACCTCATTGCACAAACGCTTGTATCTGAAAACCAATACGCAGAGGCTGACCAATGGTTTGAAGGAGCCATTAAACGCCGCCCAGATGCACGAGGCTGGTGGATTGCAAGAGCCAAGGCAGCAACGCTTTCGAATAACTCTGACCTAGCTAAAGGAATATATGAAGAGGCAGTCGAATTCTTTCCGTCATGGGCTCCACTATTTTATGCAGCCGCCCAAGATTTCACCTCTTTTGGTTTGTACAGTGAAGCTATATTGTCTGTCGAGCAGGCAATTCTATTGTCCGAAGAGCCAAGTGACACATATTATGTCCTTGCTGGGCAAATATATGAGCTATCTGAAGAAAGCGAGAAAGCAATTCAAGCTTACAAAATTGCTTTGGAGCTTGCCCCAGACAATGTCGTTGCAAAGCAACTTCTGCAAACACTAGAAGGAAGGTAGAGACTGAAATGAAGGTAGCTATCATGCAGCCCTACTTTTTCCCGTATATTGGATATTTTCAATTGCTCGGTGCGGTTGATGAATTCGTCATCTACGACAATATTCAATACACGAAAAAGGGATGGATTAATCGAAATCGGATATTGGCGAATGGGCAAGCACGTTACATTACTCTCCCAATAAAAAAAGATTCTGACTACCTAGATGTCTATCAACGCCACCTCGCCGACGATTGGAAGAAGCAAAGAAAACGTATGCTCAATCGCATACAAGATGCTTATAGGAAAGCCCCTCAGTTCGCACAAGCGTTCCCCGTAGTTGAAGCTTGTTTGCTGTTTGACAATCCAGGCTTGTTTGAGTTTCTACTCAACTCATTGAAACTTGTAAACCAGTATATTGGAATTGAAACACCTTTGATTGTTTCATCAACAGTAGAAATCGACCATTCACTTCGTGGAGAACAAAAGGTCATTGCGTTGTGTAAAGCACGTTCAGCAGATGAATACATAAACCCAATTGGCGGCATCGAACTGTATTCCAAAGATAGATTTTCTAGTGACTCGATTAGGCTGTCATTTTTGCGGTCATCACTTTCGCCTTACTCGCAAACAGTCCGTGAGTTTGTACCTGCCTTATCAGTTATTGATGTTGTCATGCACAATTCGAGATCACAGATCAATGAAATGCTTTCTGATTACACCTTGGAGTAGATTGTGAAAAATAAGTTAGATGAACATGTCAAGGCATACGAAGGCAGCTTGTTGTATGATTTCGACAATCGTATCTTGCTAAACTGGTATCCCAAACGCATTATCGAACTCAACTCAGACCCCGATCTTACCGTGCTCGAACTGGGGCTTGGTCATGGCTTCACCGCTCAAGCTTTTTCATCTCACTACCGTCGTCACGTAGTTTTAGAAGGTTCATCGGCGGTCATCAAAAACTACTTGGAACAATACCCAAAGAGCCAAAGCCACATCATTGAGACGCTTTTTGAGACATTCCAAAGTGATGAAAAGTTTGACATTATTGTTCTCGGGTTCATTTTAGAGCATGTTGATGATCCGATACTGGTTCTCAACCACTATCGGCAATTTTTAACAGACAAGGGGCTAATGTTCGTTGCCGTACCAAACGCCGAGGTTTTGAATCGACGATTAGGGCATGTTGCAGGGCTTCTAGACGATATGCAGATATTGTCAGATAACGATCTACTCCTTGGACACCAAAGATACTATACGGTCGATACCCTCACACAAGATATTGTTGATTCAGGATACCAACTAGATCAAATGGAAGGTATTTACCTTAAGCCTTTCACCACTTCGCAGATACTCTCTCTGGGTTTGGATGAAAACATTATCCGCGCGTTATGCGAAGTAGGAATTGATTACCCAGAATTGTCTTGTGGGCTTATGGCTCAGATCAAAGCAATTCCCGCAGGTTGAAAATGTGAGAGAATAGAGGGATGAAGAAGATAAAAG
>CAYMGE010000095.1:0-23320 GCA_964389925.1 uncultured Ardenticatenaceae bacterium
ACTTTCTCACATTTTTCCTTTTTTGTCACACTCTACTTTTCCAGAGTTTTCAGTAGAATATCGACATCAAAGAGACGCAGGGCAATCTGTTGCATTGATTAGCCTATGATCCCTTCGACAATATCAATCCCTAGTTCTTGCAGATACCCTCGAACCTGTGGAAGTGCATCGGCCGCAATGATCGCTAGCGGCCGAGATACATTTGGAAACGGCCGCAGCAAGCCTTTGAGTGCGGAGTGTTGTGCTAAGTCGCGCAACGTCTCCTGATCTTGGAATGCGACAAGGGTCAACGTTTCGATAGCGACCTGCCCATAAAAATTGCCCCATATCTTAATTTGGCGAATCAACTCGGCCGGCAGTTCGCCTATTTGGAGCCGCTCTAATTCGGCTAAATAGCGCAGCGTTTCCTCCTTATTTTTTGCGCTGCGCTCAAAAGCGGCACGTGTGATGCGCCATGCGTCCTTATCGCCCCGTTCGGCTATCTGTTCCAGTTGACCAATGATAAATAGGCTCGGTGTCGTCTGACGTAGTGTTACACGCCCTGCCTTATCAATTGAGAGGCTGTTGTCGGTTGTGTCGGCGCGATCTGTCGTTGGCAGCAACCCCTGTGCAAATAATGCGTCGCGCAGAGCGGGTTGTGTATTTGGCTTTAGAATAGCCAGCGTTGGAGTCAATAGGCTTGCAATCGTTGCACCTGTTTGTACTGAGTTTTGCAGCGTCTCCAATTGTGCGGCATTCTTGGTCTGTAGAAGCGTGATCGATGAGCGAAAAACGATGCGCTCGTGGCGTGCGCCCCATTCGGAGAAGGAGCGACGCACATTTTGCGGCAGCGACATTCCGCTTTCTTTTTCGAGAAAGTTGGTGATGGCATCGGCCGAAAATCCCGCCTGCTGCGCGGCATAAACAGAGTCACGAGTTAGCCGATACTCAAACACGTTGCGATCTATTTTGACGCGCTCGGCAAACTGGTCGATTTGCACCATCGTCGCAATTGGAATCGCCCCCAACGCTAGCAACTGGAAGGTTGGCTGCACGATGATGCGGCCTTCTTCAGGCTGGGCTTGTAGTGGCTGGTCTAACAGCGCGGCGCGGCCGAATTCGGTCAGCCGTATCGCCTCGAGATTCTTATCATAGCCAACATCGACAATGCCGGCAGGTTGTAGCACCGTGTTGATACAGCGTTTGACAAAAGCGAGTTCAAGCTGATCCAGCCGACTAAGCACCGCTTCTGTGCCACCATTAAAATAGACACCATCAAAGGTATATACCTGCGAACGACTTTTTTCGACATCGCTGCGATGGAGGAAGTACACATTGGTGTTGGTCTCTTGCAGTTGTTCGGCAACTGTCGTGATTGAGAGCCATGCGTCGGCCGATTGTTTGGACAACAAAACGAGCAGTTCAGCACAGGCACGTGTTGGGATTGTCGCAAACTGTCTCGCCGCATCTAAGCCCAAAAGATCGGACTGTTGCGACCATGTTCTCAGCACGTTTCCTACCAATTTCTCAGTTGAAACATTCCAAAAATCAGGTTGGAAGTTGGCGATCAGTTCGCCATCTTGCACTTGCAGCAGCCTGTGCATTTGCAAGACCCGTCGCAAAAATAAGAGACGCGGCAGCTCGCTTTCGCTACGCACCGCATTGACATCTTCCTGCACCAGCAGCGCGGCGTTGACCGCTTTGAGCGAGCGTTTACCGACAAGCCCGCTCTTGATGAGCGAAACCCGCTCCCGACGCACATATTCCCAATAGAGATAGAGATCGCGCACTAGCAGCAGTGGGTCACCGCTGACTATTTTTTCGGGCTGCCAGTTGGTCAGCTTGTCGTTGATTTGTGTGGGAGGGGGCAGATGGCGGCGCACAACGTCAGGGATGATCAGGGCTGCACTAGGCGAGAGCGAGAAACGCTGTGACCGTTTGTTTGCAATAAGCGTCGGATCGCTAAAAACGAGGCCAAATTTTGCCAAGCGCGTCAACACGTCTTCAAAAATGGTCGAGTTGCGCGGAAAATCTCTACCCACATAAGCCGTTTCTCGACCATAACGGCTCTGCTTGCGAGGTGCTGCTTTGACGCTGCCGGCGCGAAGCAACTGTCGTTTGAGCAACGCAGTTGGCATCGGCTGATTTTTGAGCAGCAAGCGGTCAACGACGTTGCGTTCCACGTCGGTCAGTTGGTCGTAGGCTCGTTTGACGCGCTCGGCCGAAAACACCTCATTGATGATCAGTTTACGCAACTCCACCTTGAGCAGTTTGCGTCCTCTTTGGGTTGTATCTTCAAGCCCGGCCGCCAACACAATGCTTCGCAATGCGGTCACGTTGTAACTATCGAGGAGGGTAACAATATCTTGATTCATGCAATTTTTGGTGTGTAGCCGGCCTGCTGTAATTCATTTGCCAACTTCGTAATCGCGTCATTTTCAATGAGGACGACACGCGGTGCCAGCTTGGCAATGAGATGATCGTTTAGAGAGGTGACAGCCTGCATTTCAGCGAGGGCATAATCGTCTACAAATTCTATGAGGGCTACATTGTCATAGAGACGAATTTCGCCGTAGTGTGTCCACCAGCTTTCCAGTTGTGCTTTGATCGAGGCCGGTGGTTCGCCTGAAAAATGCGTCTGCCATTTTTCCAGCAACATTGGCAGCGTGATGCCTTCTTCAAACGTCGTATATACCGCATTTGCGTCTAGCTCATACCCGAAGCGAGTTGGCTCGGTTGTGACGAGCCGCGCAATTGTGTCCAAGAAGGTGTGAGCCGCTCCGCTAATGCCATTTGGCTTGACGAAGAGTGACGTTCCCTGACTGGAAATCGCCTCCTCTGTCGGAATGGCTGCCTGCGGGATAGGCACAAGCGCACGATTCCAGAAGAGATCGGCGAGGCCGCGCAGTTGAATATGGGTGATTTGGTCGTCTGTTCGGCCGATGTCCGCCAGCCCTAGCCAATGCAAAGCTGTTATGACCTGCTGCATAAACGGCCGCTGTCCACGCTCCCATGCCACATCGCCACCCAAATGTTTGACGTGCCAATTCGGATTCTTGTGGCTAGCATAACGATTGATTTGTGTTGCCGTCGCGTCAAACTTTTGCCAGATCAGTTGTAAGAGTGCCTCGATGTCAGCCAGTGCCAACCATTGACCGTCGGGCAGGCAGGCCAACAGGCGCAGCACGCGCTTGCGTAAGGCTTGCAACTCCTGATCTAACTGCGCTGGTGTGTGAAGATGCCAGCCTCTCTGCAAACGCACACTGAGCGAAGGGCGCAACACTTCCCATAGCTCGTTCCAATCTGCCATCTCAAAGTATTGATGCACAAGCATGGCAAATTGTTGCTCAGGCTGCATCTGCACATAATGTAGCTGGGTATCTCTCCAAACCTCAATAGGGCTGCCATTGCAGACCAAACCAGCCGTTTGCAGCAGATGGTAGTAGAAATTAAGTTGCGCCACCCCACCTACTTGCTCGGCTAACTGACTGTCGTTGAGCGCAATTTCAGGTGGTGGAACCGTTAGATCGGGGCGGACAGTTGGGCTGAATCGGCCGGCTAAGTGTAGTTTTCGGATTTCGGCCGCGTCATATCGCCACCCCTTCAGCACATCATGATATTTTTCGAGAACCAAACGAGATTGTGGATTGGTCAACTTTTGCTTTTTCTGTTCTAGCAACAACAAAAGCTGACCGATTTTTTGCAAAAACTGCGCTGGATCACCCTCGCTCACAGAGCTAGGTGGAGAAACCGCTTCGATAAGGTCGAGATGAGGTTGCAAGCCACTCATCATCACGTCTGGCATAACTGGATGGGGCAATATATGCTCTAGTGAGGTAGCCGATGGCTCGACTGCGATACCCTCTGACGGCAAATCATGTAACGCAGCAGGTTGTTTATGCCATCGGGTTGCCAACGCTAGTACTTGCTCGTTTGAGATGGTAGGCGTATTGCCTGCAATCGCCAGCGCGTTTAATGTGGCTCGCGGCTCGGCCGAGATGGCGCTCAAGGTCGCTGCGAGTTGCTGTGCGTCGCTCATATAATTGCTAAGTTGCTCTGCGACCTCCGCTTTACGTGTGCCGCGAATCCGCCACTTGCGCCTTTTGGCGATGTCGCGCATATCTTGCAGCCGATAGCGTTGAAGCCAACTCTTCAATTGTGCGATAGATGCTTGCTTGCCTGCAAGTGGTGGCTCGCCAATCCAGTCGGGTAAATGTTTTGGTTTCTGGCTTTGGAGCGGCTTGCTTGGAATCGAGTCAAATAGATCAGCTTCAACTGCTTTGACGCTAAATGAGGCTGGTGCATTGACCCATTTGAGCAGCAGCGCACCAACGTGTTTGCAAGAGCCATGCCAAGTGTAGCCACAGTCGCAAGTCGCATATAAGTAGCCGTTGAGCAGTGTTGCTTCAACGTCGTACATTCCTCGATCTGCTACCCGAGCCTTTAGCGTCTGTCCCTGTCGCGTTTGCGCCTGCACAAACTGAATTAACTTGTTTGCTTTCTGAAATGCGTTCACTGACACGACTTTCAGTACATCATTTGCTGTGAGTGTCTCTAATGTTGTATCGTTCATTACTAAAGCTGCTGCCAGCGCAACTCCTCCGCTGTGCTAACTGGCTCAAACTCAGGTAACTCGTCAGCATAGAGGATATTGTAACGGTAGCCCTGCTCTGTCAAAAACCGCTGGCGGTTGGCGGCGAACTCTTGTTCGGTTGTGTCGCGGCTAGTGAGCGTATAGAAGTGCGCGATAGAGCCGTCTGATTTTGGGCGTAGGATTCGGCCGAGACGCTGCGCCTCCTCCTGACGGCTACCAAACGATCCGCTGATCTGAATCAACACGTTTGCATCGGGCAGGTCAATACTAAAGTTGCCGACCTTGCTGACGATTAACGTGCTGTCCTCGCCCGTGCGGAATCGCTCATAAAGCACTTCACGCTCTTTGACCTTTGTTTTGCCCGTAATGAGTGGGAAACCGTACTTTTTCTGCACCTCGCCCAACTGTTTGAGATACATGCCAATAATCAAGACGCGATCTCCGGCATGTTTGGCGAGCAGCTCAGAAAGCAATGACAACTTCTCCGGGTTTTCCATCGCAATCCGATGCTGCTCACGCCGCTCGGCAACGACATACTCGATGCGTGTCTCGTGTGGCAGCGGGACACGCACCTCGTTGACAACGGCGGTGGCGATCCAGCCCTGTCGCTCCAAGTCGCGCCATGGCACATCAAATTTTTTGGGGCCAATCAGCGAAAATACGTCCGTTTCGCGCCCATCCTCGCGCACAAGTGTCGCCGTCAAGCCCAAACGTCGCCGCGCTTGTAGCTCGGCCGTAATACTAAATACCGGCGCAGGCAACAAATGCACCTCATCATAGATGATAAGCCCCCAATCCCGTTCATCAAAGAGCGTGAAATGGGGATGCGTTTCACGGGCAGGCAAGTTTTTATTTTTCGTACCGCGCTTACGATAGCTCATCGTCTGATAGGTTGAGATGGTGACAGGGCAAATTGTTTTCACCTGTCCCGTATACTCGCCAACTTGGTCGGGTTCGAGCGACGTTTTGTCGAGAATCTCATCGCGCCACTGACGAGCGGAGACGATGTTGGGGGTCAGAATGAGCGTGTTGGTTTGCAGCTTGTGCATGGCGGCGATGCCGACAATCGTTTTGCCAGCACCACACGGCAAAACGATCACGCCTGAGCCGCCCTTGCTGCTGCCATTGGCATAGAAAATATCGGCCGATTCCTGCTGATAAGCACGCAGTGCAAACGGCTTTTCATTGCCCAACATCTGCTCGCGCAAGGCAATCGGCAACACCGCCCCGTCGATGTAGCCCGCGAGGTCTTCGGCCGGATAGCCAATTTTGACCAATGCCTGTTTGATATGCCCGCGCCGCCCAGCATCCATCCGCAACGTATGCTGGTCAATCTGAGCGGCAATGTACGGTTTGAGCAGTTTTTGACGGCTGACTTCGGTAATCAGCAGTGGGTCTTCACTGACGAGACGCAGCTCTTTCTGTTCATACCAAATCAACTTGATGCGTCCATAGCGGTCGAGATATGCGTCGATGTCACGGCGCACGTTGTCGGGCAGGGGGTATTTGGCAAATTGAGTGAGACCGTCGATAATTTCGGCCGCTTGCATTCCGGCCGATGCCGCATTCCATAAACTGAGCGGACTAATTCGATATGTGTGAATATATTCGGGGCTTTTTTCTAGCTCGGCAAACCGCGCCAGCAAATCACGCGCTGTCGTATAATGCGGGTTGTCTACCTCAAGCAAGACGCTGCCATCGCCTTGAATAATCAATGGATTTTGTGGATTGTACATATAGGAAGTTGATAATAACGCGATAAGTGTAAATTTAGTAGCTGACAAGTATTAAAAATGAGCGTGCCATAATGAGATTCCCACAATGATAGCCTTGTTTAAGCACGTGCAAAGAGGCACTTAAGATAGGCTCCTTCGCGGAAAGTCACGGGATGGTCGAGCGCGTGCTGGGTATAGGTAATTTGGGTGAGCTTTCGGCCGACGCTCCCCGCATTTTGCGCGACCGTTTTGAAAAATTGCTCGGCCGAGACTCGACTCGAACAACTCGCCTGCACCAATAAGCCACCGCGCTTCAAAACACCTAAGCCCAAGCGCGTCAATCGCCCATACGCCCGTATCGCCCCTTCAACATCTGCCTGCTTCTGGGCAAATGATGGTGGGTCAATAACGACCATATCATATTTTTTGCCAGCCTTTCCCAAACGGGTTAAGGCTGTGAATGCGTCTTCACAGAGGAGTTGCAAGCTGCATCCCGCCAACAACTCGTTGTGTGCCATGTTTTGTTTGGCGATGGCGAGTGTCGGTGCGCTGAGGTCGATGCTGGTGACTGACTTTGCACCGCCGGCGGCCGCGTAGATGGTGAACCCACCCGTGCTGGCGAACACGTCAAGCAGACGCTTACCACTGGATAGACCACGCACACGCTGGCGATTGTCGCGTTGATCGAGAAAATGACCCGTTTTCTGCCCACGCACGATGTCTGCTTCAAACGTCAGGCCATTTTCTAGGAATAATACAGGTTGCGTTGGTGGATTGCCATATAGCATCATACCATCGCGCAGCCCAAACGTTTGCCCCGCCTGCACACGCCGACTGAGCCGCACAACGACGCGCTCACACCAATTTTGGGCTGCGAAATAGTCGAGAATGGTCTGCAGATGTGGAAACCAAACGGGCGCATACAGTTTAAGGACAACGCTCGTCGCATAGCGGTCTGCGATCAAGGCAGGCAGCCCGTCGTTTTCGCCATTGATGAGTCTGTAGCCATTGGTCGTGAGCGTGTCGATGGGGGCGCGTCGGCCGATAGCCCGCTCAATTTTAGCATGAAAATAGGCGGAATCAATTTTCGCTGATGTGTTGTGTTGCAGCAATTTGACGCGGATTGGCGAATCGGGATCATAGAGACCGGCCGCCAGAAAGCGGCGTTTGTGATCGAAGATGACGGCGACATCTCCCACATTGCCAGCGTGACTTTGCGACTTGATGGCGCGATCAAAGAGCCATGGATGGGCGCGTAGGGTTTTTTCGGCCGATCTTACCACTCTCAGCGCGATATTTTTTGTGCTAACCGTTGGTAGTTGATTAAGTAATTCAGCGTTCAAGCGTGTTCTCCTCTACAATTCTCGGCTAGTTATACCGTAGGAATTTGAAATGCAGCTAAAAATAACCGTTCCCGCAACATCTGCCAATCTTGGCCCCGGATTCGACGCAATTGGTGTCGCTCTAACCCTTCGCAATAGCTTTACTTTTTCTGATGAAGAAAGTGAACCGCTCTCAATCGAGGTAAAAGGGGAAGGAGCCGAGCGCATCCACCGCGATGAACAAAATTTGGTCGTGATCGCGGCCGAGTGCGTTTTTGAGCTTGTTGGACAGCGACCAAGCAACCTGTCGATTTTGATCGAAAATGATGTCCCGGCTGCCAGCGGCATGGGCAGTAGCAGCACGGCTATTGTTGGCGGGATGCTAGGAGCGAATGGCTTGACGGGCAATCAGCTTTCGCGTGGTCAAATTCTCGATCTCGCTGCCCAGCTAGAGGGACACCCCGACAACGTGATGCCAGCTCTATTGGGAGGATTGGCGGTTGGCGTGCTGGAAAATGGGATGGTGACGGGGGAACGCTTTGCACTGCCCGACTATAAAGTGGTGATCGTGCTGCCACAGCACGAGACGATGACAAAAGAGGCGCGAGCGATTTTGCCCCAAATGGTGACGCTAGGGGATGCAGTGGCGAACATCGGCCGAACAGCCCTGCTCATCCAAGCCCTCCAACTGCGTCACTTTAACAAACTTCGCACCGCAATGCAGGATCGCCTCCACCAGCCCTATCGCGTTCCTGCAATTCCGGGCATGGCGGCCGCTTTTGCGGCCGCTTACGATGCCGGTGCAGCCGGCGTGGCAATGAGCGGCGCAGGCCCTAGTCTGATCGCCTTCTCAGAAAACAATCACGCCACAATTGCGGCCGCTGCCCAAGCTGCCTTTACCGCCGCAGGCATATCGAGCCGTCAATGGATTTTGGATGTCGATCAGAGAGGGGCAGTGATTTGTTAGTTGCCTAGACATTTTCGATTCGGATCGAAATTGGCATTATCAAAGCCCCCTTTTATTTCTTCCATACTCAGCTAACAACAGATCGCCGTCACAGAACAAATCGTCCTTTATTGACCATGTAAATTGCGTTTGTTCGCTATAATCATTATTTCACCGAATAAAAATTGACATTGTGAGATAAAAATGGAACAATCTTCGTCAGAGAGACGGCTTGATAAAGTTGATAGAAAGCTCCTTCGCATCATTCAAGAGAATGGTCGATTGAGCAATGCGGAGCTGGCGCGACGCATCCATCTATCACCACCCGCAACCTACGCACGCTTACGCAAACTAGAAGAAAGCGGCACTATCCGCCAATACATCGCCCTGCTGGATCGGGAGCAGTTGGGGTTTGATTTGCTTTGCTTTGTCTATATTCGTATGGCGATGCACGAGTTGAACTATTTGGAGCCGTTTCAGGACCATGTCCGCTCTTTACCAGAGGTGTTGGAATGTCACCATCTAACCGGGCAGTTTGACTACATTTTGAAAGTTGCCCTACGCAATCGGCGTGAACTGCAAAACTTTGTGCGTGAGAAGTTAGTCCCGCTAAAGGGAGTCGCGCAAATCACGACGAGCGTGTTGTTAGAAGAGGTGAAATCAACCCCTATTTTGCCAATCTAAGAGAGGTACAAATTGCAGGTTGCAAGTTGTATCTTCGTCATCTGCATGAATATCTCGATTGAACTTATTCCGCGTCGTTTTGAACAGTTATCGGCCGAACTCGCCACCCTAAAACAACAATTTCGCAGCGTTAACACCATCAACATTCCCGACCTAACACGTATGAAAATTCGCAGTTGGGAAGGATGTGCGCTGGCACGCGACTACTTTCAAACGGCAATCCCGCATCTGCGAGCGTGTGACACACATCCCGATGAGCCACTACCCATGCTCGATACGTTAGTTGAGCATGATATCGCGGAGGTACTTGTTGTCACAGGTGATTTGGACAAGAACAATCCACCCGCGGCACGCGCCATTGATCTAATTCGGCGACTGCGTGTCGAGTTACCTCACTTAAAAATTTACGCCGCGCTCGACCCCTACCGCGAGAATTTACAGACGGAGCAAGACTACTTCGAGGCAAAACTAGAAGCAGGCGCAGATGGTTTTTTCACACAACCTTTCTTTGACCTACGGCTAATGGGCATATATGCTGACATGCTGCAAGGGGTTGAGGTATTTTGGGGTGTTGCCCCCGTTGTTTCTAAAAATTCGGCACGCTATTGGCGCACGCGCAACCGCGCCATCTTTCCACGCGAATTCGAGCCAACGTTGCAATGGAACCGCCATTTTGCCTGCCGTGCGCTCAATTTTGTGCGGGAACGCAATGGTAACATCTACTTTATGCCGATTCGCGTTGATTTAGAGAGCTATTTATGCGGAATACTTTAGACAGATTGACTGAAAGATGTGTTGACAATATGGTGGGTTTGACTGATAATCCTCCAAAATCGTTGCAAATAGCACAACTGTTGCACCACCGTCAACCTTTTTATGACTATTCAATCAGTCAATCGAGCTTTCTCCATTCTACGAACTGTCGCTGATAATCCGCAAGGCATTGGGGTGAGTGAGCTTGCACGACGGATGGGATTGCATAAAAGTACCGTCTCCCGCCTTCTATCTACTCTCGAATCTGAAGATGCCGTCGAGCGTATTCCCAATAACGGGGGATTTCGCATCGGTGCGGGCTTGATCGCACTTATTCCAACTGCCCACCACACGCAACATTTGGCCGACCTGCTTGCCCCATTTGTGGAGCAGCTTGCTGAGTTAACGGGTGAAGCTGTTGGTTTGAGCATTCCGAATGATGTAGGGAGCATTACTGTTTATCAGGTTCCAAGCCGACACGCCGTTCAGGTGAAAGATTGGACAGGGGTGGTTTTTCCGCTACACGTCACGTCGTCGGGAAAACACTATTTGGCAAATTTGCCAGAGGTAAAGCTGCGGGCTTATTTAAGTAAGCCGCTCGAAAAATATACAGAGACAACTATCACAAATTCAGCCAAGTTACGCGAGCGGCTGATAAAAATTCGGCGACAAGGATATGACTGGACGTTTAATGAGTTTGAAGAAGGCCTAGTTGCCACATCTGCACCCATTTTTAACAACATGGGGCGCGTTGTGGCAACGTTGTATATTAGTGCGCCAGAGTATCGTTTTCCGGGTGAAAGCAAAAAGCAGATCACACGCTGGCTGGTCGATTTAACGCAGCGGGCGACGCAGGTGGTTTGTGGACAGGCTTATGTGATGACCTAAAACAAGGTATTCAGTTTAGTTTCACTGAATACCGAATACCGAATGGAAGAGACTCCTTTAGTTATTTTTATGCCGTCGGGAAGACGGGCGCGAGTTGAGGTGGGAACACCGCTGCTAGATGCTGCACGCGAGATGGGTGTGGAGATCGAGAGCATTTGTGGTGGGAAGCTGACTTGTGGCAAATGTAAGGTGTTGGTCGAAAACGGCCGATTTGAGAAGCACGGCATCTCTAGCTGTGAGGGTCATCTATCGGCCGAAACGCCCGAAGAGCGCACGCTGCTTGACCGTAAAAAGAGCGAGTCAAACGCCCGCCTCTCTTGCGTTGCCTGTGTGACAAATGATGTTCTGATCGAAGTCCCTCCCGAATCCCGCGCACAAAAGCAGATCATTCGCAAGCACGCCACGGATCGCGCCATCGAGCTTGACCCAGCGGTGCGGCAGGTTTATGTTGAGCTAGAATCGGCCGAACTCGGCGAACATCGCGGCGACTGGGGTCGCTTGCAGGCTGCCCTCAAAGAACAGTGGCAGTTGGATGTGCCATTTATCGACATCCACACGCTACGCGATCTGCAAAAAAATATCCGCAAAGGCAAGTGGGCTGTCACTGTGTCGCTTTGGCATGACCGTGAGGTGATTGAAGTGCGCCCTGGTTATGATGAAGGCATCTATGGGCTAGCTGTTGATATTGGCAGCACGACCGTTGCGGGCTATTTGTGTAATTTGCAGACAGGGGAAGTGGTCGCCACTGAGTCGATGATGAATCCGCAGATTACGTTTGGCGAAGATTTGATGAGCCGCGTTAGTTACGCGATGATGCACGACGATGGCACACGCAAAATGCACAACGCGATTATCAAGACGCTCAATCGTCTGATTGCAGACGCAGCACGTCAAGCTGAAATTGAGGTTCGGCAAATCGTCGATGCCGTTTTTGTCGGTAACACGACGATGATCCATCTGTTGTTGGGGATCGACCCCAGCGAGTTAGGTGGTGCGCCGTTTGCATTGGCAAATCGGGACAGTATGGACATCAAGGCACGCGACTTGAAGCTCAAGCTGAATCCGGCCGCGTATGTGCATGTGATGCCGGCCGAAGCGGGACATGTCGGCGCGGATAACGTCGCGGCATTGCTGGCTGAGGAGCCATATCAACAGAATGACACCATTTTAATGGTAGATGTCGGCACAAATGCGGAGATCACGCTGGGCAATCAAGCGTGGATGTTGAGCGCGAGTAGTCCAACGGGGCCAGCGTTTGAAGGGGCGCAAATCGCGTATGGAATGCGTGCCGCGCCGGGCGCAATTGAGCGCGTGCGAATTGATCCTAAAACATTTGAAGGGCAGTTCCGTGTGATCGGGGAAGAACAGTGGTCGCAGGACTGGAACTTTGCGATGGACGCACCGCTCGAAGAACAGACCCAACACCGCGCTGCTGGCATTTGTGGCAGTGGGATCATCGAAGCGATTGCCGAGCTTTTCCGCGTTGGCATCATTACGGGCGATGGTCGCTTTCGCGACGATTTGCCGACCGACCGTGTGGGGTTTGACGGGGCGCGTGGCTACTACATGTTGGCGACAGCGGAACAGACGACCAATGGTGAGCCAATTTTGGTCACACAGGACGATGTGCGGAACATACAGCTAGGCAAGGCCGCGTTGTATGCAGGTTGTAAGCTGTTGATGAATCGCGCCGGTATTTCATCTGTCGATCAGGTTGTTCTCGCAGGCGCGTTTGGCAGCTATATCGACCCGAAATACGCAATGCTGTTGGGGCTTTTCCCCGACTGTGAGTTGAGTAAAGTCAACGCGGTTGGCAACGCGGCCGGAGATGGCGCACGCATCGCGCTGCTCAACCACAACAAGCGAGACGAGGCGCAGCGTGTCGCGCACTGGATTAAGTATGTAGAGACGGCAGTTGATCCGTCATTCCAAGATGAATTTGTGGGTGCGATTCACATTCCGCACAAGACGGATGCGTTTCCGCATTTGAATGGATTGTTGCCGGAAAAGCGTGAATCGGCCGAAGCCGGCCGACAAACGCGCCGCCGCCGGCGCAGAAGATGATGTTGAATAGGCTTTAGCCTGTTCTGTGACTGAGCAGACCGAAGTCCGCTCAACATTATAGGTGATATTATGAGCGATGAAGAATTTGAAGACGACGAAGAAATTATCCTATCTGAATTGCCGTTAGATGAACTTTACGAATTGATGCACGAAGATTTATACGATGGCTATAAAGAAGAGATCGAAGAAGAAGTGCATGAGTGCTTAGGACGCGGTTTGACACCATACACGGTGCTAACAAAAGGGCTAGTTGCAGGCATGGAGGTCGTTGGACGTGACTTCCGCGATGGCATTCTGTTTGTGCCAGAGGTTTTGATGGCGGCTAAGGCGATGAAGGGCGGTATGGCGATCTTGCGGCCGCTCCTCGCAGAAACTGGCGCACAAAAGATCGGCTCAATGGTCATCGGCACGGTCAAAGGTGACATCCACGACATCGGCAAGAACCTCGTCACCATGATGATGGAAGGGGCTGGGTTTGAGGTGTTTGATCTGGGGATTAACAATTCGGCCGATGACTACATGGAAGCGATCAACGAACATAAGCCCGACATCCTTGGCATGTCCGCGCTCCTGACCACCACGATGCCCTATATGCGAACAGTCATCGGCACGCTAAAAGATGAAGGCATTCGCAACGACATGATCGTGCTTGTCGGCGGTGCGCCGCTCAATGAGGCGTTTGCCGAAGACATTGAAGCAGATGCTTATTGTCGTGATGCAGCGGTTGCAGTCGAGACAGCCAAGAAGTTCATGATGGTTAAGCGTGAGAGACAAGTAGCTTGATCTGACGACTGAAGCCGTCAGCTAGGACAGAAAGCACGCTTAAGCGTGCTTTGCAATCTAGCGTGGTGGTTCACCGCCACGAACAATCCAAATTTATGAATATACTTGAACAACGAATTGCTGAAAAAGGTACGCTAATTCTGGATGGCGCGACAGGAACAGAACTGTTCAAGCGCGGTTTGGTGTCGGGCGACCCGCCGGAACAATGGAATATCATTTACGCCGATCGCGTGAAGGATATGCACCGTTGTTACATCAATGCAGGATCGGATGTGATTCTCACCAACTCATTTGGTGGAACACATTTTCGTTTGAAACTGCACAACTTTCAAGATCGTGCAGAAGAGTTCAACTGCGCTGCGGCACGTGTTGCACGCGAAGCGGCCGATTCGGCCGATCCCCCTGTCCTCGTCGCTGGCAGCATGGGGCCGACGGGCGAACTGCTTGTGCCGATGGGCAACATGACTTATGAGCAGGCTGTTGAAGCGTTTGAGGAGCAGGCACGCGGCTTAATTGACGGCGGGGCTGATATTTTGTGGATTGAGACGATGAGTGATTTGGATGAGGTGCGGGCGGCGCATGAAGGGGCGCGGCGTGCTTCGGCCGATATTCCCGTTTGCGCCACGATGAGCTTCGACACCAGCGCGCGCACCATGATGGGCGTGTCGGCCGCGGCCGCCGTTGAAGCACTATCGCAACTCGATCTAACTGCCATTGGCGCAAATTGCGGCAACAACATGCCCGATACCGAAAACGTTCTTAAAAAGATGCGCGAGCTAAACCCCGATATTCTCTTGATTGCAAAGTCGAATGCGGGAATGCCGCAGTGGGTTGGTGAAGATTTGGTTTATGACGGCACGCCAGAGGTGATGGGTGGCTATGCTCATCGGATGCAAGAGGCCGGCGTGCAGCTAATCGGTGGCTGCTGTGGCAGCGCACCAGAACATATTGCCCTAATGAAACAGGTCGTGCGTGGGGAGATTCCTGTCCCCGATGCAAAGCCAAAAGCTGAGGCGACCGTTGTCAACCAGCAGATGGTTGGGCGCAAGCGGCGCAAGCGACGGCGAGGCTAGAGGCGGGGCTTTGGCGTTTAGTAATTCTGTAGAGATTCTCATAACCAAGAAGAGGAAAAAATGAACGATAATGTTGAACCGGGTGGGACAAGACTCGGCCGATTTCTACGTGACCGTCCCCATATACTAGAACGTCTTTACAAAACGACGCTCGGCTTCACACGCGCAACTGACCCAGTCTTAAAACGCTTCGGTTACAAAAGAGCCGAAAAGTTAATGTATTGGCCTGAAGAGATCACGAAACAGGCAATTTTTGACTGTCGCATGTGTGGTCAGTGTATCCTGCATAGCACGGGCATGACCTGCCCGATGAGCTGTCCAAAAAACTTACGCAATGGTCCATGTGGTGGGGTGCGAGCAAATGGGAACTGTGAAGTTGTCCCCGATATGAAATGTGTCTGGGTTGAGGCGTATGAACGCAGCCAAAAGATGCCACTCTACGGACATGAAATCATGAAGTTGCAGCCGCCAGTGAATCGACAGCTGGCGGGCGACTCAGCATGGGTCAATATGTTGACTGGTGCAGATCAGGCGTTGCCTGTCGGTTGGGTGGCGATGGAAGAGATTGAGGTTGGATAATGAATTTCCAGATTGATGCGCTGATTGCTGAGGCACAGGCGGTTGTTCGGCCGCTCACAATTCCCCCATGGGGCAGCGCAGGTACGGTCGGAGCGGCACTGCTAACGACGAGCGGCAATATCTACACAGGAATTTGCATTGATCTACCTTGCAGCATTGGATTTTGTGCGGAACATGCCGCCGTCGCCGAGATGCTAAAACATGGCGAACGCGAGGTTGTGGGCATGGTTGCCGTCGGCGAGACAGATATATTGCCGCCTTGCGGCCGCTGTCGTGAATTAGTCATGCAGCTTTCCATCAGCAATGGCGATTGCCAAGTCATTCTGCCCAATCGCCTTGTCCTGCCGCTCAAAAAGTTACTTCCACATCATTGGTTGGAGAATAAGGTATGAGCTATAACGAATACAAGTCACCCGGCCGCCTAGAGCGGGTATTGCGTGCTGGTCACTTTGCGGTGACGGCCGAATTAAACCCCCCTGACAGTGCCAACCCTGAAGATGTCTATGCAGCAGGGAAAATTCTCGCCGACGTGACCGACGCGATTAACGCAACAGACGGCAGCGGCGCACATTGCCACATGAGCAGTGTGGCGATCTGCTCGCTGCTGACACGTCTTGACTATGCGTGCATCCTGCAAATTTCGTGTCGGGATCGCAACCGGATTGCGATGCAGGGCGAAATTTTAGGTGCAGCGGCGATGGGCGTGATGAACATTCTCTGTTTGACAGGGGATGACGTGACTGCTGGCGACCAACCACAGGCGAAGCGTGTCTTTGATTTTGATTGTATGCAGCTTTTGCGAACGGCAAAAATTATGCGTGATAAGAGCATGTTTTTGAGCGGCCGAAAGTTGACAGAGCCGCCACGTGTCTTTTTGGGTGCGGCCGCAAATCCATTTGTGCCACCGTTTGACTGGCGACCGTTGCGCTTGGCAAAAAAGATTGAAGCAGGAGCCGATTTTATTCAAACGCAGTATGTCTATGACGTGCCAATGTTCAAAGAATATATGAAGCGCGTGGTCGATATGGGGCTGCATGAAAAGGCGTTCATTTTGGCGGGTGTGGGGCCGTTGCGCTCGGATAAGGCGGCCGAATTTATGCGAAACAACGTGCCGGGCGTACACATTCCAGATAGCGTCGTGGAACGCCTGCGAAAAACACCGAGAGGCAAAAAGCGGGCAGAAGGCAAGAAAATTTGCATCGAGTTGATTCAGCAGATGCAGGAAATTGAAGGCGTGTCGGGTGTACACATTATGGCCTATCGGCAAGAGAAGTCGGTTGCTGAGATTGTCGAGCGGGCGGGACTGTTGCCGCGTCCATTTCGGCCGAGTCCCCATCCCGCCGCTATCGCGCCAACCGCCTTTGCACCACCCGCAATCACCTCATCATTCGGCGCGTATGCCGATCAGCTTCAAGTCCCATTACCAACAGTCAGACCAAAACATCGCAATATGTAGAGCAAGCTTTAGTCTGCTCAAAAAAAATAGAACAGACTAAAGCCCGTTCAACAAGGAAATTATGTTTGAAACAGTTATTTCATCAAAAACGAAAACCGTCCGCATCGGCCCCAATCATCCATTTATGATGATCGGGGAACGCATCAATCCGACAGGGCGTAAGTTGCTGGCACGCGAAATGGCAGCCGGTAACTATGCACGAGTCAAGAAGGATGCACTGGCGCAGGTCGCGGCTGGGGCGCAAATGCTCGATGTCAACGCTGGCATTCCACTGGCGGACGAGCCGACAATTTTGGCTGAGTCGATTCAGCTCATTCAGTCGATTACGGATGTCCCCCTGTGCATCGACTCTTCTATTGTAGAAGCGTTGCGACGTGGGCTAGATGTCTATGAGGGCAAGGCATTACTCAACTCCGTGACGGGTGAAGAGGAGCGGCTTGAAGTTGTCTTACCGCTTGTCAAAAAATATGGCTGTGCCGTCATTGGGATTTCCAATGATGAGACGGGCATATCGGAAGACCCCGACGTGCGCTTTGCCGTCGCCAAGAAAATCGTCGAGCGAGCCATGGATCATGGGATTCCGCGTGAGGACGTGTTGATCGATCCACTTGTCATGCCGATTGGCGCAATGCGTTATGCGGGCAAGCAAGTTTTTCACATCGTGAGGCGTTGCGTCGAAGAGTTGCAGGTCAATACCTGCTGTGGGGCGAGCAACATCGCATTCGGGTTACCAGCCCGCTCACCGATGACGGCAACGTTTCTCTCGATGGCGATGGCGGCGGGCATGACATCGGCAATTATGAACCCACTGCACGGCGAGGTCAAAACAGCGATTTTGGCAGCCAATACATTGCTGGGCAATGACGAAAACTGTGCGGCTTGGATTGCGGAAAAACGTGAGCCTAAGCCAGCGAGTGAAGCAGGCAAAGGGCGTGAACGTCGCCGTCGTCGTCGCGGCTAAAGTCGGCCGATCTACGATATGAAAACAGCTTTGATTCTGTGTGGTGCATTAGCACGAGAAGTGATCGCGATCAAGCAAAAGCATGAGTGGGACGTGGACATATTTGGCGTAGATGCCCAATTCCATGTCCATGTCGATAACATTGCGCCAGCGGTTGAGAAACGGATTCTGGAGTTGCAAGATCGCTATGAACGGCTGGTCGTCGTTTATGGAGATTGTGGAACGCGCGGATCGCTAGACGCTGTTTTGAGCAAGTACGGTGTCGAACGACTGCGTGGAGAGCATTGTTTTCAATGGTATGGCTCTGACCCGCTGATGGCAGAAGAACCCGGCACTTTCTTTTTGACCGATTTCATGGTGCGAACATTTCGCGGCATGATCGTCAAGGGGATGGGGCTGGATCGCTTTCCAGAGTTGCGCGACATGTACTTTGAGAATTACAAGCGGGTTGTCTATTTGGTGCAGAAGCCAGAGCCACGTTTGGTGGAACACGCGAAGGCGGCCGCACAGTTTTTAGGCTTGCCACTAGAGGTAAGAGCGACCGGATTTGCCAATTTAGAGACGCAACTAGTGGAAATAATGTCAGCAAAGGAGGTCTCGCATGTCCATTGATGAGTTGAAAGCCGCGTTGTTGGTTGAGCAGGCGCAAATGATTGCGCTGCTGCGCGAGGGGCTTGAAGACCCTGATTGGCGACCTGATACGGAGGCATGGACATTTCGCATGATTGCGGCGCACATGCGGCATGTCGAGATAGAGACGCTGTATCGTCGGACACAGCTTTTGTTGACAGTTGAAAAACCGCAATTTACCTACTATCTCAACACAGGCTGGCGGTTTGATGGGCTGGACATGGGGGAGTCGTTGGATGAGTGGGTATTGTGGCGGCAGCGTTGGCTGGATTTGGTGGGGACATTTTCGGCCGAAGAACACACCCGCTATGGCAAACACCCAACCTTTGGCAACTTGACAGCGCAGGGCATTATGCAAGTTGCGCTTGACCATGATCGCGGTCACGCGCGAGATATTTCGCGCATGATTGAAAAATATCAAGAGACGACTTTCGTCTAATAGAAACAGGAAAAAGTATGAAAACCGCACATAAGTTGGAAGATTTGAAACGACCTGTCCCAAGCGACATCGACATTGCACAAGCGGCAACCCCAGTAAAAATTCAGGGATTTGCCGAGCAGTTGGGCTTAGAAGAAGATGAAATTGAGCTATATGGTCATTACAAGGCGAAAATTTCTTTGGATGTTGTTGATAGATTGCGGGATCGGCCGAATGGCAACTACATCGTCGTCACCGCCATTACGCCAACCCCACTCGGCGAGGGCAAAACGACGACGACCGTTGGCTTGAGTCAAGCTCTAGGCGCACATCTTGATAAAACGGTGTTTACGTGTATTCGCCAGCCTAGCATGGGGCCGACGTTTGGGATCAAGGGCGGGGCAGCCGGCGGTGGCTACAGCCAAGTGATTCCAATGGAGGAGTTCAATCTGCATTTGACAGGTGACATCCACGCGATTAGTGCGGCAAACAACCTGTTAGCGGCCGCGATTGACACGCGCATGTATCACGAGTCAAAGCAGAGCGATGCGGCTCTCTATCGTCGCTTGGTTCCACGCAAGAAGGGTCAACGTAAATTTTCACCGATTCAGGTACGTCGCTTAGAAAAGCTGGGCATTACGGAACGCGATCCAGACAAGCTGACAGAAGAGGAAGCCGCTCGTTTTGCCCGTTTGGACATCAATCCTGAGACGATGACATGGCGACGTGTGGTTGACATGAATGACCGTATGTTGCGCGGGATTCAGATTGGCTTGGGGCCGAAAGAGAAATTCCCAGTAGATACAGGGTTTGACATCACGGTTGCCAGTGAAATTATGGCGATTTTGGCGTTGACGACTGATTTGATGGACATGCGTGAGCGCATCGGCCGAATGGTTATCGGCTTCTCGCACGCTGGCGAACCCGTCACATGTGAGGACATCGGCTGCGCTGGCGCATTGACCGTCTTGATGAAAGAGGCGATCAAGCCAACGCTGATGCAAACGCTCGAAGGCACGCCGGCGTTTGTTCATGCGGGGCCGTTCGCCAACATTGCACACGGCAACTCATCGATTGTGGCAGACAAAATTGCGCTCAAACTGGTGGGTGAAGACGGCTATGTAGTGACAGAGGCAGGATTTGGCGCAGATATTGGGATGGAGAAATTCTTCAACATCAAGTGCCGCTCAAGTGGTTTGCAGCCCAACTGTGTTGTCCTCGTTGCGACGATTCGTGCGCTCAAGATGCACGGTGGTGGGCCGAGAGTCCGTGCCGGACAACCGTTGGCTCCTGAATATATTGAGGAAAATCTCGAACTTTTGGAGGCCGGAACCAGCAACTTGATGGCGCACATCCGTAACGCAAAACGCTATGGCATTCCCGTCGTTGTGGCGGTCAACCGCTTTACATCGGACACCGACGCTGAGGTTGAGCTTGTTCGTCAGAAAGCGAAAGAGGCTGGGGCTGAAGATGCGGTCGTCTCCAATCATTGGGCAGACGGGGGCGCGGGTGCGGCCGCATTGGGTCGCGCCGTTGTCGAGGCGTGTGAGCAGGAAAGCAACTTTGACTTCTTGTATGGGCTTGATTTGAGCATCAAAGAGAAGATCGAGACGATTGCTAAGAAGATGTACAGCGCAGATGGTGTGACGTATAGCGAGACGGCCGAACGGCAAATCGCCGACTACACGCGCAACGGCTACGATAATCTGCCGATCTGTATGGCGAAGACCCATCTGAGCATCAGCCACGACCCCAGCTTGAAAGGTGCGCCGACGGGCTTTACTGTGCCAGTGCGCGAGATTCGGGCGAGCGTCGGTGCGGGCTTCCTCTACCCATTGCTCGGCACGATGTCTACGATGCCCGGCTTGGCGACACGCCCCGCGTTCTATGACATTGACATCGACATGGAAACGGGTATGGTGACGGGGTTGATGTAAGGAATTAAGTAGTCAGGCAAAAGTTTTGGGGCAATGGTAAACGGTAATCGGTATTCGGTATTGACCTGTGGTAGAACGCACACCGAATACCGACTTACCGAATACCGAACACCCGATTACTTTTGATTAAGTACTTAGTGGGCAGTAAATAGTAAGCGGTGGTCACTTGTTTACTGTCTGCTGCTCACTGAAATGACACAAGTTTATTTTTCGCTTGGCACAAATTTAGGGGAGCGAGAGCAAAATATCACAGTTGCGGTGGCTGGGTTGGAGGAATTTATTGAGATTTTGGCGCAGTCTACAAATCATGAAACCGCACCATGGGGGCCAAATCAGGCGCAACCCGCCTTCTTGAATGCTTGTCTGGGGGGAGAAACGGGGTTATCGGCCGAACACCTTCTCCAAAAAGTCAAACAACTCGAACAAAAAATTGGGCGCGGCATCACTGAAAAATGGGGGCCGCACATGATCGATATCGATCTGATTTTTTATGGCAATACGGTTGTGGAGGTAGGCGAAAAGGTTTTTCCGCCGTTGGGATTGGAGGAGCGGGACTTTGTGCTGGCTCCGTTGGCTGAGATTGCGCCAAACGTTCGTCATCCAGCGACGGGCAAAACAGTTGTAGAGATGCTAGAAACCTGTAGAATGAAAGAAAAATCGTAGAGGAATCATTTTGACTGTTGAGCTAATTTCTCCTTATGGCGGTCGGCTTGTTGATTTGTCGGCCGAAAAAATCCCCACAAACCTCCCCTCCATTCGCCTCACCGCCCGCACAATGTGCGATCTCGAACTGCTAGCAACCGGTGCATTTTCGCCGCTAGACCGCTTTATGGGAGAGGCAGATTTTCGGCGCGTGTTGCATGAAATGCGCCTGCGTGATGGGACACTGTTTCCACTGCCAATTGTCCTCTCTGTGCCGGAAAACAGCCGCGTTGAGGTGGGGATGGAAATTGGGCTACGCACAGAGCAAAATCAACTGCTGGCAACGATGCAGGTTTCTGAAAAGTATCGCTGGAATTTGGAAGAGACAGCGATAAAGTTGCTGGGCAAATATGAGCTGCGCCATCCGTTGGTTGCCGAGATGCACCGCTGGGGCAGTTGGTTTATATCAGGCGAGTTGCGCGTGTTGCGTTTGCCGCTGCACTACGACTTCCAAAAAGAACGATTGACACCTCAGCAAACACGACAGCGGTTTAGCGAGATGGGGTACCAGAACATCGTTGCCTTTCAGACGCGCAACCCACTCCATCGCGTGCATGAGGAACTGACCCGCCGTGCGATTGAGACATATCAGGCTGCTCTATTTTTGCATCCCATTATTGGGCTGGAAAGGCCGGGCGACGTTGTGTTTTACAATCGCATTCACAGCTATCAAACGTTTGTCAAGCGTCATTTTGATAGAAATCGCGTGCTGCTGGCACTTTTGCCATTTGCCTCGCGTTTTGCGGGACCGCGTGAGACGGTGATGGATGCAATTATGCGGCGCAATTACGGGGCGAACCATCTGATTATCGGCCGAAATCACGCCAGCCCGCTCACCGACCGTGAAGGCAAACGCTTTTTTGAAGCCTATGAAGGCCAAAACCTTTTCCGAGAATTCAGTGATGAGGTTGGCGTAACCCTCATACCCTTCCGCACCCTCGTTCATGCACGCAAGAGCCATCAAGTTGATGATATTGGTCATGTGCCACGCAATGCGAATACGGCCGCAATTTCACATGCAAAACTACGCGATAGGGCCGATACCGCCGAGCGCACACCAACCTCGTGGTTTGAGCGCCAACAAACTGCAAGTTACATCGCCAAGGGCAATGATAAACCAAAGAAGCTTGGGGTTTGTGTTTGGTTTACAGGTCTGCACGGCAGTGGAAAATCAGCGACTGCAGCTATCTTGACTTCGCTTTTACAGGCACAAAGACGCACAGTCACACTGCTCGATAGCGATGTTCTACGAACAAATTTGGGGCATCGACTGGGATATGATCGCGTAGATCGAGAGACACATATTCGGCACATTGGGTTTATCGCCAGCGAAATTGTGCGCCATGCCGGTATTGCCATCTGTGTCGCGGTAAGCCCATATCGCAGCACGCGCAATGAGGTGCGTGCGATGGTCGGGTCTAAGCAGCTTGTCGAAGTCTGGATGGACGCTCCGTTTGATGTGGCAGAACAACAAGATGAGAAAGGGTTTTATCAGCGGGCGCGGCGTGGCGAGATCGACCATTTTGTGGGGATCGATGTGTCGTTTGAGCAGCCACGTGATCCAGAGGTGCGGCTTGATACACTGAAGCATTCGGCCGAGACCGGCGCAAAATACCTCTTCAACTATCTAATCGAGCATGGTTTTGTGAAATTAGATGAATAGTTAGATGCGTTGCCCTAGCTTCCTGCTAAAATGCGCCTGAATCAGTTAAATTTTTTGGGTGTGTTTCATTTACTTTTGAAAACATGTTTCGGGAATTGTTGCAGTTTAAGAATTAAATTCAATACCATTCAAATAAGGAAAAAAAGAGAAAGACAAAAGGCGACAAACCAGAG
>CAYMGE010000096.1:0-22933 GCA_964389925.1 uncultured Ardenticatenaceae bacterium
AATCGTGCCGATGTTCACATGCGGCTTGTCGCGTTCAAACTTTTGTTTACCCATGATTTATTCCTTAGATGTGGAACGAATAGTCGTTCGCCTTCTTTCGACAAGCGGACAAACGTCCGCTCAATATATTTTTATAAATTGCCCTTGATGATGTTTTCTGCAATTGCCTCCGTAACGGGAGCATAATGCTTAAACTCCATCGAGAACGTGCCGCGTCCCTGTGTCATCGAGCGCAAGGTGGTCGCATAGCCGAACATTTCAGCGAGTGGAACATTTGCCTTGATGCTTTGAATCCCCTCAATGCGCCCTTCCATCCCTTCTATTAAGCCACGACGCGAGCTGATGTTACCAATCACATCACCCATGTACTCGTCGGGTGTGACAACTTCAACTGCCATCATTGGCTCAAGCAAAATGGAACGACCACGATTAAGTGCATCCTTCATTGCCATAGAGCCAGCAACTTTAAACGCCATTTCAGAAGAGTCAACGTCGTGATATGACCCGTCAATGACTTTTGCCTTGACATCAACAACCGGATAGCCTGCACGGATGCCTGCTCCCAGTGCCTCTTTCAGCCCTTCACCAACCGCTTTCTCATAATCACGCGGGACACGTCCACCGACAATTGCCCATTCATATTCAAACCCACCGCCTGGCTCGTTTGGCATAATTTCAACAATGACGTGACCATACTGACCGCTACCACCCGTTTGACGAACAAAGCGTCCTTCGGCTTTGCTAACTGAACGTGTAATCGTTTCGCGGTAAGCAACGCGAGGTTTACCCACATTTGCGGCAACGTTAAATTCGCGCTTTAGACGATCAACCAACACGTCGAGATGAAGTTCGCCCATTCCGTAGAGAATGGTCTGACCCGTCTGATCGTCATTTTCGATTTGGAATGTGGGGTCTTCCTCTGACAATGAGCGCAGCGCGATCCCCATCTTGTCTTGATCAAGCGTTGTTTTTGGCTCAATCGCAATCGAGATAACAGGTTCTGGGAAGTCAATACTTTCCAAAATCACTGGCTCATGGCGGTCACAAAGTGTTTCACCTGTGAAGGTATTCTTTAGACCAAGCGTCGCAGCAATGTCGCCAGCACGGACTTCGGTAATGTCTTCACGACGATTGGCGTGCATCCGCAGTAATCGGCCGATACGCTCCTTCCGCCGCTTGTTCCCATTGTGAACATTCATCCCCGCTGCCAAAACGCCTGAGTAGACGCGGAAATAAGCGAGTTTGCCCACATAGGGGTCTGTCACAATTTTGAAAACGAGAGCTGACAGTGGTTCTTCATCATCTGCATGGCGAATCACGTCCTCTTCCGTCTCTGGGTCAATGCCGACAATTGGCGGAACATCGAGCGGTGAGGGCAAGTAATCAACCAACGCATCGAGAACAGGCTGAACGCCCTTATTTCGCAACGCTGTGCCGCAAAGTACGGGGTTGACCAAACTTGCCAACGTCGCCTTGCGTAAGGCGGCCGTTAGCTCTTCGGCCGAAATCTCCTCTCCTTCCAAATACATCATCATCAAGTCATCATCTGTTTCGACGATCTTCTCGATCATGTTCTCACGGGCTTCCTCTGCCTGCTCTATGAGATTATCAGGAATTGGAATAATTTCTGACTTCGCACCCAAGTCACCTGAGTCCCACACTTTCGCTGTCATCGTCATCAAATCGACGACACCGCGAAAGTCGTCTTCTTCGCCAATAGGGATTTGAATTGGGACTGGATTTGCTCGCAAGCGATCAACAATCGTTTGCACAGTGCGTTCAAAACTCGCGCCTGTCCGATCCATTTTGTTGACAAAACAGATGCGCGGAACGCGATATTCATCAGCTTGTCGCCACACAGTCTCTGACTGTGGCTCAACGCCTGCAACTGCATCAAATACAACGACACCACCATCAAGAACACGCAAGCTGCGCTGCACTTCGGCCGTGAAGTCAATATGACCGGGCGTATCAATAATGTTTACTTGATGATCACGCCAAAAGGTTGTGGTCGCCGCAGAGGTGATGGTAATACCGCGCTCCTGCTCCTGCGCCATGTGATCCATCGTTGCACCACCATCATGCACCTCACCCATCCGGTGGATAACACCCGTGTAGTAGAGAATACGCTCGGTGGTCGTCGTTTTGCCCGCATCAATGTGGGCAATAATTCCGATGTTACGAACCCGTTCAAGAGGATATCGACTGCTCATAGTTCTTAGTAGCGGCTAAAATGCGCGAAAGCGCGATTAGCGTCTGCCATGCGATGGGTATCATCGCGTTTCTTGACAGCTGCGCCTTGTCCTTTCGCCGCGTCCATTAATTCATTTGCTAATTTTTCAGACATGCTGCGCCCGCTGCGCTTGCGAGAGGAGGCGAGAAGCCACCGCATTGCCAACGTCAAGGCACGATAGTTGTTAACTTCGTAGGGGACTTGATAGGTCGTTCCACCGACACGCTTCGGCCGAACTTCAACCCGTGGTCCTACATTTCTCAATGCTTGCTCAAATATCTCGATAGCAGGTTGATCGCTGCGCGAATCCATCAAGTCAAAGGCGTTGTAGAGTAAACGAGTCGCCGTGCTTTTCTTTCCGTCGTACATCAAACGATTGATGAACATCGCCACGCGCTCGCTGTTGTATTTCATGTCTGGCTCAACCGGCCGACGATCTGGGCTATTACGTCTTGGCATAATTTATTTCCCCGCTTAATTTATCTGCGGCTTTTCTTTGTTCCGTACTTTGAGCGACCCTGTTTACGATCATTTACGCCAGTTGCGTCAAGCGACCCGCGCACAACGTGATAACGCACACCCGGCAGGTCTTTCACACGACCACCACGCACAAGCACAACGCTGTGATCTTGGAGGCTATGTCCTTCACCACCGATATACGCCGTCACTTCGATGCCGTTAGTCAACCGTACACGTGCGACCTTCCGCAACGCCGAGTTTGGCTTTTTGGGGGTTAGTGTCTGTACTTTGACACAAACACCACGCTTTTGTGGTGAACCACCTTGCTGGTGAAGACGACGCTGCTTAAACGTATTGAAGTTGTATTGCAAAGCGGGCGCACCGCTTTTCTTTTTCTTGCTTTTACGCCCTTTTCGGACTAGTTGATTGATTGTCGGCACAATCTTCTCCAAACGAACCGCATTCTGTCAGCACAGCCATCGCAAAACAGCGATGCCGCCGCATCAAATACAGCTACCTTAATTTTTTTATCCTAAATCGGAGTTTTCAAACCGAAGGCCATATTTTATGGCAAACCTACTGCTTTCAAACGTTCACTTTCCACAAACAAAGACCATCAAGCGGTCAAATTATACGCTTGATGGCCTCAAATTGTTTATTCACTTAGCAGCACCACTTTGCAAAAAATATGCGGTAAGCGCCACACAATGGTGTTAAAACATTTTAGCCCTCAGATTCTACCAAAGCGTAGGCAAAAGTCAACTTGCCAACAAAGTGGGTGGAGAATTTACCCAAAAATTTACTAAAAACTGATTGCACTTATTCATGAAAGCGATGCAACATCTCTGCTATATGCAAAGCTCGCCGACCCGTGCCGTGCTTGATTTGCTCACGGCAAGAGACCCCAGCGGCGACAATTAGTGTATCGTTGTTTTGGGCGCGGACGGCCGGGAGTAGACGACGTTCGCCCATTTTTAGAGACATTTCGACATGTTCGGATTCATAGCCAAACGACCCCGCCATTCCACAGCAGCCTGAATCGACCTCTTCTATGTCCAACCCCAAAATATCGCGCAATACTTTGAGCGATGGTTTTGTTCCGATCAACGATTTTTGATGACAATGCCCATGCAGCAAGACGCGCCGCCCACTTTTGGTAAACGCACCCTCGACAATAGCTGAATCTAATCCCGCGATAAACTGCTCAAACAATAGCGTTTGTGCCTTGACCGTTGCGACGCGCTGATCGTTAGGCAGCAAAAAGGCATAGTCGTCGATGACCATTGAAACATCACTTGGCTCTAGCCCGATGATAGGCAATCCTATCTGTGCGTGGGGTGTTAGCTCATCGAGCGTTGCACGTGCGTGTTTTGCTGCCAGCTTGAGCAATCCTTTTGACATCGCCGGGCGACCCATGCACGTCTGGCGCGATGGAATGACTTCAAAGCCAAGCTGCTCTAGCACTTCAACGGCCGCAATCGAAACTTCAGGATAGTTATACGTGTTATATGTGTCGGTTAATAGGACAACGCGACCACGACTGGGAATGCCACGCTTGGCAACTTTTGCAGAAAGTCGATTTGCTCTCTTTGCACGCCCATGCCACCAATCCCAAAATGACTGCGGCGCAAATTGGGGGAGTTCGCGTTCTTTGCTAATCCCCGCAAACTTATCTAGTCCCCATTTGGCAAGCGGGTTAGAGAGTGTCAGGTTCGCTAACGGTGCTATCTTGCTACCGATTTTGCTCAGTGTGCCGATATTGGCGAAAACCCGCGACCGAATTGGTGTTCCATTGGCTTCGAGATAGTGCGCTTGCCACTCCGCCTTGATTTTTGCCATATCGACAGAAGAGGGGCATTCGGCCTTACACGCCTTGCATGATACACATAGCCCCATCACCTCCTTCATGCGCGGGCTGGTCAACTCGCTGGCGGGAAGTGCGCCCGACATGGCAGCACGCAGGGCGTTAGCTCGGCCGCGCGTGCTGTGTTCCTCCTCTCGCGTCACCATAAACGGCGGACACATCGTGCCAGTCGTCTTGCGACACACACCCGCCCCATTGCACATTTCGACAGCGCGATGGAAGCCCATATCCTCGCTAAAGTCCAAATGCTCCGAAATATCGATCATGTTGTACGCTTCGCCATACCGCAAATTCTCGCGCATGTCAGACGCATTGACAAGATTACCCGGATTGAGCAGATTGTGCGGATCAAAAATTTGCTTTGTTTCTTGGTAGAGTTTATAGAGCTTTTCGCCAAAAAATGCCTCATTTGCCCAACTGCGTGCGCGGCCGTCGCCGTGTTCGCTGGAGAGTGCGCCACCATATTCACCGAGCAGGTCGATTGCAAAGCTGATGATGTCAGGCATTTTGTCGATGTCGGTGGCGACTTTCGTATTGATAAGCGGCCGAACGTGCAGACAACCCGCACTGACGTGAGCGTAATAGGCGACCTGTGTACCGAGACTATTGCAGAACTTTTCGAGTTGTAGCACGTAGTCGGCAAGATATTGCGGTGGGACAGCGGCATCTTCGATAAACGGGATCGGCTTGTGGTCACCCTTGATACTCATCAAGAAGCCTAAGCCAACTTTGCGGACGTGCCAGATGTCGGCTTGTTTCTCGGCCGAGAACGCCCTCGTCATCCCGCTAAACCCAATCCCCCTACGCCGCATGTGCGCTTCCATTGCATCAATCTTCTGCCGCAACTCGCGTTCATTCTCCCCGTAAAATTCGGTGATCAAAATGCAGTTCGGGTCACCCTCAATGAACGTCTCAAGCATTCGTGCATATTCGGGAACTTCCCGCGCACGAGTCAGCCCGATGTAATCGACTAGCTCGATTGCAGATGGAAATACCTCTAGCATGTGCGGAACTGCCTCAAGCGACGCTTTTAGCTCATCAAAATGTACGACCGCAATCGCTGCCTGCTTTGGAATATCAACGAGATTTAACTTGACTTCATTGATGACAGCTAGCGTTCCCTCTGCGCCACAGATGAGCTTGGCTAAATTGAAGGTATGATCCTGTGGCAGACGAAAATTAATCCCTTCGCCATTGATGAAACGGTCGAGATTGTAACCGCCACAACGTCGCCAGTGACGTGGTGTGCCAGCGGCGATAATGTCGCGGTTGCGCTCATTAAACGTGATGGCAGCAAATTTTTGATAGATTTGGGCTTCAAAATCGCTGCGTGTTTGATATTGTAGAAGATGATGGGTGGAGGTTGCGCCAAATGTTGCCCATGACCCATCGCTCAAAACGACTTTTGTTTCGATGATGTGATCGGCCGTCATCCCATACAAAATAGAATGTGCGCCAGTCGAATTGTTGCTGACGATGCCACCCATGCACGAACGACTGCTGCTCGCTGGATCGGGGCCAAATTTTAAGCCATAGGGTTTCAGATAGAGATTAAGTTCATCTAATATCACGCCGGGCTGAACGCGCACCCATTTTTCCTCGACATTTAGCTCAAGCACCTTGTTGAGGTGCAGCGACGAGTCGATGACGAGCGCGGCGTTGGTGCATTGCCCTGCGAGGCTTGTGCCGCCAGCACGGGGCAGGATTGGCATTTTGTATTGTGCAGCGAGTTCGACGGCGGCGTGGGTGTCTTCGGCCGATCTCGGCAACAGGACCCCATACGGCTGCTGCTTGTAGATACTCGCGTCTGTGCTGTAAAACATGCGGCTATAGTCGTCGGTGCGAACATCGCCGCGCACCCGCTGGCGCAGGTCGTGCATATAGTTGTCTATTTGGGCTTGGGCTAACATGGGTGATACGGTATTCGGTATTGTTTCTGAACCGAATACCGTCTTAGTAAGTGTCATTCGTTATTCTTCGTCACCATAAAGCGTATTGCGTGTCACAGTTTACGCAATACGCAACATGTTCAACCTTGTGGCGAAAACTTCGTGACACAAACCCGCTTCGAAAAACTAGTCGTCATAAGCGTCAACTGGAATACAGCTACAGAACAAATTGCGGTCACCATATACATTGTCGATGCGTGAGACAAACGGCCAGAACTTGTTTTCCTTGACATAAGGCAACGGGTAGGCAGCCGTCTGGCGTGAATAGGGTCTGTCCCACTCGTCGTTCATGATTGTCTCGGCCGTATGCGGCGCATTGACCAATGGGTTATTCAAGGGATCAATCTCCCCATCCTCAACCTGTCGAATCTCCTCACGAATCTGAATCATTGCGTCGCAAAAACGATCTAGCTCAACCAGCGACTCACTTTCCGTCGGCTCGATCATCAAAGTCCCAGAGACAGGGAACGACATGGTTGGGGCATGGAAACCGTAATCCATTAAGCGTTTAGCAACGTCGTCAACTGAAGCATACGCCTTGAGATGGCGCAGATCAACGATACACTCGTGCGCGACCCGTCCTTTTTTGCCACGATAGAGAACGGGGAAGTGGGGTTCGAGACGTTCCGCGATGTAGTTAGCATTCAAAATGGCAACTTCGGTAGCGACGGTCAGCCCCCAATCACCCATCATTGCGATGTAGGCGTAGGGAATTGGTAAAATGCCTGCGCTGCCCCATGGGGCCGATGAGACAGCACCAATCGCCTGTTTGTCGCCCACCCCCGGCACAATTGGATGACTGGGCAAGAATGGCGCGAGATGCTCGACGACACCAATCGGCCCCATACCCGGCCCACCACCGCCGTGTGGAATGCAGAATGTTTTGTGCAGATTTAGATGACAGACATCTGCACCGATTTCGCCGGGCGAGGTCAAGCCAACTTGCGCGTTCATATTCGCGCCATCCATATAAACTTGACCACCGTTTTCATGCACAATCGCGCATAGCTCTTTGATCGCCTCCTCATAGACACCGTGTGTTGAGGGGTAGGTAATCATAGCGGCCGAGAGATTATCTTTGTGCTTCTCCGCTTTCGCCCGCATATCGTCTACGTCGATATTGCCATTTTCATCACATTTGACGACAACAACTTTCATGCCACACATCGCGGCACTGGCGGGATTTGTCCCATGTGCGGAGCTAGGGATCAGGCAGATGTTGCGATGCTCGTCACCGCGTGCGTGATGGTAGGCGCGAATGACGAGCAGACCCGCATACTCGCCCTGTGCGCCAGAGTTTGGCTGTAGCGAAATGGCATGAAAACCGGTCACTTCAGCTAGCCAGCGTTCGAGTCGCTTGAATAGCTCCTGATACCCCTCTGTCTGGTTGAGCGGGGCAAATGGATGGGGATAGGCAAAGCCGGGCTGTGAAATAGGCAGCATCTCGGCCGTTGCGTTCAGCTTCATCGTACAAGACCCAAGTGGAATCATCGACTGAGCCAGCGACAGATCGCGCTTTTGCAACTTGTGGATATAGCGCAACATCTCCGTCTCAGATTGATAGCTGTTGAAGACAGGATGCGTCATGAACTCGCTCGTGCGCTGGTGGGTCTCATCATAGTTGAGCGCGACGCTGTTGGCGATGGCTTGCAGATCAAACTCGTCTGGATTCACGCCGAAAATTTGCATGAGCGTCAGCAAATCTGCCTCTGAGGTCACCTCATCGAGCGCGATGCCAATGCGGCCGTCTGCAAAGTAGCGCAGGTTGACCTCGTGCTGTAGCGCGTTGGCGTGAATTGCATATTGTGCCATTGCGCCACTTTTAACGAGCAGCGTATCGAAGATAGGCTCATCGCTCAACTCATAACCTGTCTCCTGCAAAACGTGTGCCAAAATAGCAGCTAGCAAACGGATGCGCGTCGCAATACGTGTCAGGCCAGTTGGCCCGTGATAAACCGCATACATCGAAGCCATGATCGCCAACAGCACTTGGGCTGTGCAAATGTTGCTGGTCGCGCGTTCGCGGCGAATGTGCTGCTCACGGGTTTGCAACGCGAGACGATAGGCAGGTTTACCCGTCGCGTCTTTGGAGACACCAACAATTCGGCCGGGCAAAATACGCTGGTGCTTTTCAGAGGTCGCCATAAATGCGGCATGAGGGCCTCCATAGCCCATCGGCACGCCAAATCGTTGGCTATTCCCAACGACGACATCTGCGCCAAATTCGCCGGGGGAGCGCAGCAGGACGAGTGCCATCAAATCGGCCGCGACCGCCACCAACGCCCCTGCCTCGTGCGCCTGTTGACAAAATCCTTCGTAGTCGAATACCTCGCCCGTCGTGGCGGGATATTGCAACAGAACGCCAAACAGGTCATCTGAGAAGTCGTATGCCCGATGATCGCCAATCACGATATTGATGCCCAGCGGCTCTGCCCGCGCCGCAACGACGGCTATCGTCTGCGGATGGCACAGCTCTGAGATGAAAAACGTGTTTGCAGTTGACTTGCGCGGTTGGGCGCGGAGACAAAGCGTCATCGCTTCGGCCGCTGCCGTCCCCTCATCCAGCATCGACGCATTGGCAATCTCCATCCCCGTCAAGTCCGCGACCATCGTTTGGAAGTTGATCAACGCTTCGAGCCGACCCTGTGCGATTTCGGCTTGATAGGGTGTGTATTGTGTATACCATGCGGGGTTTTCTAACACATTGCGCTGAATAACGGGTGGCACGGTGCAACGATGATAGCCCATGCCGATGTAGGTGTGATAGATTTTGTTGCGCTCCGCTAGGCCGCGTAGCTCTTTTAGGACGGCCGATTCACTGCGTGGAGCTTCTAGCGAAAGCGGCTCATGCACGCGAATCACCTCTGGGACAGCCTCCGCGATTAGTTCATCGAGCGATGATAGACTCAGTGTCTCCAACATCTTAGAAACATCTGCACTACGTGGCCCAACATGCCGCTTGACAAAGCGATCTGCGGGCTTGAGCAGATGGTGTTGTCGAAAACTGATAGCTGCGCGATTACTTTCGTTTGCCTCAATAATGTCTTGCCAGTTTGTTTTGGGATATAACTCCGTCGTCATTTGTACTCCTATAAAATAAGGATGAAGGATGAAGGATGAAAGTTAGGCGCATGTCGTAATCTTTACACGCCTTCACCGGTGAACCATCAGGCTCATGACAGCTCTTCAAGAGATCGATTTCCAGTTGTGCGAATAAATCGGCCGCGTCCAGCATCCATTTGTGCAACGCCATCTGCAACGATTAGCTCCCCACGACTTAGCACATCGGTCGGCCAGCCTGACACCTGTAGCCCATCGTAGAGCGTCCAATTGACATTTTCGTGCAGCGTTTTGGTTGAAAGCGTCCTGTATATGTTGGGGTCAAAAATCACGAGATCAGCGTCATAGCCGACCGCAATTTCCCCTTTGTTTGGTAATCCGATCAACTTGGCAGGGATTGTACAACAGAGAGCCACCCACTGGTTAAGGGTCAGATGTCCTTCAAGCACACCTTTACTATAGAGGGCGGGGAAACGCATTTCGATAGAGGGAACACCGCCGGGAGTTTTTGTGAAGTCATTCAGTCCACGTGCTTTGTCTACTTTAGAGAAGGGACAGTGATCGGTCGTCACTAGCTGCAAGTCACCCGCCGTCAACGCTTCCCACAGCGCATCCTGTTGGGTTTGGCTGCGAATCGGCGGCGCACAGGTCGGCAACGTGCCAGCCACACCATCCGCCTCGAATGCCTCCCACGTTTTGAATAGGTATTGCGGACATGTCTCGCCCGTAATCGGCAACCCTCGTGTGCGGGCGGCCTTGATGCGTTCGACAACCTGATGGCAGGAAACGTGGAAGATGTGGAGGGGCGTGCCGATATAGGTGGCAATGTCGATAGCTCGGCCGACCGCCTCTGCTTCAAACTCGGCCGGTCGAGTACGCGGATGCCAGCGTGGTTCCGTTTTACCATCAGCCAACGTCTCACGCTGTAGTTGGCAAATGATGTCCCAATTTTCAGCGTGAATGACGGGCAGCCCCTTGACCACTTTGATCGCGGACAGGGCGCGATAAAGTTGATCATCCGTGAGGCGAAACCCATACGCCATGTACAGCTTGAACGAGCCACAGCCCGCTGCGACGACGGCGGGCAACTGGTCGAGCTTGTACATGTCGCTCGGTACAATCGTCATGTGCAGGCCGTAGTCGATGACAACTTGTGGATCGGCCTCAGCACGGCGCTTGGCAAGCGCATCGAGCATCGTTTCATCGACCTTTGTATCGACAAAATCGACGATGGTGGTTGTGCCACCAAAGGCAGCGGCGCGTGTGCCTGTGTAGAAGGTATCGGCCGAAACCACCCCACCCCCCAGCGGCATCTGCATGTGAACGTGAATATCGACCGCCCCCGGCGTGACGAGCTTGCCCGTCGCGTCAATTTCGCGCTCGCCGTGCAGATTTGTGCCGATAGCGGCAATTGACTCACCCATAATGGCGATGTCGGCCGAAAATGTCGCGTCGGCCGTCACGACCGTGCCATTTTTGATGACTGTCTCAAACATCTCAATCACAACACTAGTTCAGCCATTGTCCGCAACGTCTCAACATCAAAGCAGCCCAAATTCATCGTCGTGATCTTGCTCTCTTTCCAGACTTCGAGCCGATCAGCGATGCGTTCTCGCGTGCCAATCAGGGCAACCTGATCGATCAGCTCTGCCGGAACGGCCATCATTGCCTCTCCTTGCCGACCGGACAGATATAAATCCTGAATTTTTGCGGCCGCCTCTTCAAAGCCATAGCGACAGGCGAGATCATTGTAGAAATTTTTGCCTTTGGCTCCCATACCGCCGATATAGAGGGCGAGGAACGGCCGAAGCTGGTTATAACCCATCTCAAGGTTATCCGTAACGATACAATAAACGGTGGGAGCAATATCAAAGTTGTGATACCCCTTGTCACCACCCGCTTTGGCAAAGCCCGCCTCCACGTGTGGCGCGTAAATCTCGTCATAGCGTTCGGGCGAGAAGAAAATGGGGAGCCAGCCGTTGGCAATCTCGGCCGTCAACGTCACGTTTTGTGGGCCGATTGAGGCCAAATAGATCGGAATGTCAGGGGTTGCCGCCAATGTACTCTTGAGCGGCTTGCCCAATCCCATTGACCCTTCACCCGTATATGGAATCTGATAGAGCTTACCGTCAAATTTCAGCCGTTCTTTGCGCTCAAAAATGGTGCGAACGATGTGAACATATTCACGAGTGCGCGTCAATGGCCTTTTGTAGCCCTTGCCATGCCAACCCTCGACGACCTGTGGCCCAGACAAGCCTAAGCCCAACACCATGCGCCCGCCGGATAGCTGGTCGAGCGTCATTGCCGTCATCGCGGTATTGGCAGGCGTTCGGCCGGGCATCTGCATGATTGCCGTGCCGAGCTTGATCTTTTCAGTTTGTGCGCCGATCCATGCGAGTGGTGTCACCGCATCTGAGCCATACGCTTCGGCCGTCCAGACGATATGCACGCCCAGTCGATCAGCCTCCCTGATCATTTCCATCGGTAGTTCAATTTTCCGCCCCGCATAGCCGAGCATAAGTCCTAATCGCATAAAGCACCTCTTTTAGATATTCGTTGTCTTTATTGTAGAGCAAAACGATCTTTGTAGCCGCGAATCATTCTCTTGATATTGAAAAACACGGTTATGCGGCCGTTAACTTGTGCCAACCCATCCAAAACATGGTATCTTTCCTCAACAACGACTTTGGAGCAAACGATGAACCCACTAACTGGATTAGATGCAACTTTTCTTTATTTAGAGCAGCCCAATTCCCCGATGCACATCGGGTCTGTTTCGGTGATCGAGGGATCACTTGAGTTTGAGCGGTTTCGCGCCCTGATTGGGTCACGCCTGCATCTCGTTCCGAAAATGCGTCAGCGTTTGATCGAAGTGCCACTGAGCATTGATTACCCCTATTGGGCAGATGATCCAAATTTTGATATTGACCTGCATTTACAGCGGGTCGCACTGCCTGCGCCAGGGGGCTGGCGGGAGCTACGAGCGTTAGCATCGAGCGTTTTTAGTCGGCCGCTAGACCGCTCACGCGCTCTTTGGGAAATTGTGTTTGTCGAAGGGCTAGGCACGGTGGCGCAAGTGCCGCCCGGCTCGGTTGCGCTCATCGCAAAGATTCATCACGCGGCAATTGATGGCGTGGCAGGGGCTGACTTGATGACGGTGCTGTATGATTTATCGGCCGAATCAAAGCCCATCCCAACCCCTCCCCCATTCAATCCGGCCCCCCTCCCCAACGAGATTGAAGTTGTGACTCGCAGCGCACTGGACTTTGCCAAAAATCCATTCAAATTACCGCGCATTCTGGCACAAACAACCGCCTCGACAATCAAAGCGGGCGTTGTTTCCCGCGTTCAGCGCACAGAACTGCCGACCGTCCCCTTTACTGCCCCACCGACACGCCTCAACAAAGTTGTTTCAGCACAACGTAAATGGAACGCCGCGTTGCTCTCGCTTGACCGCGTGAAAGCACTCAAAAACAGCATGGGCGTAACGCTCAACGATGTCATGCTGGCGATTTGTGCAGGGGCATTGCGTCGCTATCTGTTGGAGAAAGATGAACTGCCCAGCAAGTCGCTCGTTGCCATGATCCCGATCTCTGTTCGCAGCAAATCAGAACATGGCGAGGGCGGCAACAAAGTGTCAAACATGCTGGTTCAGTTGGGGACGAACATCGCCGACCCTATTGAGCGACTTGAGCGAATCCACGACAACACCAAGCGTGGCAAGCTATATCAACAGGCGATTGGCGCAAAAGCGTTGACAAATCTCGCCGAGACCGTTCCATTTGGGGTTGGCAATCAGGCGGCGCGGCTCTATTCACGGCTCAATTTGGCTGAACGCATCAATCCTGCTTTCAATGTGGTCATTACGAACGTGCCGGGGCCGCAGCGGCCGATCTATCTCGACGGTCATCAACTGCTTGCACACATGGGGACGGCTCCCATCATCGACGGGATGGGTCTCATCATCACCATTTTCAGCTACAACGGCGTAATTGCGGTCAGCCCAACGTCTGACGTGAACAGTATGCCCGATGTCGATCTGTTCACGCGCTATCTGCGTGAGTCTGCCAACAATTTAGAAACGCTGATCTTGGCAATGGAGCAGGAAGAAGGGGGCATATCGGCCGAAGAAGCGGAAGAATCATCCAAGATAAAGCTCCAGTCTGATGCCATTTTTGAAGGGATGCACGCCTTCCTACAAGAAAATCCCGACTTCCTCAAACCTGATGCAGGCATTTTCCAATTCAATCTCACGGGTGATGCAGGGGAGAGCGTCTGGCACGCCGATTTGAATACGCCTCCCGGCCGAGTCGAGCGTGGCGAGGCCACCAACCCCGACGCGACCTTTATCGCCAAAGACAAGCACTTCCTGCGAATTGCAACCGGCGATCTAGGCGTGCAGTCGGCGTTTATTCAAGGGCGGCTCAAGGTAAAAGGCGATATGCAGAAAGCGATGAAGTTAGGCGCAATTTTGGCGAAGGTGATGACAGCAAGAACCCCTCTCAGCTAAAGCAAACTGCTTGTTTAGTAGAAAATAAGCGGCCTTGTTTAAGAACGCATGTTCTTGAGATGAGTAGTAGACTAACAGTTGTAGGGTTCGATATGCTAACTCAAATTTTGAAGAGAATGATATTGTGAGTCTTGACCACACTCATTTCACATCGTTCTACTAAATCTATATTGGAGCTATATGTTCTATAGACGAAAAATTTTACTTTCACTGCTAGAGTTATCTGGCGGTAACTTAAATAATACACAAATGCAGAAATTATTATTTTTGTACTGTCAAACAAATGGCAATCAATACTATGATTTCTTCCCTCACAAATTTGGTGCCTTTAGTCACACTGTATATTATGATAAAAACAAGCTGATCGAAAGCGGTCATTTAACAGATAATAAATACTTTGAGATTGTAAAAAACAAGTCTGTTCTACATGACTTAAAGAATAATGATAGCCGAGCATTAGGCCGCTTTGTAGAAGACCATAAGCACTTGAAAAGTCGGGATTTGACTCGTCAGTCTTACCTGAAATACCCAGAGTATGCCATACGTAGTACTATTTTAGATACCCTTTTGGATGTCAAAGAGAGAGAGGAAGTTGCGAAAATACAAAGTTTTGACTATACCTCCACTCTATTTACTATCGGTTATGAAGGGATTTCAATAGATGAGTACATAAAACGGCTAATATTTGCAAACGTCAAAGTTTTAATAGATGTAAGAAAAAATCCGCTTTCACGTAAACATGGATTTTCAAAGCGATCATTCAAGAAATATATCGAGGGTGTGGGAATACGGTATGTTCATTTTCCTCAATTAGGAATTGCATCAAAGCTACGCCAAGACTTGGAGGGCAAAGCCTCATATAGCAATTTGTTCGAGCATTATCGTAGAGATATACTTTCAAATCAAGATGAGACTCTTGAAAAAGTCCTTGATTTTCTTAAGCGATACCAGCGAGTTGCATTAACATGTTTTGAAGCTGATCATAAAATGTGTCACCGTCACTGTGTTTCTTCCCATCTCAAATCTATCTCGAAAAATAAATACGAAGTACGACATATCTAAACAGTTTTATGTATTTGCCAATTGAGTTACCAAACGCACGGGTCCTTACAACCGTTAAAACCTATCCCAACCCATCAACCAAGTACGATGAATTAGTATGTAATGCTGGATTCTTAGAGACAGGCGAGTGGATTAGAATTTATCCGATTAAATTTCGTGCGCTCCCATATGACCAACAGTACAGTAAGTTTGAGTGGATTCAGCTTGATTTGGTAAAAAACCAGAGTGATTTTAGACAAGAAAGTTACCAGCCACGCTTAGGTATCGAACAGACTATTACTGTCCTTGATAAAATCACAACAGGCAGAAAGCGAGACTGGTCTGAACGAAAACGTTTTGCACTTAGAGAAGTATTCTCATCAATGACTGACTTAATTGCACTGTCTAAGCAGAAAAGGATATGGAAGTCACTTGCTACCCTCAAACCAACTGAAATCACAAAATTTGAGATCAAGGAAGATGTGCGTGAGTGGAAGCCAAAAATACGCGACAGTCTAAGACAAATGAGTCTGCTGGCTCCGAAAAGTGCTAGTGGGAGAGAGCTTGATGTAGTCAGAAAGTTACCCTACAAATACTATTATCATTTTTTGAGTGAGGGTGACAACAAGCCTAGACGGATGATGATTGAGGATTGGGAAATAGGCGCGTTATACTGGAATTGCCTCAAGAAAACAGAAGGCGATGAGATAGCAGCAAATCGCCTCGTCCGACAAAAATATGAAGACGAATTTTTGGGCAAAGATTTACATTTCTTTGTCGGTACCACAAAGGCTAATCACATCAGAGCACCAAACCCGTTTGTAATAATCGGTGTGTTTTATCCTCCTCATACTGCCCAAATGAGCTTCAATTTTTGAAACCCCACACTTTCACTGAGCTAATGGGAATGTATAGAGACTACAATTTTTCGTCTAATGAGGATAGCTGAGAATTCCATACTTGGTAATGCACTAAGCAAAAAACTCTATCGCATAGAAGGCAAGCGAAAATGTGTAGTCGAGCAGAATGAGCGCGATAAACCATGTCGAATGCACGATCTTGCGGGCGCGATGGAGATAGAAGAGCCAAACGAAAAATGTGCAGACTATCAAAATGAGCAACGGAACGAGATAGACGAGCCTTTGATAGAGGACAGGATCAAGCAGCCCCATGTTGGGAATAAAGCGCAATAGCGCGACATCACCACGCAGCCCGACCCAGAATTTGACCGCCTCATAGAGGATGATTCCGAGCAGAAAGGCATTTCGCGCCCGCGCCCGCACCGTGTTGCCAGAGACGATGGCAATGACGAAAAAGAAGTAGAAAACGGAGGTGAGGAGCGGGGAAAGAAAGCGCGGTATTAGTTTGAATGCTTGGAACAGTCGGCCGCCCCCCCTCACCAATATAACCCTATAGTCGTGCAACGTCAGCTCATCTATCGCATCACGTAACTCTGGCTGTGTCGTCATCAGATACACAGGTCTATCGCCACGCTGCACATCGACCCAACTGAGATAGAGATTGTCATCACCATCGGCCGCAATCCCCACACCGCGACTATTTTCATCCGTCCACGTCAACATCTGCTGACCGCGAATTGCACCCGCTTGAAAGTAAATAATGATCGGTTGCGCTCGCTGCCGATTGCGCGTCTGTAACTGCATTGTTGCTGCCAGTGTCGCTTCCTCACGCTGGCCTGCCAAAGCAACCGTCGTATTGATGTTATTCGTTGCATCGAGTGCAGGTGTCGCAGAATGGGGCGGATAATTGACAGGGAGCGAGAGAGGAATCGCGTTGCCGGTTAGGTCGGCCGAAACAACATCCGGAATGGGAAATGTCGTGTAAAAGGGTTGCAACGACTGTTCATCAAGCCACGTCACGTAGGCATGTGTTTTGTCGAGCAGCAGACTTAAATCGGTGGCATTTAGTGAGAGGCCGCTGACGCTGCGCGGGCGCGGGCGATTGGGCGAGAGCTGTGTATAGGTCAGGCGTTGCTCGGCCGACACCCACACAATGTGTAGCGTTGAATCGGCCGATTCCGCAAAACTGGCTGCTCTGACATCCGCTTGCTCAAAGATGCGATCGGTCTCTCCGTTGTGAAAGTGTTCGCCAAAAAGCGTATCGTTGTCGTCGAGCCAGAAAATATAGAAGCCTTTGTTGGTGTATTGGATATTGAACCAGCGGATGTCGCTGTTTTCGGCCGAGATCATGCGCTCTTCCCCCAGCGTGCCATCCCATTCAAACGACACCGTCCGCAATACGCGCCAGTTGCCGACCTGCTCAATCCATGCCGCCGTCGCCATCTCATCACGTGTCAGCAGTTGCAGATCGCTTGGACTCTCACCGCGCAACTCAAGCGGATAGGTGGCGACGATCTCATTATTCGTGTTAAGCGTTTGGATGTGAACGATTTCGCCGTTCTGGCTAGATTCAGCGAACCAAGCCTGCATGACTAAACTGCCATCTGACTGGGCTGCGACCCCTATCTCATCGCCACGCAGAGCTTCCCCTTGTAAGCTCGCACGTCCCCATTCTTCGTAGACCTGCTGTGTTCGCTGGCGTGTAGCACAGCCGAACAGAGACATAAGTATGAGAAAGAAAAATAGCCGCTTTAAGCACATGCCGTTACAGAAAATCTTCTGAGTTTACATAATCCTCTGGCTTGAGCGACAGCACTTGGCTCGCGCTATCTGTTCCCATGCTGATGCCGTAAATCGTGTTTGCTGCCTGCACCGTGCCGCGATTGTGCGTGATGACGATAAACTGCGTCTTCATGGCGAGATCGCGCAGGACATCGCGGAAACGGTTGATGTTGGCTTCATCGAGTGCCGCGTCCACCTCATCCATCATGCAGAAAGGGGGCGGGGTCACTTTGAGTAGTGAGAATATGAGGGCGGCCGCCGTCAACGAGCGTTCGCCACCAGAGAGCAAGGCCAGACCCTGTGCGCGACGACGGGGTAGTTTGGCGATGATGTCAACGCCTGAGATGGTGAGATTATCGGGGTCGGTGAGGTGTAATTCGGCCGATCCCCCCCCAAACAGTTGCGTAAACATCTCGCCAAATATCCCGTTGACCCGCTCAACCGTCGCGCCAAACTCACGTGAAGTCAAATCATCTAGCTCGGTAATCACGTCGCGCAACTGTTTCTCAGTCGCTAATAAATCCTCGATCTGTTCGCTCAAAAAATCATAGCGTTCTTTGGTCTCTTTGTACTCGGTCGGCGCATCGGGATTGATCGCGCCCATACGCTGCATCTGCCCCCGACGCTTGCGAATGCTCTGCTCAATCCCATCGGGCAGCACCTCAACCGTTGGCAACTCATCGACAACTTCTTCAATTGGCAACGGCGTTTGCACCGTTTCTGACTCATCATAGGCAAGTGCAACGATGCCCAGATCACTGCTGATGCGCTCGCGCAACGTGTCGATGCGATTTTCGATTTGATTGAGCGTTAGCCGTGCTTCCGTGTAGTGTTCTTCCGTCTGATGGGCTGTTTTTTGGTGAACGCTCAGATCACCTTCAACATCTGATAGGTCGCCGCGAATCTTTTTTTGAATCGAGCGCAGTGGCTTTAAGTCATTCGCTAGCGTCTCCATACGACCACGCAACATCGACAGCTTTGATTGTGCCGTTTCCAGATCAATCTCAGCCTGTTGATTTCGCAATGAGGCCAGCCGTTGCCGCTGCCGACTGAGCCGATTTTCGACCTGATTGAGCGTGGCGCGACGGCTGTCGGTCACAGCGCGACGACCATCGACAATCGTTTGCGTCGCCGAGACCTGCTGTTGACGTTGATAGCGTTGCTGCTGTGCTTCTCCAACCGGCATCTCTTGCAGAACGAGCCGCTCCGCTTGCAATTTTTGCTCGATAATAGCGAGAGAGCTATCTCGTTCGGTTCGAGCATTTTCAAGCTCGGCAATGCGCTTTTGTAGTCGGCCGATGTCGCTAGCATGAGAATCGCGCTGACGTTTAAGATAACGCTGCTGTTGCTGCACGCGGTCATGATCACGCTGTAATTTTTGATATTGCTTATTGAACTTATCACCTTCAATTTGCAGTTTGCGATCTCGGCCGTTGAATTTATCAGCTGCCCGCTGCTTCTCATCCGTCGCCGTCCGATTGTCCCGAACGGCCTGCTGTGCGGCGGCAAAGTCGGCTTGCTTGGCTAGGACGGCTTTTTCGGCCGATTCAATCTCCCGCTTTTGCGCCAGTAAATTATCAGAGGGTCGCTGCTCGACAATCCCACCCGCGTGAATGACCGCCCCATTGCCACCGATCACGGTTAACCCAGCCGGCAGCCGCAGCGCGATCTCATACGCCAGACCATCATTGGCAACGTAGACAAAATCGCCCAACAGCACGTCTGTCACCGCCTGATCGCTACTTTCGATCACATCACAAAGCCACTGTGCTTCATCAGGCAGCGTCATCGTGTGTCGTTCATGGATGCGCGTTTCTTGCGTGACAAACGCGGTCAGCGGTGTATTTGGGTTTTTGGTGAGCAGCTTGAAAAGCGCGTCGGCATCTTTGAAAATAATTGTGTTGAGACGCAGTTGCAAAGCGGCTTCGAGCGCGTCTTGATGTTGGGAATCGGCCGAGACCAACGCAGCCAGCCGCTCAAACTTCCCCTTGATTTTAGCCTTGCGTGCCTGAATGTGTCGCAACGTTTCGACCCGCGCTTCCAGCTTGGCGACCTCTTTACTAACCCCATTGGCGGATCGTGCCAAATCGCCCTGTGCACGTCGCAACTGCTTTAACTCACGCAGTAACCCCTTGCGCTCGCCGTCAAGCTCCTTACGTTTGGCCTGCACTTGCTTTTGCGCCGTTTGGATGCCATTCATCTCAGCTTTGAGCGTGTTGGCTTGTTCGGCGAGTTTGTCTAACTCGGCCGCATCAAATGTCTCTTTTTCACGCGCCGCCAACTGCTCACGCAACTGCGTCAACTGCCCATCAGCCTGCGACAAAAACTGCTGGGTCTGCCACAGTTCACGCTCCAACTTTTTGACCGCGCCACGCCGCGCCTCGATCTCCGCCTGCTGTACCTTAAATGATTTCTCAAACGTCGCTAGCTCTGCGCGTTCAAGGTTGAGCTGCTTTTGAACCTCCGCTAATGCCTCTGTCGCATGGGCGAGTTCTCGCTGTGCATTGAGTTGCTGTACCTCTAAGTCGGGTAGTTCGCCATCGATCTCTGCCAGTTGGCGCGTCACTAATGTCTGTCGCTCCGTCAAAATAGCAACTTGACGACGGGCATGTTCAAACTGTTCGCGCAACCCTTCGCGCTCCGTCTCTTTTTGCTGAATTTGACTGCGATAGTGGTTGAGGCGACGACGTGATTCTTCAATCTGCTCTTGCAGAAAAATGAGCTGACGGCGGGCTGTTTTCCACTTTTTCTCGGCCGATTTCGCCCGCTCCCGCGCCTCCAGTACCTCCTCATGCGTGACGCGCCACTGATAGCCATACCAGATTTTGAGCAGCGCAGACAGATCGTTTGAGAGCGTTTCATAGTTCTCAGCGCGATTGGCCTGCCGTTTGAGCGAGCGCAGACGGGGTTCAATTTCTGCCAAGACATCATTGACGCGCTCAATGTTGCGCTGCGTCTCTTGCAAACGGCGCAGCGTTTGTGTGCGCCGATCTTTGTAGTGGCTGATGCCGGCCGCCTCTTCAAACAGGGCGCGTCGCTCATCTGCCTTCAGCGACAGCGCACGATCTACCAACCCCTGCCCAATCATGGTGTAGGTGCGCTGCGCCAAGCCGCTTGTCGCCAGCAGGTCGCGGATGTCGCGCAGACGCACGCGGGAGCCATTGAGAAAGTACTCGTTTTCACCAGAGCGGTACGCTTTTCGGCCGATTTCCACCTCTGCATAGTCAATCGGCAACCACCCATCACGATTATCGAGGGTTAAAATCGCATTTGCCATCCCCGCACGTGGCTTGGTTGGACTGCCTGCAAAGATCATATCGGCCGTCTTCTTGCCGCGCAGTGCGCTCGACCGCTGCTCCCCCAACACCCATCGCACCGCGTCAGCGATGTTGCTTTTGCCGCTGCCATTTGGCCCCACAACGGCTGTAATTCCTTCGTCAAATAAGAACTCCGTCTTATTGGCGAATGTTTTGTATCCCTGAAGTTGTAATTTTTTTAGTCGCATAGGCTGATAATCTCAACCATCAACTTTAGCTAGCTCTCCACTTAAAGGCAACGGATATAGTGCGATTTATAGGCATCATGACACGTATGTTCTTATATGTAAGAGCGACACAGATCATTGACCTGAGCGGCAAAGTCGCGGAGTCAGAATAACCCAGACTGCCAGACGCGCCGTTTGAGAATTTTTGCACAAATGGTTATAATCCGCAGCCAACTAGACGAGAAATTCGGCCGAGTTTAGGCCACTTAGGACACACATGAATTTTTTCACTTTAGCCGTCATTATTACCTTGCTTGTCGTTGCGGCTGGCGCAGGATTGATGTTTTTGGTTGTCTCTTTTGCAAATGCCGTGAAGACAAATGAGCTTGTCATTGAGGCCAATGAACAACTTCAAAAGTCAGTCAACCCACGCCAAACAGCGGGTCACGCGATTGCCGTCAAAGCTGACTATGAAGGTCAGCTAGAGGATGCCCGCCTAGCAGCGGCAAAACGGGCTGCTGCACTGCCACGTGGTGGCAACATGGGCATCGGCCGACTAGCCACAACGGACGCACGTAAAAATAAAAAAGTTGCCTCCAAAGGTGTTGAGGTTGATCCTATCTCGGCAGTAAAAATTGCCAAATTTCATACGTGGAACGGTTTACAGGTCGTCAAGCGAGCAGCGACAGCCACCGTTGCACGTGCCGGTGGAAACACAAAACAGGTTAAGCGTAAGCTCAAACCCGGTGTCGATTTTGAGTGGAAAGATATTGGTGGCTTGACTGGGGCCGACAAGCGGCGTGTAATTATTGCGAATGCTAAGTCAAAATCGGCCGCTTACAAAGCACTAAAAGCGTCTGGACAAGATATGATGGTCGTTGCCGATGGCGCACCTGCCACAGGTGGCGTTGCGGCTCCCGCTGCCCCACGCATCGAGTTGCCACCTGCGCCGACCCTCATCAAAATTACAGATGACATGCAGCCAGCTGAAATACGCAAGGCGCGTATTGCGAACTCAAAGGCAAAATCAGCTTATAACAAGCAACTGAAAGCATTGGACATCAATCCAAAAGAGGTTGAATGGACAGATGACGGGCCGAAGCTGCCCGATACGGCACAAGCTGCCGTCGCCGCCGCACAAGCTGCCGCGCCACCGACAGCCCAGCCGGGGACCTCTGCTGCCCCAGCTTCCACCACACCAAATAGCATCACTTTGCCAGAAATCAGTGGCTATACGGTTATTACGGCCGATATGGAAGCGGCCGATTTACGCAAGGCACGTATCGCTAATGCAAAGGCGAAGTCAGCCTACAACAAACAGCTAAAAGCGTCCGGGATTGATCCTAAGATCGTCAAATGGACAGACAGCGGCCCCACGCTGAAACAGCAAGAGGCTCCTGCGCCAGTTGCCCCAGCCCCCACAACGACCGCGCCCGCGGGTGCGCCGCCACCGCCTGAGCTAATCAACATCACTGACGACATGTCCAATGATGACAAACGAGCAGCACGCATCGCCAATGCAAAGGCGAAATCTGCCTACAAGAAAGAGCTAAAAGCGTTGGGAATCGACCCCAAATCTGTCAAAATTTAGTCCGCAGCTGCTGGTGGAGCAGCATTACATCTTATGGCTTAATCGTTTGGGTGTGTTTCATTTACTTTTGAAAACATGTTTCGGGAATTGTTGCAGTTTA
>CAYMGE010000097.1:0-22917 GCA_964389925.1 uncultured Ardenticatenaceae bacterium
TCTTCTACGTTATTTCAATCTTCTCTTTTTTGCAATTTTTACGCGAACGGTGAGGAGATGGAAACGGTGTGTTATTTTCCTGCGGTATCCAAAGACTCCATCCATTGGGCGGCAACAAAACGATTCGCATCTTCAACAGATGCAAGCCAGCCGCCGATTGCGAGTTTGGTTATATCGGTGCCTCTATCAACAATGAGATAGTGATCAGCGGGTTCTTCATCGCTGCCAAGATGAAAGGCGATGCTGTCGAGATTGTTCATCTGCAACATCTGGCGCAATGCCCACCAGTTAGAGGCCGCGCCGCCTGCCCAGATGTTGCCGTCGCTGTGATACTCGTAGCCGACTGCGACAAATCTCGCGCTGCCTGTATAGCCTAACTTTGGCCAAAATTCAGGCGGACAGTGCAATCTCTGCTATGATAGGGAAACCTTATGCAATTTGATGATACGATCTCACTCAACAACATTACCGCCTTGCATCCGCTAGTCGATGTGCAAGTGTTCATCCCATTTGTTCACTATCGTCTGCAAACGCTGTCCGTTGAAAATGCGGTTGTGTTATCTGTATCGTTTAAGAATTTGCCGATCACCAAACAAAGGCGACTCCGCATTACATGGGACGACACAACACCCAAATTGCGCTATCCGCCCGTACAGGGGTCGGTCATGACAGAATGGGCGGCTTGTGGCATTGCATGTGCCGTTCTGCCGCTTTACACGAATCTCACATTTGCCCGTGTGACTGAACGTGGCGAACGCTTTGACTACTGGCTCAGTGACGGCGATGCGCTGTATGGGTTGGAGATTAGTGGCATGATGAGGGGCAGCCTGACAGCCCGCAGACGTGTCAAACGCAAGCAGTTACAATCTAATCCAGATAAGGTGACAGGCTACGTTTGTGTTGTACACTTTGAAAAGGCAGCGGTGCATCTATCCTTTCATGGAGCAAAGAGATGAATTCAACGAGCAACGGCATCCCAACGGGCAATCCACCCAAACAGCTTGAGGCATTGGAGCGTGAAAAGTCGCGCTTGCTCTTTGAGGCACATCTGCATAAGGCGCAGCATCGTTATGCAGAAGCGGCCGACAACTTTGCACAGGTTGCCGAGATAGAACGGCAATGGGTCGTGTGGGCTGATGAGCAGGGATTAGATCAACTCGCCAACATCCATCGGCGCAGTGAGTTAAGCTGCTGGGCGCAGGCGGGGTATCCGCACCGTGCGCTGCAACTGGCGGATGAACTCCTGTCGATGGAAACGCTAAATTCAGAGCAACGCGCAGATGTGTCGCTGTATCGAGCGTCGCTTCAGCAGCAGTTTGTCAACTGGATGGATGAATGGGCAGCTCCCGCAATTCCCGCAGATTAACTTGTCCGCGTTGGCGATTCACACATAACCTAACGAGTAACCACTAAACAATACGTACAATCTAAACGCCTCGACACATGCTGTTGGGGCGTTTTTGCATTTTAGGAGAAACCTATGTTGACAGAGAGATCACAAACGACGGCAACCTACAACTACAAACTGTTTGAAAAAACGATGGTGCTGGAGCTGTTTCGGCATCAGGCACAGATACGACCCGATGCGTATCTATCACGCTCACTCAACGGCGAACTGGACGCAATTCGCGCTGCCATCGCCGCTGGCTATCGCTGGATTCGCAGCGAAGGCGAGATGGCCGTTTTCGAGAAACAGTGTCCTGTCATTAGCCCACCCGTCCAACTCATTCCACGTCATATCGCTGCTGCGGCAGCCAAGTTTAGAGGAGAGTTACCGTGAGCCGACTTGCTAGCATTGCATCAGCCGGATATTATCCAATTCACCCCCAAATTACGTCTCAAATTGCCCAGCATCTCAGCGCACCTCACGGCGGGCGTATCTATGATCCCTGCTGCGGCAAAGGGGTTGCGCTTGTGCAACTGGCCTCTTCGCTGTGCCTAGAGCCATTCGGTAATGAACTACAACGCTCGCGTGCAGAGGAATCGCGCACCGCTGTAAATCAATATCTTGCCCAGCGCAACGGCCCCCCTATCCGCCACCGCGACAAACAGGCGACACGCATCTTCTGGTCACCAATGCAGCAGATGAGCTGGTCACGTGGCGGCTTCAATCTGCTGTATCTCAACCCACCCTATGACCAAGATGAAACGGAAGGACGCTTGGAGCGACTGTTTCTCAAGCAGACGCGGCCCGCGCTCTGCGCGGATGGTGTGTTGGTGTGGGTTGTGCCGCAGATAGTGTTGGCGTTTCGGGCTGTGGCAGAGTACATCGCTAGCCATTTTCATGATGTGCGCGTTGTGGCACATGCGGCCGACCATCGCCACTTCAACGAGATCACGCTCTTTGGTGTTCATAACAGCCGCGCCACCCAACCCGACGACGCGACGGTAGACCACCTTCGCGCCATCGGCCGTAGTGAAGTGGAGATACCGACCATAGATAATGTAGACAGCTTTGTATACACGCTGCCCAAAGTCCCTGTATCAGCCGCTGCGTTTAAGTTTTGGGCAGACCGCGTTTATATAGAAGACGTATTGCGAGAAACGCGCAAACGTGGGGTGCTGACATCGGCCGAATTTCAGCAGCACGTCGCCCCGCAAACATCTAAAATGGCACGTTTTCGGCCGATGACCCCGCTGCGTCGCGGTCATCTCGTCAACGTCATCGCCGCAGGGATGCTCAATAACCAACTCCTGACGCATGAAAATGGCGAGACGCTGTTCATCAAAGGGCAGACGTACAAGGCGATGCAGCGCAGTCACTATCGAGACTACGACAGCGACGACGAAGGGTACACCGAAGTCACCACCGAAACGGAACGCTTCGAGACGCGCATCGTCACGCTTGCGCCAGACGGCACGATTGAGCGACGCGATGGCAGCCAGTTGGAGGCGTTCCTCAAGCAGTGGATAGTCCCTCTCACCAAAGCGGTCACAAGACAGTACAAGCCCGTCTATCAATTTGACCAGAATGGGTATGCCGATGTCTTGCAGACGCTCAACCAAGCACGCATCATCCCCAACACCAATGGACTGCGCGGCTTACTTCCCGCCCAACAACACGCTGTCGCCGCGATTGCAACCCGCCTCGACAAACGTCATTTAGATGCAAAAGATGCGATTCTGATTGGGCAAATGGGGGTTGGGAAGACAATCATGGGACCCGCCGTTGCCGCTTGCATTGAGGCGAAACGCATCATCGTGATGTGCCCACCGCATTTAACAGCCAAGTGGGAACGCGAGATTCGGCACGTCATCCCCAACGTGCGCGTGATGCAGCTCAAGAAAATATCTGACGTGGATGCGTTCTTTGCACAAGACGCGAGCATAGAGCGACCTGTCTACGGTGTGATGAAGGAGACAAGCGCACGGGCTGGGTCAGGCTGGGAGCATTGTTATCAGTGGTGTGGTGGCGTGCGCCATAAATCGGCACACAAACGCAAAAAGCTCGTCGTCGAATATGACTCTGCCCTCGTCAGAATGGCTGAGACAGGCAATTGGGTGATGAACAGTCAGACGGTCGTTCTTGACGTGGCTGGGCGTGAGCAGTCTGTGACAGTGGAAAAGCTACTCACCTATGTGCGCCAGATGCGCGGCCCGCGTGCGCCCAACTCAGGTATTGTGCTGTCTGAGGGTGACAGACCCAAGATGCCGCGAGATTTCGGCCGCAAACAAAACACCGTTCGGCCTTCTACACTGGATTACGAACCCCTCTACCAATACACACGCCGCTACGCCAAAGGCAAGCGCGGCCTAACGATGCGCGAAGCTCTGCAACGTCAAGACAAACTGCGTGCCAACATCCAACTCGGTCACGATGCGTACAGCCCACTCGCCCCTCATCCCCTCTCTCCCGCCAAACCAGACGGCTGGGCAAAATGGCCGCTGGCGACCTACATCCTCAAACGCTACAAGGGACAAACAGACCTTTTGTTAGTCGACGAGGCGCATGAGATGAAGGGTCACGATTCAGATCGCGGCTATGCGTTTGGTCGTCTAATTAACGCAGCCAAGAAGGTGCTAAGTTTGACGGGCACGATTTATGGCGGCAAAGCTAGCACGCTATTCAGCCTCCTTTACCGCATGAGCCACACGATGCAACGCACCTACGGACACCGCGACATCGCCCGCTGGACGAAGGAGTACGGTGTGTTGCAAGAGGTAGAGCGCGTGCGCTTTGATGCCGACGGACAGCAGACAGGCAACAGTCGCAGCAATGTGACGGTTAAAGAGTTGCCAGGTGCCTCCCCCGCCATGATGCGCTGGCTGCTGGATCGCAGCGTCTTTGTCTCGCTGGAAGACTTAGGGTTTGCCTTGCCCAATTATAAGGAAGAACCCATTCTGCTAGACATGTCGCCAGCCATGCAGGCGCAGTACGATGTCCTACACGCCACGCTCAAGACAGAACTCAAGGAGATGCTAATTCGTAATGATCGCTCCCTCCTAGCCGCCTACTTACAAGCCCTGCTCTCATGGCCTGACAGTCCATGGCGACCAAAAATGGTGCGCCATCCGCGCAGCGATAGCGTGGTCGCCTACATACCCGGTCTGCCCACTATGCCCGTTGGCGTTGCACCAAAGGAGTCCGCTATCCTACGCAAAATCCAAAGTGAGATTGCCGCAAATCGCAAGGTATTATTGCTCTGTCAGCAAACGGCGACACTCGACATCACGCCACAATGGAAAGACTTGTTAGAGCGTCACAACATCCGCACCGCTATCCTCACATGTAAGCCAGCCAAACGGGAGGCATGGATTGAAGCACAGTCTGAACGTGGCACACAGGTCATCCTCTCCCATCCGCGTCGCGTCCAAACGGGATTGGATATCATCGACTTTTCGACGATTATCTGGATGGGAACTGAATACAGCGTGTATACCGTCAAGCAAGCGTCGCGGCGCAGCTATCGCATTGGACAGACGGAGGATGTTACCGTGCAGTTCTATGCGTATCGCGGCACGTTGCAAGAGCAAGCGTTACGTCTCGTTGCAGCAAAGATGGCAGCCACCGACCGCATCGACGGCAACACAATCGCCACAGATTCCCTCACCGAACTAGACAGCATGGTGCAGGGAGACCTCATCACCACCTTGGCGCGGATCGTTGTCGGTGAAGAAGCGTTAACCGCCCCCTCACTGGCTGATGCGTTTGCCGACGCGAACGGTGCGTTGCGTGAAAACTTAGCCTATTTGGGTGTGGCAGCAGGCCCTATCCACATGCCAACAACCGAGATGCCAGACATCGTGCTACCAATGGAACGCCTGCTCATCACATTGAATGGCGGAAATAGCAACTCATTGCGTCTAGGACAATCTTCTACGCTGCTTAACAATGGGCTGCCCAAACTGACGACTCGACCACGTAACTTGCTTGAACTTCTGAGGGGGGCATGATGGAGGCCATCATTTTTGAACAACTCGCACCTGATTTAGCACTGGTGAAGGATCGCCTGAGTCATACAGTTTGGTGGGTGGACGTTTCAGTTGATGTCACCCCATCCCAGACAGCCAAGATAACCTTCACCCTCACCAGCGATGCACCAACAGACCCATTCTACACCGTGATCTGCTGCGGTGTAGAGCGTGCAACCTGTGTCCTTTGGCAACTCTGTGCCATTGCTCTCTGGCAGTTTAGCTTTAATGCCTTTCCTCCACCGCCTTGGGAAATATGAAGGATGAAGGATGAAGGATGAAAATAGTAGAAAAGATTAAAACGCTGCTGGATGAAATTGTCCCGTAGACCAACGATGAAAGATATTTCTTGATTGACGATTTTGCACCGCGAGGTTGGCAACGTCATTCTGTCACAAGCACAACTGCTGGACATTGTGCCTGTCTTTGTCGCTCTCCTCGTCTGGCTGACACGCCTCCTGTTTATTGCCTCCCTTTCCATCATGGGGCGTGCGCTATTGCCGTTGGGTGACACGCTTCGCTACCGTGTCGTTGCTGACGAACCCGCCAACTCGCCAATTCCCTTGCACCAACGTGCAGCCAGACGTGCCCCCCCTTACCAACGACTGTCCCAACCCAACCACGTATGACCGCACACAGTCAAGAGACCGAACGACAATAGCGGAAGCCTGTCACACGCTTCATACTTCATATTTCATCCTTCATACTTGCTCTAAAGAGCGGCTAACGCCGCAAAAGGTGAAATGGATAGCATATGGCTATTCACAAACCGAAAGTTGGCAAACGCCAAAGGAGTTCACACGGGCGAATGCCTACCAACGAAGTCATGAAAATGACAGGATGATCGCCTTCTTTCATCCTTCATCCTTCATATTTCATCCTTATTTTCAAAGGAGCAAACAAATGTTAAATATTCAACTACCAACCCTACAGATTAACGACGACCTGTATACCGAAGACAACGAGCAAGGGTATCCCGCGATTGCTTGGCACGGCAAATACAAAGGGGATGGGTCTGTCGCTGGCGGCTTCTTCGCCATTGACATGGATGCAATTGACGATGTCCCAGAGGGCTGGGAAGAGACGGAGATTCAGTATGGGGACGATCCTAATGCAGATTATGTGCCTGTCTATCTGACCCGCACCCTGACCTGCACGCCGATTGGTGTTCGCAAACGCACTATCATCACCGACGAGCATGGTGAAGAACACGTCTACCCATGGCGCACGCCCAAACGTCAGCGCGTCGAAGGCAAGTTTACCAGCCATTATCAGGTCATGCTGATGGTTCCCGGCTTGCATGAGCCTGTCGTGTTGGGTCTGCGTGGTCAGTCTAAGACGACCTCTTGGGACAATGATGAGAGCGGACGTTATCGGGACAACAACTTTGCAACTGGCGTTGAGCAGCTGCTGCGAGCCTTTACCGATGCCGCCAGCCAGCAGAATGGCTATCCATTGCCGCGCTTGTGCCTGTGGCAAATTACGTTGCAGCCACTGTTCGCCAATGGCAAGCCGCACTACGTCACGATGGGCAGTGGCAAGAAGGTGACACACATGAACCCATTTACGGCTCGCATGAACCCCGTTGCGCCAGATTACATCGACGCAACCTTTGTCGGTGAACAGGCATTTGCCATCAACCAAACACTGCGCCAAGACGTGGCAACTGAGTGGGAAAAGCAGTGGAAAGATGCCGACGCGATGCGTGAGATGGGGCGGGAACGCGCTGAGTCATCTCTGCCGATTGTACACGAGGACGAAGTGATCCCCTTTTGACATTTAGTTAAATTAAAGCATACGGTTCGCCGTGTGCTTTTTTATTTTCGCTTATGTGGGTAAAAAGAAGAAAGAGAAAGAGAAAGAAGTACCCGTGACCTCTTTTTCTTTTTCTCTCCTCTTTCTCAGCATCATGCTGACAGATGCGTTTATTTTTTCCCAACCTGTGAGCGCATGTTGAAGCCGTCTGTTGCCATCAGATGAGGCTATGCTATCCTTGTTCACGCAACACCACGACACAGGGAGCCGCCGATGTCTACTCGTAGCAGCCACAATTGGCACACACAGCCCGGCTACATAGATAGCCTGCATCTCAACGACCGTTTTCCCGCATCCAATCGTTGGGGGATTCCGCAACTCACCAAACTGGCAAAACGGCATCTGCCCGACACCCTCATCGCGTATGGGTATCGGGCGCGGCCGAAAGTGCCATTCAACGCCCCCGCCACTCACTTTTTTCTCGACGACTATCGCTTTGAGCGCGTTTGGCGGTTTCCACGCAAGACATTGCCGAAGGTGCAGAAATATCCGTTTGTGCTGACCCCAGATTTTTCGCTGTATCGAGATGACCCGTTGGCTTCACAGCTGTGGAACGTGTATCGCAATCGGTGGTGTGGCGCATTTTGGCAGCAGCAGGGATTGTGGGTCATTCCGACGGTCAGTTGGAGTTCATCTGACGCTTACCCCTTCTGCTTTTTGGGCATTCCCAAAGGCAGCATCGTTGCCGTTTCCGCTGTCGGTGTCAACTGGCGCACGGACATGCTGGCCTATACGCTGTTTGTGACGGGCTTTCAAGAGATGGTGCGACGCATTGAGCCTGTCACCGTGATTGCCTACGGCACATTACCCCCCATTTGTGATGAACTGACAGCCGTGATTGAGCGGCCGACCCATTGGCAGAGCTTGCGGCAACCCAATAACCAAGTGAGGCACTGATGGGTGGACGAGGCGCCAAAAGCTACTATACACCACCGATAGACCGCAGCCAGTTGCCCTACACCGTCGTCAGCTGGCACGATTATGTCGGCCGCGCCGTTCTGCCCTTTGTGCAGCAAACGGGTCGCGCATGGCACATTGTTCGGCACGCCAGTGAGGAACGCGATCTTGAATATGATGCTGCCTTCACCTTTGGTCAAGCGACACCCACCCTGCGCTGGGTCAACGGGGAACAAGTCGTCAATCTCTATGTTGCAGGAATGGATACGGAGGCGTTTCTGGCGCATAGCGGCCTTGAACTGGATATGAGCAAAGGGGGCTTTGTGTTGTCCAAACGCATCAGCCGCGTCTTGCGACCGCAGCGGATGAGCGGCTTGTTTGATGGCGAGGACGTTCGCATTGCCTACATGCAGCAGTCTGTTGATGAGGCAAAGGTGTGGGATGGGGCGGCGTTGGTCAGCCGCAGTATGTTGGAAGGGGTGACGCTGGCGGGAGATTTGCCAGCGTCCAAACAGGCACAGCTTACCCAAGAGCTATCCCATATCCAGCGCGTGGAGTTCACTGTTCTCACTCAGAAAGGGCAAGATAAGGGTCACGCGATGGTCGTAGATGATCTGCGCGATGCCGATGGCAGACCTGTCGATTTTCTGCTGCCCGAAGACACAAAAGCACAAGTCAAGTTGATGACAGGACAAACGTTTGTCGGCTTTAACCCCGTACATGGTCACAACGAGATGCGGCTGGATGTGCAGAGTCTGATCAACCTCACGCCGTTTTTTGATTCAGATGAACTGCTCGGCTATGTCAAAGATGAAGGGCAACTGTTTTTGCAGAGCATTGAGGCGGGGGAGGTGGACAAGATCATCGGCCGAATTCGCGGCCTAGACGACAAGGGTGAACTTTCGGCCGACAGTGCCGACCAGTGGCCTTTGCGTGCGCTCGTCGCAGCCGGCGGCGACCCAACCCAATACCGCAGCCACATCAAGACGCTGGTCAACCAACATTTGGAGCGGCTTAATCATCAGACGCTCGACAAAATGCGGCTGCCGCTACCTGGTGGACGGCATTATGTGATGCCTGCTGGCATTGCCCAACGTGGCGGGCTGGAGATAGATGAGGTTGAACGTGGCGAAATCTTCATCGACGACAAACGCGGGACGGCGTGGGTTAACGATGCAGATTGGATAGCGATGCAAGATGGTGGCAGGGAGGGTATTGCTGGCATTTTAGGCGGCGCGGACAATGATGATGGGTTGTGGCTGTATGGGTTTACCGATCACGACGGTGAGCGGAAGGTGTTGACGTGGAGAAGCCCGAACCAACTGGGAGAATTCGTTGTTTTGCGGCCGACGGAGAATTCGGCCGAATTGACATGGACAACCGCCACTGATGAAACGATCTCCTATCCAGCAGCCGACAGTCGTAACTTGCCACAGCGCATTGACCGCCAGCAGCTCACCTATCTGGGTGCCGTTGACCCAGAGACGGCGGGTGGGATTGGAGAGGATGTGGGAGCGTATTCGGCCGATGCGCTCAACGCCGCCATCGCGCGCAGTGTGCAGAATCAGGGGGTCTTGGGCATGTATTGCAATGCGCTCATGCTGCACCAAGCCCTGTACGGCACGCTGCCTAATGAACTACCCGCTCCACTCGAAGACGTGATAGATTCGTCCGTTAAAACAGGGGCCGATGTTTCCAAAGTACGCGACTGGTGTTTTGACCACAGCCGTGCGATTCTCGAAACTGGCACACCCATTCCCGACATACTCCAAAAACGTCTCTCCATTGATAGAACGTTACCCCGTGAGGAACAACCCCCACGACCACGCCGCTCTGGTGCTGAAGGTCACTGGCTGGCACAGTTACAGCAGGGGCTCCAACGCCACATCGCTGATGTCACAACCCGCCGTGACCAGCTGATCGCCGCTGCCAAACCGCCTGATGCACTGTTTGAAGCAGTTGCCCAAGATGAGGAAGGGTTACAGTTAGGCCGTGAGTTGAACCGTCGTTTTGGGGCAGCCCTCAATACGAGCGAGATAGTCGACAAGTTTAGCAACGCACGTCGGTCGGTCGAAGATTTCCTGAGCTGCTTTGACCCAGCGACCCAACGCCGTATTTTGCGTGGTGCATTGGCGAGTGTTTATCTCGATGAGGATAAGGCGAAGTCAGATGCCGCCGTTTGGCTGGCGCGAGAGCGGTCTGAGCAGTTAGCGACTGGCACAGAATTTAGGCGCGTGCGTCAGCTACAGGCACAGGCACGTGACGGGCAATGGTCAGCCGTCGGTGTGCGGATGGTCGAGGCGTTGCGGGAGGTCGGTCTCTAATCCAGTGACGAGCAAGTGAGCAGCATCGTTCTTTTGTGACATCACAACAGCCTCGCGGCTGTAAGCGTGGTGAGAGGCGGTCAGCAATCGGCTGGCCGTTTATGAGGTACTCACGAAAATATCGCCCGTCAGACCAATTGGTTTGGCGGGCTTTTTTGTTTTCAACCCATTACACAAAAGGAAATTCATCATGTTAAATCTTGCACTCCCCCACAATTTGGAAATCTCCATCGACACGCCAACCCACTATCCAGCCAGTGACCCGCATCATCCCAAGTCGCTGTTTTCGGCCGAAACCCTCCCTCGCGCAACGTGCTACCCATACCTCGTCAAAACCTTCCACGCGGACAAACCCGCCATCCATCACGACTTTGTGCGTCGCACATGGCTGCTGCGTGAGGCTGAACAAGTTGCGGAAGCAGAAACCTATGTGGACGAGACGACGCTGCGTTATGTCAAGGATAACGTCGCAGTGGACATCGACATTGAGGGCATGACGACGGGGCAGTTTCTCTCACAACGTTGCTTGAGATTGTCTACACACAAAGGGCTGTTCACCTTGTCAAAACGGCTCTCTCGGCTGATGCGTCCGTTTCGTTACTTTGCTTTTTACCCTGTTGAGGCGGTTGGCATTGTCACGATGGATGAGCAAGATGACGATACGGCATGGGATGGGATGAGTTGGATTTCGGCCGATTTTCTCCAGCGCATCGCCCACACAGGTCAATGGCAAGCCCAACACGCAGACGACCCCGTGCGTCATCGTCGGGAACTGCTGGCGGCAAGTCGGTTGGAGCTGACCCTTATGACCGCGCTGGGGCAAATCAAGGGTCACGCTATTGTCGTCACTGGGTTGCCCGCTGGTGTGGATATTGTGACGAATAATCAGAATATCAAGCGTGAGGTATCTCAGCACGATGGGCAGACGTTTGTTGGGCTGGATGTCGTGCATGGGAAGGAGTCTGCCGAAATTGACAAGCAAAGCCTCATCAACTTGACCCCATTCATGAACACAGATTGGCTCCTTGACAATCTGCGTGAAGAGACCCGCGATCTACTCATTGACCTCGACGGCTATGTGCCACACATCAAAGACTAGCCATTCCCGACTGCTTTCCTTTTGTAGTTTGTCATAGGATGCACTATACGGTTTTACCTGCTTGACTCGCTTCCGTGCCTTGTGTACATTCTTACAAGTGAATATTCTCAATGTTCAATTGAGTTTTGACCATGTAGGAGAAGGATCGTTCCAGTTTGATAGAGCCTTGCAATAGCTGCAATGTCCTCACTTCATAAGTGTTCTTCTCTTGCACAACACGAATAAACAACAACCAAGGTGAAGTAGTACAATGTCTAAATCCAAAAGTGGACGCGCACGTCGTAAACGAACGAGAGATAAGGTGAAAAGGCCATCTTTTTCTCGCCGCAAACAGCAAACCGATGAGGAATATAGAGGTTATGCTAGTGCGGTGGTTACAATCGCTTCTTTAGTTTTGAGTGGGGTTTGGTTTATGCTTGACCCTGGTTTTGAACCTGTACTCGCATTTTTTGCCTCCGTGGTAGTATTCATTCAATATAGTGCATTCAAGAGAAAACGTTTTGATATAGCTGCGGCTATGCTAGTAGGCGCGGTTACGATTTTCGTAGTTGGGATGATACTTTATCAGGATGATGAGCATTTTACAAAACTCCCAATAGCACTTCAACCTTCCCTAACACCGACAAACACTCCAATTCCCACTGCTGTTCCTACAGAGCCTCCACCCCCAACAGATACTCCCACAAATACTCCAACCCCAACCCCGACCCCGACAAACACTCCTACATCCACCCCAACCCCATGTGCAGTGATCCAACAAGAGGGTTGGATTTCTTATGTCGTCAAAGCAGGTGATACATACCGAAGTTTAGAAGATCGGACAACCCTAGATGTCCTAAAAATCCAAGAAATCAATTGTTTCTACGGAGAACTTGTGGTGGGTCAGATTCTATGGTTTCCATACATTGCTACACCTACGCCTACTGCAATTATTGTCACGCCTAAACCCAGCAGAACTGTTGAGCCTACGCCAACTCTTACTCCCACCCCAACTTTAGTTCTCGTAACTCTCTCACCAAAGGAGACAATTTCTGCATTAACACCTACCCCTTCCATGAACTTAACAGTATTCCCTTCACCAACGCCGATTCCAACCGCTGTTCCGGAGTCAGCGAATCCCTAACAACAGGAGCAAAAACTATGAAAGTCCGCATTTTTATCATCATCGTTTTTGTCGCTTTCCCAATTTGGATTGTAACTTTAGCCTGTGCATCTCCAGACGAACCAATTTTAGATGAACCCATTTTAGAAACTGGGGAGCAGAATACACTCAATTGCCCAATTCACTTTGGTGCTAGTAGAGTCCAAGCAACCATTGGTCAAGAAGTGCGCTATGAAGCGCGTTACGATTTGAGTGCTGATCGAGAATGTGAGGATATTTCAGGAAGATTGTTTATCGAATCAGAAAATGAGTTTGATGTGTATCGTTTTGGTGATAGATCATCTAATGTTCGTCAGGTTGAAACTGAAAATGGAACCAAATACGTTTTTGAAGCATCAGTAGAATTCCTTACTGTGCTAGAGCAAATTGCTGTTCTGATCACAAATGACGTTCCAGGAAGCACGATAACAGCTCTTTTCCAACCAAGTCAATTTGCTGATGAGGGACTTGCAATTCCAACAGTCACGGAGGTGTATTCTAGCGAAGAGGTTGTAGAAAGATTTGGTGTGTCAGCGCAACATGTGACAGAAGTTTCCTCAAGTTCAGACGTTTACGATCACACCATCACTATTTTGAATGAAAGCAGATTTTTGCTTCGAGACACAACTATCTTTGTTGATATTCCACTAAGCGATTCTGACGCAGTAGGATTTCTCGATAGTCGTGTTGAGATTGGAGCTAGTAATTTAGTATCTGGAGAAAAAGTTGCTATTGACAACTCGCCCCCACCAACAGATCAACCACTTTCATACTATGGAATTGTGTTTGAATCGATGACCGTTTATGCAGACACAAATGTATTTCCCGACTGCAACCAAGGTTGCCCAATTGAAACCTTCAACATCTTCCAAGAACATATTCCACTCGGAAATTTAGAGCAGAGTCAAGTTATCCGAATAACGTTTCAAACTCAAATTCTTACGGTTCCAGCTAGTACACCATCGCCTTGAGTTTACCTGTGCCACCATACCGCTGATTTAGACGAACGACTATTCGGTTGACGTTGACGTTGAAATTCAGCGCGTTGTGATTGAGCAAGCGGTCAGCCGCGCATTAAATCGCTATCTCAAAATTCTTTCGCAAACGGTGATTGCAGCGAACGAGGCGAAGGAGATGGCGCAGCAGGTCTTTTTCACACAACTGAGACAACTGGCTGATAGCCTCAAAGAGCCGTCAGAGGTGCGCCGTGCATTGGCATTGGATAGCCGTGATCCGCTGCACAGTGCGCTTTACGATCTCTACAAACAACGACAGGCACGCGGCAGCAATCGCGCTGTGCGGGAATTAAAAAGCGCGATTGACGCGGACGCATGGCAGAAGTTGATGCAACGGATTGAGGAGACAACGGCATGAGTCAAGCAGAAACCGCCCTGCCCGTCGTCAATGCACGCTACATCCCCAACCGTTCACGTAAAACGGGAAACACCTCGATTAAACGCACAATGAAGTCGGTCAACTATATCGGCTTTGGTCACAAGTTTGAGAATCCCAAATAGTTTCAGCGCGGTCAGTGGTATAGCCAAAACGGGGCAGAGGAACATGGCGAGGTCGTGGCATGGGCGACTGAGAATGCGACGAATTATAAGTATACCTACACACTGGTACTGTCTGTGCGTGATGCGGCAATGCAAAATGAGGACTTCACCGAAACAGTGTCGGACATGATGACGCAGCAAAAAGCAGCTGGCTTTCCCACTGATTGGCGCATGATGGTGCATCGCGACAGCGACCATGACCATGCCCATCTCATTCTGTTCCGTGACAAGACATTGCGTAAAGCGCAGTTAGCGCAGTGGCGACAGGCGATGCAGCACGAGTTGGCAATTCGGGAAGAACAGCGCTTGGAGGAACAAGCCACGCAAGGTCTTAAACGCCAGCGAGACTATCTCGGTGGGCTTTACATGGGATGATTACCAACGCTGACTTGCAACAGGCACGGCGACAACTATCTGCTGACGCGCTCCAAAATGGTGTGGCGACTCGACGCAGGCGACATGTCGGCCGACTTGCCTTGCTCCTGATTTGGCTCCTCTTTGCGCTGATAGCCTTTTTCCGTCATCCGCATTTGCAACCTCTGACTTTGCTGCACAGATCATTCTGGGCAATGTTCGGCGTTTGGAGCGTCCCTTTTTGGGATGTGTTGGGTGCGCCCATTTGGTCACGGGGGCAGGCTGCGGGTGCATCGTTAACCACGCTGTGGTGGACGTTGTATGGGTCGTTAGGGGCGACCATGACGGTTAGCGTGGTACTTTATCTCATGTGGCGACGTGCGCCTGCCTCTGCCAAAGCGTGGACTGCTGTCCAACAAGCACTGCATCGGCGTGGGCAAGGGCAGCTTTCTGCTGCTGAAGCTGCCACCTTATACGCCCTGCCTCCACAGATGAATGGTCTCCCACTGGCACAAGTTTCCACAAAGTCCAGTCGTTTTAGTCGTGCCAATGAGCAGACAATTGTTGGGGTCTCCTCACAACGCGAGATGGGTCATATCGCGGTCATTGCACCCACCAGAGCTGGTAAGGGGTTGCACCTCACATCCGTCTTGCAACAGTGGCAACATGCTGCGTTGGTCATTGATCCGAAGGGAGAACAGTGTCAACGGACGGCTGGAGCACGTCAGTTACTTGGGTCTGTTTATAACTTGCCCCATCACACGCTCGATCTGAGCCACTATTATGATTGGTCAAATCGCAACGATCTGACTGAACTCCATCGCCATCTCATTCAGCCACAAGCGTACACACAAAGCATCTTTGCCGAAAAGAGCCGTGTGCTTTTTGATGCCGCAGGCAAGTTTGCTGCCGCGCATGGCTTGAACCCGTTGCGCGTTCTGTTGGAGGCTGGCAATGGCGATATTCGTGTTGCCTTGACCGCTTGGGAGACGGTCGCAAAGAACGAGGTGCGGATGTTTACAAATGGGCATTCTCCCAAGAAGTTGGAAGATCGCTTTGTCAGTTCAGCGTGGGGAACCCTGACGACGCGCCTGTATGCCTACTACCACTCGCTTGCGACCTTGACGACGGGAACGGGACAAACAGCGATCCCGCTCGATTGGGCGGCACAAAATGGCACGGTGTATGTGACCTATCCCTTGGGACAGTTAGCGGGGGTTGGTGGCGCGATTGCGGCGGTCATTGCTGGCATGATGCGGTTCCACATGAAACATCATCAAGGCGTGCCATTATTGGTGGCGATTGATGAGCTGCCCGCCGTTGGACTGCGGAACCTGTTGACTTATCTGGCAACCGTCGGGGGTTATGGGGTAACCATTTTGCTGTATGCACAGACCTATGGTCAACTCTCTCAGCTTTATGGACGTGATGGGGTTGAGACGCTGCTGGCGAACTGCCGGCATCAGGTTTGGTATCCTCCCGCTGATTTGACGACGGCCGATAGGATGGCAAGATTGTATGGGTCAGAGTTGAAGGAGCATGTCAGCTTCGGCCGCAAACGCAGCCGTGAACGCTTTGAGATTGACGCTGGCACCAAAGGCGAGACGCGCAGCGAACAGCTTCGTAAAGATTTCGTGCTGGATGCCAATGCCGTCATGGCCTTGGATCAGGAGCAGGTCATTTGTCGTATTGGCCGCAAGCATGTTCTTCGCGCACAGCGGCTTTGGCCTGTTCCTGACCTTGCGCGGATGTCTGCTATTCCATTGGTTAATCTTTGGCCGTCACCCCCTGCTGCCCCCACCCCATTAAACTGGAAGCACCTCAAAAAATAAAAGCGTATTTACATATATTAAACCAGCATTTAAGCATTAAAACACTTAAATGCTGGTATAGTAGATAAAACTGCTTGAAAGCATCACTATTAGCATTAAAATGCAATCATAAGTGGCGCGATATTTGCGCGAAAAGCATTTTGGCATTAAAATGCAAATATGACAAGAATTATTGCTATAGCACTTTCGAAGGGTGGTGTGGGAAAAACCACGACGGCGGTTAATCTTGCAGCAGGTCTAGCTAATAACGGGCGTAGCGTGCTGCTTGTAGATACGGATACTCAGGGTCAATCTGCTCGTCACTTGGGCGTAGTTGGAAACGATGGGTTATTTCGCTTGACTCAGGGCGAGACAACTGCAGAGACGATGATAAAGGCACGTGATAACCTTTTGTTGCTTGCTGGTGGAGAAAGTATTGCGTTACTGAAGCGACGTTTTAACGATGCACAATATCATATTGAGCAACAGCTCAAGAACGCACTTAACCCGTTATTACCCTATTTTGATTACGTACTTATTGACAATGCACCTTCTTGGGATGGGCTATCAATCAACGTCATGTTTGCAGCCGATGAAATTGTCGCGCCTGTGACAATGGAAACATTGGCCGTGCAGGGTCTATTTGATTACAAGGCACGCATAGAGCGAATTGGCGCAGCGCAGTTACGCTACATTGTGCCAACCATGAAGGATGTCCGCAGGGCGCAAACAAAAGAAATTGAGACTCAACTACGTGAACGCTTTCGTGACATGGTCTGTGAGCCTATTCGCGTGGATGTCCGCTTGAGCGAAGCGCCAGCGCATGGGCAAACTATTTTTGAATATGCACCTACATCACGAGGGGCTGCTGATTACCAGCAGTTCATACAAAAGGTTTTACAAGATGAAGCGTAAAGGAACACCAAACTTAGACGATCTTCTCAATCCAGCGACTGCACAGACAATTAGACAGCAGCAAGATGACCCCTCACCTACGAAAAGAACTAAAACACAAAAGCATCAAAATGCTGAAAAAACTGAAGAACGTCCTAAACAACATATCTCAGCATACTTAAACACCGATTTGATACTTGATCTCGATATAGCGCAAGTCAACATAAAACGTTTAACTGGCTTGAAAGGGCATTCCGTTAGCCGCTCGGCACTAATTGAGGCCGCATTGAGAATGGCATTGAACGATCTGGAAGCACATCAGGAAAAGAGTACATTTGTATCTATGATGCAATGACGTAAAAGCATTTTGGCATTAAAATGCTTTTATACTCTGGCTGATTGATTGAAAAACACTTCTATCCAACATAAACGCGACCCAATGAAAGGAGGATGCAATGCCGCTGCAAAGTTTGTGGAATCTCATTCCAAGTGAAACGAAAAATTCGGTCTTTGATGCGCTGATCGAAGCGGTTGTCAGCCGTGGCGAAGGATTAATCAGTGACTCACTACTCGACAAAATCGGTGGATTGCGCTCTGACGCGAACTTTCGCAAGCGGTTTGAGGCCGCAATGCAGACAGCGATTCAACGCTTTTTGGACGAGTACGTCGATCAGGACGAGGATTTAGTCGAGGCGATTGCGGAGCAGATCGACACCGTTTTTGCGGATAAGCAGGTCAGGAAAACGCTGCTGGCGATCATTCGCAATCCGAGCGGCTACCACGTTGAGAATAAGGACAAGCTGATCGACGCATTCGATACGGTGCTGATGCGACGGCGCAACCGTGAGCGGGTGGATCGGGCGGTTAGTTACTTGCTCAAGTGCATTGCGGAAGAGGTATGGCATTTGCCTGAGTTGCAGCCTGTGTATCTGTTGCAGATGGCGCGGGTCTCGGCCGAAGCCAACACACTCACCGCCCAAGCCGTCCAAGAGCAACTTCGTATCGCCAAACTACAGCTACAGGCAACGGCCGAACTCAATGCGGGTATCCGCGATGCGATGCTGCAATTGAGTGATGGGTTGGCGGACCGGCTATTGCTTGAGGCGGGGGAACAGGCCAAGAAGCCAACTGTTCTCCACAATTTGCCGCAGCCTGACTATGAGCAGTTTATCGGCCGAAAACAAGAACTCGCCGACATCCACCGCTTATTGCGCCCGTATCCTCACTCCCAGATTCACCAGCTAACGCTGCTTGGCATTGGTGGCATTGGCAAGACGACGCTTGCGCTCGAATGCGCCCATCACTACCTGCGTCAATACCATCAACTGTTTGAAACGGAGCGGTTTGAAGCCATCGTTTGGACAAGCGGCAAGCAAACGGTTTTGACAGGACAGGGCATTCTCGAAAAAATGTCGCTACTGAACACGTTGAGCGATGTTTATCGCGCTGTTGCGATTGTGTTTGGACGTGAAGATATTACGCAGAAGGAATCGGCCGAACAAGCGCAATCTGTCCAAAAATTACTAACCGAACGACGAACCCTGTTCATTTTCGACAATCTGGAAACGATTGACGATGATTACCTCTTTGCCTTCATCCGCGAACTACCTGCCCCGACAAAAGCGATTGTCACAACACGCCATCAAATCGACTCGCCGTATACCATTTCACTTACGGCAATGAGTGAGGCGGAATCGCTGGCGTTGATCGAGCGAGAAGAACAGCGGCAGCAGGTGGCATTGACCAAACAACAGAAGCGACAACTATTTGAGCGCACGGGCGGTGTCCCGCTGGCGATGGTTTGGACAATCGCGCAAATTGGGTATGGCTACGACGTGGACATTGCTCTTTCGCGTTTGGGAGATAATCAGGAGGATGTCGCACAATTTGTGTTTGGAACAGCTATTTCGCTCATTCGCAATACATCTGCCTTCGATACGCTTATGGTGCTGTCTCTCTTTCCGCATGGGGTTCGCCGTCAGACAATCGGGCATATTCTTGGTGAAAGTAGCGACGAATTGACGCGCAATCACGCGCTGGTGACATTGGAACGCCTCTCACTTGCCAGTCGGGAACAGGGTCGCTACACCATGCAACCGCTGACATTGACGTTCGCACAGAACGAGCGACGCGCTTTACTCGATCAGGGTCAGTCGTACATGCAGCGGCTATTTGCCTATTACGAACGGCTTTGCTTGGAAGCAGGGCGTGGTCATTGGCGATGGTATGATTTCGATGTGCTGGTGCAAGAAGGGGAGAGCCTGATCGACGCAACTGAGTTGGCATTGGCGCAGGGCGCAACAAAAAGCACGCTCACGATTATGACGAGTGTTTTTTGGTATCTCGACATCGACGGTCGCTGGGCAGAGAGTTTGCAGTATGGCGATTTGGCGATTGATTTGGCGACGCGCAAGCGAGAGTTTGGCTCGTTGGTTGGACTGTATCGACAGACGGGCTGGATTTATGGGCAAATGGGAGAGTTTGAAAGGGCGATTACGCAACTCAATCACGGGCTACGGATTTGTAGCCGCCTGTCTGAAAAGGAGCGCGACGAAGCGCAGGTAGGTTTGTTGGAAACGTTGGGGCAGGTACGTCGGCGACAAGGGAACTTTGCGGCGGCGCATGACCTGTATAGTCAGGCACAGCGGATCATTGATGAGCGCAACTTGCCACCCGTTGAACAGGCTGACTTAGATTTTGAGTGGGGCAAATTGGCGCGTGCGGAAGAACGCTGGGAAGATGCGATTTACTATCTCAATCGCGTTGTTACATGGTCGGAGAATGCGGAGCGTAAGGGGGAAGTTCACAGCATCGATCTCGCATCGGGCGCAACGGGCAATTTGGCGCGAGCGTACTACCATCTGGGGCAATACGAGTTGGCGCGAGAAAAATGTTTGGAGTCAATGGAATTCTTTGAGCGGATGGGAGGCGCAAGTTTTTTGGTAATGCTCAAATATAATTTTGCGCTGATTGAAGAGGCATTGGAAAACTTTAAATCGGCGTTGGAAGCAGCGGAATGGGCATACAAAACGGCCAGCGTATGCAGATGGCAGTCGAACTGCCCGATATTGAAAAGCTTTTGCGACGATTACGTAACCGAGGTAGTTCACAAGATAGTTAAATGGATCACACAACACACAACCAAATTGTTTCCTTTGTCTGGAACAGCGCTGATGACGTGCTGCGCGACGTGTATGCGCGGGGGAAGTATCGAGACGTTATCTTGCCGATGACGGTGATACGGCGGCTCGATATTTTGTTGGAGCCGACGAAGGAGGCAGTGCTAGACCTGCACGCACAGTTGAGCGCGTCGGGGGTGGTGGACGAGATGGCCGCGCCTGCGCTGGCGACGGTGACGGGCTATCCGTGCGAAAATTATTTCAAGTAGTGGTGTTAAAGATTGGCTATCCCTTACATCAGTTGGAGCGACAATGGATAATCTGAATACATCCATTTTAGCTGAACTAGCTGTCCCACTTCTTCCACTTGCCGAACAGAAGGCTATCGTTGCTTTTGGAGATGTAAAATCGGCCGAAATCCAAACCGCCATCACCCGCATCCAACGCGAAATCGACCTAATCGAAGAATACCACACCACCCTGATCGCCTCCGCTGTGACGGGACAAATTGATGTGCGGACGGATAGCCATCAATTTGGCTAAGGAGTACCTTCTATGAATGGACAGTCAGACCACTGGACACAACGACGACTATATCTCACAGTTGCCGCAGTCATTGCTATTATTGGCGGTATTGCCGCTCTTTTCCAAATTTTTGATCTCTCTATTCCATTGAGGCCAGCACCAACGCCAACAGCGACAGTTGCCCCGACAAGTACTCCTATTCCAACAGATGAGCCTGTGCTGACAAATACGCCTACGCTTGTGCCAACCGTTACCGCCACTCCTGAACCTGATCTATTCATCTTTTCCCGTGACGATAATCCATCAACGAACGGTTATTTAGTGCGTGGTGTGCGTGCAGAAGATTTTTTAGAAGGGGATGAACTAGTGGTATTTGGAAGTGGTGAAGTCGGAGATGAGGAGGTTGCTATTGCACTTTTACGGGTGATCGGCCGAATGCCAAATGGTGATTTACGCACACAGGCACTTTTGCAGCACGAAACTCGCCAAATAAGAATAAATATGTCTGTCGAACCCCGCACAGACACTTTGCTAGATGATAGTGAACTCATTCCTAGCTCGCCAACTGCTATTGGTTATCTTTTGAGGGAAGGCAGAGTGAGACTGCGACCAGACGCAAATGTTCAAGCAGGTAACGTTTTGCACGTGCTACTACCAGAACAGACTCAAGCTGGAGCGACCCTCGACTATCTACGCGGCGATATTGAGCTTCGCGTGTCGCAAGTAGGTAGTTCAGGACGAGTAGCTGAGGTTGAGTTAGTCGATGAGAGTATGAGTTGGCCACCTGTAGGCACACTGGTTGGACGTGATGAGATGGAGGTATGTAACGATCTCGATCCAGAAATTGAACTAGCCACGGAAGGAGAAGGTTTAATCGTTGTTACAAAATTTGACAGTACGATGAGTGAGCCTTCCGACTTTCATGATGAAATCGTAACACGGATTCAAGACATTATTGAACAACGCGCTTTTGACAATGTGCGTGTTGAGTTAGATGAAGTCCATCTATTTGAAGCGGATGAAAGGGAACTGGCAGAAGCAGTTGGTAATTGTTACGGAGCAACAGTTATGCTTTGGGGAAAAGAAAAGCCTTTCAACGTGGACATAAACTTCTTGAATGTGATCGAACCTGAGGCAGCTGCGGCACGTATTGATATTGATGAGCGTGATACTGTCAGCCGACTTGCACCACCTGAACAATATCAGACCTTTATTCTAGAAGATATTCCACGCCAGCTTACTTACCTATCGTTATTTGCTATAGGTCAATCACACTATGGTCAAGAGAATTTCATAACAGCAGGAGAATTAATCGAAGAGGCGGTAGGACAATTTGACGATCCAAGCAGCTTGCCCGAAGCTTTTGCCCTGTATGAAGCATATTTCCGTCTTGGATTTATACATTATCCAATTTTACAAGAACTTTCAAAGGCTAACGCATATTACTCTGACGTTATTTCTCTTAAGCCCGACCACTCTGGAGCATACCTCAATAGGGGTGTCACCTTCTTTGAACTTCAACAGTACAATGACGCAGTTGTTGATTATACAGAAGCGATTGCAATAGAACCCGATGATGTCAGTAATTACAACAATCGGGGGTTAGCATATGGTCGCCTCAGTGCATACGACTTTGCCTTGCTGGATTTCAACAAAGCAATTGAATTGGATGAAACTCTGGCTGATGTATTTAACAACAGAGGTATCACACTTTATCTGCTTGACCGTAATGAAGAAGCCCTAGATGATTTTAACGCTGCCATAGCGTTAGACCCCGATTACCTTAGAACGTTTATCAACAGAGGGAATGTCTACGGAATTCTAGGTCGATATGCTGAGGCAATAGAGGATTACAACCATGTCATTGAGTTGCAACCAGAAAATGTATCAGCCATTTACAATCGTGGACTTGCCTACTATAGGTTTCCTGAATGAAATGTGTAAAATGGGTGCAAAATAGAGAAAGGGAA
>CAYMGE010000098.1:0-22777 GCA_964389925.1 uncultured Ardenticatenaceae bacterium
CACGCTCCTCACAACCTCCCTATTGTATCAGCTATTTGCGCCGACGTGTACTAGCAGCTTGTCGGATAGCGTCTCCCTCTCGTCCAACGCTAATAAAATGTCTCGCTATTGACTGCCATCTCTTTCAAGATATTGGGCGGCGCGAAGCGGTCTCCGTATTTGTCGGCAAGCTCTTGGGCACGATTGACAAATTTCTCGACACCATAAGCATTGATAAATTGCAGCGTGCCACCGTTGAAAGGCGCATATCCCCAGCCAAAAATTGCGCCTAGATTAGCATCGGCCGAGCTTCGCAGCACCCCTTCTTCCATACAGCGTGCTGTCTCCACCGACTGAATAAACTGAATGCGCTCAACCATTTCTTCTTGGCTCAACGCCGGCTGCCCATCCATAAACAGTTCGGTCAGTTCAGGCCAAAGTCGCTTGCTGCGCCCATTGTACTCATAAAAACCTGCACCTCCGGCGCGACCCGGTCGTCCCAATTCGAGCATTTTGTCTAGAACGACTTCACCGGGGTGTGGCTGATATATTTCACCAACGGCCGCTAAATCTTCAATCGTCTGGTCACGAACGTGCGCGGAAAGGCTCAACGTCACTTCGTCATGCACGGCAAGTGGGCCGACGGGCATTCCCGCTTGCAGCCCCGCCATCTCAATCGCGTGCGGATGCTGCCCTTCCGCCAACATTGCCATCCCCTCATTCATCCACGTCCCAAATACCCGTGACGTGTAAAACCCACGACTATCATTGACAACAATTGGCACTTTGCGAATGGCAAGTACGTAGTCAAACGCCTTTGCGAGCGTCTCATCATCTGTCTCGTCACCGACGATGATTTCGACCAATTGCATTTTATGGACGGGCGAGAAGAAGTGCAGGCCAATAAATTTCTCTGGTCGCTGACTGGCTTTGGCAAGTCCCGTGATCGGCAAGGTGGAGGTATTGGACGCGAAAACACCCGTCGAATCCATTGCGTCTTCTGCCATTTTCGTTACTTTGGCCTTGAGCGCACGATTCTCAAATACAGCTTCAATAATCAGATCGCATCCTTCTAATTCATTGTAATCCGCCGTCGCATTGATCTTTGCCAAAATGCCATCCGCTTTTTCCTGGGTCATGCGCCCACGTTTAACGCGCTTTGCCATAATCGCGGCGATATTCTCTTTGCCAGTGTCTGCGCCTTCTTGGGTCGCGTCTGTCATGACAACATTCATGCCAGCCATTGCTGACACATAGGCGATGCCATGTCCCATCATGCCTGCGCCGAGAACGCCGACTTTTTTGGTTGGCTGTGGGGGGACATTCGGCCGATTAGCCCCTTTCTTGATCTGATTCAACTGCGTCCAAAACGCATTGATCATATTTTTGCTGACCTGACCCGCGCACAACTTGGCAAAGTAGCGCGACTCAATACGGCTTGCCGTCTCGAAATCGACCAGCGCACCCTCAACCAGTGCGGCGAGAATCGCCTCTGGCGCGGGATAATTCCCCTTTGTCTCTTTGCGAATCATCGCAGGTGCAATGGCGAGCATTTGTGCAACTTTGGGATGAGTTGGGCTGCCGCCCGGAATTTTGTAGCGTTTGGCAGCATCCCACGGTGCTTTCGCGTCTGGGTTAGCGATAATCCATGCTTTTGCCTGTGCTAGCATGTCGTCCACGTCCGCCGCCAGCGCGTGAATCATTCCCGTCTCAAGCGTCTGCTTTGGCGTGTATTTCTTGTTTTGCGTCAGCCATTCAAGAGCCGTTTGCAACCCCGCTAGCCGCCCGGAACGCACCACACCACCACCGCCGGGCAACAAACCCAAACCTACTTCGGGAAAGCCAAATTTGATGCGGTCGTTGTCGATTGCGATGCGATAGTGACAAGCCAATGCCAGCTCAAAACCGCCGCCGAGTGCCGTGCCGTTGAGCGCGGCGACAACTGGTTTGCCCAACGTCTCAAGACGGCGAATGTACGCTTTTAGCATCTCTGACCCGTCAAAAAATGTCTGCGGATTGTCTCCCTCAAACGAGCTGTCGATGTCGGCCCCCGCTACCCAAATTTTTGGTTTGCCGGATATGAGAATTACGCCTGTAACTGTGTCGTCATTCTCAAGCCGTTCCACGATTGGCACATAAGCAGCGTAAAAATCGTTGTTCAAAACATTCGCCGAGCGCCCCGGCATGTCCATTGTTAGGGTGACAATCCCCTGTTTATCTTGTGCGTAATTTATAGTCATTTTTGCTGTTCGTGATGATGCTTGAAGCATCACGCTAAGTTGAGAAACATGCTTGGGAGAGTCGGTTAAACGCGTTCCACGATTGTCGCAATCCCCATACCGCCACCGACGCAGAGCGTGACGAGTCCGGTTTCGCAGTCGGTGCGCTCCATTTCGTCTAGCAAGGTTCCTAGCAACATTGCGCCCGTTGCACCGAGCGGGTGTCCCATGGCGATGGAGCCACCGTTGACGTTGATATTCTCCACGTTGTCGATTCCCATATCACGCATAAATCGCATGACAACACTTGCAAACGCCTCATTGACTTCCATCAGGTCGATGTCGCCAATTTCCATGCCAGCCAGCTTGAGTGCTTTTTTTGTGGCGGGGGCCGGCCCCGTGAGCATGATGGTCGGGTCTGTGCCGACGAGGGCGGCCGCGCGGATGCGGGCGCGGGGCTTGAGTCCCATCTTGTCGCCGCTTTCCGCGTTGCCGACAAGGACAAGGGCTGCACCATCGACGATGCCGGATGAGTTGCCAGCAGTATGAACATGGTTGATCTTCTCGACCTGCGGATATTTTTGCTGTGCGGTGAAGTCGAACCCCATGCTGCCCATCATCTCGAAGGCGGGGCGCAGTTTGCCGAGACCTTCTAGGGTGGTATTCGGCCGAATATAGCTATCCTGCGCCAAAATAGTCAACCCATTCATATCCTTAACTGGCACAACCGACCGATCAAACCGCCCGTTCTCACGCGCATACGCTGCACGCTGTTGTGAGCGCAGGGCGAATTTGTCCACATCGTCGCGGCCGAATCCTTCCAGCGTCGCAATTAAGTCCGCACCGATCCCCTGCGGAACAAAATAGGTGTCAAAATTTGTGGCGGGGTCTTGCGACATCGCGCCACCGTCCGAGCCAATCGGCACACGGGACATGCTCTCCACGCCACCAGCCACGACCATATTTTCCCAGCCGGAGCGCACTTTCATTGCCGCCACGTTGACTGATTCGAGGCCAGAGGCACAGAAGCGATTCAATTGAACACCGGGAACGTCGATGTCCCAACCCGCTTTTTGCGCGGCGATTTTGGCAATATCCTGTCCCTGATCGCCAATCGGAGTCACACAGCCAAGCACCACATCATCCACATGCGCTGTGTCGATATTTGTGCGCTCGACCAACTCATCCATCAACGTCACCACCAAATCGATTGGCTTGACCTCGTGTAGTTCGCCACTCGCCTTGCCTTTTGAGCGTGGCGTGCGGATTGCTTCGTATACGTACGCTTCTTGTGTCATTTTTGATTTTGGATTTACGAAGAGCGGTCTCGTAAATTGTAAGCTATTGGGCTAAAAGCCAGAATTCGCGCCTCATTTCGCAAACTTGTGCATTCCATTGACCAGAAATACACCTGCTGTTACTCTAGGCGATAGTTTTTGTTATTAGACGAGTAACCCACACATGATAACTGACCAATGTGCATAAATAAACATTTAGATGGAAATTGAGATGAATCAAAGAAATCAGGATAAAACTAACCGAAAAGAAATGATTAAATTCCCAACTTCATCATGATTACCAGAAAGCATATAGACATCAATTTGAATACGCAAGAAATCTCGGCCGATACCATCACAGGCGATCAGCTCGCCAAAGCGGGACGTTATCTGATCGCCAAGAAATTGGTCGAGATGAATGTCGCTACTGTTGATCCGCTCGGCGCAGAGAATCCGCTGATTTTCTCTGCTGGCCCGTTTGCTGGCACAACTTTTTCTAACGCCAACCGGCTGAGTGTGGGTTGCAAGAGTCCGCTGACGGGCGGAATAAAGGAGGCCAATGCGGGCGGCACGTTTGCGTATGCGATGGGGCGACAGGAGATGACCAGCTTGGTGCTGCATGGGCAATCGGCCGAGTGGACGCTCATCCACTTTGCAAAAAATGGCGACATCACCTTCCAAGACGCATCCGACTATCTTGGCAAAGATAACTACACTGTCGCAGCCATGCTGCATGAAAAATATGGCAAAAAAATTAGCCTTGCACTCTGCGGCCCGGTTGGAGAGTATGAAGGTCTACTCGCTGGCATTGCGGTCAGCGATAATGATGATCGGCCGTCGCGTCTAGCAGCGCGTGGTGGCGTAGGGGCGGTGATGGGCAGCAAAAAAGTCAAGGCGTTGGTGATGGAATTGGACAGAATGCCCCCGCTGATGGACAAGAAAAAGACGCTTGGCGCAGTGCGTCAATACGCCAAGTGGGTGCAGGAGAGTGGGGCGATTCAAACCGTTTACAATCCAATTGGCACGATGGCGATGGGTGACTACACCAACCACATCGGTGGTATCCCCGTCAACAACTTTACGCTTGGCACAACACCAGACAGCGCAGAGACATTTATGCTCGGTGGCGACTTCATCCGCGATCTCAACGTCTCACGCGGCGGCAATCATACCCACGCCTGTATGCCGGGCTGCATTATCCAATGTAGCAATGTGTACGTTGACGAGCATGGCGAAGAGATCACGTCACCCATCGAATATGAAACGCTCGCGCTGCTCGGCACAAATTGTGGCCTGCGCCATCCCGATAACCTCGCACGCATGAATCAGTATTGCAACGAACTCGGCATTGACACCATCGAGACGGGGGCGATGATCGCCGTGTTGATGGATGCAGGCTTGGCAGAATTTGGCGATGTCGATTTTATGGAGCGCGTTTTTCAAGAGCTTTTGGCAGGTTCCAAAGAGGGAAAACTGTGGGCGCAGGGAACCTATCGCGTGGGCAAACACTATGGTATTCACCGCGTTCCAACGGTCAAAAAGCAGGCGATCAGCGCGTATGATCCGCGTGTCATCGAGGTAACGGGGCTTTCGATGATGATGTCGGCACAGGGGGCAGATCATACAGCGGGCAATGTGCCAAAGCTCGAATCACGCGGCAAAGAGCTAGATGAGTTGATCGATTTGAGCTTGGAGTCACAAATCGCATCGGCCGCCGTCGATTCAATTGGAATTTGTCTTTTCGGCCGCTCAGTCACCAACCCCAACATCGAATACGTGACCGCCGCCATCAATGCCGCCGTCGGCTCAAATTTAGAGCCAACCTTTTACCGCGAACTCGGTGTCGAAACGCTGCAACTTGAACGAGAATTTAACCGCGCGGCCGGCTTCACCGCTGTAGATGATGATCTGCCCCAATTCTTCTACGATGAGCCGCTGGCTCCCACGCAGCAAACGGCGCGTTTCACGGGCGCGGATGTCGAAAATATGTATGACCGCCTCGATGAGGTGGGCGTGCAGGGTGTGCCGGCCGAGTTTGGGAAGTTAGGCTATTGAATAGACGTGGCGGAATAGTGAGGGTTTTCATTCTTTCCTACTATGCTTGACTTCCAAAAGCGTCATGCGCCCCTGCTCATCCATAAAAACGAGATGAGCGCGTGGGGTGATGCCGAGCATCGTTTTGACGGCCGATAAATAGCGTCGCGCTTGGGCAATATACCCCTTTTGATTGGCAACCCGCACCGAATCGCCTCTGTTTCGCAAGCGATCTGTCTTGAAATCGAGAATTTCCCACTGGTCATTGTAGCGGAACAGCACGTCGATCTTGCCGCGCTCTAGGTCGTCATCGACGAGATAGGTATAGGGCAGTTCGTGATGGCGCGGGGTGGCGTTGGAGAGAACGCGATAGAGTCTATGTTCGCGCAGGCGTGTCAGTAGCTTGGTTGTGTTTTTGACGGCGTGGGTGATTTGTGTTGCGTCGGTCAGGCCATAGCCGCGTGCATGAGCGGCAAGCCAATCGTCTAGGTCGGTGAATTTCCAAGCGGCGACCGCATCATGGAAAAGTGACCCAATGACCCAAGCGGGCGCGTACTTGCTCGTAACGGCCGGCACAACCCGCCACACTTTTGAGGGCTGGCGATCTTCTTCAGGCTGTGTTGTGATGAGAGATTGGAGCAGGTCGGGTGTCCACTCGGCCGACTCCACCCGTTCAACGTCCATCGCTGGCTGCACGCGCTTCGGCCGAAAATTCGGCTCATACACCACACAGTTGACCTTCTCTTCATCCCCCTCATCTTCTGCATAGAGCGTCAGCGGAATCCCGCGCCCCCCTTCTTCATCATAATCTCCGATATGCTTGTTGCTAAATGCCAGTGGCTCGTTGAGTGACTTGAGCCAGCCGCCTAACCAGCCGGGTTTGCCATTTTGCTTGAGCATGATTGTGCCGCTCAAGATCAGTTTGTCTTTGGCACGGGTGGCGGCGACGTAGAAGAGGCGATCTGATTCGGCCGAGTCCTTCTCACCCTCGACCCGCTTGCCTAGCTCATAAACTGTCCCCAGACTCCCCTCCGCGTCGCGCAATGGAAACAAAACGCCTAACTCATCATCCAAAATCATGTCGTTGCGGCTGCGCCCACCGTAGCCTGCATCTCCAATCACAATGACGGGATACTCCAGCCCTTTCGATTGATGGACGGACATAATTGTGACGACCCCCTCCGCAACGGCGCGTGCTTCCCCTTCGCGCCCCCCACTTTCCCGCAAGTTGCGCGTATAGTCCAAAAATTCCTGTACGCGCACAAAGCCACTGTCGTGGGCATCGCGCAGTAGCTTCGAGACATTGCGAGCTGCACGAGGCTGTTCCGCTTTGAGCAATGCAGCGCGATAGTCGGTGCGTGTCAGAAATTCGTGCAGCAAATCGGCGACAGAGACACGTCCCGCCAGCCTGTTCAGCTCAGTTAGCAGCTCGGCTGCATAGCGCGAATCCTGATCAGTTTGCTTCTGCAACTTTTGCCAGAGAACCTGACCCGAATGGGAGGTCTTGGACTGTGCGGAATGCTCCCGATATGGGTCATCGGGGGATGGAACTATGCAAAAATCGTCCGGAAACTCATCTGAATTTGTCCAGACGATCTCCTCTCCACCCCCTTCCGATGAAGAAGGCGTTGGGTTGACTAGCTGTAATAGCATCGCATCCGTGAAGCCGATGACGGGTGAGCGCAAAAAGCCGGCCAGTGCGAGGTCGTCGTGTGGGTCAGCAATCGCAGCCAGCGCATTGAGCAGATCGCGCACCTCTGGACGCTCGTAGAAGCCGCGTCCCGCAATTGTGACAAACGGGATGCCGGCGCGGTCAAGCGCATCTTCATAGGCACGAAAGGAGGAAGAGGCGCGGCATAGAATCGCCACATCTTCATAGGTGACGGTATTGGCGGGGTTTTCTACGATGTCGATCAGGCGTGTGGCGAGTGCATCGGCCGCCCGATCCAACGCCCCCTCCGCTTTATTGCCAACCGTCAAGTGCATCTCGATGTTTGGCGCGGTCAGTTGTTTTTGGCTGAGGTCGTGGAAGTGGGTGAGTGGGGCAAAAGGTTCGTGGAAGGGGTGGCGACGGGTGAGGCCGAGAATCGGCCGAAAAAAGCCGTTCATGCCCACCAACAACCGCTCATGTGACCGGTATGACTGGCTCAACACTTGCACAGTGCCACCCGCGCTGCTGATCTTGGTGCGCTCCTGCTGAAAGACCTGAACCTCCGCTCCGCGAAAGCGATAGATCGATTGCTTGGCATCACCGACGATAAAGAGCCGATTTTGCTGTCCGTTGAGCATCTGCACAATGTCGCGCTGTCGGCCGTTGGTATCCTGAAACTCATCGACCAGCAGAGCCGCGATTTCGCTCTGCCAACGCGCTCGCACCGCCTGATTGTCGCGCAGTAGCTCATATGCACGCTGTTCGAGATCGTCAAAATCGAGGGTCGTCTGTCGTTTTTTGGCACGCTCATAACGATCTACAGCACGTTGCAGCACGATTCGTAGATGGGGCAAGGCGCGGGCGATAACGCGATCATGCTCGGTCAATTCGGCCGACAACAGCCGCTTTTCACTCTGCCAAACGTCGCGCAACGTCTTTAGGGTATCGACAGTTGTCTTTTTGCCATCATCATCAAGCCACGCTTTTTTGCTGCCCACGCGCAAATTCAAGCTGTCTAAACAGGCACAAGATGCACGCCATGTCTCAACATCGTCAGATGTCAGTGCAAGCGCGAGATTGGCAAGAACCGTTTCGCGCTGTAGGGCGAGTTTGTCGCGGGGGGAGCGCGGTTCGGTCGCTTGTAGGGTCTGGAAAGCGGTGCGAAAGTCGGCCGATGTTCGCATCTTCTCAATCGCCGCAACTTTGCGCGTCTTAATCACGCGCTCCCAGTGTTGAGCCAAATCAGTCGGAAGCTTATCCCAAACCGACAGTACTTTGACGCGCTCTTTAATGAGCTTGTCCAGCGTTTGTGCCAATCCTCGCTCGCCAAATAGGGGGAAAAGTTGAGCGGCTTCGCTGTCTTCGGCCGCCCACGCCAGCGCACGCTCGATTGACTGCCCGCGCAAGATGTTGCCACGCCCTTCGTCCAAAATCTCAAAGCGGGGATCGATCCCCGCTTCGGCCGGATGGTTTCGCAACATTTCCGCACACAGGCTGTGAATGGTGTTGATGCGTGCCGCGTCAAGCTGACGTTGATAGGTCAGCCAGCGAGCGCGATCGTCGGGATCGGCTTGTAAAAAACGCTCAAGCTCAACGCGCACGCGGTTCCGCATTTCGCGGGCTGCCTTTTCTGTAAACGTAATGGCGACAATTTGGCGTAGCGGCACGCCGTCCGCCAGCAGGGACAGATAACGTGCGACGAGCGTGCGCGTCTTGCCCGTGCCAGCCCCCGCTGTGACGGCAACATCGACGTGGCGGGCGACAACAGCGGGCAGTTGTTCCGCGCTGGGAGAGAGTTGGGCAACAATTGGGTGAATCATCTGTGAAAATGTAGAACAAAGTGGCGGTTTCGTCAAAGAATCGCCTGCTAGTCCTATAGACATTTCGGCCGAACTCACCTATCTTTCTTGACATAGTAGAGGTAAACCAAATCGTGAATCATCCAAAAAACTATTTGAAGACATCTGGGCTGTTGGCGCATGACCCAACTATCCTACGCACCATCATCATTGTCTCTGCCATTTTACAAACCCTTGCCATTGGCATGACATGGTCTGGACTCAGACAGCAGCCTCTTTTATACATCTTCTTGGTATTGCTCTACCTCTCCACGTTTGTCTCCTACCTGCTATATCACTTTCGTTTATTTACTGTCGGTGCACTTTTCTATGTTAGCTCTGCATGGCTAAGTATTGCCGTTGGCGCACTCCTCTCCTTCTCAGACAGCGAGTTAAGCTTAGGCTACCTCTCGGTCATTCTCATTTTGGCCTTTATGCTGCTTGGGCGACGTTGGGGCATTATTGTCGCGCTGCTTTCAACGTTACTGCTGACTTACATAGTTGCCTTACGATACGAAAACTTACTGACTGTCACGCCCCACCTTGATGGCTATGCAATGACAACACTCTATAACGAGATGACAATTTCTTGGTTAGTGACCGTCATGCTGTTTATCTTGATGGGCAATTTGCAACGTGCAAATGCGGAATCGGCCGAAGCAGCTCAAGCCTTACGCAATAAAACCGAACTCCTTGAACTCATTACGAGCAATGTCCCCGCCCACATCACTTATTTTGACACTGACGAGCGTTATATTTTTGCGAATCAACATTTCTATAACATGGTTTGCCAAGGCAATGATCCGGTTGGCAAACGTCGGGTTGACGTGTTGCCTGAAGCAACCTATTTGATCTCAAGACCGCATGTTGACCGCGCATTGCAAGGCGAAAGCGTTCAATTTGATTATCAAATCTCGGCCCATGGAAAACCAGAGCGGATTTCAGAGATACAGTTAACCCCATTGTTTGTCGGTGGCAAGCTGCAAGGCGTGATTGCGTTGGCAACGGATGTGACGCGGATGCGGCGCACCGAGTCAGCCTTGTTTGAGGCGCAGCGGGCCGAGAGCTTAGGGGTTGTCGCGGGTGGGATCGCGCATGATTTTAACAATCTCTTGAGCGCAATGTTGGGGCAAGCTTCGCTGGCGAGATGGAAACTTGGGCGCGATCATCCAGCGCGAAAGCACATCGAAAAAAATATCGACGCGGCCGAACGTGCAAGCCAACTGACAAAGCAAATGCTTGCTTATTCGGGACGCGGAAATTTTGAAAAAACTGTTTTCGACTTCAATAAGCTGCTGAAAGACAACGCTGACCTGCTACAAGTTTCGATTCCAAAACAGGTTATGCTACATATCCAACTCGCTGATACCGATGCTCTGCATATCAAAGCGGATATAGCGCAAATGCAGCAAGTTGTAATGAACCTAATCCTCAACGGGGCGCAAGCGATGCCAAATGGCAGTGGGAATATCTGGGCCGAAACGCGGCTCGTTAATTTGTCAGGTGAACAATGTTTTGGCACAAGACATTTACCTGCGGGGCAGTATGTCTGTTGCGCTGTGCGTGACGATGGGTCTGGCATGAGCGATGAAGTGAAACGCCGTATATTTGACCCATTCTTTACCACAAAAGAGAATGGCTCTGGGCTTGGCTTGGCGGCCGTTTCTGGCATCATCCACGGTCACGGGGGCGGTCTGCGCGTCAACTCTGAACTAGGTGTGGGGACAAGTTTCGAGTTTTTGCTACCACTTGTTAAATGCAGCAATAGTATCTCGCAAGTGGACACACCGGCCGAGCAACTGGTCACAAGTGGAACCGTTCTGCTCGTTGACGATGAGCGTATTATCGCGGATGCTGTCGAAGATATTTTGTCACTGTATGACGTTGAACTGCTCTATGCAAATCGTGGTGAGAGTGGAATTCACTGCTATCAAGCGAATCGCGCCAATATAAACGTTGTCCTGCTCGATTTGACCATGCCCGGCATGAGCGGTACGAAAGTTTTTCATAAGTTGCGCTCGCTCGACCCAACGTTGCCCATCATTATTTCGTCTGGCTATAGCCGTGATGTGGAGGCACAGAAAATTATCGATGCGGGTTCGGCCGATTTTCTGCCCAAACCCTACAACATTTCCGACCTCATCAACGCGCTGGGTCGCTACCTGCCCTAATTCTTGTCCAAACGCTGGCGACAAAAATCTCGCACCGAGCAGGCGGCACAGCGGTTTGGATTGTCGTGATCGCGGTCTACAGACTTACGATAGAAAGCATCCTGCATCTCTTCCAACACGTCGAGTAACAACTGTTCATTCTCCTCATCAAAGGGAACTTCAAACGTTTGGTTACGATATTTGAGCAAGCCATAGGGGGGGCGAATTCCGTAGTTTTCCTCGACGAGTAGACAGTAAGCGAGGAGCTGCATGATGTGACCATCGTGGGGGCTATCGGCCGAGAGATGGCTCGACTTTAGCTCAACAGGGATGATGTTGTCATTCTTTAATTGGATCAGATAGTCGGGCTTGCCGCTTAAGTTGTATTCGGCCGCGTAGAGCGTTTCAGTTTGATGAGTCTGCGCCCCATCGGCATAAATGATCTCGCCATCAGGTAACCCTGTCTCCGCACGCGCTGGCTCTTTGCCCAACCACAGCCAAATAACCACGCCAAACAAGGCAAAGACAAGCGTCAACAGCAAAACGTTCGTTGGGTTCATCCAAATGTTAACAGCAGTAGCAGCATGGTCATTATGATCGTTAGTCCGCCAACGGCATAAATTGCCTTTTCATCATGGATAACCTTTTGCACATCCTCCCAGTGTTTGTCGTGATACTGCGTTCCTTCGCTCATGCGTTTGACGCTCTCAGCACGCGGCTTTACGCCCTCCACACGCTTAAGCCACCACTGATGATGACAATAAACATAGTCGCTAATCTCGCTCGCAGAAATATAGGGTCGCCAATCATCGCTCATGCGTTCGATTGTGCATCGTTTGAGTGCTGTTGTCAAGAGGGTGGGATTCTAAGTAAGCACCTTCACAACGGAGACAATCGCCCCAACTAGCAACACAATTGCCCAAATAGCCGCAAAAACTGCCATGAGAATGGCAGCAATTGCATCGGTGATGCTGACTAGAAAGAGCGGAACCAGACCATGCAGCAAGCTAATGACCACATTGGCGATTAGTGCGGTAAATATCATCAACACCAGCCCTTTGTTCTGCAAAAAACGCTGTTGCGCCAATAAGAGGCAGACGATAAAGGCGATTTTGAGCAGCATGATTAGGCTGAGTAGGCCGGCCGCTGCGCCACGTGCAAAAGATGCGTAGAGCGCAAAATAGGCAATTGTGCCAAAAGGAAATGAGAATAGTAGCCCCACCATCACGAGCAGCTTACCAAACACAGCAAAGCCAATCCCTAGCGCGGTGAGCAAGGTAAACAGAGAAAAGATTAGAGTGATAATGCCCTGAATTTTTCCGTGCAGGGCATTTGAAATGGTGAGGGAAACAAGCATCAAGCCAACTGTAAACAGCAGTATCCCGTCAACCAAGGCCAATGCACCAATCGCTGCCCCTGGCACAGCATCGGCAATACCTGCCATCTCCTCTGGATCACACTCGGCCCGTAGCTCCTCGTCAGGCAGTTGACTACAAACATCGGCCGTGGCAGGGGCAGAAATTAAGAGGCCACCGCCAATCTCAACGACGACAATCAGCACCATCAAAACAAAGGCCGCAATAAAAAATGGGGTTCGTAGTTGATCTGCCATAAATGGAATCCTTGTTGGAAAAATCGTAAAGGGTGCGTGTTGAACGGGAATGAAAGGTACATTCTCAATTTACCAGTTTATCCGCGCTAGGGAATCAGGCGAACCGAGTTCCGCACGATTAAATTTCCCATGACCCACTGATTAGTATCCTTCTCTACACCATCTAAGCGTGTTTCCAAAACTTCAATGGTTAAGTTGAGCATGTGGGTGAGTGGATGGGCGATAGTGGTTAGCTGATACGGTTTCCATGCGGCTTGTGACACGTTGTCGAAGCCTGCAACAGACAGATCACTTGGGACGTTTAGGCCAAGCGCATGGGCAGCATCGATTGTGGCAAATGCCATCTGGTCGCTGGCGCAAAAAATTGCATCAGGTGGGTTGGCTTGTTGCAAGAGGCGTGTTGCCGCTTTGTAGGCGACCTCATAGCTGTATGCGCCAACCTCGCGCTGCACGTTTGTGATTCCTGCGATTGCCAACCGCTCACGGTAGCCTTTTTCACGTAGCTGGCTCGATTGGGTTGTCTCGATGCCTGCAATGTAGGCGTAACGGTTGTGGTGATTTGCAAGGAAAAGCTCTGCGATTTGGCGGCCGCCGTCAGCATGATCGACGCTAAACGAGTTGACTTGGGGCAGTTTGACAAAACGATTAAAAACGAGGACAGGCGTTCCCGTTTGGGCGCAATCGGCCGCCATATCAGCCGATAGCGTCGTAGCCGCAATGATCAGAGCATCAACGCGATATTGCAACAGAATGGGCAGAACTTGATCGGCCGATTGATTGACCTCGACGCTAAACAACAACGCCTGTTTGCCAATTTCGCGCAGCTTCCGACTCAGAAGGCTCAAAAAGTTGGCGTAAAAGAGGCTGCCAATATCGGCGATGACAACCCCGATGATATTGGTCGATTGGGTGATTAGACTGCGGGCAAGGGCGTTTGGCTTATAGCCGAGCTGCTTTGCCACGGAGAGGACACGTCTGGTTTTTTCGGCCGAGACTCGTCCATGCGACGAAAACACCCGCGATACAGTTGATTGCGATACCCCTGCTAATTGCGCGACATCCACGGAAGTTGCTTGTTTTCTCATGGATGCAAAGTGTACTGAAAAAACTGTCGTTCCTCAACGGGGATTTCCCCGTAGGAACGACAGTTCATGATGGCACAAATTAGCTCATGATTTCTTTGCGGTTACCAAGTAGCGCGTCGTGATGAGCAGGCCGGTGATTAGGAAGATGAAGAGTAAGGTTGAGGGTGCAGCCGTGCTGCTATTTGAGAGGGAGACGTTGGTTGGCTCCTGAACATCAACCGACTGAACAAAATCCAAATGTCGGAATGTGTCCCCATCAGTTTCGACATCCTCAAGCAGATAGTCCCACGTGCCGGCCGAGACGACCGTATCGCTGAACTGATAGCTCGCTCCTTGCCCCTGTGTACCAACGGAGGCGATCAAGCCGTCGTTAACTTGTGACCAAGCGTCGCGGCTGTTGGTGGGGCGACGGAGGATGTTGAAGCCGGCGTGGTTGGTCTCTTGAGTTGTTTTCCAATTGATTGTAACGCTGCCATCTACGTTGGCGGTTGCTGTAAAGTACTCTAAAACGACGACTGTTGGGGCGGCGTTCCCAACGGCAAACGGCGAGTAGCTGTTGACACCTGATGCCTCGATCCAATTCCAGTTTGCGTCGCTATTGGTCGAGTCGCCATAAGTTGGCGTGCCAATCGGCCCGTCCCAACCCATGCCATTCCAATGCCAAATTTGCAGATTGTTGTACGTCTGCCCATCGAGTTCGCTTTCGTTGTAGTAGAAGCGCACGGTCGCGGGTTGGCTGTTATTTGTTGGCGTGATTTCAAAGCAGCGATCAATCGTGTTGATGACAGTTCCTGCACTGACGGTGCATTTGCCGTTGCCTTTGATGTCAACGGTTGTCTCGCCAAAGGCGGCAGAGGTTGGGGTGATGTCTACACCGTAGTATTTGTTGGTTGTGCTAGCGGCATTTTGGATTCGGCCGAATTCCACCAACGTCCCCACCCCACTCACATCTTTCGTTTGCCGAATCGTCCCGTTATTTGTCACTGTTCCTTCAACTGTCGGGTCATCTGCCCCAAAATCAACAATGGCTCCTGAAGCTGTTTGTAAATTGCCAGATGTCACTACGTCAACTGCAAATGTCGTCGTTCCAGACGCAACCTCCAGATTATTGAACCCATATGCTAAACTTTGAATGAGCGAAATATCATCCAAGAACAACCCATCCCCACTTCCAACATTTTGTGTTGTACTGTGGAAACCGATATAGTATGTTCCATCACTTGGCACTGTAAATACAAGCGTTTCATTGACCCCTGCCGTGCTGGCAACGCCCGTGTACGCTTGTAACTGAGTGGGTGCTGGTGTGGCGGATTGTGCCGTCCCAACTGTCACCTCGAAATCTTCACTACTAGAACTAAACAGCGTTCCGTAGTTGAAATTCAGCGTGTAGGTCGCGTCCGCGACAAGCGACAAGGCACTTGTAAACAGCCAAACATCCGAATCATTCGTTCCATTGTCCCAACGACGATAGAGGTGTCCGTCACCATCGGGGTTCGGCTCATCTCCCCACTGTGTTGCAGTGATTCGCCAATCGTAACCTGTACCGTTGTTCTCATTTACCCATCCTGTCGGATAGCTAGTCGTAAAGTAATTCGCGCCTAGGCTATCGTAAGCCGAAAACGTCTCATTCAGCAAGGTCACGGTGGTGGAACCATTGACGGACTGTGTTGTACCATCAAAAATTACTGAGCCTGTACCGCTATCAAAGTTGCTACCTGCATCTGCCCAATTGCCTAATAGATTGATAGTTTGACTGCTGCCGACCAATTTTGCCCCATTTGCAATGGTGAGATTCCCATCAATATCGACATCATTCGCTAATGTCACATTTTGGGTGCTACCGTTACCAAATTGAACGGATGGGAACGTTGAGGCAGGGTTTGTCGTAACTGTTTGGTCAAACACACTATCAAAAATGACCGTGCCGCCCGTTGCGTTAAACTGACCAGTGCCTTGTTCCTCCCAACGCATTCCCGTAACAGTCAGTGTTCCACCTGTCATGTTCAAAGTTGCACCTGTCTCGATCACCACTTCACGAGCGGTTATCGCCCCCGAACTGATCGTTGGGAAGTTCCCGCCCGTTGGTGAAGATGGAATTACCACATCGTCAATCGTCAATGGCACACGCGCTGTCGCTGTAGTCGAACCTGGCACACCAAGATCAATCGTCCAGTTGCTTGCGTCATTCCAATCGGTTGTGTTACCAACCCATGTAATTTGGCTGGCACGCCATTGTGCATAAGTTGTATCGCCAAAATTAATCACAGACGCGCTATCCGCATCACAAGAGGATGGATCTGGTATGAGGCTGCCTAATGAGCAAGATGTGCTTGTTCCTGACGACACGCCCATTGGATCACCTCCACGTAGAACAGTTGGATTTGAGAAGTTGGTGAGTCGTGTACATGATGGTGAGTCAGGTGTTGATCGACTTGCAGATGCAGGACAAGGCGTGATTTCATCACTACAATCACAGTGATTATTATATGCCATCACAGTACGCCATGTGTCGGGTACATTTGAAAACCCATGTGAGTAGGAAAAGGGTGTGGTATTGGTATCGACATACCAATCATGGCGTAATCCCAAATTGTGTCCGACTTCATGGGCAAATGAGAGATTGCCAACTGCACAACCACGTGCTGTCACCCCAAACGCCGACGACTCAAAGCTGGCACTGATCGATGTTTGCAAACTGGCAATGCCGCAAAATCCGCCGCCGTTCTCAGTCAACAACATCATCAAATCGGCATGATACGTGTTACGCAGTGTATGTGCATTGTCCATGTTTCCATCGCTGGTATTCCGCCAATTGCTGAGGTCTGTACTAGAGTTCCCTGTTTCTGTGTAAACAAACTCCTCTGTATGGACAAGGTAAAGGCGTTGGGTAATGTTGCTGTTCTCATAGGATTGGTTAGTGGCATCGACGGCAAGTTGGGCGGTGTTTTGGATAGCCGTTGTTCCACCAGCCCCGTTTCGTGCGTCAACGGTGTAACCAACCATGATGTCGATAATGGAGCCGTCATCGGCAGCCATCGCATTGCGGTCAGTCGATGTACTCGGTAAGTTTTCGCTATGTGCGGTTGCGGCCTCCTCCCAGTTCGGTGGATGTTCGATAAATTGTGATTGATCAACCTCTAAAATGAGATGCACACCGTCACCAACATAGCGAATTTCAAAGACGCGCTTTTCAGCAATGACAAGGCCAACCATCACCCTATCTTTTACAACAAAAATCGCCTCTGATAACGGATCACCAGAGACATCCCCGATCCACGAATAACTTTCTTCTGCATTTTGATTGATTTGATCCAATTGCGCGACAACAGAAACATCGTCGAACAAATTTAGGTGGAGCGTTTGACCTTGACCATCGGCCGCCAATGATGGCCCCGCATCACCACCCAACATATCTAAATTGACGCGCACGGTGCGTGATTGGATTGTCTCGTCTGGCACGTTAACTGGGATACGAGCAACTGCATCTTCGAACAATAGCCCACTCTCATTTGATTGTGCAGAGATTCCACGCACAGAAAACACAAAAAATAATACCAAAAATATGGTTGCAAATTTCAGTCGATTATATAGATACATCTCTTTTCCTCTTACTCAGTAATTTGAAGTCGGCCGTTAATCGGCACATTCATTCCTTGATGATGCCTTTTGGTAGCAGAATCTGTCAATACAGCACTACGATACTAGATTAACGGCATTTTTACTCAGCGCAACTTTTGCTCAACTCTCTTCTATGTATCTATATTTTGACAATGCCAATCAGCGGACAGGAAACACCGATACGACATCAATTCTCACAATAGCTCTTTACATCTTTCGTACATAAGTGCTGCGCGTCCGCTCAAAGAGCTTTTCTTCGACCATTGCACGTCGCAAAAAGGCGACATCCTCGTTAAACTCAACCAAAGTGCGATTTACTGTACCAAGAATGGATTCGCCCAAACAGCTATAATCTTGTTTTAGATTTCGAGGAAAGAAAATTGTTAGTGAGGGGTTAAGAGAGAAACATTGCTCGACTGCGGACGGAAAAAGCGGTATTCGGTTCACGACCAAGACCGAATACCACCAGCTTTGTTCAAATGCTCAATCTATGCAGCCTTTGCCGCTTCAACAATCTTTTCCTTCATGTGATTTGGTACACGCCCATAGCGCGAGAACTCCATGCCGTAAACCCCACGACCCTGCGTCATTGAGCGCAAATCGACGAGGTAACGCTGCATCTCAGAGAGTGGCACTTCGGCCTTGATGACGGCGCGGCTGCCGATCTGCTCCATCCCCTGTACGGCGGCACGACGGGTGTTCATGTCGCTCATGATGTCGCCCATATTCTCGGCCGGAACCGTCACCGTCACATTATAGAGTGGCTCCAAAAGCGTCGGTTTTGCCTTCATCATCGCCTTGCGGAATGATTCACGCCCCGCTATTTGAAAGGCGATCTCCTTTGAATCGACAGGGTGCATCTTGCCATCATAGACAACCGCTTTTACACCAGTGACGGGATAGCCGGCAATCGGCCCTTTTTCAACGGCTTGCAAACAGCCCTTCTCGGTTGCAACGATAAAGGGGCCTGAAATTGACCCACCATAAATTTGTGAGGCAAATTCAAAGTCGTTGTCATCCTCAATCGATTCGACACGCAGCATGACACGCCCATATTGACCTGCGCCGCCAGACTGCTTTTTGTGGGTGTGTTCGGCCGAACTTTCGCCCATGATCGTCTCTCGATACGGAATTTTTGGCGTTGTCGTCTCAACATTGACCCCAAACTTCGACTGCATCTTTTTCACCGTGATGCTTAGATGCACATCCCCCATGCCGGCGATAATGGTCTCATGGGTTGCCGCATCGTGGCGTGTGGTCAACGTTGAGTCTTCTTCCATCAGGCGTGACAACGCCTCGCTCAACTTGCCGACATCTGACTGTGAAACGGGATGAATCGCATAGCTGAAAATCGGGTTTGGTTGGCGAATCGGCACCACTTTGAGCGGATTGTTGCGGTCTGTCAACGTGTGGTTGGTCGCTGTGTCACCCAGCTTGACGACGGCTCCGACATCACCCGCATTGAGCTTAGAGACGTTTTGCAAATCTTTGCCAACAACGACACCTAGCTGACCAATCCGCACTTCTTGCTCTAAATTAGCATCCCAGACGCGACTATCTGATTCAAGCACACCGCCAAAGACGCGCACATAGCTCGTCTTGCCGTAACGGTCTTCGCGCGTTTTGAAGACAAATGCGGCGAGCGGTGTGTCTGTGCTGATCGCGTACTCGACTCGTTCACCGCTGCTATCATACGGTTTGAAACCACCACGCGCGCCGGGCGCGGGGAGCAATCGCTGCATCGTGCGTGCGAGCAAATCGGCACCGATGCCGCTTTCCCCCGCGCAAAACGTAATTGGCACGACGAGATTCTGCTCCATTGCACCCTGCAAACCGAGAATAATGTCATCGGCCGAGAGCGTATCTTCCTCAAAGTACTTTTCCATCAGTTCGTCAGACCCTTCGGCCGCTGCCTCTATCAGCTCCATTCGCGCCTCTTCCACCTCATCCGCAAATCGCTCTGGGATCGGGGCGCGTTCCCCTTTTTCCCCCATAAACGCCGCGTCATTCACTAGGTCGATCACGCCTTTGAAGGTTGGCCCTTCCCCAATTGGCAATTGCAGCTTGATAAGGCGGCGTTCGTCGAGCAGATTATCGTTGATCGAGTTTAGAACACGGGCTACACGGGTGTTATCCCGATCCATCTTGCTGACAACGAGCAGTGTGGGCAGGTTATGTCTTTTGGCCTCTTGGTAAACAATTTCGGTGCCGACTTCAACACCAGAGACCCCTTCGACAAAGACAACGGCACTGTCAGCAACATGCAAGGCGGCGTTCACCTCACCTATAAAATCCATGTAGCCGGGGGTGTCGAACAAATTCAGTTTGCCATCGCGGAATTCAATCGCTGCCAAACCTGTCGAGACGGAGCTTTGTCGATCTAACTCTTCTGGCTCAAAATCGGTGACGGTGTTGCCATTCGTGACGCTGCCCATGCGCGTGATCGCGCCTGTATCGTATAGCATTCGTTCTACAAATGTGGTTTTGCCTGCGCCGGTGTGGGAAACGAGAGCGATATTGCGAATTTTGGAGGTGGGATAAACTTTCATGCAACTGTTCCTTTTAATCCTTCTTGGTGTACCACAGGTACGATGGCTGTGGCACACTTATGTTCGGCTTCCGCAAATGCGCTTGCGAAAGCCGTCGGTCATCTGCCAGTAAATGATGTCGGCTCTTTGGGGTTTGGTGTGAAATAGCGACATTGCGTATTGCGTATTGCGTATCCAGACATCATTACGCAATACGCAATACGCAATCCAGACATCAGATTTCCAAAGAGCCATGATGTCCCATCATCCACGCATCTCTGAACGTCGAGATAGTGAATTGAGGAATGATCGTTCGTTATTTGCTTGATGTGTAGACAGGAGGAATTGCATAAGCCAGAAAGAGGTGAAAAGCGTTTGCGTCTAATCATTATTATAAACCTATGCAAAAGTTAAACCATTCTAATCGGTAAATAACAATGGCGCAAATAGGAACGGAATTCTGGCTCAAAGAAATTCGCAAGCGGTGGCGGTGATTGCTGCTTCAGTACTCTCTAGGAGTCGAAATCGGCCGAAACACCGTGTTTCGGAGGTTGCCAAACTAACTGGTGTGTTTCAGTACTCTCTACGAGTCGAAATCGGCCGAAACGGTGATTCGATTACCGACCTAAATTATTTAAGCTAGTTTCAGTACTCTCTACGAGTCGAAATCGGCCGAAACGACTGACAATACCAACTTTGAGAAATCAAGAGATTGTTTCAGTACTCTCTACGAGTCGAAATCGGCCGAAACCACGATGAATGTCGCTGGTCAGACGCTTAGAAATGAGTTTCAGTACTCTCTACGAGTCGAAATCGGCCGAAACGTACTCACGAGTTTTTTTGCTTGAGAGCGAGAGAGTTTCAGTACTCTCTACGAGTCGAAATCGGCCGAAACTCAACAGAATTTCGGAATCTATGTCATAGACATTGGTTTCAGTACTCTCTACGAGTCGAAATCGGCCGAAACCTTCGATCATGGATTTGGTGAAGTTGCTGGCTTCTGTTTCAGTACTCTCTACGAGTCGAAATCGGCCGAAACTGCATCCGTCAAACCCAATTGTATCCGACAAAAATGACCTAGCAACCCCAAAACGTCGCTCACAGGCCATTCTCGATGGTCTATTTTTGGCAGATGGGGCAAAAATTCCATCATCTATCACCTCTCTTTCGCAAACCGTTTTTTGTCTCAAAACCCCGTCGATTTGCGAATGGCGCATCTGCCCAATAACAACCTTGATTTTGGGCGATCTGATAAACGCCATTCCCTTTTGTCGTCATCTTCCCCGCTTGGATTCCTTGCCCAAACAGTAAAATAGGCAGCAATGTTGACCAATCGCGGGATTGATAGACCGCTTGCCCGACAAATCCACTCATCGGTTTATGCTGATGGTCACGCCCAGAGCGTGGGCGTAGTTCGACCCATTCAGTTTGGTCAACAAGTAACTCTACAGAATCCGCCAAAGCGTTCAGGCGTTTTATGTCCTCATACGGCCGACGTGACACGTTAGCAAGCTGTGTCCCCAACGTATCGACACGATGCAGCAACCGACGGAACAAGACAGCAAAGTTGGGGGCTTTCACCAACTGTTTTTGGGCGATCAAGCGTGTCGGGGTCAAAAACTGCACCGTCAAACGGGTTGAGTCAAAGGAGGCCACCTGATCCGCCAGATCATCCCATTCAACGATCAGTTCTGGCACTTGCACCAGCTCGTCACCCGGCGCGAGCAAAACCTCTTCTTGCTGTAAAAACGGATTGCGTGCCGTGATACTGGCAATCTGAAACGTCCCACGCCCCACCCCACTGCGCCCCATCTCACCGACCGCCAACACAAAATACGGCAGAAACTGCCATCCTCCCCCAAACAGTGTGATGGTGAAGGTGAAACGCTGTCCCGGCATGACATGAGCAGGCGCAGGGATGGGTGGAATGATGCTGTATGCGCGTCGTGCATGACTGGCATCGAGCTTATGGCGCAGCAGCCAGCACGCGGGGCAGTTCGCCGTGTGGATGTCGCCACCGCGCCCATCTTGGTCACACGTCGTTCGCAGCAGCACATAGCCCAATGCGCCGCGCAGACGGTTGCCCGCCCAGTGGCCGCCGAGATTGATCGGGGTTTCGGCAATGCAGTCAAATTGTAAGTGAGTGTAAGTTAGGTTGGTCATGATATACTCTCTGTGAGTCGAATTTTGGAGATAGTCAAATGGAAAAAATTCCACCCGTCCATCCCGGAGAAGTTTTGCTTGAGGAGTTTCTTAAGCCTATGGGTATTAGTCAAAATCAAGCTGCGCTTGCGATGCGTGTGCCTGCGCGACGGGTCAATGAGATCGTGCGGGGACAGTGTAGCGTGACGGCAGATACGGCGTTGCGGTTGGCGCGATTTTTTGGCACATCTTCTCAATTCTGGATGGGGTTACAAATGCGTTATGATTTGGATGTTGCTGAAGATGCTGTCGGTGAGCAGATCGAGCGGGATGTACTGGTGTATGCGGCGTGATTGTGTGGTCATGAACTCCGTGTATTGGCGAATTAAACACCAACGCAACTTCATGTTGTAGCCCTATTGTAAGCGTGAAAGATACTACCCTTTGGTTAGTCACTCTTTGTAGCCAAGTTGTGAACTTCGGCCGAAGTCAACCCCAATGTCTGAGCGATCTGTTCCACTGATAATGTTCCCATCGCTAGAAATTTGCGGATCACCTCTTTTTGGCCTTCTTCTCGTCCTTGTACAATACCTTGCACGATGCCCTCTGCAACCCCTTCAGCCCGACTCTCCTGTTTGGCCTGC